>CALXMV010000014.1 GCA_944389565.1 uncultured Kiritimatiellota bacterium
CAAACCACTCCGCGACAATGTCCCAAGGGAGGTCACCATCCGCGTTCCCGGCATTCACTTTCGTCGTTTTCATGTCCACTCTTTACCATACTTTCCCCCGCGCTTCCACTCCGACCCACTAAAAACTCTGAAGAGCCGAGCAGGAGGCGCTGAGGGTGACGGAGCGTGGGGAGCTGTGCTATAATTTCTGTATGCATTCGGAATTGGGCACGCTTTTTGGGTTTCACCTGCAGATGTATGGGCTGATGTTGGCCTTGGGGTTCGTGTTGTCGTATGTCTTGGCGCGTCTTCTGGCGCGGCGGACGGGGCGGAATCCGGATGAGGTGGACACGTTGATCATGGTGGCGGCGGTGTGCGGCGTGATCGGCGCGAGAACGGTTTTCGTGGCGCAGAATTGGGAGAAGTTCGCGGGGGCGCCGTTGGAGGCGTTTGCGTTGTGGCAGGGTGGGCTTGTCTTTTACGGCGGGTTTATCTTGGCGGTGTTGGGGTTGGTGGCGTATGCGCTGGCCAAACGCGAGCCGGTGCGGCGGTTGTTGGATTTTTGCGTGGTCTTTGTGCCGTTGGGGCAGGCGTTCGGGCGTGTGGGGTGTTTTTTCCATGGATGCTGTTTTGGCGGCGTGGGGGGTGGCGCGATCGGCGTGCGGTTCCCGATGGAGTCGCCGGCGTGGCAGCATCAGGTGGCGGAGGGGCTGATTTCGCGGTATGCCGCGCAGTCGTTGCCCGTGTGGCCGACGCAGTTGATCGAGGCGGCGGGGTGCCTGGTGCTTTTCGGCGCGTTGTGGTGGCTGTATCGGGCGCGTCGGGAGTGGGTGGGTATGTGTTGTGGGGTATACGCGGTGGCGTATGCGGCGTTGCGCTTTGTGGGTGAGTGTTTGCGCGACGATCCTCGGGGGGCGTTTCATTTCGGGCTGAGTTTCAGCCAATGCGTGTCCGTGGGCCTGCTGGTCGTGGGCCTCGGTTTCTTGGTCACCTCGTTTTTGGAGAGAAGACATGGAACAGTCGACGGTGAATGAGATGTTGGCGTGGCAGTCGGGCGTGCGCTTGGAGGCCGTGGCCAAGAAGTTGCAGACGCGTGGCTTCGAGGCCGAGGTCTGCGCGACGCGTGAGGCCGCGCGGGAGCGGGTTCTGGACTTGGCGAAGGAGGCGACGACCATCGGTTTCGGCGGTTCGCTCTCGGTGGCGTGTCTGAATCTCACCCGTGCGTTGCGCGATGCTGGCAAGGAAATCCTCAACCATGGCTTCCCGAATCTGTCGGCGGAGGAGAAGATGGAGATCATGCGCCGTCAGCTGACGTGCGACCTCTTCCTTTCCTCCACCAACGCGCTCACGGAAGAGGGCGAGTTGGTGAACATCGATGGCAACGGCAACCGCGTGGCGGCGATGATTTTCGGCCCCAAACGCGTGGTGGTGGTGGCCGGGCGCAACAAGTTGGTCACCGGCGGCGTGCCGGCGGCCATCGCGCGGATCGCCGCGGTGGCCGGGCCCGTCAACGCCTACCGGTTGGGCAAAAAGACGCCGTGCGCGGCGACCGGCACGTGCGTCGATTGCGCGCGTGCCAATGAGGAGACGATCTGCCGGGTGACGACCGTGTTGCGGCGTCGGCCGCGGTGCACGCCTTTCACGGTGCTGCTCGTGAACGAGGATCTGGGCCTGTGAGGACGGTCGGCCTCATCTCGCTCGGTTGTTCGAAGAACCTCGCCGACAGCGAGGTCATGGCCGGCTATCTGTTGCGGGCGGGGTACACGCTCGCGCCGAGCCCGGATCGGGCGGACGTCATCCTGGTGAACACGTGCGCCTTCATCGATGTGGCCCGGGAGGAGGCGGCGGAGAACATCTTGGCCGCGTGCGCGCACAAGGCCGCCGGGCGTTGCCGGGCGGTCATCGTGACGGGGTGCATGCCGCAACGCTATCGGGAGCGGCTCGCCGAGGCGTTTTCCGAGGTGGACGCGTTTTTGGGCGTGGATCAGCTGGATGCGTTGCCAGGTGTGTTGGACGCGCTCGCTCGGCGGCGGCGCAGGGGCAAGGGGCCTTTGCCGACGACGATCGCGCCGGGTCTCCCGACGCGGGTCTTCGACAAACCCATCCCGGCCTTGCGCCTCTCGGGGCCCGTCTATGCCTACGTCAAAATCGCGGAAGGGTGCAACCATGCGTGCGCTTTCTGCGCCATCCCGCAATTCCGCGGGCATCTGAGGAGCCGTCCGGCGGACGCGTTGGTGGCGGAGGCCGAGGCGTTGCTTGAGACCGGCGCACGGGAACTCAATCTCGTGGCGCAGGATGTGACGGCCTATGGGAAGGATCGGCGCGACGGTTCCTCCCTGGCCGCGCTGTTGCGACGGCTTGATGCCTTCGGCGGGGAGTACTGGGTGCGCTTCCTCTATGGGTTTCACAATCATGTGACGGATGAGCTTTTGGAGGTCATGGCGGGAGCCAGGCACGTGGTGCCCTATTTCGATCTGCCGATTCAGCATAGCGAGCCGGAGATCCTTCGCGCCATGCGCCGTGCCGACACGATCGCCGCCATCGCCACCTTCCCGGCGCGGCTCCGCGCGGCGGTCCCGGGGGCGACGCTCCGCACGACGTGCATGGTCGGTTTCCCAGGCGAGACGGAGGCGCACTTCCAGGCCTTGCTCGATTATGTCGAGGCCGTCCGCTTCGATCATCTTGGCGTCTTCGCCTTTTCGCCGGAGGAAGGCACCGCCGCCGCGGAACTGCCGGGCCTGCCGGAACGTCAGGTCGCCGAGCGTCGCCGTGCCACGCTCATGGAGGCGCAGGCCCGGATCGCGCACGCGATCGACCGGGGGCGTGTGGGGCAGGTCGGCCGTGCTCTGATTGAGGATTATGACGGGCGCGACGGCGCGTTCGCGCGGTTGCCGCACCAAGCGCCGCAGGTCGATGGACGCACGCGAATCGCGCACGTGCCGGACGAGGTCCGCCCGGGCGACTTCGTGGATGTGCGGGTCACCGGGCGGCGGGGTTACGATCTCACCGCGAAATTGGTATGACTCCCGACCTCGCCCCTGAGCGCTCCTTTTGGGCCAACCATCCCGAGGCGACGCTCGCGGGGGTGGATGAGGCGGGGCGTGGGTGCCTCGCTGGCCCCGTCGTGGCTGGCGCCGTTCAGATCGACGCCGCGGATCTGGAGATGTTGGCGGTCGGCCCACTCGCCCAGGCCAATGACTCCAAGCAACTCTCCCCACGCCAGCGTGAGGCGCTTTTCGAGGTCATCACCCATGAGCCACGCATCCGGTGGGGGGTGGGGCAGGCATCCGTCGAGGAAATCGATCGCCTGAATATCCTTCGGGCGACGCATCTGGCCATGCGGCGTGCGCTTGAGGCGCTCCCGTCGCTTCCTGCGCACGCGTTGGTGGACGGCCTCCCCGTGCGGGGGCTCCCGATTCCGCACGACGCGTTGGTGAAGGGCGATTCCCGGAGTCTGCTGATCGCGTGTGCGTCCATCCTCGCCAAGGTCACGCGCGATCGTCTGTGCCAAACGCTTGATGTCCGGTTTCCGGGATATGGGTTCGCCCGGCACAAAGGGTATGGCACGCGTGCGCATCTGGAGGCCTTGTCGCGCTTGGGGCCGTGTGCCGCGCATCGCCGTTCGTTCGCGCCCGTGAGCGCCATCCAAGACCCGCTTCCCTTTGACGTTCCCTCCGCCGGAAGGTAGGTTCGGGCAATGGGCGAAAAGGAAATCCCCCGACCGCCGAGCGGTCGGGGGATTTCCTTTGCCCAGGCGCAGCCTTACTTGACCCGGAAGGGGTCGAGATGCCAGATGTCGTGGGCGTATTCGCGGATGGTGCGGTCGGAGGAGAACTTCCCGGCGGAGGCGACGTTCATGAGGGAGGCTTTGTTCCAGGCCTTCTCGTCGCGATAGAGCGCCTCGACGCGGTCCTGGGCCTTGATGAAGGCGGGCAGGTCCTTGAGGAGCATGTAGTAGTCGTTGTAGTCGAGGAGGTTCTTGAGGATGGGCTCGAAGACGCCGGGCGCCATGAGGGAGAAGACGTTGCGGCGGATCATGTCGAGCGCGCGCTTGATCTCGGGGTTGGACTCGTAGATGGCGCGGGAGTTGTAGGTGGGGCGGAGCTTCTCGACTTCCTCGGTCTTGAGGCCGAAGATGACGATGTTGTCGGGGCCGACCTCCTCGGCGATCTCGACGTTGGCCCCATCGAGGGTACCGAGGGTGATGGCGCCGTTGAGCATGAGCTTCATGTTGCCGGTGCCGGAGGCCTCGGTGCCGGCGAGGGAGATCTGCTCGGAGACGTTCGCGGCGGGGATGATCTTCTCGGCGAGGGAGACGCGATAGTCGGGGAGGAAGGCGACTGCGATGCGGCCCTTGACGAGGGGGTGGGAGTTGACGACCGAGGCGACACCGTGGATGAGGCGGATGATGAGCTTGGCGAACCAGTAGCCAGGGGCGGCCTTGGCGCCGAAGATGAAGACCCGCGGATGGATGTCGAGGTCGGGCTTTTCGATGAGCCGGTTGAAGAGGATGATGATGTAGAGGACAAGCAGGAGCTGACGCTTGTACTCATGCAGGCGCTTGACCTGGACGTCAAAGATGGCGTCGGGGGAGACCTGGAACCCGAGGGTGTTGAAGATGGTGTTGGCGAGGATCTCCTTGTTGGCCCGCTTGATCTCGGCGAAACGCTTGAGGAAGGCCGTGTCGCTGACCTTGGCCTTGAGTTTCGCGAGTTCGTCGAGATCGGTGACCCACCCGTCGCCGATGGTGTCGGTGATGAGCGCGGCGAGGCGGGGGTTGGCCTTGAGGAGCCAACGGCGCTGGGTGATGCCGTTGGTCTTGTTCGAGAAATGCGTGGGCATGATCTCATAGAAATCCTTGAAGATGGTCTTCTTGAGGATTTCGGTGTGAAGCGCGGCGACGCCATTGACCGCGGAGGATCCCACGAGGCAGAGATTGGCCATGCGGACGGATTTGTCGCCGCCCTCGTCGATGAGGCTCATGCGGGCGAGACGCGCGATGTCGCCGGGGTAGAGGGTGGCGATTTGCTGCAGGAAGCGCGCGTTGATCTCGTAGATGATCTGCATGTGGCGCGGGAGGACGCGCTCCATGAGGGGCACGGGCCACTTCTCAAGCGCCTCGGGGAGGACGGTGTGGTTGGTGTAGCCGGTGCAGGCGCGGACGTACGTCCAGGCGTCATCCCACGTAAGCCCCTCGATGTCCACGAGGATACGCATGAGCTCGGGGATGACGAGGGTGGGATGGGTGTCGTTGAGCTGGATGAAGACGTATTTCGGCAGGTGACGCCATTCGTGGCCCTCCTCGCGGAAGCGGCGGAGGATGTCGTGCACGGAGGCCGCCACGAAGAGATACTGCTGACGGAGGCGGAGCTCCTTGCCTTGCGTGGTGGAGTCGTTGGGATAAAGCACCTTGGTCAGGTTCTCGGCGAGCACCTTGCTCTCGACGGCCTCCACGTAGTCGCCGCGGTTGAACTCCTCCAGCGAGAAATCGTTGGTGGCCTTGGCGCTCCACAGGCGGAGGGTGTTGACGGTGGAGCCGCCGTAGCCGACGATGGGCAGGTCGTAGGGCACAGCCTGGACCTGCTGCGCGGGCACCCAGACCCACTCATCGCGGCCGGTGCGACCGGTATAATGCTCCACGTGACCGCCGAAGCCGATGAGACAGGTGTATTCGGGGCGCTGGATTTCCCAGGGGTAACCGTATTTCAGCCAGTTGTCCGGCTCTTCGCGTTGTTCGCCGTTGACGATGCGCTGACGGAAGATGCCGTAATCGTAACGCAACCCGTAGCCCGTGGCGGGGAGGTTGAGCGTCGCCAACGAATCCATGAAGCAGGCTGCCAGACGGCCAAGGCCGCCATTGCCGAGCCCGGCGTCCATCTCGTAGTCGCGCAGACGGTTCCAGTCGAGCCCCAAAGAGTCCATGGCCTCGCGGCATTGCTGCTCGAGCCCCAGGTTGATCACGTTGTTGCCGAGGAGGCGGCCGATGAGGAACTCAAGCGAAAGATAGTACACGCGCCGGACCTTCGCGGCGCGATAGGCGTCTTGCGTGGCCATCCACCGATCCACCAAACGGTCGCGGACCGCGTAGGCCAATGCCTTGTAGCAGTCACGCTCGGTGGCGCGGTCGCCGCTCTTGGCCAACGAGAAGCGCATGTTCCAGAGGAAATCCTGCGCCAACCCTTCGGCGGTGAACTCCGCGGAGGGGTGATTACCGGGAAGAACGACTTTCGCGGCCTTGTCCTTGGTTTTGCTGGGAGTGGGCATATGACAGTCTCCTGGGGGGATGGAAATAGGGGAAATCAGACGGTGGCCGTGTCAGTGGCCGTGGGGGGCTCCCCGCCGTTCGGTTTGCGCCGCCGGCCGTGGCGATGGTGCGAACGCTTCTGTTCGCCCGGGGCGCCGCGCGACTCCCGCCGGCTCTCGCGGGCCTCGTTCACGCGCAACTTGCGCCCCATGACGACCTTGTCGTTGAAGGCGGCGATCGCGGCCTCGGCCTCTGAGCGATAGACCATCTCCACGAACCCGTAACCTTTGCTCTTGTGGTTGCCGGGGTTCTCGACGACCCGGGCGCCGCTCACCTCGCCATAGGCGGCGAAGGCCTTGCGCAATTGCTCGGTGGTCATCTCATAGCTCAGATTGCCGACATAGATCTCAATCCGTCCGCGAGGGCCTTCGGGACGCTTCCTGAGACCGAAAAGGCGGCGGAGGAATTCGGGGATACGCATGTTTCTGGGGTTCCGTTCGTGACTGCGGCTTCACCGTTCCAGGAAGCCGGAGAGTTTTTTGATACGCGATGGATGGCGCAACTTGCGGAGCGCCTTGGCCTCGATCTGGCGAATGCGCTCACGGGTGACGCCGAACATCAGGCCGACCTCCTCAAGCGTGCGGGAATAGCCGTCCTTGAGGCCGAAACGGTAATCGAGCACATCGCGCTCGCGCTGGTTCAGGGAATAAAGCACCTCGCGCAGACGTTCCTTCATCATGGTGAAGGCCGCGGCCTCCTCGGGCCGCTCCGCGCCTTTGTCCTCGATGAAGTCGCCGAAATGCGCGTCGTCGCCCTCACCCACCGGGCTCTGCAGCGAGATCGGCTGCTGAGCCATGCGGTAGACGTTGCGCACGCGTTCGACGGGGATGCCCATGTCGTCGGCGATCTCCTCGGGCGTCGGCTCCTTGCCGAGCTCTTGAAGCAACTTCTTCTGCACATGGAGCAACTTGTTGATGGTCTCGATCATGTGCACGGGGATGCGGATGGTCCGGGCCTGGTCCGCGATGGCGCGCGTGGCCGCCTGCCGGATCCACCACGTGGCGTAGGTGGAGAACTTGTATCCGCGCGTGTAGTCAAACTTCTCCACCGCCTTCATCAGCCCCGTGTTGCCCTCCTGGATGAGATCCAGGAAGCTGAGACCGCGATTCATGAACTTCTTGACGATCGAGATGACGAGCCGCAGGTTGGCCTCCACCATCTCCTTGCGCGCCTTCGCCCCGGCGCGGAGCGCCTCGCGGAGTTCCTCGAAGTATTGCACGAAAAGCTCCGCCGGCATCCCGAAACGGACCTCAAGCTCCTTTTTCTTCTCGTCGTTCTCGCGGAGCTTGGCCTCGCGCCGTCGGCTCCATGCGTTCTTGCGCAGTTTGCGCTCTTCGAAGAGCAGCTCCTTGTAGGGCAGGTAAAGATCGTTCTCCGCGTATCCGCAGATGGTCTCCAGCATCTTCTGCTTGAACATCAGGCGCGCGTACTTCTCGCGAAGCGTCGCGCACAGCGCGTCGATGCGCCGTTGCGCGGCGTTCACGGCGGCGGCGTTCTTGGGCGACGTCGCGGCCATCTCCGCGTAGGCCTGGGCCATCTCGTCGGAGAGCTGGCCCAAGGCCTCCCGCTCGGGGAGCATCGTCGCGACATAATGGTCGCGGCTGTCCTTGTATTTGTCCGAGACCACGTGGTCGAAACGTTCGCGGTCCTCGGTGCTGTCGCGGCGGTCGCGGTCCTTGTTGGCCAGCGCCTTCAGCGTCTTGGAGTAATACTGCGGGGCGATGGGCAGGCGATTGAAGATCTCCACCACCTTCCGCTCGCTTTCCTCGATGCGCTTGCAGATGTTCACCTCCTGCTCGCGCGTCAGCAACGACACCTGCCCCATCTGGTGCAGATACATCCGGATCGGGTCGTCGCTGTAGTCCGCGCGGCCGGAGACGATCGCCTCGCCCTGCTCCTCTCGCGCGTCGTCCAGCTCGTCGGCCGACACCACCTTGATGCTCATCGCGCCCAAGAGGTTCAGGTAGAGGTCGATCTCCGTGTCCTTGATGACCTCCTTGGGGAGATACTCGTTCACCTGGTCGATCGAAAGCACGCGGTTTTGTTTCTCCGCGAGCGCCACCAGCTGCTTCACGCGCTCGCGGCACTCCTCCCGATCCTCCAACGCGTCCAAATCCTCGATCGCGCGTTGCTTCTGCGCGTCTTCCTCCGACCCTTTGAAGACGGAGCGCAGGCCGGACTCCTCGACGAGCCCGCCAAGACGCTCGTCATCGCCGTCCAGCGTGTTCTCCTCGTCCGTCTGCTCGAACGCGCTCACGCGCGACGCGCCGCCCGTCAGATCCCCATGCACCGCGCTGTCATATTCGATGCCGCCCACCGTTTCGGAGTCCTGCCGCTGCAGGGCGGCCAGTTCCGCGTCTTCGGTGAGGGCCTCGGCCTCCGGCAGGTCCTCCGGGGGGAGCTCGACGTGCTCCGCGGATTCGGGCGAAGGCTTGGGCGCGGCGGGGCGAGGCTTCCGCCCACGACGCCCCTTCGTCGCCGCTTGATCCCCTTCGTCTTGCTTCGCGGGTCGTTCGGCGACGGTCGTCGGGGACGGCTTCCTCGTCTTTTCGGGTTCCGCCTCGATGCCGTGCTTGCCCCGCTTGGCCGGGCGCGCCTCCGCCTTGGCCTTGGAGGCGGTCGCCGCGGTTTTTTTCGCCGTTTGGGTGGGCTTGCCGACGGAGGTTTTCGCGACTGGTGCGGCGATTTTTTGGGTGGACGCCGCTTTTGTCTGCGCCGCTGGCTTCCGCGTGGCGCTCTTGGCTGCCTGCGGGGTTCGCGCCGCCTTCGGCTTCGCGGACGCGTTCGCCTTCGCCGTGGTCTTCGTCGCTTTCGTCGCCATAGTGGGTGTGTCGCTCCTCGTTGAACCGCCCCTTGGCGCCACTACGCCCTCCAAGGTGGCAAAAACGTTATAATTATACCAAATACACGTTTCCGCGCGCAAGCAAAAAATCGATTTTTTCGGCCGTTGAATCCTCCACAATGTAATTGCGCAGGTGGGAGGGGCGGGATAGGCCCCCTTATGGGTTTGCCCCCAAGGTCGGGAGGGTTTGGGGTGAAGGTCGGGAGGGTTTGGGGCAGACCATGCGCATCCTCGCCTCTTTGCCCAGGAGGGTGAGGGGGATGAGAAAGCAGGTGTGGCAAAAAAAGGCTTGACTTTTGCTGGGGGGGGGGGTATAATGACCGTATCATTATCTTCAGTGGAGGATTATCCATGGTTCGGACAGGATTTCTTTTGTTTGCCGTTTGCGCCGCGGCCGTCGTGCGTGCGGCATCGGCGGATTGGTCGGATTGGGCGACCTCGGGGCAGCAGGCGCTCACGGAGAACTCGTGGTCGAAAGCGACGAATGGCGGCGACGCCTTCCAGTATTCCGGGAACGGCGATTTCGCCTTTCGCGTCTCTTACATCCTCTCCGCGGATGGGCTCGTCTCGGGCAGCGCGTGGGGGCGCTTCCTGCACATCGCCTCGCATACGGATGGTTATGAGTTCCAGAACGGGGCGGGCAATCCGTCGTCGCTCGTCTGGACCAATGGCTCGCGGGAGGATGTGCACACGGGGACGAACTTGGATGCTTTGGTTGAGCGGGACGGGCGTCTTGACTTCGCGTTTGAGTATATCGACGCGGAGGGGATGCTTTATTTCCTGGTGAACGACGTTGTCGTGGACAGCGCCGCGATCGACATCAATGCGTGGGTGACCTTCAGCGGCGGGACGGGTAACCGGTCTTTGGATCGCATCTTCAAGCTGGATGGGTCGGTCTCGTACGAATACGCGTTCTCCACGACGCGCGTGCCAGAGTCGGAGGTTCCCGAGCCGACGGCGTTGGCGCTGCTCGCGTTGGGGGCGGGGGCCTTGGCTTTGCGCCGCCGTGCCGGGCGGTGAGGCCGTTCCCGTGCGACGGTGAGAGGGCGGGGCGTTTGGGCGCCCCGCCCTTTTGTCGCCGCACCGCATCGCGCCGGAACCGTTTTTCGCGTGCTTGCCCAATGGGTTGCGGTGTGCTACAATGGTGGCAAACGGCAGAGGAGAGAGCCCCGCCGGAAAACGGAGTCATCATGAAAAGCATCGTCAATCAGCTTTGCCAGCTTCAGGATCTGATTTTGGTGCGCGATGAGCATCGCGCGACGGGGGACGGCGCGCATCTCGCCACGCTCAACGCCTCCATCGACACGATGATCGAGGCGCTTCCCTCCAATGTGCGCGGTTTTTTCCAGCGGCTTTACAACCGCGACCATGTGCTGATGGCGCCGGTGCACAATGGGTGTTGCGCCGTCTGCGGGATGCGTCTGCCCATCAGCCAGATCCAGTCCGTCCGTCAGTGCAAGACGTTGCAGATGTGCCCGGGGTGCGCGCGGATTCTTTTCGAGGAGCTCGACGCCCCGCAGTGGGTCGGCGCCAGTCCGACCCGCGCCGAACCCCGCAAGAACGGCATCTCGCGTTTCTCGGCCGAGTCGCTCATGATTCCCGACCTGGTCGCCGGCTCCGCGGCGGACGCCATCGAGTTGCTCGCCGGCAAGATGGAGTCCGGCGGGTTCGTCTCGCACGCCGACAAACTCATCGCCTCCGCGCTTGAGCGTGAGTCCATCCTCAGCACGGCGATGGAGCATGGGCTTGCCTTCCCGCACGTGCGCGGGGTCGAAGGTGGATCGCTCACGCTTGCCTGCGGCGTGAGCAAGGAGGCGTTCAAGTGGGATCCCGCCGGGACCCCGATCAACATCGTCTTCCTGATCACCATCCCCACGGCCGTGAGCGCGTTTTACATGCGCCTCATCGCCGGGCTCACGGAGGCGTTTCTCAAGGAGGCGAATCGCCAGGCGCTCTTGGAGGCCGAGACGCCCGCCGCGCTTTGGAAGGCGCTCACCAAGGCCACGCGCTACACCATCAAGTGAGCGCGGCCGCTGGGGGAGGGGCGAGGCGCCGGGCGGTGGGGCCCGGCGCCTTATGTTTCGGGGCGTTGCCGTGGGCGGTTGTTGAGGTCGAGGAGGAGGCGATTTCGCTCTGGGGTGACGAAGTCGCGCTGGAGGATGTTGGGGTGGGGGTGCGGCCAGTCGCGGAGGAGCGCGTCGAGGCGTGGCGCGAGGGCGCGGTCGCGGAAGCGCGGTCCGCGGATGCCCCAGCCGTCGGTGAGCTGGGCCTGGGTGACGGTCAGGCCGGGGAGGTCGGCCTGTCGGGCCAGGATCGCGGGGAGGTGACGATCGAGGAACCGTTCGGCGGGGCCGGTGTGCCAAGCGGCGACGTAGAGGGAATGGAGGGGGCGGTCGGGGTGGCGGCCCGCATCGTCGTCGCGCGCGAAATGGCCACGCGTGTCCGCGGCGCCCCAGAAGATCAGGCATTTGCCGCGCGCTTGGCCGAGGGTGAGGCCATCGACGAAGCGGGTGGGGGAGCGTGCGGGGGGCGCATGGAAGAGGCGGTCGCCGAGAAGGGCGCGCAGGCGTGCGTCGGCGGCGGCCTCCGCACCGTCCCGGAAGTGGTGGAAATCGAGCAGGAGGGTCTCGCGCGGGTGGGCGGCGAGGAAGGCCGCGCACGTGCGGAGGAGGTCTTCGAGGCGCCCGCCCGTGGCCGGGCCGTGAAAGAAGGCGGGGTGGCCGTCACCGTCGAGGCAGACGCGGAGATCGAGGTAGCGTGTGCCGGCTTCGAGGAGTTGGGGCACGGGGAGGTCTTGGCAGGCGGCGAACCAAGGCATTCCCGCGGTGGCGGCGTTGTGCGCACCGGGGATCGCGAGGCTTTTGAGCGGCGTGTCGTCGGGGAGCGCGGCCATCCAGTCGGCCAAGGGCGGCGGTTCGGCGGCGCGGAGGGTGAGGGCGGCCAGGAGGAGGCCGCAGACGAGGGGCGCGTTCATGGCGCGACTTTGGCGTCCTGCGCGGGCTGTTCGGCGAGGCGGCGGATTTGGCGCGGGGTTCGCGAGGGTGGGGCTTTGGCGAACTCGGGGACGTTGTAGGAGAGCATCCGGCGGCGGTGGTGGGCGGGGTCGCGCTGGGGGAGGACGAAGGGTTTGCCGAAGCGGCCGGTGGCGGGGTCGAAGTGGGCGATGTAGGGGCGGGTGTAGGAGCCGTCGTCGCGGCGGGAGGAGAAGACCATCCAGGCGCCGTTGGAGGCGAAGGTGTGGTAACTCTCCACGTCGGGGGAGTTGAGCTCGTCGAGGGTGCGGATGGCGTTCGTGCGCAGGTCGAGGAGGGCGAGGTCGGCGGTGCGGTGCCAGATGTGGAAGACGCCTTGCGGGCCGAGGGTGAAAACGAGCCAGCGGCCGTCGGGCGAGACGCGCGGGAGGGTGACGGAGCGGCCGTCGGCGGCGGCGTCGATGAGGACGCGAGGTTTCGTGAAGGTTTTGGAGGCGGGGTCGAATCCGCGGGCGATGAGGTTGTAGCAGAGGTTGGTGTAGCCGAGGAGAGCCTGGCGGGAACGCGCGTCCTTGTCCTCGGGGATGGAGGGGAAGCCGGGCTCCGCGGCGACGGAGTAGAGGGTCTTGCCGTCGGGCGACCAGGCGGGGAAACAGTCGAAGAGGTCGGGGTCGATCTCGATGGGGCGCACGGCGTCGGCGTCGAGGTCGTAGAGGAGCATGTCGCTGCGGGTGTCCAAGACCTCGATTTTGTCGGGGTTGGCGAAATAGAAGGCCTGCATGGTGTCGTTGACGGAGAAGGCGACGAACTTTCCGGAGGGGTGCCAGGCGGGGTAAACGCCGGAGGCGAAGAAGGGGCCGACCTTGAGATTGCGTTTTCGCCCCGGGTCGTCGGCGCCGGCGAAGAGGAGGGTCCCGGGGTTTTCCGCGCGAAGGTGAAAGAGCAGGGTGTCCGGGTCGCCTTGGTTGAAGGCGTGGCAGTTCACGCACTGGGAGTCGGTGGATTGGAGGTTGGTGTAGAGGGGGTGTTCGTCGAAGGTGGTGAGGTCGCGCCAATAGAGGCCCATCGCCTTGTAGTTCTCGTAGCCCGGGGGGATGAGGCGGTAGGCGAGCACGGGGTCGATGGTCTCGCGGGCGACGGTGTTCGTGGCGCAGAGGAGCGTCTCGCCGCCGGCGCGGACGGTCACGGTGTAGGCGGGCGAGCGGAGGAGGTCGCGCCAGAAATCGGCGGGGATGCGGACGCGCGGGCCGAAATCGCGCGTGTGCGTGCCGTCGCCGAGCGTGACGGTCGTGCCGTCCGGCGCGTCTACGACGTCGAAGTTCAGCGGGGCGATGTTCGGCGGGATGGTGAGGCCGGTGTAGTCGGGCTGGAGGGAGACGGCCCGGAGTGCCCCGGCCAGGAGGGCGGTCATGCAAACGGCGAGCGGCTTCATGCTTGCCACCGGGCATAGGCGCCGGAGGGCAGGGGAAAGGCCTCCTCGGCGCCGGTGAGGAGCATCTCCCCGGAGGCGATCGTGCCGCCGAGCCCGCGGAGCGCCTGGGTGAGGACGTTTCCGAGGACGACCGGCGTGTGCCCCGGCGTGTGGGCGGAGAGGAGCATGAAGGCCGGGGTGTCGGAGAGCAACGCGCGGCAGAGCCGGAGCGTCTCGGTGAGGTCGCGCTCGATCTTGTAGGTCTCACCCTTCGCGCCGCGCCCATAGGTGGGCGGGTCCAGGATGATGCCGTCGTAGCGGCGTCCCCGGCGGATCTCGCGCCCCAGGAAGGTGTGCGCGTCGTCGACGATCCAGCGGATGGGGTGGGCGTCGAGGCCGTTGAGCGAGGCGTTGGCACGGGCCCATTGGACCATACCCTTGGAGGCGTCGAGGTGGCAGACCTCGGCGCCGGCGCGTGCGGCGGCCAAGGTGGATCCGCCGGAGTAGGCGAAGAGGTTGAGCACCCGGAGCGGGCGTCGCGCGGCGGCGACGCGCTCGCGGATCCACGCCCATTGGGCGCGTTGCTCGGGGAAGATGCCCAGGTGGCCGAAGTCGGTGCCGGAGAGGCGGAAACGCGTGCCGTCCACGGCGATGACCCACTCCTGCGGGAGGCGCGCGCGTCCGTGCCAACGGTTCCCGCCCTCGCGGTCGAAGGTCGCGTCGGCCTGTTTCCAGAGCGTGGGGCGCTGGGGTTGCCAAACGGCCTGCGCGCAGGGGCGGGCGAGCGTCACGGCGCCGAAGCGTTCGAGTTTCGCGCCGCCGCCGCTGTCAAGGAGGGCGTACCCGTGGGGATCTTGCGTCATGGCGAATCCTTTTCGCGCAGGTCATCGAGCAAAAGCCGCGCGGCCTCCGTCTGGGCGCGCTTGATGGTCGGGCCGAAGCCTTCGGCGGTTTTGCCGAAACACGTGACGGCGCATTGGAAGAGCGGCGCATGGGTCGGGCCTTGGCGGCCCAGCACCCGATAGGTCGGCAAGGGCACGCCGCGGCGCTGGGCTATCTCCATCAGCGTGCCTTTCGGGTTCTCGATCGGCGAGACGCTGTAACTCTCGGCCAGAAACTCGTCCTTGCGGTAGAGCGCCTTGATGAAGCGCTTGGCGGCTTTGCGCCCGCCATCGAGCCAGGCCGCGCCGAGCACCGCCTCGAAGGCGTCCACGCGCGCCTTGTCGCGGTCGTGGCAGGCGGTGAGCGCCAGGCCGTCGAGCCCGCGCTCGAACCAGGTGCCGAGCCGCGGGAGGCGCGCTAGGATGGCGGCGGTGGAGACGAGCCCGGTGCGCAACGCGGTGAGCCGGCCCTCGTCGGCGTCGGGGTGGAGGTTGTAGAGTTTCTCGGAGATGAGCAGTTCGAGCACGGCGTCGCCGAGGAACTCCAACCGTTGGTTGTCCGGGTCAGGGCGGTTCGGCGCCGGCACGGTGAGCGCCCGGCGCAGCAGCGCCGGGTCACGGAAGGCGTAGGGGATGGGGTCGTCGTCTCCGGCGCTCACGGGGCGGTCACGCCTTTCGGGGGAGGACGGAGCTGGCGACCTTGACGACGGAGGCGATGTCGGCGAGGTTGGAGGGGAGGATGAGGGTGTTGCCCTCCTTGGCCAGCTTGCCGAACTCGGTGAGGTACTGCTCGGCGAGGCGGAGGTTCACGGCGTCCACGCCGCCGGCGTTTTCACTGATGGAGCGGGCGATGGAGGCGAGGCCTGCGGCGGTCGCCTCGGCGACGAGCTGGATTTCCTGCGCGCGGCCCTGCGCCTCGTTGATCCGGCGCTGCATCTCGCCCTCGGAGCGGGCGATGGCCTCCTGCTTGTCGCCCTCGGCGCGGTTGATCTTGGCCTGGCGCTCACCTTCGGACTCGGCGATCATGGCGCGCTTCTCGCGCTCGGCGCGCATTTGCTTTTCCATGGCGTCATGGATGGCGCGGGGCGGGGTGATGGATTTGATCTCGTAGCGCATGACCTTGACGCCCCACGGGTTGGCGGCGGCGTCGACGGCGTTGCAGATGGCGGCGTTCATGGACTCGCGGACGTTGAAGATGGTGTCGAGCTCCAGCTTGCCGATCTCCGAGCGCATGGTGGTCATCGCCAGCTGGGTGGTGGCGATGAGGTAGTTGTCGATGCCGTAGGAGGCCTTCACGGGATCCATCACCTGCAGGTAGATGATGCCGTCGACCTCGACGGTGATGTTGTCCTTGGTGATGCACTGCTGCGGGGGGACGTCGAGCGGCGTCTCCTTGAGCGTGCGCTTGTAGGCCACGCGGTCGAAGAAGGGCAGCAGGATGTGGAAGCCGGCCTCCAGCGTGGCGTTGTACTTGCCCAGACGCTCCACGATGTAGGCCGAGCGCTGGGGCACCACCACCGCCGTCTTGAAGATGGCGACGACCACCACGATCAGGAGGACGATGACGAAAATGGCGGATAGGGGCATGGTTACGTTCCTTTCACTTGACAGTCAGCGTGATGTTGTCGCGGGCGACGACGGTGGCCGTGGCGCCCTTCGCGATGGGATGGTCGGCGATGGCGCCCCATTCGGCGCCGTGGAGCGACACCCGCCCCGCGCGCGGCGGCTCGATGGCCGCGACGACCTCGACCACGGCGCCGACGATCCCGTCATCGTCGGCGTCACCGGGCGCGTGCTCCGCCTTGCCTTGGAGCAACCCCCGGAAGCAACGCCGCCCGACCACGAGCGTCAGCACCGAGGCCACCGTGAAGCAGAGCACCTGCGCCACGAACGACCCCTCCACCGAGGGCAGGAGCCAGACGGCCACCGCGGTGACGAGCCCGCCGAGACCGAAGAAAAAGATGACGAAGCCGGGGATGACGAACTCCATCAACATGAGCACCAAACCGGCGATGAGCCACACGAGCGCCAAATCCATGCCGTCCTCCGTGTTTCCGATCGTTCAATGCCCTAGGCGGATGTCGCCGGCGGCGAGCGCGGCGCGGTATTCCGCGACCGTACGGGCGATGCCCTCCTCCAGGCCGATTCTCGGCGCCCAGCCGAAGGAACGCAGGAGCGAGGAGTCGCAGAGTTTGCGCGGCGTGCCGTCGGGTTTCGAGGCGTCCCAGCGGATCTCGGCCTCGCATCCGGTGGCCGTGCGCACCATCTCGGCCAGTTGCCGGATGGTCACCTCGCGGCCGGAGCCGACGTTCATCAGGTCGGGCGGGTTCTCCAGGCCCAGTGCGCACAGGCACGCCTCGGCGAGATCGTCCACGTGCAGGAACTCGCGCAACGGCGTGCCCGTGCCCCAGAGATCCACGAAGGGGCGCCCCTCCGTCCGCGCCAGCTCGAACTTGCGGATGAGCGTGGGCAGGACGTGCCCGCCCACGATGTCGTAGTTATCGCCCGTGCCGTAGAGGTTGGTGGGCATGAGCGCGTGATAGAGCACGCCGAAGTCGCGCCGGTAGAACTCGCACAGTTTCAGCCCGGCGATTTTGGCCAGCGCGTAGCCTTCGTTGGTCTTCTCCAAGGGGCCGGAGAGCAACGCCGCCTCCTGGATGGGCTGGGGGGCCAGGCGGGGGTAGATGCAGGACGAGCCGAGGAAGAGCAGGCGCCTGACGCCCGCGCGGAAGGCGGCCTCGACCGTGTTGGCCGCGATCATCGCGTTCTCGTAGAGGAAGGTGGCGTTGGCCGCGCTGTTCGCGCCGATGCCGCCCACCCGGGCCGCGGCGATGACCGCCACGTCGGGCTTGTTCGCGGCGAACCACGCGCGCGTCGCCGCCTGGTCCGTCAGGTCCAGCTCGCGGTGCGTGGCCGTGAGGATGCGTTCGCACCCTTGGCGGCGCAGGGCGCGCACCACCGCCGAGCCGACCATCCCGCGATGGCCGGCCACGTAGAAGGTCTGTGCCGTGTCGATCATGGCCGGCCTCACTCCGCGCGCTCGATGACGCGGCCTTCCTTGGCGGCGGCGGCCTCTTGGCGCGCCACGGCCAGGTCGGCCTCGACCATCATCTTGACGAGCGCCTTGAAGGTGACCTTCGGCTCCCAGCCCAGCTCGCGGCGGGCCTTCGAGGGATCGCCCAGGAGTTGCTCCACCTCGGCGGGGCGGTCGTAGCGCGTGTCGTGCTCCACGTACCTTTCCCAGTCGAGGCCGAGGAGCCCGAAGGCCTCCTGGCAGAACTCCTTGACGGAGTGCATCTCGCCGGTCGCGAGGACGAAGTCGTCCGCACGGTCATGCTGCAGGATGCGCCACATACCCTCCACGTAGTCCCCGGCGAAGCCCCAGTCACGCAGGGCGTTCACGTTGCCGAGATAGAGTTTGTCCTGCATCCCCAGCTTGATGCGGGCGGCGGCCATCGTGATTTTGCGCGTCACGAAGGTGGGGCCGCGGCGCGGGCTTTCGTGGTTGAAGAGGATGCCGTTGGAGGCGAAGAGGTCATAAGCCTCGCGATAGTTCTTCACGGCCCAGAAGCCGTAGAGCTTCGCGACCGCGTAGGGCGAGCGCGGGTAGAAGGGGGTCGTCTCGCGCTGGGGCACCTCCTGCACCTTGCCGAAGAGCTCCGAGGTCGACGCCTGGTAAAAGCGCACCTTCTTGCCCAGACCCGTCTGGCGGATGGCCTCCAATAGGCGCATCGTGCCCAACGCCACCACGTCGCCCGTGTAGTCCGGCGCGTCGAAGGAGACGCGCACGTGGCTCTGGGCGGCCAGGTGGTAGACCTCGTCGGGTTGCGTCTCGTAAATCAGGCGGCACAGCCCCCCCGCGTCCGTCACGTCGCCGTAATGCAGGTGCAGACGCACCCCCGACACGTGCGGATCCTGGTACAGATGGTCGATGCGCTGCGTGTTGAAGCTCGACGACCGGCGGATCAGGCCGTGCACCTCATACCCTTTCTCCAACAGCAACTCGGTCAGATACGACCCGTCCTGCCCCGTGATACCCGTGATAAAAGCGGTTTTGCCCATGACACTCCTTGGATTGCGGCGAGGCACCTTGCCTCGATGGATGTGCCGCATTATAACAAAGCGGCGGCCGCCGGACAATGCTACGCAAATCAGGGAGGGTACGCACCCGAAAGTCGGGAGGGTTGGGCCCGAAACCCTAAAGGTCTGCTCCGAAAGTCGGGAGGGTTTGGCCCCAAACCCTAAGGGGTTCGCCTTGGGAGTCGGGAGGGGTCGGGGGGGAAAATTTGCTTGCCCCGATGGTTAGTTTGTGCTATCTTCCCGCCATCATGAAACGTTTTGCGTGTTTTTGGATGGCCGCCATCGGCGGGTTTTGCCAGGCGGCGTCGGCGGAGGCGCCGGCAGTGACGAACGAGGTGGTGCGCGTGACGGCCGCGCCGCTCCCGAAATACCGCGTGGAGAGCAATGACGCGGGCACGCTCGTGGCCATGTCGCCGGAGCGCTCGCCCTTCACCGTCGATTCGCTCACCGAGGACTTCATCCGCGAGCGCAACGCGACCGACCTCGACCAACTCATCGCCATGCAGCCCGGCGTCTATCAGGGCGGCAAGACGGTCATGGCGCGCCAGGCGGGCACGTACACGATCCGCGGCTACTCGGGCAGCGAGGTGCTTCTGGGCGGGGTGCCGCTGACGGGTGGCGTCGGCACCTTTCTCGACCCGACGCTCCTGGAGCGGATCGACATCGTGAAGGGCCCCGTCGGCGGCGCGTATGGCAGCCAGATGGGGAGCATGACCGACCTCATGGGCGCGGGCGGCTCCATCCTGCTCCGGACCAAACGGCCCACCTTCGCCGAGGATTTCCATGACTTTCTCTTCAAGGGGTCGTATTCCAAGGACAGCGGCACGCGCCTGAAGGTGGCGGCCGACGTGAACCGCGCGCTCGTGGCCGAGCGTTTCGCCGTGCGCGTGCCGATGGCCTACGAATGGCGCGACCCGGGCTGGGCACCCGCCGGCGCCGGCCATGGCAAGACATTCTCCGCCGCGCCGAGCATGACCCTGCGCCTGACGGACCGTCTGGAGGCGGGGCTCGACCTCTTCTATCAGCACAGCGACCAACCGGCCTATCAGGGCGTCCGGATGCTCTACGGAAAGCCTTACGCCAGCGGCTGGGACGACACCTACACACGCCCCGGCGACCGGATGCGTTTCGAGACGTGGGGCGCCACCTTCCGCCTGGATGGTGACGTGACCGATTGGCTGGCCCTCCGCTCACGCGTCTCCTTCTTCCAGAGCGCGAACCGCTACGACTATCGCGGCCCTTACTCGAACACCGGCTTCGACCCCGACCCCGCGAGCGACAAACGTTACGAATGGGGGGCCGGCGACCGCCTGATGCGCACCTTCTACGCCGGGCAGGACGCCATCCTCACCTTCGACACCTGGGGCGTGGAGCACACGTTTCTCCTGGGCGTGAACGCCACGGTCAAGGAGAGCCAAGGCTGGGGCGGGTTCACCTCCACCGGGCGGTCCGGCACCATCACCGAGGAAAATTACCTGCAGACCATCAAGGCCTCCGGCTATTCCGACACCCGCCAGGCGAAAATCGGCTTCGTGGCGCAGGAGGTGGCGAGTTGGCGGGGCCTCAGTCTGCTCGCCGGGATCCGCGCCGACTGGCACGACAGCGTGAACCATGTCCATGAATGGACCTTCTCCCCGCGCCTCGGCCTCTCCTACGACATCCTCGAGGAGGGGTGGGCCATCCTCTTCGCCAACGTCTCGCTCACCGACACGCCGAACTTCAACTACAAGGCCTGGCCGGACAACACCGGCACCTCCAAGGCCGACTACCTCGACAGCTCCTGGCGCGCCGTGCAGAAAGAGGCCGGACTCCGCGTCAATCCCGTCGGCTCGCTCTGGCTCTCCGGCACGCTCTTCCGCATCGACCAATCCAACGCCCCCATCGCGATGGACAACGACGTCACGGGCGAGGGCTATTACGCCGATGACGGCAAGACCTACTCGCAGGGCTTCGAGCTCTCCGCCTCCGGCGACCTCACCGAGGATTGGTCGCTCTATCTCGCCTACGCCTACATCGACTATTATGACAAGACCAACGGGTTGCGCTTCGACCGCTTCCCGCCGCACGCCATCTCGTTCTGGACGAGCTACAAGGCGCCTTGGTTCTACGACGCCGTCTTCGGGTTCGGCGGGCGTTGGCGCGACGCCTGGATGATGACCTTCCGCGGCCAGCCCGCCGGCGAGGATCAGTGTGTCAAGCGCCTCCTCACCTTCGACGCCTCCGTCGATTTCCCCCTCTCCGAGAACCTCTCCGTCGGGCTCGCCGTGCGGAACATCTTCGATTCGCGCGGCGTGGAGTCCGCCCGCAACCTCCAGGCCTTCGCCAACGACGCCCGCACCTTCGAGCTCTTCGTCCGTTGCCGCTTCTGATTCTGCCATGAACGCGCTTCACGCCATCGATCTCGCCAAGACCTTCCGGGTCGAGGGGCGCGCCGTCGAGGCCCTGCGGGGCGTCTCCCTCGCCGTGCCGCAGGGCGCCTTCCATGCCGTCATGGGGCCCTCGGGCTCCGGCAAGTCCACGCTCCTCAACCTGCTCGCCGGCCTGCTCCCGCCGGATGGCGGCTCCGTTGCCGTCTCCGGGCAGTCGCTCGCCGGGCTCTCCGACCGCGCGCTCACGCTCTTGCGCCGCCGTGCGGTGGGGATCATCTTCCAGGACTGCAACCTCGTCCCCTCGCTCACCGTCGCGCAGAACGTCGCGCTCCCGGCCCTGCTCGACGGCCGCGCGTTGCCCGAAGGGCGGCTCGAACGCCTGCTCGGCCTGGTGGGGCTGACCCATCGCCGGGACCAGCCCGCCGACCGCCTCTCCGGCGGCGAGGCGCAACGCACCGCCATCGCCCGCGCGTTCGCCATGGAGCCAGGCATCATCCTGGCCGATGAGCCGACGGGCAACCTCGACTCCCCCGCCGCCGCCGACTTCTGCGCCACGATCACCCGCCTGAACCGCGAGCTCGGCACCGCCATCCTGCTCATCTCGCACGACCCGCAGGTCGCCGCAGCCGCGGACGTCGTGCACGTGCTGCGCGACGGCCGCATCGTCGGCTCCTTCGAGACGGGCCACGATCCGGCGCGCGTCTCCGGCCGTTACCTGGGGCTGATGGCGTGAGCGCGGTCGGCCTGCTGTTCAGGGACGTCCTGCGCCGCGACCGCGTGCGCCTGGCGTGCGCCGCGCTGGGGGTGGCCGCCGCGGCCGCCCTGCTCGCGTGGGCCGTGGGCTTGGCCGAGACCACCGTGGGCCAATGCCGCCCGCTCGCCGAGAGCATGGGCAAACCCTTCGATTGCTGGGTCGCCACGGGACGCGCGGCCGCGGCCGCGCCGAAAGGCTCCGGGATGCAGACCCTCGCGCACGGATCGCCCTTCAAGATGATCCCCAAGGCCGTCGCCGACGCCGTCAAGGCCTCGCCCGACATCGCCGCGCTCCTCGCCACGACCGTTTTCCGGTGCCGCATCGATTGGCGCCCCGACGGACGCCCGCCCCAAGGCCCCGGAGTCGTCGGCGGCATCGCGCCGGTGCGCGACTTCCCGGAATGCCCCTATCCCGACGGCCTCGCCGCCGGGCGCTGGCCGCGCGCCGACGCCGCCACGCCGGAGTTCGTCATCTCCCCGCGCGCTTTCGGCGAGGAGGGCCTGCGCGACGCGCCGCCCGTCGGGACGCGCCTTCCCGTCGTTACCCCTTCCGGCCGCGTCGAGGCCATCGTCTGCGGCTATCTCGCCGAGACGATCCGGCCTGTCGGCGGCTTCCCCTCCATGTTCGCCAGCGACAGCCTGGCGGACGCCGCCGCGCTCGCCGAGACCGGTGGCGGCTGCAATCTCATGCTCATCCGCCTGAAGCCCGGCCGCTCGCCCGCCGCGCTCGCCGAGACCGTCAGGACCGTCTCGCCGGATGACGACGCCGCGACGTTGGTCACCCGCCAAGGGCTCCTGCGCCAACTCCGCTCCGACGCCACGAACAACCTGCTCTTCCAGTTGCCGCTCCTCGTCGCCTTGGCGTGCGTGGCGACCTTCTGCATGATTTTCAACGCGCTGTGCGTGGGGCTGGAGCAGAATCGCGTGCGTTACGCCCGGCTCCGCGCCCTCGGCATGACCGCCGGCCAGCTGATGGGGCTTGTCGCCCGCGAGGCCGGGTGGCTCGCCGGGGTGGGGGGCGTGGCGGGGGGCGCGCTCGGCGTGGGCGTCCTCGCCGGGTTCGTCGCCGCCCATCCGCTCGCCTTCCCGGACGGGCTCATGGTGGGCTGGGCGACGCCCGTCGCCGTGGCGGGGCTGTTGGCGCTCGCGGCCGCCGTGGCGCTGGCCGTGCCGTTGCGCCGCGCCGCGCGGCTCCGCCCCTGCGAGTTGCGCGTGCGCCCGGAGGGGTGGCGCGTGCGCCATCCGTTCCTGCGGGGGCTCGGCGCGTTCGCGCTCACCCTGCCGGTGCTCTTCACCCTGGTGCCCTTCTCGCCCAACCCGCTCTGGCGGAGCGCGTGGTTCCTGCTTGTCGGCCTGCCGCTCGCGATCTGGGGGCTGATCGCCCTGACCCGGCCGCTGCTGGCGCTTTGCGAGACCGTGCTCGCGCGTCCGCTCGGCGCGTGTCTGGGGTTGGCGCCGGCCCTGTTGCGCGGCGTGCTGACCCGTTCGGCGGATCGCAACGCCCGCATGGCCCTCACGCTGACGGCGGGGCTTGGCGCCTTCTTCGCCATCCACATCTGGGGGGCCTCGCTCACCGAGCCCTTCGTGCCCTCCCGTGACTTCCCGCCCGCCATCGTCTCGCTCCTCCCGAACGGCGTCAGCCAAACCTGCGCGGGGACGTTGCTCGACGCGCTCCGGGCGGAAGGGATGCCGGGCCGGCCCTTCTTTGCCGAGCAATACCGCCTCGCCGAGGAGGACTATCAGGCCATCGGGCGCCGAGCCGGCCGACTCCCCGCGCAGAACAACGTCCTGCTCATCGCCACGCCCGGCGAGACGGGCGTCACCGTCACCGAGATGTTCGCGCGCCAATGCCGCCTCCGCGTCGGTGACACCTTCGCCATCCAGCGGTTGGGTGCCGACGGGGCGGTGCGCGCCCTGCCGCTGAGGATCACGCGGGTCGTCCGTTGCAATTGGCATCTCGTCACCGCCCGTGCCGGGCTCCGCGCCCGCGAGGGGGCGCCCTTCGGCACGCTCGGCCCCGTCTTCGTGGGGATGGACGTCGCCGCGGCGTGGGATCCCGCGCGTGCCGCGCGTGTCCGCTTCCTGTGGGTGGATGCCCTGCGGCCCGCACGCGACGACACGCTCTACACGCTCGCGGAGACCCTGGAGGAACGGCTTCGGCGTCTGGCCGAACGTGACCCGGAGCCGTACGTCGCGGGGAATCGCCGTGCCCGATCCGCCCCGCCCAACGCCACCGTCCATCTGTGCGACGAGATCGCCACCGGGACCCTCGCCCACAGCGCCGAGCTTCTCGGCGAGCTCGCCCGTATCCCGCTCTGGTCGCTCCTGATCCTCTGCGTCGGTTTTGTCTCCCTCCTCGCCGCCAACGTCCGTGCGATGGCCGGGGAACTCCGCACGCTTCATGCCATCGGCATGACCCGGGCGCAGATGGGGCGTTTCCTTGCGGCGCAGGCGCTGTCGCTCAGTCTGGCCGCCATCCTGCTCTCCCTTCTCCTCGGGCTCACCGTCGGCTGGGGGTTCACCGGGTGGACGTTGGCCTGGATGCCGTTTGGCGGGCTTCCCACCACGCTCGTCCTCCCGTGGCCCCGGCTTCTCCAAGGCGCCGCCGTCCTGCTCGCCGCCACCCTGCTCGTCACCCCCCTGCCCATCGCGCTTATCCTTCGCGCCCTTCTGCGGCGCTGACCGCGCGCCGGCCGCCAAATCAAATAGTACTTCCAGTACGTGCGCAAATCGGGTATAATGGGCGCAAACATTGAGGAGCAAAGACGAAGCGATGAACGCGACGATCGAGGAAATCCGGCACAGCGCGGCGCATTTGGTGGCGTCGGCGGTGTGCTCGCTGTTCGATAACGTGAAGATTGACATCGGGCCGGCGACCGACGACGGCTTCTACTACGACTTTGATTTGGAGCATCGGCTCACCGCCGAGGATTTCCCCGCCATCGAGAAGGCCGTGCGCAAACTCATCGGCGCCAAGCTCCCCTTCGTGCGCGAGGAGCTCACCCGCGAGCAGGCCAAGGAACTCTTCAGGGATCAGCCCTACAAGCTGGAGCGCCTGGCCGACATCCCCGAGGGTGAGCCGATCTCGGTCTACCGCACGGGCGACTACGTGGATCTCTGCCGCGGTCCGCACGTGCCGCACAGCGGATGCGTCGGCGCCGTCAAGCTCATGAGCGTGGCGGGCAGTTATTACCGCGGCGACGAGCACAACAAGATGCTCCAGCGCCTCTACGGGATCGCCGCCTCCTCCCAGAAGGAACTCGACGCCATCGTCGCGCGGATCGAGGAGGCCAAGCGCCGCGACCATCGGAAGCTGGGCAAGGAGCTTGAGCTCTTCACCATCACCGAGAGCGTCGGCCCCGGCCTCGCGCACTGGCTCCCCAAGGGTGCGCGCGTCCGCGTCGCCATCGAGGATTATTGGCGGCGTGAGCATTTCCGCCACGGCTACGAGATGCTTTTCACCCCGCACATCGGCCGCGCGAACCTGTGGGAGACCTCCGGGCATTTGGGCTTCTACAAAGACAGTATGTTCCCGGCGATGAGCGTCACCGAGGGCGACGGCGCGAAGACCTCGCAGGAGGCCTATTACGTCAAGCCGATGAACTGCCCCTTCCACATCCAGGCCTACCTCTTCAAGAAGTACAGCTACCGCGACTTGCCGCTTCGGTGGGCCGAGCTCGGCACCGTCTACCGCTACGAGAAGGACGGCGTGCGCCATGGGCTCTTCCGCGTCCGCGGCTTCACGCAGGACGACGCGCACATCTTCTGCGCGCCCGAGAAGATCGAGGACGAGATCCGTTTCACCGTCCGCTTCTGCCTCAAGGTGCTCCGCCGCTTCGGCTTCACCGACATCTCCGCCTACCTCTCCACCAAACCCGAGAAGGCCGTCGGCGATCCCGCCAAATGGGAGCAGGCCACCGCCTCGCTGCGCCATGCGTTGGAGGCGGAGGGGTTGGCCTATGAGGTCGACGAGGGCGGCGGCGCCTTCTATGGCCCGAAGATCGACATGAAGATCAAGGATGCCTTGGGCCGCGAATGGCAGCTCGGCACCATCCAGTTCGACTTCAACCTTCCCGAGCGCTTCCACCTCACCTACACCGGCGAGGATGGCCATGAGCACCAGCCTTACATGGTCCACCGTGCCCTTCTCGGCTCGTTGGAGCGTTTCTTCGGCATCCTTATCGAGCATTACGCCGGCGCCTTCCCCACATGGCTCGCGCCCGTCCAGGCCAAGGTGCTCAACATCACCGACGCCCAGCTGCCGTTCGCCAAGGAGGTTTTGGCGCGTCTCGCCGCCGCCGATCTGCGGGTCGAGGGCGATTGGGCCAACGACAAGATCGGCGCCAAGATCCGCAAGGCCACCTTGGCCAAGACGCCCTATATGCTTGTCATCGGCGGCCGCGAGGCCGAGGCCGGCGTCGTCGCCGTCCGTTCCCGCGAGAAGGGTGACCTTGGCACCATGACGCCCGACGCTTTCATCGCGATGGTCCGCGAAGAGACCTCCGAGGAATAATCCCAGACCACAGGAAACACAGAACAAAAGGAGCCGCCGCCTTGGCACTTCCCCCCCGCCCCCGTCAGGAACAGAACGGCCGCAAGGCCGCCACCTTCATCCGCACCAACTTCAAGATTCGCGTGCCCGAGGTGCGCGTGGTCGACGCCACCGGCAAGATGCTCGGCGTCATGCCCACCCGCAAGGCCCAGGCGCTTGCCGAGGCCCAGGGGCTCGACTTGGTGGAAATCACCCCCAACGCCCAGCCTCCCCTCTGCAAGATCATGGATTACGGCAAGTTCCGCTACGAGGAGAGCATCCGCCAGAAGCAGGCCCGCAAGAACGCCAAGTCCACCCAGGTCAAGGAAATCAAGTTCCATTCGGGTACCGACGTCGGCGACCTCACCCGCAAGGTGAAGGAGATTCTCGGCTTCATCGAGCAGGGCAACAAGGTCAAAATCTCCCTCAAGTTCCGCGGGCGCGAGAACGCCCACCGCGAGCTGGGCATCGAGATGATCGAGAAGGTCATCGGCCTTTGCGCCGAGAAGACCACCGTGGAACAGGCACCGAAACTCGTCGGCCGCGACCTCTCCGCGCTCTTGGCGCCGCGCTCCACCAAGGGTGGCGTCCGCAAGAGCGCCGATCCCGCCGCGCCCACCGCTCCCAAGACCGGCCTCGCGCCGACCGTCGCCCCCGCGCCCCGCGCCGTCGGGCTCAGCCCCACCCAGCCCTGACGATGCGCCTCGTCCTCGTCGGCCCCGGGCGCATCGGCGCTGCGCTGATTCCCGGGCTCGTCGAGGCGGGGGATGGCGTCGCCGTGCTCTCGCGCCGGGAGTACGGCGATTTCCTTGATCCGTTTTTCGACCCGTGGCGTGCCGTCGCGGGGTTGCCTGCGTGCGACGCCGCAATCCTGCTTGCCGGGCGGTTCGAGCTGAACGCCGACGTCGAACGCATGGGGCAGGCCAACGCCACCGGCCCGATCAACGTGGCCGAGGCCATCCACGCGCGTTTCCCCGCCGCGCAGATCGTCACGTTTCTTGACGCGCGGATCGGCCGTCGCGAGGCGACGATCCCGCCGGCCGTCCGGGCTTACCTGGGCGCCAAGCGACGCCTTGCGCGCTGGACGCTCGCCGCGGCGCGGGCCTGGGCGCCGGAGGGCGCGCGCGTCAATGCCATCGCCCCGGGGCCCGTCCTCCCGCCGCCCGACAGGGCCCACTCCGAGAAGGCCGGCCCCGTCCTCACCCCGCGCCCGACGGTCCCCGACATCGCCGCGGCGTTGCGCTTCCTCCTCGCCACCCCCTCCGTCACGGGGCAGATCCTCTATGTGGACGCCGGGCAGCACCTTCTGACGCGCTTTTGATTTTGCGAAACGGCGAGTCCTTTTGCTATAATCGAGGGACTTATGGATACGTTGCGCTTCAGTCTTCCCACAGAGGTGTTGTCGGGGCCCGGGTGCGTGCGTCGCACGGGCGAGCGTTGGGTGTTGGGCCGCAGAGCGCTGATCGTGACGGGGCGTCATGGGGCGGAGGCGTCGGGGGCCTTGGCGGATGTGACGGCGACGTTGGAGGCGCATGGCGCGACGTGGGCGCGCTTCGCGGAGGTGCCGGAGAATCCGGACGTCGCGGCGGTTTACGCGGGGGTGCGCGCGGCGGAGGGATGCGATTTCGTGGTGGCGGTAGGCGGTGGCTCGGCGCTGGACGCGGCGAAGGCCATCGCTTGGGTGGTCGGCATGGAGGTGCCGGAGGAGCGCTTTTTCCGAATGCTCCCGGAGGCCGGCGATCGGGTGTTGCCGGTGGTGGCGATCCCGCTGACGTGCGGCACGGGCAGCGAGGTGACGCCGTATTCGATCATCACCGACCATGTGGCGCGAACCAAGAAGAACGTCTCGTGCGCGTGCCTCTTCCCGCGGGTGGCCTTGCTGGACGCGCGGTATCTGGCGAGCCTGCCGCCGCATGTGGTGGCGGACACGGCGCTCGACGCGCTCTCCCATGCCATCGAGGGGGCCTATTCGCCGCGCGCCTCGCGGTTCACCGTCGCGCTCAGCCTGGAGGCCATCCGCGTGCTTTCGCCCGAGTTGGTGCGCATGGCGCACGGGGCGTTCGTGAATCTCGCGCAGTTGCAATATGCGGCGACGGTCGCTGGGATTGTCATCGCGCAGACGGGGACCGGGTTGGTGCACGCGATGGGGTATCCGCTCACGTACTACCGCGGGATCCCGCATGGGCGGGCGAATGGCGTCCTGTTGGCCGGTTATCTCGATTTTATGGGGCGCACGTGCGGCGACCTCACGCGCCGGATCTTCGAGGCGCTCGCCGTGCAGGGGCCCGATGAGGCGCATGCGCTGATCGATGCGGTGCTCGACGGGGTGGGGGCGACCCCCGAGGCGCCGACCGAGGATGAGCTGATGCGTTTCACGCGCGAGCCGTTGCGCTTGGAGCTCGTGCGCCGTTATCGCGCCATGCCTTCGCCCGAGGAGGTCATGGACATTTACCGTTCCGCTTTCTAACCGAAGGAGTCTCACATGGAAGAAGCCAAAGGGATTTACGTGCGCGAGAACGCCGCAGGGCGTCTCTCCGCCGCCGACCGCGCGGCCTGCGCGGAATACGCCGCCGATTACGCCTCCTATCTCGGGGTCGCCAAGACCGAGCGGCGTGCCTACGCCGAGGCCGTCCGTCGGATCGAGGCGCAGGGCTTCAGGCCGCTTGAGGCCTGCGCGACGCTGAAGCCCGGGGACAAGGTGTATCGCGGCTATCATGGCAAGACGCTCATGGCCGCGGTCATCGGGCAGGAACCGCTTCTGGCCGGGCTGCGCGTCATCGGCGGCCATACCGACGCCCCGCGCATCGACCTCAAGCCCGTGCCGCTTTGCGAGAAGGGCGGGTTGGCCTACTTCGACACGCATTATTACGGCGGCATCAAAAAGTTCCATTGGCTCGTCCATCCGCTCGCCCTCTACGGGGTCGTCGTGAAACCCGATGGCTCGAAGGTCGAGATCGCCATCGGCGACAAGCCTGAGGACCCGGTCTTCCAGATCACCGACATCCTGCCGCACTTCGGCGCGGAGCAGTCCGGCAAGAAACTCTCCGAGGCTTTCGACCCGGAGGACATGGATGTGCTCATCGGGTCCGCGCCCGACCCCGAGGCCGACAAGGAGACCAAGGAGGCCGTCAAGCGCAACATCCTGCGCATCCTCGGCGAGACCTATGGGATCACCGAGGAGGACTTCCTCTCCGCGGAACTTGAGCTGGTCCCCGCCGGGATGCCGCGCGATCTGGGGCTCGACCGCTCCATGATCGTGGGCTATGGGCATGACGATCGCGTCTGCGCCTACGCCGGGCTCCGTGCGCTGATGGATCTTCGGGGGGCGCCCCGGCACACCGCGATGGTGCTCCTCTGCGACAAGGAGGAGATCGGGTCCGTGGGCGCCACCGGCATGGATTCGACCTTCTTCGAGAACTCCGTGGCCGAGTTGCTCGCCCGCCGTCCCGCCGAGGGCATCCCCGCCGACCTCGCCGTCCGCCGGACCCTCGAGGCCAGCCGGATGCTCTCCGCCGACGTCTGCGCCGCCAGCGACCCGCATTTCCCCAACGCCGACAGCACCGGCAACATGGCCAAGCTCAACGCCGGCGGCTGCCTCATCAAGTACACCGGCTCCCGCGGCAAGAGCGGCGCCTCCGACGCTCGGGCCGAGTTCATCGCCGACCTCCGGCGCGTCTTCGCCCAGGATGGCGTCGTCTGGCAGGCGGGCGAGTTGGGGCGTTGCGAGAAGGGTGGCGGCGGCACCATCGCCCTCTTCATGGCCCGTTACGGCATGGACGTCGTCGACTTCGGCGTGCCGTTGCTGAACATGCACGCCCCGTGGGAGACCGCCTCCAAGCACGATTGCTACATGACCTACCGCGCCTATCGCGCGTTCCTCGGTGAGTGATTGCGTCATTCGGGCGGGGGCGCCGGTCGCCCCCGCCTTCTTTCGGAGATTTGCCATGGCCAAGAAAAACCACCTGCTTCTCGTTGACGACGATCCCAACATCCGCGCCATGCTCGGCGATTTCCTGATCGCCAATGGCTACGAAGTCGTCACCGCCGATTCCGGGGAGGCCGCCCTCAAGGCCATGACCGAGGCGCTCCCGGATCTCGTCATCCTCGACCTCGGGATGCCTGGCATGGGAGGCACCGGCTTCCTTCAGCGCGTCACCGATCGCCTGGGGCGGACGCGTGTCCCGATCCTTGTCCTCACCGCGCGGGGCGACATGGCCGAGTTCTTCGCCGACAAGCAGATCGCCGGGTTCGTCACCAAACCCGCCGACCCGGACGAATTGCTCGCCGAGATCCAGCGCGTCCTCTTCTCCGAGGCCGACCTCCCCCGCGGTGACACGCTCATGGTGGGGGATGACGTCCGCCGACTCGTGGTTTTGGCTGAGGCCAATCCCATCCGCGCCAATGCCCTTTGCGAGGCGCTTGGCAAGGCAGGTTTTTCCGTCGAGGCCGTCCGCTCCGGCCCGGAGGCCGTCGAGGCCGTCATCGCCCGCCACCCCGCCGGCCTCGTCCTTCCGCTCGACGCCGAGGGTATGGCCGCCGACGGCGTGCTCCAGATCATCCGCCAGCTCCCCTCCGGGCGCGACATCCCGGCCATCGTCTACGCCGCCGAGACGGATCCCGCGCGCTTCGCCTTCATCGACCCGCGCCGCGTCACCAAGGTCGAGGGGCTCAACGGCGCCGACATCGCCCAAGCCGCCCTCACCGCCATCGAGTAAGCCATGCGTTGCCCGCGTTGCTCCTCGAACGAAGACCACGTCATCGACACGCGCACCAGCGTCGACGGCACCGTCATCCGCCGCCGACGTGTCTGCGCCGTCTGCGGTTACCGTTTCTCCACCCACGAGAGCATCAACCGCCGTCTGCCCCGCGTCGTCAAGCGCGATGGCCGCCGCGAGGCCTTCGACCCGCAGAAGATCGAGCGCGGGCTCAACGTCGCCTGCCAAAAGCGGCCCATCAAGGGGCAGGCGTTGGAGCATCTCATCGAGGAGGTGCTCAACGACATCGAGCGCCTCAACCTTTCCGAGATTTCCTCCGAGCGCATCGGCCATCTCGTCATGGACCGCCTCCGCACGCTCGACCCCGTCGCTTACATCCGTTTCGCCTCCGTCTACGCCGCCTTTGACAAGGTGGATCAGTTCATCGCCGCCGTCCGCGACGTGACGCGCGGGCAAAAATAGCCGCCGCGACCCGCTTAAATGTGGTACACTATGCGGCGTTTCTCAACCCACATGGAGTGATCAGACATGGCACTTGTTTTGGACGATCTCAAAGGCATGGTCGCGGGCACCTGCGTCTCCGGCGGCCTCGACTCGCGCACGATCGCGAAGGTGATGATGGAGGCCGGCGTCAAAGTCATCGGCTTCACCGGCGGCATCGGCCAGCCTGACGAGAAGGACATCAACGACGTTGCCAAGCGCATGGCGCCCACCGGCATCGAGACCGTCATCGTCGACCTGCGCGACGAGATGGCCGACGCCTGCCTCGAGGCCGTCAAATGCCAGGCGATGTACGATGGCGGCTACTGGAACTCCACCGGCATCGGTCGCGCCGTCACCATCAAAGGCCTCATCCCCGAGATGAAGAAGCGCGGCGTCCAGGTCCTCGTCCATGGCGCCACCGGCCGCGGCAACGACCAGATGCGCATCGAGCGCTACACCAACGTCTTCGCCCCCGAGATGAAGGTCTACTCCCCGTGGCGCGATGCCGGGCTCCTCAAAAAGTTCCCCGGCCGCACCCAGATGGTCGACTATCTCGCCCAATTCGGCATCGTCGCCTTCGCCGGCGGCAAAAAGAAATACTCCACCGACGCCAATATGGCCGGCCTCTCCCACGAGGCCGAGGACCTCGAGAGCATGGAGACCTCCATGACCATCGTCGAGCCCACCATGGGCGTCTGGCCTTGGCAGGCCCCCGACAAACCCGAGCAGATCGCTATCCGCTTCTCCAAGGGTCGTCCCGTCCAGATCAACGGCAAGGACGTCACCCCCCTCGAAGCCATGATGCTCGCCAACGAGATCGGCGGCCGCAACGGCATCGGCATGAAGCACGCCCTCGAAAACCGCATCATCGGCACCAAGAGCCGCGGCGTCTACGAGGCCCCCGGCATGGAGCTCCTCGGCTCCGCCATCCGCTACGTCTACCAGGCCACGATGGACCGCCGCGCCACCCTCTTCTTCATGCAGCTCTCCAAGCTCATCTCCGACCAGATCTACGACGGCCGCTACTACGACCCCACCACCGTCGCCGCCCGCAACGCCGTCGACACCCTCGCCCAATACGCCGACGGCACCGTCACCCTCAGTCTCTACAAGGGCAACATCCTCTTCGATGCCCTCAAAGATTGCCCCCACACCATCTACAACGAGGCCGACTCCTCCATGGAGGCCTCCGACGGCGTTAACCCCGTCTCCTCCCAAGGCTTCGCCGAGATCCAGTCCGTCGAGGCCCGTATGCTCGCCCTCTCCGGCCAAATCGCCGGCAAGTGAGCCCCGCCCAAGAACGGCATACAAAAAAAGCGCCCCGTACGGGGCGCTTTTTTTGTGGTGTCTTCAGATTTCGATGAGGCGGTAGGCGCGGGAGCCGAGGCCGAGGGCGGCGGCGTGCTCGATGGTGTGGATACCTTGACGGGATTCCATGCGCACGATGAGGTCGGCACCGTCGGGGGCGGCGTAGACGAGGTCGACGCACGCTTGGTCGAGGGCGACGGGGTCGAGGGAGGCGAGGATGCCGATATCGGCCATCGTGGGGGCGGCGGGGTGGTTGTCGCAATCGCAATCCACGGAGAGGTTGTTCATCACGTTGATGAAGGCCATGCGGTCTTTGTGGGAGGCGCAGACGGCGGTCGCGGCCTCGGCCATGGCTTCGAGGAAGGCGATCTGCTCGCCGCCCATCCAGGTTTTGTCGGTTTTGCCGCCGGTGTGGATGAGCATCTTGCCGTTGCGGGAGGCGAAGCCGATGGAGAGATTTTTCAGGGCGCCGCCGAAACCTCCCATCGCGTGGCCCTTGAAGTGGGAGAGGACGAGGTAGGAGGCGTAGTCCTTGAAGTGGGAGCCCACGATGTCGCGTGTGAGGCGGCGGGCGCCCCGTGGCGCGGGGAGATCCATCGTGGCGTAGGCGTCCTGGATGTCGACGGTGGCGATGTCGCACCAGCCGTGCTCCAAGGCGGCGCGGATGTGGTCGTGCAGGGTCCCGCGCCGTCCGCCGTAGGCGGTGTTGCACTCCACGATGTTGGCGTCGAGCGCTTGGACGAGGTCTCTGACGAGCCGTGGGTCAAGGAAATGGCGGCCGCCGGGTTCGCCGGTGGAGACTTTGACGCCGACTTTGCCGGGGAGCGTCGCCCGCAGGGCGTCGTAGGCCTTGCGCAAGCCGACGGGGGAGATATCGCGCGTGAGGTAGACCGCGGGGCCTTCGGCCCCGGACCACGCCTTGTGGGGCGTCGTCCGTGCCTGTGCCAGGGCGCCTCCGGCGGCGATCGCGCCCAACGAGCCAAGCAAAAACGTTCTGCGCTTCATGGTGTGTTCCTTTCGATTGATCGATTGATGATGGCGACAAGATAACATTGAGAGCGCACTCCATGTCAAGCCTGCAATGGTACCCTGGGAAAGTGGGACGCGCGGAAGATTCTTGCGCATTGCAAACGGTCCCGACGCCATCCCGCCACAGCCGGGACTTCTGGGCCCGCCGGGAGCGCCCCTGACGGGGTGTCGATGGACGGGGATGGTAACGACGCACGCCCACAGGCCCTCCCATGCTCATCGCGGCACCCCGACTTTCGGGCCAGACCCCTTAGGGTTTCGGGTCGAACCCTTTAGGGTTTCGCCCCAAACCCTCCCGACTTGCGCTCCCGGCCATCCGTTCTGGCACGGGAAGCGGATTGCGCTTTGGAAGTGGTGTCCGGAAGGGTATGGGAATGCGGGGGTGGCCCGTGCGTGGGGATAAGCGCCGGAACTTTTGCCGGACTTCATTGGCGATTGGCTGTGACACATCACGCTTCCTCAGGGGCGCCAAACGTCGCGCTTGCATACCCACCGCAAAAGGGTAAAATCACGCACCAATTTGTGAAGAACTCTCTGGAGTAATCGTATGCGTCACTGTCGAAAACTGGCCGCGCTCGCGCTCGCCGCCGGCCTCGCCTCTTTAGCCTCTGCCCAAGATTTCACAGGGGGGGGGTATACGGGCGTTATCCTGCTTCCATCAATCTGAATTTCACAGGTGGGGGGTACCCCGTTGGTTCCCGTGAGATCGGCATTGGCTTGTTTCCCGCCAACGGTTCGGAATGGGTCAATCTTAGCGGGGGCTCTGGTTCCCAGCCGCTGACGGATTCTTCCTCCGGGGTGTCTTTGGGAACGGTCACTTATTCTGCTCCCAGCCTAGGGCACCAGAATGCCACCGATACGTTTCTGCAGGGGTATCTTGGCGGTAACGAGACAACAGGGGTTTCCATTACCGTTGATGGTTTGCCTTACGAAATGTACGATGTCATCGTCTACCTCGCAGGTGCCACCGAGGATGATTTTCCCGCCGTTTGCGTCAATGGCAACTATTATGCTTGGAAGACGGAGTCGTACACAGGCAACTTGAGTGGCGGGGAACACACCTATTCCACCTCCGCCACGATGAATGTCTCGGCGACCGAGACGTTCGGAGCCCCCGCGGCGACTGCCACGCTCGGCACGAACGCAATCCGCGTCAAAGCGCTGACGGGGCAGACGCTCACCGTCAAAGGGCAACCGACATGGGTCGGGCAAGATGGCAAAGAGTATCGTGGCACCGTCGCCGCCATCCAAATCGTCAACCGTGTTCGCTTTGCCGTGGATACGGTTACCACGTGGAAGCTGTCGTCGGCGGCCTCGATAGCACCGTGCCGGTCTACATTGACATCGGCACAGAGGGGCAATTGACCGATACGACCGTCACGCTCCCCGATGATGCCATCGTCGACCTTTGCGACCGCAAATGCGCCGCTTGGTACTCGGATACGTTTTTGCCTTTCACGGGATTGCTCATTGACAACGACGAGACAGAATATCGTTTGGCGTATGCCTCGCTTCCTGGGGCGCCAAGCGCGTCACTGACTTCGTTGCGTTTTGCGGAATCGGTTAAAAACGAAGTTGTGCGTTTGGATGGGCGTACTCTCAATTTCTGTGGTGCCTATCCTGCCACGGGTTTGATCTTTTGGTCAGGTGAGACCGTTGAGGGGTCGACAGGTGGCAATGCCAGCTGGAAGACGGTCGCTGGCCTGTGGACTGGTGCGGCCGGCGATGGCAATTGGAGCAATCCCGCCAATTGGTCTGATGGCGTTGTCCCAAGCGCGGGAACGTCCGTCGTGATTCCCGTCACGGCCAGGGAGTCGCCGCTCTCGATTACCCTCCCGGAGGATGCGCTTGTGGGGAGCCTGACAGTGACCGGGCGTAGTGAGGATGCGGAGTTGACGCTTTCCGGAGGTTCGCTTGCCGTCGCCGGGGATTTGTCGGTCGTGGACGATTTGACGCTCTCTTTGCCGGAGGGGTCAATTTCCGTCGGGGGCGATGCGGTCGTGGACGGTGCGACCGTCTCAATCGGCGGCGATGGATCCTTGGCTATCTCGGGGACGACCGAGGTGGGCAACGGCGGCCGAATCGACGTAGCTACCGAAGGCTCGTTTGCGTCAACCTCGATTGTCAAGCCCACCGACGGGTCGATGTCCGCGACCGGTGCTGTGAATGTGGCTGAAGGCGGACTCTTCGATGTTGAGGGTGTTGACCTCCCATCCCCAGATTATACGGTCGAAGTCCCGTCGTACACGTTCATTCCCACCCAATCGGAATTGTTGGTCGGCAAGATGGAGTTCCCAAACGGCCTCCCCGGCGTGGATCTTGATAAAATCAACGTTGATGGGATTAAAGATTTCCAGGTGACGACGGGGGCCGACGGTGCGGTCACGATTACGTGGAAACCGCTTGCCACAAGCCTAAACCTCAACTTCGGCGCGGATGTGATGGCGGTCGCCGCCGACACGACCCAACACGGGGTCTTCGCTGTCGCTGGCATGGAATGGACGAACCTCTATAATCATTCTGGCACGCAGGATATCACTAATGGGACCGAGGCGCTCATTGCTACCCCGAATGTTGTGTATGCCTCCGTCAATAACGAAATCGGGAACCAAACGGGTACCACGACCATCTTGCGCGGGAGTTTGGTGCGCCCCACCATCACCGTCGAGAACATCCCTTATAAGATGTATGACGTCATCATCTATGCTTCCACCAATTACACGACGGCCCAGTTCCCGCCCGTGAAGGTCAATGGCACCTATTACACATGGCAGGAAAAAGTTCCCACGTTCACTACCGCGCCAACCCATGCCGCTGGGCCTTTTTACGGGCAGGGTGGGCAGGCGGCCGCGCAACTGGGCGTCAATGCCATCCGTGTTCAAGCATTGACGGACAAGACGCTCTCCATCGTCTCCACGCGTCCGGACGACCGCAGGGTTTTCCGTAATTCCATCGCTGCCGTGCAGATTGTCCAGCGTGTCGTGTTGCCGGTGAATGGGCAAGTCGCGTGGAGCGACCTCACCGCTGGCCTTGATGGGCTCCCGCTTTACCTTGACTTCGGCCCTAACGGCCAAATCACTGGCGATGTCACCCTTTCCGATGACGACATCGTCGATGTCGAGCAAGTCCCCTTCTCCGCAAACAATGCGTTTCCTTTTGCCGGAAAACTCACCAACAATCTCAGCACGGAATATCGGGTCTCGCCCACGAGCACAAACTTGCTCAGGATTTCGGCATCGTTGCAAGGTGCGACGGATCCTTATGCGCCGCTGTGTCTGGCGACCATCGGAGGTGTCTATGGTGACATAGGATTCGCCTATGTCACTGCAAATTTCGCTTGTGTGACAACGAATACCAGAACGCTCCCTGTCGTCTGGACAGGGACGGCCGGGGATGGCGACTGGAACAATCCCCAAAATTGGTCGACGGGGAAGGTGCCGACGGCTGATAGCCCTGTCTACATTCTTGTAGAAGACGGGGAAGAGGTGGACATCAATATTCCCAACGGCGCGAATGCCGCGAACCTCATCGTCATCGGCCGTGGAGACAGCGGGAAGATTTCGCTCAACGGGGCGCTTTCCGTGACGGGTACGATGACCGTTGAGGGCTCGCTCACCGTTGGTGGGACCGCGTTTGCTCCCGGCTTCACCGCCGATGGCACGGTGACGGTGGACGCGACATTGCGTCCTATTCCGACTATCAGTGGCGGCGAGGACACGACCCTAACCATCATTCCTTCCGAGAGCGAGCTCGTTGCCGGTTCTATCACCTTCACCAATCCCGAGGGATTTGACAAGGTAACCATCGCGGGAGTCGACAGTCCGACCGTCAATAAGGGCGACACGACGACCACCATCACGTGGACGAAACTCCGTTCCGCGCTGAACCTCAATTTCGGCAGTGAGGTTGCGGCCATCCCCGTGGATGACGGCAAGCAGTATGGCGTCTTCCCCGCGCCCGGCACGGAATGGTTCAACCTCACCGGCAAAGAGTCTGAGGCGCAGGAGATGGCCATCGGTCTGACGGCCAATCCCACCGTGGAATACACGTCGCGCGGGGTGGGGGTGCGGCCGACGAACATCGACCCGATCCTGAGCGGCAGTCTGGACACGGCGGACATCACGGTCAGGAACGTGCCGTACGAGAAGTACGACGTGATCGTCTACTACGCCACGAGCTACAAGAACGGCGTCTTCCCGCCCGTGAAGGTCAACGGCACCTACTACACGTGGGACGAGGCGCTCAAGACGGGCTATCCCACCACGGTCAATGGCCCCTCCTTCGGCCAGGGCGGCACCTCGTACGTCGGGCTCGGCGTCAACGCCCAGCGCATCTACGGTCTCACGGACGCCACGCTCAACGTGGTCAGCCACAAGTCCTTCAACAAGGACGGCAAGTATCACCGCGGGTGCATCGCGGGCATCCAGATCGTCCGCCGCGTCGTCCTCACCGTGGACAGCGAGGCCAATTGGGGCGACCTCACCGCGGGCATCGACACCAACACGCCCATCGAGGTGACCGTCCTCCCCGGCGGCTCCATCACGGGGAACGTCGACCTCACCGGCCGCGAGGACGTCATCATCGACCTGACGGGCTTCGACTTCTCCACGGGCGACCAGCCCTTTGACGGCACCCTCACCGTCGAGGACTCCACCACCATCCTCCTGCCCACCAACCAAGAGCAGTACCGGCCCGACGGCGAGACCGTCAAGGGCCAGATCGCCGATTCCATTACCGGCAATCCCATCCTCGGCCTCGGCGACGACCGCTTCCAGTCCAACGACGACGTGACCCTCGCCGATGGCGCGGTCACCATCCAGACCCCCTCCGTCACCCTGCCCACCATCTGGACGGGCGCGGGCGACGGCACGAACTGGAACGACCCCGACAACTGGTCGACGGGCGTCGTCCCCGGTGCGGACACCAACGTCGTCATCCCCGTCAAGGACGGCGCGACGCCTTCCATCACCATCCCCGATGGCGGCGCCGCCGCAGGCAGCGTCACCGTCGTCGGCCAGGGCGACAGCGGCAACCTCACCCTGAACGGCGGCAAGCTGGACGTCACGGGCAACCTCGCTATCGAGGGCAACGTGGACGTCTCCCAGACGGGCGCCATCACCGCGGGCGGCAACCTCACCATCGACAGCGGTACCCTCACCGTCGAGGTCGGCGCTTCCCTCGGCGTCACGGGCGAGACCACCCTCGTGAACGACGGCCAGCTCATCATCAAGGGCGAGGGCGACCTTGCCGGCGGCACCGCCGGGGACACGGTCGTGGATGCCACCGATGGCTCCACCGTCACCGGCCCCACCGACGAAGGCGCGGGCACCGTGAACGTTTCCGGCGCGGGCAACGTCACCATCGGCGGTAACGTCGACCTTGGCGAGAGCCGTCCAACCGTGACCATCCCCGAGGGCGGCGACGCCACCATCACCGTCACGCCGACCCCCGAGGAGGCCGAGCAGGGCGTCATCACCATCCCCGGAGACTTCACCGAGACGAACAAGCCCACCGTCAATGTGGAGGGCGTCACGGATGCCGAGGTTAGCGTTGACGAGAACGGCGACCTGAGCGTCACGTGGGCACCCAGCGACTACCCGACCTTCGATGAGACCGGTGTGTGGACGGACGGCGACAAATGGTCGACCGGTTCCGTCCCCGAGAGCGGCGTCGTCGTGGTCGATGGTGAGACGCACGGGCCCATCACCGTCACGCTCCCTGATGGGGACATCGCCGAGGGGATCACCCAGGTCATCGTCAAGGGCGACGTCACCTTCATTGGTGAGGCACTTCCGCCCGAGGTCACCCTCGCCCCTGGTGCGAGCGTCACCGTCGGTGGCACGACCCTGCCCGAGGGCTGGGAGTTGCCCGCCGACACCACCTTGGTCGTCACCGAGCCCAACGACTCGCTCGCTGGGGCCACGCTCGACGGTAAGGTCGTCATCGACCTCTCGGAGAACACCACGGACAAGGTCATTGACCTTGGTGGCGCGGACTTCAACGGCGGTCTCGAAATCGCGGGCGACACAAGCACCGTGATTCTTGGTACCGTTGACGACCAAGTCGAGGTGAGCGAAGGGGCACACACCATCGAAGGGGCGGAAGGCATCGCGCCTGATTTCACCGAGGCCGGTGCCGTCACCATCCCCGTCACCGAAGGAACCTCCCTGCCCGGCGACTTCACCGTCACGGTCGGGGACAAGACCTACGGTAAGGATGCCGTGACGGTCGAGGACGGTAACCTCGTCGTTGACCTCGACAAACCCTTGGCGCCCTCTATCGACGGAGCGTCCATCGTCGATGCCTTGCCTGACGATCTCGTGGACGACCTCAACGCCGCGGCGAGCGAGGGCGGCCTCACGGGCAACTACGAGGTGAAGGTCGAGACCGCCGGACAGGAAGTCGCCGACCTCGACGCCGAGCAGTTGGGAAGCATCTTGGATGCCTTCGAGGGGCTCGTCCCCGAGGTCGACCAAGAGGCCAACACGCTCACCTACACCTATGCCTCCGGCATCGCGGCGATGGCCGTCTCGGAGGATGGCACGTGGCGCGTGACCGTCCAGGTCGCCTCCGGCGAGCGCGCCGTCGCTTTCGCCGCCGGCAGCGTCTACACCCTCACCGTCACCTCCAGGCAGGGCGAGCAACGCACGCTGACCTTCGCCGATGAGGGCGTCGAGGCCACGGGCACCCCTGACACCGTGATTCTGGTCACCAAGGAACTGCCCCAAGAGGACGACTTCGCGCTGAAGATCGCCATCACGCCGCTCGCCCGGAAGTGACGGCGTGGCACACGATGCGGCGGGGCTCGCAAGGCCCCGCCGCGTTTTTTTTTTCGGAGACGCCAAAAAGTGCTTGCCTCGGGAGAGGCGGTTTTGATACCTTATTACTTAACGCGGTCGCGGGGTAGGTGCCCGGCGACGACGGGAAGCGAAAGCGGCCGTCCGCGTGTGCGGTCGCCGGAGCGGATTGAAACGGAACACGTCTCTACCGAAAGGGTGACCATGGCTCATCTCATCGAGCTCAAGGACCTCATCGAAGCCGGCCTGCATTTCGGCCATCAGACCAAGCGCTGGAACCCGAAGATGAAAACCTACATCTTCGACAAGCGCAACGGGATCCACATCATCGACCTGACGCAGACCGTCGAGCTGATCGACGAGGCGACCGAGTTTCTGCGCGGTGTCGTGGCCGACGGGCGCAAGGTGCTCTTCGTGGCCACCAAAAAGCAGGCCCAGGAGGTCGTGAAGGAAGCGGCCATCGCCTGCAACCAGTTTTACATGACCGAGCGTTGGCTCGGCGGCACGCTGACGAACAACCAGACGATCCGCCGTAGCGTCAAGCGCATGAAGCAGATCCAGGACATCGCCAAGCGCAACAACGGCGTCCTCTCCGAGCACAAGCAGGAGGCTTCCGCCCTCGCCCGCGAGCTGGCCAAGCTGGAGACCAACCTCACCGGCATCGCCGAGATGGACAAGATGCCCGGGGCGCTCTTCATCGTGGACGTCTGCCGCGAGGCCAACGCCGTCAAGGAGGCCCAGCGCCTTGGCATCCCGATCGTCGCCATCGTCGACACCAACGCCGACCCTGACCCGATCGACCACGTCATCCCCGGCAACGACGACTCCGTGCGCGGCATCGAGCTCATCGTCGGCAAGATTGCCGAGGTGCTGAAGGACGCCGACACCGAGGCCGCGAAGGTCGCCGCCGAGCAGGCCGCCCAGGCCGAGGCCGAGCGTTCCGCGAAGGTCGCCGCCGAGCGCGCCGCCCGCAAGGAGGCCTCCGCCGCCCGTAAGCCCGCCGCCACGCCCGGTCTCTCCGGCGCTCCCCGTAAGCAGCCCGCGGCCCCCGCCGCCGACCGCCGCTCCGCCGCCGCCGCCGCGCAGGAGGCCATTGCCGCCGCCAAGGCCGAGGCCGAGGCCGAGGCCGCCGCCCAGCCGGCCGAGACGCCTGCCCCCGAGGCCCCCGCCGCCGAATAACCCCGAAAGAAGGCAAACGGATATGGCTACCATCACGATTCAGATGATCAACGATCTTCGTGCCGCCACCAGCGTCGGCATGATGGATTGCAAGCGTGCCCTCCAGCAGACGGACGGCAACATGGAGGAGGCGATCAAGATCCTTCGCGAGAAGGGGCTTGCGCTCCAGGTCAAGCGCGCCGACCGTGAGTCCAACCAGGGCGTCATCGTCGCCGCCGCCGGCGAGAACGGCGCGTGGGGGCTCGTGGAGCTCAACTGCGAGACCGACTTCGTGGCGAAGACCGAGAAGTTTCAGGACTTCGCGAAGGTGTTGGCCGCCGCCGCCGCCAAGGGCGACACGGATCTGGCGACCAGCCACGCGCAGGGGCTCACCGAGGTCGTCGCCGCCACGGGCGAGAACGTCAAGATCCGCCGCGCGGCCCACATGGCGCCCGCCGGCACGGGGATGGTGGATTCCTACATCCACTTCAGCGGCAAGATCGGCGTTTTGGTCGAGATCGCCTGCGGCAAGGCCGAGACCGCCACGAGCGAGGCCTTCCGTGCGCTCGCCCACAATCTCTGCCTCCAGATCGCCGCCTCCGCGCCCCGCTATCTCGATGAGACCGAGGTGCCTGAGTCCGAGCTCGAAAGCGAGAAAGAGGTTTATCGCGCCCAGGTCAAGGACAAGCCGGCCAACATCATCGAGGGCATCCTCCGCGGCAAGCTGAAGAAACACTTCGCCGAGGTCTGCCTTGTCGATCAGGCTTACATCATGGAGCCCAAGATGACCGTCACCGACCTGGTCAAGCAGACCGAGAAAGACGTCGGCGACACCATCGCCATCAAACGCTTCGTCCGCTTCCAGCTCGGCGTCGCCTGAGCGTAACCCCTCACCCGAAAGGATTCCGACCATGGGTCAGCAACTCCGCAAACGCGCCAAGCGCGCCCGTCGCGCTGCCTACGCCAAGCGCCTGAAAGCCCGCGTCAAGGCCGCCATGAAGAAGTGAGCGTGCCGCGCAAGCGACAAAAAAGGCCCGCCCCGGATGGGGCGGGCTTGTTTTTCGCGTGTGGGGGATCTCAGCGGAGGAGGCCTTCCTCCAAGGTGAGCGTGCGGTCGCACCGCGCGGCGGTGGCGGGGGCGTGGGTGACCATGACGAGGAGGGTCTGGCGTTCGCGGGCCAGCCGGAAGAGGAGGTCGAGGACGGCGTCCCCGGTCTTGGCGTCGAGGTTCCCCGTGGGCTCATCGGCCAAGAGGAGGGGGGGCTCGTTCATGAGGGCGCGGGCGATGGCGGCGCGTTGCTGTTCGCCGCCGGAGAGCTCGAGGGGGGTGTGGCGGCGGCGGTCGGCGAGGCCGACGCACTCTAGGAGTGCCTCGGCGCGGGCCCGCATCCGGCGGCGGGAGAGGGAGCCTAGTGCCATCGCCGGGAGCATGACGTTCTCGACGAGATCCATCTCGGGCAGAAGATGGTAGGCTTGGAAGACAAAGCCGATTTTGGCGGCGCGGAGGCGGGTGCGGCGTCGCGCGGAGATGCCGTAGAGGTCTTGGCCGGCGATGAGGACCCGCCCACCTTGGGGTTTGTCGAGACCGCCAAGGACGTGCAGCAGGGTGGACTTCCCGGCGCCGGAGCGTCCCACGATGGCGAGCGTCTCGCCGGGGGCCGCGCGGAGCGCCGCGCCGCGGAGGATGTCCAGGCGGTTGCCGTGGAGCGTGTAGGATTTGCGAAGGTCCTCGGCGAGGAGGGCGGGGGCGTCGTCGGGCATGGCGGTCACTCCTTGCGCAGGGCGTCGACGGGGTTCAGCGCGGCGGCGCGCCACGCGGGCAACAGGGAGGCCAAGGCGCAGAACAGCACGACCAACACGGCCACTTGGACGATTTCGACGGGCGCGACGCGCCATGGCAGGGCGTCCAAGCCGTAGACGGCCTTGGGGAAAACCTCAAGCCCGAAGCGGGCGAGGAGATCGACGAGGTTTTGGAGGTTGTGAAGGACCAGGAAGGCCAGGCCGATGCCGAGCGCCGTGCCGAGGATGCACTGGATCCAGCCGTAGAGGACGAAGGTGAGGGTGAGCTGCGAGGTGGAGAAGCCGAGGGACTTGAGAAGGCCGATCTCGTCGGTCTTCTGGACGGTGATGACAATGATGGTATTGATGACGCAGAAGATGGCGACGACGCTGATGAAGATGAGCAACAGGGTCATCATGTTCTTTTCCGTGGCGACGGCGTTGAAGATGAGTCGGTCGAGCTGCTGCCAGGTGCTGACGGCGCAACGGCGGGCGCCATAGAGGGAGTCGACGGCAGCGGAGACTTGGGCGACGAGGCCTTCGCCAGGGCGCAGACGTTGGGGGTCCGCGACGCGGAGGGAGACGCTGTTGGCGCCGGAGGCCAGACCGGCCAAATCGCGGGCGACAGGCAGGGAGACGAAGACGTAAGAACCGTCGTACTCGGCCTGCCCGGTGGCATAGACGCCACGGACGGTGAGACGCTCGGGGAAGTAAATCTCGTCTTTGTCGATGAGATTCATGGGGGAATAGACGAGCAACTCGTCGCCGACGCCAATGCCCAGGCGCGCGGCCATGTCCACGCCGATGACGACGCTGTCGCCGGCGAGGTCGAAGGAGCCGTTCCACATCGAGATGGGGAGCATCCGCCGGATGCGCGCGGCGTCGACGCCGAGGAGGATGGGCGCCAGGATACGCCGGTCGTATTCCACGAGCACGCGTGTCTCGATGCTGGGGGAGGTGGCCTCGACCCCCGGAATGGCCTCGAGGCGCTCGCACAGCGCATCGACATGCCCGAGCGTGCCGCGATGGGCCGGTTGGACGACGATGTGCGGCTTGAAGGCGAGAATCTTGCTCTGCCAGGTGTCGCCGAAGCCGGTGAAGACGGCACGGACGATGATGACGATGGCGACGCCGATGGTGACGCCCAGCACGGAGAGGAGCGTGACGACGGAGGCGACGCCGCGTTTCGGGCGGAGATATTTGAGTGCGAGGAAGAGCGGGAACATGGCGGGCGGGGATTAACGCATGAGGGATTCGATCGCGGCGGAGTCGTCGTTCGCGATGGCTTCGCGAAACGCGGCGAGATGCGCGGCGAAAGCGTCGATGGCCTGGAGGAGCGGTTGCTTGTTTTGGCGGAAGATCGGCTCCCACATGGTGATGGGCGAGTGGGCGATGCGGGTCATGGAGGCCAGCCCGCCGCCGGCGAAGCGGGCGTTGAGCGCTTGGTTGCGCTCGGCTTCCTTGATGGTGCGGGCCAGGGCATAGGCCAGCACATGGGGCATATGCGAGAGCAGGGCGGCGGTCTGGTCATGCGCCTCGGCGGACATCTCGGCCAGGACGGCGCCGACGCGGGCCCAGAGGGTCCGGACACGCGCCAAGGCGTCGGGCGCGCTGCGCGCGGGGTCGATGATGAGGGTGAAACGGTTGCGGAAGAGGTTGTCGAGGGCGGCGTCGGGGCCGCTTTTCTCGGTGCCGGCCATGGGGTGGCAGGCCACGTAGCGGGGGCGGTTGGGGTGGGAGGCGACGGCTTCGGCGAGCGCGCGCTTGGTGGAGCCCACGTCGATGACCGTCTGGTCGGGGCGCATGGCGTCGAGCACGCGCGGGAGACGTTCGGCCAGAATGTCCACAGGCATGGCCAGGACGAGGAGGTCGGCCTCGGCGATGAGCGCTTCGAGGGAGGGGCGGGGCTCGTCGATCAGGCCGAGCTCGACGGCGCGTTCGGCGTGTGCGGCGGTGCGGTTCCAGCCCAGGATACGCCCCGCGAGCCCGAAGGTGCGCAAATCCTTGGCCAAGGAACCGCCGATGAGGCCGATGCCGGCGATGCCGACGGTGGGGAAGAGCAGGTCATCCATGTCACGATCTCCGATTGTTACGCGCACAGCCGAGGCAGGCGAGGCCGTAGAGCGCGGCGGTCTCAACACGAAGGATGAGCGGGCCGAGGGTGACGGGGCGTGCGCCGGCATCGAGGAGTGCTTGGAGTTCCGCCGGGGTGAAGTCGCCCTCGGGGCCACACCACCACCCCCACGTCTGCCCCGGGCGCTCCGGGTCGAGCGTCACGAGCAGGGGCATGAGCGGGCGCGCCTCGGGCGTGAGCGCGGCGACAATCGGGATGGTGCATTCGCGTGTCAGCGGGAGCGCCTCGGCGAAGGGCTGGGGCGTGCGCACGTGGGGGACAAGCGCCGCGCCGCATTGGCGGGCGGCGGCCTCGACGATGCGTTGCCATCGGTCCCGCTTGGCGATCGCCTGGCGACCTTCGAGGCGGACGACCGTCCGTGCGCTAATCACGGGGACGATCTCCGAGACGCCAAGCTCGGTGGCCTTTTCCAGCAGCCAGTCCATCCGCTCCCCTTTCGGGACACAGACGAAGAGGCGCAGACGCACGGGCGGATCGGCGGTCTGGAAGATGGGCTGCTTGGCGGCGAGGGTGAGGGAGTCGGCATCGTGCGCGATGATGTGGTAGAGCCGTGTGCGGCCCGCGCCGTCGAAGGCTCCGACCTCCGCACCTTCCCGCAACCGGAGCACGTGCAGGAGGTGGTGCGCCTCCGCGCCGCGGAGGATGAGCGTGTCCTGTTCGATGGCCTCGGGGGCGACGTGATGGCGATGCATGGCGTTACTGGCGCATTTGGATGGCGGAGACGCGCCCGTTGGTGAACTCGATGCGGAGCGCCTCCTTCCACTCGTACTCGGGGGTGTCATCGAGGTAGTAACTGCCACGCAACCGACCGTCGATGTCATGGTAGACGGGGCGGACGGAAGGGTAGAGGCGGTCGGAGAAGCCGAGGATTTTGTAGATCCAGACCTCCCCGGTGCCGGTGGCGTCGGTGCGGCGGAGACGTTCGGTGGGCTCGCCGTAAACCATCCACACGGCGTCCTGGTCGTCGCCCAACCGGATTTGGCCGCGCGCGATACGGGCCTGCGTCTCGGCGGGATAGGCGTCGTAGACGGTCTGCCGCGCGGCGATGCGCGCGGAGACGGAGTCCGCGCACCCGGCGAGGAACCCCATGGCGACGAGGAGAAGGGCGGCGAGGCGGGTGGCGGTCATTGCGCGTACCCCCAATCGAGCAAGGCCTTGCAGAAGGCGTCGCGGTCGCGGTGGGCCTTGAACCCGGTGACGCAGCCGATGAGTCGGTGGCCGCCGCGCTTGCAGGTGAAGGTGACGCAGAAGCCGGCCTTTTCGGTGTAGCCGGTCTTGAGGCCATCCACGCCCTCGACCCGCTGGGTGATGAGGTTGTTGTGGTTTTTGAGCATCATCTTGCCGTCGCGGAAGGAGTCGAGACGCGTGGAGGCCAAGCGCACGACCTCCGGATAGGCGAGGAGATGCTCGGCGAGGATGACCATGTCGTGCGCGGAGGCGCGGTTGTCACGCTTGGCGCCATCGCCCAGGCCGTGCGCGTCGTAGAAGACGGTGTGGCGCATCCCGAGTTCCTTGGCCCGCGCGTTCATGGCGTCGATGAAAGCCGGCATACTGCCTCCACCGAGGTATTCGCCGACCAGATAGGCGGAATCGTTGGCCGATTTGATGGCGATGGTCTTGAGCAATTCCTTGAGCGGGAAGGATTCGCGCGGGTCGAGCCAGACCTGCGCACCGCCAATCTTGTAGGCGGCCACGGTGACGCGGATGACCGTGTCGCGTGAGACGCGCCCTTCGGCGATGGCCTCCTCGGCCAGAAGCAAGGTCATCATCTTGGTCATCGAGGCGATGGGCACGGCCTGGTCCGCCTTTTTCGCCCACAGCACCTTGCGTGTGGCGGGATCGACGAGGATACCCGTGGCGCAGGCGTTCTCCTGGGGCAGGCCGATGTGCGAACGCGCGCCCGCGAAATCATAGGGCGTCGCCGGGTCGGGCTCGGCGGGCGGGGTGGGTGCGGCGGGGGCGGAGGGCGCGGGGGCCGGCGCCTTGGGGGGCTCCGCGGGTGCGGGAGCCGGTGGCTCGGTCTGTTTGGCGGCGGGAGGCTCCGCCTCCTTGGGGGCGTCTTTCTCGCCGCCACCATCGGCGAAGAGCAGCCACCCCACGATCAGCACGAGCCAACCGAGGATGGGAAGGCCCCAGACCAAGAGCGTCCGCGTCAGCGCGCGGGAGCCGCCCACGCCATCGGGAAGGGTGTAACGTTCGGACATGGGCGTTGCCTCAGACGTTGAAGAGGAAGTGGACGACATCGCCTTCGCGCATGACGTAATCCTTGCCCTCCACGCGCAGGAGACCCTTTTCGCGGGCGTGCGCCTCGCCGCCGAGGGTCACGAAGTCGTCGTACGAAACGACCTCCGCGCGGATGAACCCGCGCTCGAAGTCGGTGTGGATGACGCCTGCGGCCTTGGGGGCCGTCCATCCTTGGCGGATGGTCCAGGCGCGGGCCTCCATGGGGCCGGCGGTGAAGAAACTTTGCAGCCCGAGCGTGTGATAGGCCATGCGGATGGTGGCGTCGAGCCCCGACTGTTCCAGGCCGTAGGACTCCAGGAAGTCTTTCTGTTCGGCGTCGGAGAGGCCGGCGAGGTCGGCCTCCATCGCCGCGCAGATGGTGATGGTGTCGCATCCGTGGGCGGCGGCGTGCGCCTTGAGCGCCGTGACGTGCACGTTGTCGGGCTGGCCGAGATCGTCCTCGCCCACGTTCGCCACGTAGATGACGGGTTTGTCGGTGATGAGGCGGAGCTCCTTGCGCGTGGGGGCCAAGGCATCCGGGTCGTCCGTCGCGAAGGTACGGGCGGGCTCGCCGGCGTCAAGATGGTCGTGAAGTGCCTTCATGGCCTCGACCTCCTTGGCGAGCGATTTGTCGGCGCGCGCCTGGCGGCTGATCCGGTCGAGCCGTTTGTCAAGGCTCTGCAGGTCGGCCAGAATCAGCTCGGTCTCGATGATGCCGACGTCGCGCACGGGGTCGACGGAGCCTTCCACGTGCACCACGTCGTCATTGTCGAAGCAACGCACCACCTCGAGGATGGCGTCGCACTCGCGGATGTTCCCGAGGAACTGGTTCCCCAGGCCTTCGCCTTTCGAGGCGCCGCGCACGAGTCCCGCGATGTCCGTGAAGTCGACCGTCGCATGGATGACGCGCCCGCTTTTGCAGATTTCCGCCAATTTCTCCACTCGGGGGTCGGCCACCGGCGCGGTCGCCTTGTTGGGCTCGATCGTGCAGAAGGGATAATTCGCCGCCTCCGCGTTCTGGGCGCGTGTGAGGGCGTTGAAGAGCGTGGACTTGCCCACATTCGGCAAGCCGACGATACCGACGGCTAGGCTCATCGCCAACCTCCATAATATTCGGCCTCGGCGCGCACGTACTGCAATTCACGCCTTCCGGCCTCCCAAATCATCAGCGCGACGCAGAGCAGAAGCAATCCGCCGCCACCGAAAACGATGTCCCACAGGAACTTTGCCGTGTCCGGCAAGGCCGCCGGCGCGTGCCAGCGGATCCCAAGAAAAGCCAGCACGCTCACGGCTGCCCACAGCACGGCGAAGACGCGCCCCACCGCCACGGCGACCTCCGTGGCCGCCACTTTCGGGCGTCCCGCGCATTGCAGGAGCGCGCGCAGCACCCGCCCCCCGTCCATCGGGAAAGCCGGCACCAGATTGAAGCACGCCAATCCCAGATTCAGCACCGCCGCCACCGCCCACCATGCGTTCGGCGCGTGGACCGTCACCACCTGCCCGGTCCAGTCGACCCCCAACACATGCTCTTGCGGGAACGCCGTCGCCACCCCCCACGCCATCGCCGCCAAGGCGAACGAGCACCCCGGCCCCGCCGCCGCCATCAGGCATTCGTGCCACGGCTTGGGCGGCATCCGCGTGATGGCCGCGCACCCGCCCAACAATTGCAACGTGATGTCCCGCACCTGTCCCCCGAAGGCCATCGCCACCACGCTATGCGCCAATTCGTGCAGCACGATCGAAATCAGCAGCACCACCGCGAGATAGAGCCCGAACGCGAGGTCCCCGCATGTGATCAGCAGGTAGAGCGCCAAGAGCCCCACCGAGAGATCCGCCCGCACGGGGATCCCGAAGACATGGAAAAGCGTCCAAGATGTTCGCATGGGGTGTAGTATAACAAACTTCCGCGTCCGTGGGGATGGTCGCGGCGGGCGCCGGGTAGGGGGATGCCCTATCTTTCCTCTTTGACGAGGTAGGGTGGGCGGCGTTTGGTCTCAAGATAGGTTTTGGCCAGATAGGCCCCCAAAATGCCGACGACAAAGAGTTGGAGCCCGCCGAAGAAGATGACGATGCACACCAGCGACGGCCAGCCACTCACCGGGTCCCCGAAGAGCAACGCCCGCGTCACGATGAAAAGCAAGGCCAGGAAGGCGAAGCCGCAGCAACCCACCCCGAGCCAGGAGGCGATCTGGAGCGGCGCGGTGGAGAAGGCCGTCATGCCCTCGATGCTGTAGAGAAAAAGCGTGCGGAACGACCATTTCGTCGTGCCTGCCGTGCGCGCGACGTTCGGGAAGGCGATCCATTTCGTGCGGAAACCGACCCATTGGTAGATGCCCTTGGTGAAGCGGTTGACCTCCGGCATGGAGAGGATGGCCTCGACCACCTGCCGCGTCATCATGCGGTAATCGCGCGCGCCATCCACCAACGCCACCTCCGAGATGTGACGCATGAGCCAATAGAACCGACGCGCGAACCATGCGCGCATCGGCGGTTCGCCCTCGCGCGACGAACGGCGCGTGGCCACGCAATCATAGCCCTCCTCCTCGATGGCGCGGAGCATCTCCGGCAGAAGCGCGGGGGGATCCTGCAGGTCGGCGTCCATCGTCACCACGTGGCGCCCCGTGGCCTTGCGAAGCCCGGCCAAAAGCGCCGCCTCCTTGCCGAAGTTCCGCGAGAAGGAGACGTAACGGACATCCTCGCGCGTTTCCGCCAGATGCCTCAGAAGGGCGAGCGTGCCATCCGTCGAGCCATCGTCCACGAAGACGAACTCGACCCCGCGCACACCCGTCTCCTCCACCGCGCGGACAAAGGCCTCCACGCACGGGGCCTCATCGAGGCACGGCACGACGATCGAGAGGCGGGGGCTTTCGGCCATGGGCGTGCGTCTCCCGCTCAGAGGGTGTATCCCGCGGCGAGGATATGGGCCTCGTCTTGGGCGACGGTGTTACCGAGCGTGGTGAGGAGGTCGCCCTCGATCGCGGCGTTGATGCCGAGGCGGAGCGCGGCGTCGAGGGTCTGCGGGGCGAGCCTTTTGCGGCCGCCGGCGAAACGGAGCGCGGCGGCCGGATGGACGAGCCGGAAGAGGGCGACGGCTCGCAGGATGTCGCGCTCGGGGAGGAGCGGGATCTTCGCGAGCGGCGTGCCGGGGATGGGGGCGAGGATGTTGATCGGGATGGAGGCGACGTCGAGGTTGCGCAGGGCGAAAGCCAAGGCGATGCGGTCGCGTTCCGTCTCGCCCATGCCGATGATGCCGCCGGAGCAGATGGTCATGCCGACGCGCCGCGCGGCACGGAGGGTGGCGATTTTCTGCGCTTGGGTGTGGGTGGAGCAGAGCGTGGGAAAGAAGGCCGGGGAGGACTCGAGGTTGCAATGGTAGCGGGAGACGCCGGCCTCGGCCAAACGGCGCAATTCCGGCTCGTCCAGCAAGCCGAGCGAGGCGCAGACCTCAAGGCGCGTCTCCCGGCGCAACAGGCGCACGAGGGCGCAGACGCCGTCGAGTTCCGTCAGGGTGGGGCGTCGGCCGCTGTTGACGATGGAGAAACGGGCGATCCCGGCGGCCTCGTTGGCGCGGGCGTGGCGCAGGCATTCCTCGGGGGAGATGAGCCCGTGGACATCGCAGACCGTGGCGTGGTGCGCGGATTGGGCGCACCATTTGCAGTCCTCCGGGCAACGGCCGCTTTTCCCATTGACAATGGAGCAACGGTCAAAACGGCGGTTGGCGAACGCGCGGGTGAGGCGTTCGGCCTCGGCGAAGAGCGCGGCCTCCGGGCCGGCGGCCCAGCGCAACGTCTCGGGGAAGGAGATTTGGGGGGCGGTCATTCGGTCAGCGCCCCTCGGGCGGCGGGGGCGGTCCCATGCGGACGGAGGGCATCATGCCGGTGGAGTCGTAGACGGCATTGACGGTTTCGCGGAAGATCGCCGCCTCCTCCTCGGTCTGGAGCCCCATCGAGAGCGCCACCGCGTCAAGCAACGCGTCGCGTTCGGCGGATTGGAGCTCGCGGACGGTGTCGAAGGTGGAACGGATCAGTTCGCGGGTCTCCTCGGAGGGCGGCTGGCCGGATTCCGCCGCCGCCTCCATCTGCTCCATGAGGGCGCGCTGTTGGGCGACGGCCTCGGTGAAGCGGCGATGGGTTTCCTGTTGCTCGGGGGTGAGCAGGGAGAGATCGATCGCGCCGAGGAAATCGTCACGTTGGTTCAGCGCGTCGGCCATGCGTTGGCGAAACTCTTGACGCCTAGCCTGCATTTCCTCGTAGCGCTTGGGGTCGGTGCGCTTGAGCTCCTCCATGCGCTCGGCGTGCGTCTGTCTGCGCGGTGGCTCGGCCTGCGGCGTCTGCGCGGCGGCCTGAAGGTCGGCCAGACGCCCCTCCAGCGCGGCTTTCTCGGCGCGGAGCGCCTCCAACTCGCTCAGCGCCTTGGCAAGCGCCAGCTCGGTCTCCGCGTCGCTGGCGGCCGTGACGGTGCGCACCGTCTCGACGCTTGGCGCGGCGATCACTTTGCGGGGCGCGAAGAAGCGCCCGGCGGCGTATCCGGCGGCCGCCACGGCGATTCCCGCGACGACGGACACGGCGATGGTCTTCAGGGTCTTCATGATAGGCTCGGATTATAGCATATTCGCGGTCAGTCCAACCCGAAGGCGACCCAGTCGCTGTATTTCCCGGACTTCAGATGGGTGCGGGTGCGGAGGGAACGTCCGTCGGGGGCGAGATCGATGAGGCGCACGCCGTTCTCCCAATGCTGGTAGGTGTTGGTGCCGCCCGAGAAGCGTCCGTAGGCGAGGCCCATGCCGTGGACGCGCCCGATGTAGTCGTTGTCATGGTCGTGCCCGCAGAAGGCGCAGAGCGCGGCCTGCGTCTCCAGCATGGCATAGAACATCCCGGAATTGACGGCGGGGCAGCAGACGGCCTCATTTTTCGAGCCGGCGCGCTGCTTGTCGTCGGGCGCGCTCCAAGCCTGGTTGTACTCCGGCAGGGGGATATGGAAGAAGAAGGCGCCTGGGACGGGTCTGCCGCCGTTGGCCTTTCGGTAGGCGGCGGCCTGCTCGCGGAGCCAGTCAATCTGCGTGGGCGCGAACCACGCGTACTTGCCGATGCCTTTGACGTCCTTGAGGGCGGTGTCCTTGGCGTAGGCGCGGGAATCGAGGCAATAGAGCACCGTGCGTACGGAGGTGCCGTCGGGCGCGTAGAGGGGGATGGTGTAGTTGCCGTAGCCTGGGATGTCGGCGGGGCCGGTTTGCGTGAGCGACCCCTCCAGGCCGGCCACGTACGAGACGATCTCCTTACGGGAGTGCCTACCCTCGTGGTCATGGTTGCCCATCACGGCCGCGAAGGGCACGCCGTGTTTGTTGAAGAGCGCCGCGAAGCGATCCCACCCGGTCTCCATGAAGGTGTTGGTCACGCAATCGCCCGTGTGGATGACGAGATCGGGCTTGTCCTGCGTGAGTGCCATCTCCAACATGTCGTCGACCTGTTGGCAACGCTTATCCTTACCCGTCGGCGGGATGTAGTGGGTGTCCGTGATCTGCATGATCCGAAAGGGCTTCCCCTCGCGGAAACAGAGCCGTTTGGGCGCGGGCAAGGCCGCACGGGCGGCCGGCGCCAAGGCCGCGGCGGCGGCGCCAAGGGTCAGGGCAGAGAGAAAATCACGACGGCTTGCGGGCATGGAGGACTCCTTTCAGCAACGCTATGCGCAAACATCCATAGGATAGCGCAACCGCGTCCGATGGGCAAGCGTGTGCCCTGCGGGTCGCAGGCGGTTGCCGACCGCCGAACGCACCTTCCCGCAGACAAAACGGGAGGCGCGGCCAGCGCGCCTCCCGTCCGAGAGGATGGGGAAACCCTTGGTCAGGCGACTTTGCGGCGGAGCGCCAGACCGGCCACGCCAAGCGCGAGCACCGCGAGCGCCGTCGGCTCCGGCACCGGCGTGCCGTCGTCATACGTGATCGTGCCGGAGATGGAGGAGATGTCGTTATGGACGAAGATGGCGTCCACGCCGGTATCGAACCCCTCGGGCGCGGCGAAGGAGTTTGTGAAGGTGTCCGAGCCGAGCGTGAGGCTGAAGGTGTAAGTGTCCGTCGCGGCATCATAGGCCAAGCCGACCGTGAAGGTGACCTCCGTGCCTTCGAAGGAGCCGAGGAGGTCGGTCTGTGCGGTATAATTGCCCGTCCCGATGGAGATACCATAAGCACCAGAGGCACCGTTGAGCCAATAAGAACGGATGGAGAGCGTGTTCGTCCGGTCACCGTTGGAGCCACCCCAGTTGGTGGGGAAGTCCGAGGCGGAGTTACTGAGTGCCAAGAGGTTCACGTTGTTGAAATCACTGGCGGCCGTCGCGGTGACCACGAAGGAGAGAGAGTAGGAGGTGTCATCGGGGACGGCGATGCCGGTGTGGCATGTTCCATTTTTTGCGGAGGTTCCGGATCCTGAGGTGATGTCCCAGGAGACGGGGGCGGCGCAGGCGATGGCACCCGCGGCGACGGCGAGGACGGTCAGGAGTTGCTTTTTCATGACACGACTTTCTTGTTGGGGTTGAATTGCGCACAAAGTGTAGCACAACCGGGGGGTACGGCAAGGGGAGGATACGGCGATTCGGGTGAGCATCCGGTGAGAAATCCGTTAAACCATCTCTCGCTGACAGGTGGGGAAGAGTGCCCCCAAGGGTGAGGCGTCACGCATCACCCTTCCGGCTCTCATCCCCGACCATGCGCATCCCCGCCCCCGAACCCTCCCCACTCTCGGGTCGAACCCCTTAGGGTTTTTGGTCAGACCCCTTATCTATTCGGATGGTGTATTATGTGGGTGTTTTCTTCATTGGTGTGGAGAAAGCGTCCCCGGGG
>CALXMV010000015.1 GCA_944389565.1 uncultured Kiritimatiellota bacterium
AACGGGTTAAGAGCTACTTCAAAGACAAAAACGTCGCCTATGCTGCAGAGTGAAAATATTTAGCCGCCTAATCTATAAGGGAACGTGCGCAAACAGACGTTCGGATTGAGGCCATTCGCCCCCTTGACGGGGTCGGGCCTGGATTGCTCGCCGTCTTGCACGCCTATCTCCCGGAGTTGGGCAAAGTCGGGCGGAAACAAATCGCCAGTCTCGCGGGTGTCGTCCCACAAGCTCGGGATAGCGGCAAACAACAAGGGCGACGATATGTTTATGGCGGCAAAAGGGTAGTCCGGACAGCGCTTTATGCGGCTTGCATCTGTTTTCTTCGCAAAAGCTCCCCTTACCGTGCGCGTTACGACGCATTACGCGCTTGCAACAAATCGCACCGCACTGCCATCATCGCGATGGCCCACGCTCTCATCATTCGAATCAACGCCGTTGCCAGACAGGCACTCGAAGAGGCAAAGGGAAACGTTACCGCCTAAGCACTAAGCCCATCTTCCCATTTCAAGGGCCATTCAGCCAGAATGGCCTTCTGGTGTTTTTCTGTTTCCTCTGAAAACTGCGACAACTCTTTCCTTTTCCCCTCTTTAAAAGCCTCCTTCAGCCCTTTTATCCACCCCTTAAACGCCCTGATACACCACCCCTCTCAAAAATCTTACCATCCAACAAAAAATATAGTTGACTTAAGGGTTTCGGGGCAGACCCTTAAGGGTTTCGGGTCAGACCCCTTAGGGTTTCGCCCCGAGGCCTGCGCGTCCCTCGCCTCTGACCTCCTTCGGGACGGGGGTGAAACAGCCACGGGGCGAAGTGGTATAATGCGGGCATGGATTTCGATTTTCTCATTCGGGGCGCGACGGTCTTCGACGGGACGGGCGCCAAGCCTTTCGTGGCGGACGTGGGCGTCCGTGGGGAGCGGATCGCGGCGGTCGGCGATCTGGGCGCGGCGGAGGCGCGGGAGGCGCGTGACGGGCGTGGGCTGTGGCTGACGCCGGGCCTGATCGACGCGCACACGCATTCGGACGCGTTCCTGCTGTTGGAGCCGACGTGCCCGAGCAAGTTGGCGCAGGGGGTGACGACGGAGGTGGGCGGCCAGTGCGGCGGGAGCGCGGCGCCGCGCCTGAACGGGGCGCGTCTGCCCTCGGATTGGGAGGCGCAGACCTACCCGCCGCGCCCGGGGCATACGGGGCCGGGGCCGAATTGGGGCACGGTGGCCGATTATCGCACGTGCCTGGAGGCGGCACGCCCGGCGACGAACCTGATTCTCTTCGCCGGGCACAACACCATCCGCAAAGGGGTGATGGGCGACGCGCCGCGCGCGGCGACGGCCGACGAGGTGGCGGCGATGGCGCGGACGTTGGAGCAGGCGTTGGACGAGGGGGCGTGGGGGATGACCACGGGGCTCGTCTACCATCCGGGCGTGCATAGCCGCCCCGAGGAGGTGGTGGCCTTGGCGCGGGCGTGCGCCGCGCGGGGCGGGATGTACGCCACGCATATGCGCAGCGAGGGGGATGGCCTCCTGGAGGCCATCGACGAGGTGCTTGCCCTGGCGCGCGCGACGGGCATCCATGCGCAGATCTCGCATCTCAAGACCTCCGGGCGCGCGAACTGGGGTAAGCTCGACGCCGCGTTCGCGAAGATCGAGGCCGCGCGCGCGGAGGGGCTGTGGCTCCATTCCGACCGCTATCCGTATCTCTCCTCGGGCACGGATCTGGACATCGTGTTGCCGGATTGGGCGTCGGCGGGCGGGAACGCGGCCATCCTGCGCCATCTGGACGACCCCGCGGAGGCGCGGCGGATCGCGCGCGAGCTCGACGCCTCGGGGCGCGACCCCGCCGCCGTCATGGTCGGCGGCACGTGGTGCGCCGAGACGCGCCCCTGCTCGGGCAGGACGCTCGCGGAGATCATGGGGGCGTGGGGGTGCTCCTTCGGCGAGGCGGTGGTGCGGATCCTGCGGGCGGATCGCTCGCGGACAGGGGCTTTCTTCTTCGGGATGTGCGAGGCGAACCTGGCGCGGATCCTGGCCAAGCCGTGGGTCATGCCGGGCTCGGACGCCTCGTTGCGCGCGCCGTGGGGGCCGCTCGGCCGCGATTGGCCGCACCCGCGCGCCTACGGCACGCACCCGCGTTTCTTCCGTTTCCTCACCGAACGCCTGGGCCTGGCGCCGGAGACGGCGATTTGGCGCATGACGGGCCTCCCCGCGCAGGCCTTCAGTATCCCGCGCCGCGGCCTCGTGCGGGAAGGGTTCTTCGCCGACCTCGTGCTCATCGCCCCGGCGACGTGGCGCGACACTGCGGATTACGCCCATCCGCACCGTTTCGCGACGGGCGTGGACACGGTGCTCGTCAATGGCTCGCCGGTTTTCATGGGCGGCCAGCTCAACCCCTCGGCGCCGCGCCGGGGGCGCTTCCTGGAGCGTGCATGACCCGCGCCGGGATCCTGGCCCGCCTCACGGCGCCCGACGCCTTCGCCCTCTTCGCCGAGGCGCGGGCCATCCGCGCCAAGACCAAGGGCGACGCGTGTTTCCTGCGCGGGCTCGTCGAGCTCTCCAGCGTCTGCGACCGCGATTGCCTCTATTGCGGGATGCGCCATTCCAACGCCCGCACCCACCGTTACGCGCTGGACGACGCGACGATCGTGGCGTGCGCGCGGCTGGCGCGGGAGTTGCGCTTCGGGACGGTCGTCCTGCAGGCCGGCGAATGCCCCGCGCTGTGGACGCGCGAACGCGTCGCCGGGCTCGTCCGCCGGATCAAGGGCGAGACGGGGCAGCGGGTGACGCTCTCGCTGGGGGAACGGTCCGAGGCGGACACGGCGGCGTGGCGCGAGGCCGGGGCGGATCGCTACCTGTTGCGCTTCGAGACCACCGACCGGGCGCTTTTCGCGCGGATCCATCCCGGTGCGTCCATGGCGGGCGAGCATCCGCGCTTGGCGCAATTGCGGCGCATGAAGGCGCAAGGCTACGAGATCGGCGGCGGCTTCATGCTCGGCCTGCCGGGGCAGACGCTCGCTTCCGTGGCCGACGATTTGCTGACGCTCGCGGATCTGCGGTGCGACATGGTGGGGGTGGGCCCCTATCTGGCGCATCCGGACACGCCGCTTGGCCGTGACGCGACGCCCTCCGAGGTGCCGGTGTCGGTCGATTTCACGTGCCGGTGCTACGCCCTCGCGCGCCTCCTGCTCCCCAAGGCGAACATCCCCTCCACCACCGCGCTCTCGACGCTTGACCCCGCGCATGGGCGCGTGGCGGGGCTCAACGCCGGCGCCAACGTCTTCATGCCCAACCTCACCCCGCGGACCGTCCGCGCCGATTACCAGATCTATCCGGACAAGGTGTGCGTGGTGGCGCCGGAGGCCGATTCGCTCGCCGCCCTCCGCGCCGACCTCGCGGCCGCAGGCCTCGCCCAACAGGAAGGGTGAACGCGAAAAAATTAAAATAGGCTAACGATTTTTCTTGCAAACCCTCCTTGGGTCTGTTATATTTAGTCCTGTCTAATCAATTGAGCGAGACAACGCACGCGAAGACGGAGGACAGGATGTTGATTGACGCATGGAGCATGATTTGCGCCCGGCATCGGGAGGAGACGCTCACGTTCCTCACGGTGAAGACGGCGGCGGTCCGCTGTGGCGCCAAGCCGGCGGAGTTGTTGCGCGTGCCGGTCTCGGCGCCGCAGGCGGCGGGCGGACGGTCGCGCGGCGTGTGCGCGGCGCTCGGGTTGCCGCACCGCATCCTGCGGGAGGACGCCGCCAGCGACCTGATCCTCTTTTACCATCCGGAGCGGTTGGCGGAGGCGCTTGGGAGGCCGCGGGCGGCGGCCTTCCTGGGGGCGCGCGGCTGGCCGGCGGCCGCCGGAGCGGAGGCCATGCTGGATGAGCTCGCCCGCCGGTGGGAGGCCGGGCCGACCCATGAGGTGGGGTTCTTCCTGGGGTATCCGCCAAAGGACGTCGCGGGGTTCCTGCACGCCGCGCCGGAGGTGACGCGCCCCGGCGACCGCTGGCGGGTCTTCGGGGAGGAGGGCGAGAGCCGCCGGCTCATGCGCCTGCACCGCGCGTTGGAACTCCGCGCCACGGCCGTCTGCGTCCGCGACCCCTCCCCGGCGACGCGTTTCCGGCGCATCCGCGCTTTCGGTTTCGAGAAAACACCCGTGCGAACGACACAAAGGAAAGGAGCCTGACCATGGCAACCGTCAAAATCATCTATGGCAGCACCACCGGCATGACCGAGGCCGCCGCGCAAAGCCTCGCCGCCCTGTTCGGTGCCGAGGCCATCCCCATCGCCTCCGCCACGCCGGAAGACCTCGATGCGGATCTCCTGATCCTCGGATCCTCCACCTGGGGATACGGCGAGCCGCAGGACGACTGGGCCGCCTCCGGCTTGGCCTTGCTCGACGCGGCGGATCTCTCCGGCAGGAAGGTCGCCGTCTTCGGGACCGGGGATTCCGTCGGCTTCGCCGACACCTTCGCCGCCGCGCTCGGCATCCTGGCCGACAAGGCCGTCGAACGCGGCGCGACGCTCGTCGGGCAGGTCCCGACCGACGGGTATGGCGCCACCGAGACCACCGCCGTGCGCGACGGGCGCTTCGTCGGGCTGGCGTTGGACGACACCAACGAGGCCGAGCGCACCCCCGAGCGCATCGCGGCATGGGCCGAACGCCTCAAGGCAACCCTGTGACGCGCGGCAGGAAAAACGCCCCGGCTCGACGCCGGGGCGTTTTTGCGTGCGGGCCCTGAGGGTGGGGCGTCAGCGCAGGAGGATGTCGGCGAGCTCGGGATCCTTGACGTGGAGCTCGTCGGGGGTGAGGCCTTGGAGCTCGTGGGGGAAGACGAGCCAGTCGGCGGTCTCGCGCAGGTGGTAGTGCGGGCCGAAGGGGACGAGCGCGGCGGCGGGTTTCCAGTAGACGGTGGCGATGCGGGCGTCGGCGTCGGCGAGGCGCGCCAAGGCAGCCTCGGCGGTCTTGCCCGTGTCGAAGACGTCGTCCACCACGAGGACGCGCCTGCCGGCGAGGGAGTCCAGGAGCGCGTCGGCGAACTGGAAGGCGACGGTCTCGGCGCGTTGCGCGATGCCGCTGTAGGAGGCGCATTTGACGATGGCGTGCGGGGTTGGCCGCCCCAGGAAGGCGAAGACCTCGCTGATGATGACGCCCGGCTGCGCGCCGCCGCGCCAAAGGGCCAGGATGAAGTCCGGTCGCCACGCGGGGTCGTCGAAGATCATGCGTGCCAATCGCGCGCAGTCACGCTGGAAGGCATCCGCGGAGAGGAAACGTTTGGTCATCGGTAGGCTTCCTGGACGGCGGCGGAGAGGGGGAGGGGATGGCGCGCGAGCCAGAGGAGGAGGGCGCGGTTGGCGATGGGCAGGGTGAGGACGACGCCGATGCCCAGGAGGGCGAGGCCGACCCAGCCGAGGAGCCCCAGGAGCATGGCGGGGAACGCCACGCCGGGCGCGGCGAGCGTCAGGCGCCAGGCCGCGCGGCAGGCGACGCCGATGGGCAGGGCGAAACGGTCGGCCAGAACGAGCGCGAGCCAGAGCGGCTGAAGAAGCAGGAGGCAGACGGGCACGAAGCCGAGCAGGGTGGCCTGGAAGCAGGGCAGGAACATGACGCCCCAGATGACGAGGCCGAGCCAGAAGGTCGTGGCGCGGCGGTTGGGGTCGCGCAGGCGTTCCATGGCCAGGAGGTTGGCGAGGAGCGTCTCGGGGCCGGGGAGGGGTTGGCGCGCGCCGCCGGGGCGGGCGGGGTCGAGGTGCCAGAGCCAGAGGATGGCGGCGGGGCCGAGGAGGATGGCGGTGGCGGATCCGAGGAGGAAGAGCGCGGCGAGGAACGCCTCGCGCATGGGGTCGGCGCGGAGGAAGCGCCAACCGTCGAGAAGGGCGGAGAGAAAGGGGCCGTTCATGTCAGAGCTGCCATTCGAGCTCGTCGTTCCCGACGGGGAGGCTGACGCGGTTACGCGGGAGGCCGTCCGGGCCGACGAGGGCGGCGGCCTCGGGTTTCTCGGTGGGGGCCTGACGCTTGGCTGGCGCGGGCTTGGCCTGGGCGGGCGGCTGCGCGGGTTTGGGTGCGGGCTGGGTGGCCTGGGGGGCGGGTTTGGGTTCGGCGGGTTTGGCCTGGGCGGGCGCTTGCTCGGGCTGGGACGCAGGTTGCGGTTTGGGCTGGGGTGTCGCCTGAGGCTTGGGCTGGGCGATGGGTTGGGGCGCCGGGCCCGGCGTGGTCTGGGCGGCACGCGCCTGCGCCTCGGCCAAGCGGACGTCGAGCATCTTCTCGTTCATGGTCATGGTGCGCTGGACGATCCACATGACCATGCCGCAGATCATCGCGACGATCAGCACGGCGACGACGGCGAGGACGATGACGGTGGCGTTAGACTTGGGTTGCTGGTCCATGCTTGGCCTCTTGGTTTCGGAGACGGAGTTGGCCGCAGGCGGCGTCGGCCTGGCGGCCGCGGCTGCGTCGGAGGGTGGTGTGGATGCCGGCCTTGAGGAGCGCGTCCAGGAAGGCCAGGCAGTCGGCGTGCGGGGGCGTGCGGCCGTCGAACTCGGCGACGGGCGAGAGCGGGATGAGGTTCACGCGGGCCTTGCGCCCGCGCAGGAGGCGGATGAGCGCTTGGGCGTGGGCGGGGCGGTCGTTGAGGCCGTGCACCAACGTGTACTCGTAGGTGATGATGCGCCCGGTGGCGGCGGTGTAGGCGTCGCACGCGGGGAGCAGTTCGCCCAGCGGCCAGCGGCGGTTGACCGGCATGAGGCGCGAGCGGAGCGCGTCGTCGGGCGCGTGGAGGGAGACGGAGAGCTCGAACTGCACGCCCTCCCCGGCGAGGCGCTCGATGCCCGGCACGACCCCGCAGGTGGAGAGGGTGATGTGGCGTGCGCCGATGTTGAGCCCTTGCTGGCAGTTGAGCACGCGCAGGGCACGAAGGACGGCGTCGTAGTTCATGAACGGCTCGCCCATGCCCATGACGACGATGTTGTTGGGCAGGCGGCCGAAGGCCTTGGCCAGGGCCATCACCTCGCCCACGATCTCGTCGGCGGCGAGCGAGCGGACGCACCCGAGCTGGCCGCTGGCGCAGAAGGCGCAATGCATGGCGCAGCCGACCTGCGAGGAGACGCATTGGGTGACGCGCCCGTCGGCAGGGATCCAGACGGTTTCGACGCGTTCGCCGTCGGCCATCTCGAGGAGCATCTTGACGACGCCGTCGGGGCCGGTGGGCGAACGGTCGACCTCGCGCGGCAGGGTGAGCGGGTGCTCGGCGGCGAGGCGGTCGCGCAGGGCGGGCGGCAGGGTGGTGAGCGCGCGCCAGTCACCGATCCGGTCGGCGTAGAGGCCGTGGAGGATCTGCTTGGCACGGAAAGTCGGGAGGCCGGCCTCCTTGCAGAAGGCAGCCCAGTCGGCGGGGAGCAGGGCGTAGGCGGGGTCAGGCATCGGCGGGGGGCTCCGGTTCGGACGGGGCGACGGCTTGGCGGCCTTGGACGGCGCGGCGGAGGGTGAGGGGGTCGGCGTAGGCCACGCCGGAGCCGCAGGGCAGCCCGAAGGCCAGGCGCGTGAGGCGCACGTCGCACCCGCGCAGACGCTCGGCGATGTAGCCGGCCGTGGCGTCGCCCTCCAGGTCCGTCGAGAGCGCCAGCAGGATCTCGCGGACGCCCTCGGCGCGGACGCGCTGGACGAGCGCGGCGACGCGCAGCTCGCCCACGCCGGTCTGGCGGCCGGGGGAGAGTTTGCCCATGAGCGCGTGGTAACGCCCGCGGAAGGCGCCCGAGGCCTCGATGGTGTGGATGTCGGCCGGATCCTCGACCACGCAGAGGAGCGCGTCGTCGCGGTCGGCGCGGGTGCAGAGCGCGCACGGATTGGCCTCGTGCGTGGTGAAGGCGCCGCACCGGACACAGAGGCAGACGCCCTCGCGGGCTTCCTGCAGGGCACGGACGAGCGTGTCGAGGAGCGTCTCGGGGCGGCGCACCAGGGCGAGCGCGGCGCGCTCCGCGCTCCTCCGGCCGAAGCCGGGGAGCATGGCGAGCGCGTGGATCAGGTTGTCGAGCGGTTGGAGCATGGCGGGCGGGTCACGCGCCGAAGCCGGGGAGCTTGCCCTCCTGCATCATCTGCTTCATGAGGGCCTGGTTCTGCTCGCGGATCTTCCCGAGCGCGCCGTTGACGACCGTCCGGAGCATCGTCTCGAAGCGGTCGGTCTTGCCGGCGCGCAGTTCCGCCAGGGCGCTCTCGGCGATCTTGATCTGGGTGACGGAGAAGTCGCCCTTGGCGGTGACGGCGATGCCGCCGTTCTCGTGCGTGCAGGTGATCCGTTCGACCTCGGCCTGGAGTTTTTTGGCCTCCTTCTGCATGGCCATGGCCTGTTTGGCCTGTTTGAGGGTGTCGAGCATGCCCATGATGGGGATTCCTTTCGTGTCAGACGACGACGCGGCCGCCGAAGAGGCGCAGCGCGTGATTGACGATTTCGTCGGCGTAACGCCCGTCGGTCATTTGCAACGGCTCGGCGACGGGCGGGGGCGCCGGTTGTCCGTGGGGCGCGGAGATCCCGGTGGCGGGATCCTCGCAGGGCATCCATTCCCCGCCGTCCGTGTCGCCGTCATCGGGCTCCGGCTCGCGCAGGGCGATGGGCGGGGGGTGTCGGGGTGGGGCGGGGGGGGATGGGGGAGGGGGCGCCGCGTCGGGCGCGGCGGGTGCGGCGCGCTGTGGCGCCGCGTCGGCGGCCGCCGGACCTTTCGGGGCGGCGGCCGCCAAACGTCGGATCGTTTGGTCCCTGAGCGCGGTGAGCCGGCGCAGCACCTCGTCGAGTGCGACGCTCCGTGCGGCGCGTGCGCACCGGATGAGCGTCATCTCCACGAGCGTGCGCACGGAGAGCGCGGAGCGGAGGCGTGCCTCCATCTCGGAGAGCTGGGAGGCGATTTCGATGACGCGCTGGGGCGGGGCGAGCCTGGCCTGCTCCTCCAGCACGGCGAGCTGCTCGGCCGAGACGTCCTGCTTGGCGAGTTCCGCGCCGGCCTGCTGGAAGACGAGCAGGTTGCGGAAGTGGCCCAGGAGCTCGGCGGTGACGCGCCGCATATCCTTGCCCGATTCGTCGAAGGCTGCGACGACCCGGAGGATCCCCGCGACGTCGCCCTTGAGGATGTCGGCGGCAAGGGTCTCGAGGGCTTCGCGCGAGACGAGGCCGAAGACGGCCAGGACGTCCTCCTCGCCAAGGTCCGAGCCCTTGAAGGCGATGAGCTGGTCGAGCGCGGAGAGGGCGTCGCGGAGGCCGCCGTTCGAGCCGCGGGCGATGGCCAGGAGCGCGTCGTTGGTGACGGTGATCCGTTCGGCGTTGCAGATGAGGCGCAGGCGGCCGAGGATGTCGCCGGTGGCGATGCGCCGCAGGTCGAAGCGTTGGCAACGGCTGACGATGGTGGGGAGCACCTTGTCGCCCTCGGTGGTCGCGAAGATGAACTTCACGTAGGGTGGGGGCTCCTCGAGGGTCTTGAGCAGGGCGTTGAAGGCCGCCACCGAGAGCATGTGCACTTCGTCGAGGATGAAGATCTTGAAGCGGCTGTGGGTGGGGGCGAACTGCACCTGGTCGAGGACGCCATGGATGTCCTCGACCTTGTTGTTCGAGGCGGCGTCGAGCTCCACCACGTCCAGGTCCGCGCCTGCGGCGATGGCCTTGCAGGTGGCGCATTCGCCGCAGGGGTGGATGGTGGGGCCGTGCTCGCAGTTGAGCGCCATCGCCAGGATGCGTGAGAGGGTCGTCTTGCCGATGCCGCGTGGGCCGACGAAGAGGTAGGCGTGCGCGATGCGGTCCTGCTCGATGGCGTGGGCCAGGGTGCGCGTGACGTGCCCCTGCCCCACGACGTCGTCGAAGGTCTTGGGTCGCCACTTGCGCGCGAGGACTTCGTAGGCCATGGGTCAGCGGCCCATCAGACCGGCCACGAGGGCGTTGAAGCGCGCGGGGTCGGGCGGGAGCGTCCCCTCGGCCAGGCAGGCCTGCCCGTAGAGCAGGTCGATGGCGTCGGCGCGGCGTGCGGCGTCGGCCTCGGCGGCGACGGCCTGGACGAGCGGGTGGTCGGGGTTGAGCTCGAGGATGCGCTTGTCCTCGGGGACGGTCTGGCCCATCGCCTCGAGCATCCGGCGCATGGCGGGGGCCATCGCGGCGGGGTCCTGCACCAGGCAACAGGGCGAATCGGTCAGGCGGGTGGTCAGGCGCACCTCCTTGACGGTCTTCTCCAGTTGCTTGGCGAAGGCGTCGAGCGTGGGCTGGAGCGCCTTGGTCTTGGCGTCGAGCGTCTCCTTGGCGGAGGCTTCGTCGAGCCCTAGGTCGCCCTTGTCGGCGAAGACGATGGGGGTCTTGTCGTATTCGTAGAGGTCGCCGGCGATGAATTGGTCGACAGGGGTGGTGAGGAAGAGCACGTCGTAGCCCTTGGCCTTGAGGGTCTCCAGGCAGGGGCTCTGGCGGGCGGCCTGCTCGGTGTCGGCCGTGAGCATGTAGATGGCCTTCTGCCCCTCGGGCATCGCGTCCTTGTAGGCGCGCAGGCCGGTGTACCTGCCGTCCTTCAGGTCACGGAAACGCACGAGCTCGGTGAGCTTCTCGCGGTTCTCCCAGTCGGAGTGGAAGCCTTCCTTGACGAAGTCGCCGAGCGCGGCGGTGAAGGCGTCGTAGTCCTCGGGCTTGTCCTTGGCCATCTCGGCCAACGCCTTGAGGACGCGATTGGTGAGGTCGGCGCGGATTTTGCGGATGACCGCGTCGTCCTGCAACATCTCGCGCGAGACGTTCAGGGGCAGGTCGCTGCTGTCCACCACGCCCTTCACGAAGCGCAACCACGCGGGCATCAGCTCCTCGATCTCGTCGCCGATGAAGACGTTGCGCACGTAGAGCGAGAGGCCGTGCTTGTTCCCCGGCATCAGCTGCTCCATGCCCACCGCCTTGGGGATGAAGAGCAGCGCGCGATACTCCACCGCGCCCTCCGCCGCGATGTGTAGCACCCGCAGGGGCTCCCCGTGCCCGCGCAACGTCTGCCGGTAGAAGGCCTCGTACTCCTCCTGCTTCACCTCGCTCTTCGGGCGCTTCCAGAGCGCGACCATCGTGTTCAGCGGCTTGTCGTCCTCCGGGCGCTTCTCCTCCTCCTTCTTCCCCGCCTCCTTCAGGAAGATGGGGTAGGCGATGAAGTCCGAGTAACGTCGCACCAGGTCACGCAGCGTCCAGCCCTCCGCGAAGGCCGTCTGGTCGTCGCGCAGATGCAGCGTCACGCTTGTGCCAGGCTCCGTGCGCGCGCCGGCGTCCATCGTGTACTCCCCGTCGCCCGCGCTCGTCCAACGCACCGGCTTCTGGCCCTCGCCGCGGCGGAGCGACTCCACGGTCACCCCGTCGGCCACCATGAAGGCCGCGTAGAAGCCCACGCCGAACTTGCCGATCAGCTCCGGGATGTTCGCCTCCGCGCCGGCCTTCAGGGCCTCCGCGAACGCCTTCGACCCGCTCTTCGCAATCGTCCCGAGCGCCTCCTCCATCTCGGCCTCGCCCATCCCCAGGCCGTTGTCCGAGATCGTCAGCGTGTGCGCCTCGGCGTCCGCCTCCAACGTGATCTTCCACTCCGGGGCCTCCGGCGCGATCGTCCCGTCCGTCAACGCCAGATACCGCGCGCGGTCGATCGCGTCGCTCGCGTTCGAGATCAGCTCCCGCAGGAAGATCTCCTTCTTCGAATACAGCGAATGGATCACCAGATCCAGCATCTGCCGGATCTCAGCCTTGAAAGCGCAGGTCTTGGCCATACTTTTCTACCAACCTTTCTCAAATGAGAGGCTAGTATACCATAAATCCGCCAAGGTGCCGATTGGCGGGTCGGTTGATTGGCCAATAGTGCCCGGGGAAAGTGTGGGGCAAAAGAAGCCCATTGGCACCTTTTTTAACACTTTTGCCGAGCCACCGCCCAGCAGTCGCAACACCATCCGCCACGGTATCCCAAACGGCCAATCCGCGGACATCCGTTCCCGACGTGTTGTCCGCATATCCATAGACGTTACTTCCACCTCGTGTCCCGATCGGGTCGCGAGAGAGCCACCTGCCGTCTTTGGGGGTTGTAGTGGCGGTGGTTGTAGTAGACGAGGGCGAGGGAGTTGTCGGCGTATTCGGAGGAGAAGCGGAAGGGGTTTTCGGAGGGGAGGTCGCGGGAGGCGAGGGGGGTGTCGGCGACGGCGCGGGTGAGGGCGCCGAAGGGGGCGTAGTCGTAGTGGGCGGCGAGGCCGTTGGCGAGGGTGTGGTAGAAGAGGTCGGTGACGTTCTTGTTGCCGTCGTGGGCGTAGTAGAGCGTGGCGCCCCAGTCGGGGACGGCGAGTTTGAGGGGGCGGGTGGCGACGGGCTCGGTGGGGTCCCAGACGTAGGATTGGTAGACGCGGCCGTCGATGCCGTAGAGGCGCTGGACGCAGCGGTAGCCGTCGTAGACGAAGAGGGCGTCGATGTACCGCGCGCCGGCGCGGGTCTCGTGGTAGCGGACGCGGCGGCCGAGGCGGTCGAAGGTCATCGTGACGACGGTGTCGCCCTGCTCCCAGCGGACGGGGCGGTTCTCGGCGTTGTAGGTCACCTGCCAGAGGCCGGTGTCGGTCCGGACGAGCGTCTGGTTTCCCATGTCGCTTACGCTCCTGGGCGCATATATTCCGTCGGCGTCGTATTCGGGGACGAAGGTGTCGATGGCGGTGTATTGGTTGAGGGCGTTGGCGGCGTAGGCGAGGCCTTGGCCGGAGACGAGCTGGTTGCGGGCGTCGTAGGCGTAGGTCTCGGTGAGGGGGGCGTCGTAGGCGGAGCCGGATTTGCCGATTTCCGTGCGGCGGCCGAGGAGGTCGTTCGTGTAGTCGAATCGCGAGAGGACCTCGCCGCCGAGGGTGTTCGTGACGCGTGTGAGGAGGTCGCGGTGGGGCTCGTAGGCCCATTCGGCGGTGGCGCCGTTGGGGTAAGTGAGTTTGGATTTGAGGTCGGAGCCGGGGAGGCACTCCCACGCGAAACCGTCCATGCCGGCGATGCGCCCGCTGGCGGGGTCATAAGTAAGGGTGGTCTGGCGCGCGCCGTCCACGCTGTAGCCCGCGTCGCGGCCGAGGGCGTCGCGGTGGCGGGTCAGGGTCTTGGCGTAGAGCCCCGAGATGGTTTCCGTCTCCAGCTCGCCGTAGGCGCCGTAAGTAAAGGTGGTGGTGCCGGCGGCGTCGGTGGCCCGCGTCTGCCGGCCGAGCGCGTCGTACTCATACGTCACGGACGGCGTGCCGTCGGAGTAGGTCTGCGAGACGAGGTCGCCGTAGACGTTGTAGGCGTAGGCCGTGACGGTGCCGCGGGCGTCGGTGCGGGTGGCGACCTGGCCGAGGTCGGTGAGCGTGTAGGCGAGGCCGCGGCCGTCGGCGTAGGTTTTGGCGAGGACCGCGCCGGAGGCCTCGATCGCCGTGTCCGTGAGGCCGTCGAGCGTCGCCTCCATCAAGGGCGTCGCGATGCCGGGGCGTTGCGTGGTGACGACGCGCCAGGCGCCGGTATCCGCGATGTCCACGGTCGTCTGGTTGCCGCGCACGTCCGTCGCGACCTGCCGCTCTCCCTCGGCGTCCACCCGCACGCGCCAGGTGAGGTTCGAGACGGCGCTGACGGTCTCCTGCCACGGCTCGCCGTCCAGCACGACCCACGCCGTCTCCTCGCTCTTCGGGAAACGGTCGCCGATCTGCGTGGCGACGCGCTCGCCCCAGTCGTTATAGGAATAGGTTACGGGTGCTTGGCCGGTGCGCGCCACCGAGACGAGCTGGCCTTTGTTATTATAGGTATAGTCCGCAGCGAGGACGCTGCCGTTCGCGCCGGTACGCTCCTCGCGCGTGACGCGCCCCAGGCCGTCCCGCCACGTCCTGACCCACCGTGCGCCGTCGGGCGTGCCGTAATGGATCTTCTCCCAGCCCGGGCCGTAGGTGTGGTACTCGGGCGTCACGGCGGTGCCGGTGACGGAGGCCACGCGCCCGAAGGCGTCGAGCGCCGTGATCCGCGTGCCGCCGCCGGGGAGCGTCGCGACGGTCGTCCAGGCGTCGGGGTAGGCATAGGCCGTCGTGCGGCCCTGCTCGTCGGTCTCGGAGACGGTGCGGCCGCTTGTGTCGTAGGCCGCCGCGGAGACGAGACCGCCGCGGGCGGTTTGCGTGGCGCGGCCGGCGGCGTCGCGCGTGTAGGAGGTGGTGAGCGCGCCGCGCGGGCCATGGCGCGTGCTGGAGACGAGCTGCTTGAGCGAGTCGTAGACGTTCGTCGTCGCGATGCCACGCGTGTCGATCTCCCAGATGGGCCCCGTGCAGTTCCAGGCCGAGGCGTAGGACTTGCCGTTCGACCACGCCGAGCCGACGTGCCGGTGCGCGGCGTTGTAGGTGCGCGTCTCCCACGTCAGGGGCACCCAGGCGCCGCCGATGAGCGCCTCCTTCTCGATTCGCACCGCGTCGCCGCGGGCGTCGCGCGTGGTGAGGGTGCGCATGCTCTTGCCGTCCACCGTCGCGAAGGTGCCGTAACCGTCGGCGTCGAGCCCCTCCGTCGCCGTCTCGGTCACCGTGCCCGTCGCCGCGTCGTAGGCGTAATCGTGGGTCGTCATGCGCCCGTCGGGGCGGACGACGGCACGCACGCGGCCGGCCGCCACGCGGTTGGCCGCGGTGGCCGGCCAGTGGAAGGTGGTCGTGACCAGGCCACAATCGGAGGTCGCCTCCACGCGCCCGCCGTCGGCGTCCATGGCCTCCATGAAGGAGTCGGTGCGCGTCGTCACGCCGCCCACGCGCTCGGTGGTGAACCACGGGCGGCGGTCAAGCGGGTCGGCCGCGTAGCCATAGGTCGTCACGCGGGAGTCGAGGCCGGGGGCGGATTCCGTGCGCGTGAGCGTGCGGCCGTGCGCGTCGTAGGTGAAGGCGGTGGTGAGGCCGCGCTCGTCCGTGCGCGTGGCGATGCGGCCCAGACCGGCGCCTGCCGTCACGCGCGTGGCGGCGAGGGTCGTGCGCCCGCCGACCGTGCGCCCCACCACGGCGTTGCCGTTCCGGGAGTCGAGCGTCTCGGTCTCGGCGGAGGCCACGGCGCCGCCGCGCGAGACGGTTTTGGCGACGTTCACGGAGGCGCCGTCGTAGACGACGCTCCGCGCGGTCGTGACGGCCTCGTCGCCCTCGCCCCTGACCATCGCGAAGTCGTGGTTTTCGGGCACCCACGTCCACCGCACCGGGAAGGGGCCGTCCATCAGGAGGAGCGTGTCCGTGCCCTCCTTGGAGAAGGCGAAGGTCTTGACCGGGCACCCCTCCGTGTCCGCCCAGGCCACGGAATAGGCCGTCGGCGAGAGGGCCGAGACCATCAGGGAGCCATCGGCCTCCGAGAGGATTTGGGCGATGCGCCCCTGCGCGTCGTGCGCGACGGTGATGCCCAGCTCCGCCAGCGTCGCGCGCACGCCCTCGGGCGAGACGAGCGCGGCCACGCGGCCGTCCTGCCCGTACTCCACCGCCGAGCGGTCGGCGAAGGTCTCCCGCGCCGTCCCGTCCGCGGCGATTTCCAGGCGGCTGTCGCGTGCCACGTCCTGGCCAACGGGATAGCCGTCGCGCCCGTAGGCGACGGTCCGCCCCATCGGGTCCGTCACCACGCCCGTCACCCGGTTCAGGCGGCGCATCATCGGGTGGTCGTAACGCAGGGCCGCCGGCGTGAAGAGCCCGTCCGAGAGATTGTGCGCCTCGATGGCCAGCGCCCCCTGCGGCATCCCCGCCAGGCGGGGCGTCCGCCCGAAGGCCTGACGGAACGAGACGCACCCGGCCTCGGCCTGCGTCCCCTCCGCGCATTCGCAGTCGCACGCGTCCTCCCGCGCCTTCGATTCCAGCGCCACCTCGATGGTCAGCTCCGCCACGTCGTTCGTGACGACCACGCCCTTGTAGGAGGCCTCCCAGGGCACCTCCACCTGCCACGTCGCGTTCGTCGTCAGGTTCTGCTCCAGCCACGCGTCGCGCAGGCGCAGGATCTCGGGCCCGGCGAAGGCGGTCTTCCCCTCCACGCGCACGAGCCCCGCCGCGTCCGGCCGCAACGCATACGTCAGGCAAGGCTCGTCCGCGCCCTCCGCCGTCGCCGGGCCGCCGTCGTCCGCGTTCGAGACCGTGATGCTCCCCGGGCTCAGCGTCAGCGAGGTCGTCGCGGGCGACAGGAGCACCGCCACCTCGTTCGTCATCGCCTGCCGGTCATAGGTCTGCGTCAGCCGGACGACCGCGTTCGTCGGCTGGGCACCCGCCGTCAGGAAGGCCTCCCGGTCCACGACGAACGCGGCGTCGTCCTCCGCGAGCCGGACGAACCCCTCCGTGCTCAGCGCGTAGGTGACCCGCGCGTCCTTCGGCCCATACGCCACGCTCCCCCTCAGTTCCCCCTCATCGCACCACGGCACCGTGAACGCCGCCGGGCTCACCTCCGGCGTCGCGTACGGGATCGATCCCACCTGCTCGTAAAACGCCCAATCCCCCAAGCCTTCCATGCGGAAGTCATGCGGCCCGCCCACCGTCGAGAAGGCCGCCGAGGCCGCCACCAACCCCGCATACTCCCCCGACGACACCGACCAAGGCCCCCAGATGAAGGCATGCTCCCCGGTCACCGAGGAGGACGCGTCCCCCACCGACACATCCGCCGTGTCGTCCGCCCCCGCCCGGATCCGCCCCCCCCCCGTACACCAGCACCTGCCCCTCCACGCTCACCGAGAAAGCGTTCTCGCCATACGGCACCTCCCCCGCGCTGCAGATGTCGTTCAGCGCCGAGACCTTGAAGGTCGAGATGACCGTCTCCCCCGTCTCCGGGTCCGAGCCCACCTGCGTCGCGGTGCGGGAGACCGCCTCGTAGATCGCGAACCCGTCCGCGCCCGCCAAGGTCCTGCGCCCCCGCGCCGCGCGCGCCGCCGCGCCCCCGCCCCCGGGGCCGCCGGGCACCTCCTTCCGGGCCGCAGCCTCCTCCCCCGCCGCCTCGGCCCCGACCGCCTCGACCTCCGCCCAATCGGCATCCCCTGAGAGCGCGAAGAAGCGCACCCCCCGCGCCTCCTGCCACGCGCCCAAAGGCACCGAGGTCCCCGCCCCGAAAGCCAGACGCGCCCCCGCGCCATCCTCCACCCAATAACCCAACGCCACATCCTCCCCCAGCCCGACGAAGGTGAACGCCAAATCCGGCGCCCCCGCCTCCACCCGGAAACGCAAACCGCCCTCGACCCGCTCGCACCCCGCCACCCAATCGCCCACGCACGCCACCGCCGGCGGGTCGGCGCGCACATCCACCGCCGCCTGCCAGCACAGCCAACCCGCCAGCACCACCGCGCCGAGCGACCACACGCCCTGCGTCATGCTCTCCCAGTCCTTTCCCTGTATACAGGCATACATACCGGGCTGTCAACAAGGGTGCCCGGCAAAAGTTTTGGGGCAGGGGCGTATTGGCTGATCGGTGCATTGGCTGAATTGGCCCCCCGCACACCGAAGGGTTTGGGGTGAAAGCCTAAGGGGTCTGCCCCGAAAGTCGGGAGGGTCCGGGGCGAAACCTCCTAGGGTCTGGCCCGAAACCCTAAGGGGTCTGCCCCGAAAGTCGGGAGGGGCCGGGGCGGAAGACGGAAGGTTTTGGGGCGAGGAGGTGTTTTTTGCTTGACTTTTTGGGGGAAATAATCGATACTTTTATACCGATTTAGAGGAATTGCCGTTCCTAACCTCAACAAGGAGACACACATGGCAACGAAGAAGCCCGCCGCGAAGGCCGCCGCCAAGGCGCCCGCGACACCCGTGCAGCCCGCCGCCCCCGCCGCCACCGACGAGGAGGGGCTGAAGGAACTCGACGCGTTGATGGAGCGCGTGAAGAAGGCCCAGGCCATTTACGCCACCTATACCCAGGAGCAGGTGGACAAGATTTTCCGTGAGTGCGCCCTCTCGGCCTGCGCCCACCGCATCGAGCTGGCCAAGATGGCCGTCGAGGAGACGGGCATGGGCGTGGTGGAGGACAAGGTGACGAAGAACCACTTCGCCTCCGAGTACATCTACAACAGCTACAAGAACGTGAAGACCTGCGGCGAGCTGGAGCACGACGAGACCTACGGCATCAGCCGCGTGGCCGAGCCGCTGGGCATCATCGCCGGCATCGTGCCGACCACGAACCCCACCTCCACCGCCATCTTCAAGGCGCTCCTCGCGCTGAAGACCCGCAACGGCATCGTCTTCAGCCCCCACCCGCGCGCCAAGAACTCCACCTACGCCGCGGCGATGATCATCGAGCGCGCGGCCGTGCGCGCCGGCGCCCCCGAGGGCATCGTCGGCTGCATCAAGCACCCCACGATGGCCGTCTCCGCCGCGCTGATGCACCACAAGTACACCAACCTCATCCTCGCCACCGGCGGCCCGGGCATGGTCAAGGCCGCCTACTCCTCCGGCCGCCCGGCCATCGGCGTGGGCGCGGGCAACACCCCCGCGCTCATCGACGAGACCGCCCACATCAAGATGGCCGTCTCCTCCATCCTCATGTCCAAGACCTTCGACAACGGTATGATCTGCGCCTCCGAGCAGTCGGTCATCGTCGTCGAGAGCATCTACGACGAGGTGAAGAAAGAGTTTCTCGCGCGCGGCGCCTACATCCTCAACGCCTCCGAGCGCGCCAAGGTCGCCGCCACCATCTTCGTCGACGGCAAGCTCAACGCCAAGATCGTCGGCCAGCCCGCGTGGAAGATCGCCGAGATGGCCGGCATCAAGGTGCCCAAGGAGGCCAAGGTCCTCATCGGCGAGACCAAGGAGATCACGATGGGCCCCGAGGAGCCCTTCGCCCACGAGAAGCTCTCCCCCGTCTTGGCCCTCTACAAGTGCAAGACCTTCGAGGAAGGCGCCATGATGGCCAAGAAGCTCATCGAGGCCGGCGGCCTGGGCCACACCTCCGTGCTCTACACCAACCCCCACAACGAGGACCGCATCAAGACCTACGGCTCGCTCGTCGAGACCGGCCGCGTCCTCGTCAACATCCCCGCCTCCCAGGGCGCCATCGGCGACCTCTACAACTTCAAGCTCGCGCCCTCCCTGACGCTCGGCTGCGGCAGCTGGGGCGGCAACGCCGTCTCGGAAAACATCGGAGTCAAGCACCTCATGAACATCAAGACCATCGCCGCCCGCCGCGAGAACATGCTCTGGTTCAAGGTCCCGCCGAAAGTCTACTTCAAGTTCGGCTGCCTGCCCTTCGCCCTCCGCGAGCTCAGCGACCGCAAGCGCGCCTTCCTCGTCACCGACAAGCCGCTCTTCGACCTGGGCTACACCGAGAAGATCACCAAGGTCTTCGAGGAGATGGGCATCGAGACCGAGATCTTCCACGAGGTCAAGCCCGACCCGGACACCGACACCATCGAGCTCGGCCTCCAGCGCATCAACTCCTTCAAGCCCGACCTGATCGTCGCCCTCGGCGGCGGCTCGCCCATGGACGCGGCCAAGATGATGTGGCTGCGCTACGAGAACCCCGAGGCCAAGTTCGAGGACATGGCCATGCGCTTCATGGACATCGAGAAGCGCATCTACACCTTCCCCAAACTCGGCGCCAAGGCCATGATGGTGGCCATCCCCACCACCTCCGGCACCGGCTCGGAAGTCACCCCCTTCGCCGTCGTCACCGACAGCCGCACCCACAAGAAGTACCCCATCGCCGACTACGCGCTGACGCCCGACATGGCCATCGCCGACCCCGAGCTCGTCCTCACCATGCCCCGCGGCCTCACCGCCGCCTCCGGCATCGACGCCCTCGTGCACGCCCTCGAGGCCATGGTCTCGGTCCTCTCCACCGAGTGGTCCAACGCCCTCAGCCTCGAGGCCGCCCGCCTCGTCTTCAAGTACCTCAAGCTCAGCTACGACGAGGGCGCCAACAACCGCAAGGCCCGCGAGAAGATGCACTATGCCAGCAACATCGCCGGCATGGCCTTCGCCAACGCCTTCCTCGGCCTCTGCCACTCCATGGCCCACAAGCTCGGCGCCAAGTACAACATCCCGCACGGCATCGCGAACGCGCTCCTCATCTGCGACGTCATCCGCTACAACGCCGTCGAGAACCCCGCCAAGCAGGCCATCTTCCCGCAGTACACCTATCCCATGGCCCGCTCCCGCTACGCCCGCGTCGCCGACGTCCTCGGCCTCGCCCACGGCAAGAGCGACGCCGAGAAGGTCGACGCCCTCGTCAAGGGCATCGAGGCGCTCAAGAAGGCCGTCAACATCCCCGAGTCCATCCAGGCCTGGGGCGTGCCCGAGGATGAGTTCCTCCGCAACCTCGACACCCTCGCCGAGGACGCCTTCGACGATCAGTGCACCCCGGCCAACCCCCGCTATCCGCTGATCTCCGAGATCCGCGAGATCTACCTCAAGGCCTACTACGGCCCCAAGTACAAGGCGGCCCCAGACGCCCCCAAAATCGACTGAGCCCCGCTCCGTCGGACAAAAAGCCCCCGCGCCCCGCGCGGGGGCTTTTTCGCATGAACCGTGCCAATCGGACTAACGCTTGCCCCCTGTCCGACCCCCCATTCCCTGTGGCCGTGGCGGGGGCGTTGTCGGGGAGGCGCTGCACCATATCGCCCTCGGCGTGGCCGGGCTGGCACTCCGCCGCCGTGCCGCGTGAGGTGCGCCCCTGCGGCACGAAAAAGCCCCCGGCCTTGCGGCGCGGGGGCTTTTTCTTTTCACGATCCGGCGGCGGCGCGGTATGTCTCTCCCCACGCAGCCATTGAGTCGAAGAGCGGCAGAAGCGTCCGCCCCAAGGGGGAGAGCGCGTATTCGACCGTCGGTGGTTTGGTGGCGTGGAGGGTGCGCGTGATGAGCCCATCGGCCTCCAAGCCACGCAGGCTCTCGGTGAGGACTTTTTTGCTGATGCCGGGAAGGGCGCGGAGGAGTTCGCCGAAGTGGCGCGGGCCAAGGAGGATGAGCTCGCGCAGGATGTGGAGTTTCCATTTGTTTCCGATCAACCCGATCGTGAGGGCGATGGGACAGGGAGGCAAATCTGCTTTACGCAACATCTCACATCCTTTCGATGGTTACAAAAAGGTGCCTACTGGCGCAATGGTGCACGCTACGGTATCATTGCCCACGTTTTCAAGTCATCATATCAGAAAGGAGCGAAGATGAAAACATCCACACTTCAACTTCCCGGCTGTGTCCTGCATGTGTGCGACACGGGCGACGCATTGGCCGACACCTGCTTCGCCTTCGAGGGTCCCAGGGGATTGGTCTGCCTGGAGGCTCCGGCGTTCTTGCCCGATGTCGAGGCTTGGCGCGCCACGCTCGCCGCGACGGGTAAGCCCATCGTGGCCGTTCTCACGCCTTACCACGTCGGCGGCGCGGATTTGCTCGGTGAGACGTGGGCCACGGCACGGACGGTCGCCGCGTTGCAACCCGGTGGCGTCATCCATGGTATCGTCGAAGGGTTCAAGTCGGCGTTCCATGGGGATTTTCTCCAACCTCGCCCTATCGTCCGCGTCATCCCGGAGGGGCCTCTCGATTGTGCGGGACTGCGATTCGTCGTGCGTGACGCCGGTTACGGCTTCGATCTTGATTTGCCTGCGGCCAAACTCACCGCGACCCATCTTTTCGGCGCGGATTGCCACAGTCTGCTCCTTTCCCGTTCGGCCATTGACGCTGCCATCGCCCAGTGCGACACGTTTGAGGCCGGTGGGACACGCCTTATCCTTTCCACGCACCATCTTCCGGAGGGTGGCGAGGTCGTCCCTGCCAAGCGCGCCTATCTGCTCCGTGCTAGGGCTTTGGCTGAGACGTGCACCGATGGCGCGGCTTACGTCGCCGCGCTCAAGGCCGAGTTCCCCACGCTTGGCGCGGAGGCTTATCTCCAAATGTCCGCCAACGCGCTTTTCCGGCAGTGAGCGTGGCGTGTCGCCATGAGAAAAGCCCCCGGCCTTGCGGCGCGGGGGCTTTTGGTTTGTCTTGCCGTGGCTCAGAGGCCGGAGAAGAAGAGGGAGGTGAAGGTGGTGATGGGGGCGGTGTCGCGCATGTTGTCGATGATCTGGCGGACGTCCTTGACGGCGCCTTCGGCCTCGTTGGCGAGGGCGGGGTCGTTGATGAGGCGGCCGAGGGTGCCTTGGTCGGTCTGGAGTTTGGCGGTGATGGCCTTGAGGTTGGCGGCGGTGGTTTCGAGGTCGGCGATGAGGGTGGAGCCTGGGGCGAGGAGTCGGCCGAGGGGGGTCTTGGGGTCGTTGAGGGCGGCGGTGGCGCGTTCGAGGTCGGTGACGAGGGGGGAGTCGGCGGAGAGGAGTCGGCCGAGGGGGGTCTTCGCGTCGTTGAGGGAGGCGGTGGCGGCGCGGAGGTTGGCCACGGTGGCCTTGAGGTCGGCGTAGGTGGAGTCGTCCTCTTGGAGGAGTCGGCCGAGGAGGCCTTGGCCTTGGTTGAGGCGGTCGGTGGTTTGGCGGAGGTTGGCGGCGATGGCGCGGAGGTCGGCGTAGGTGGTGTCCTGCGGGTCGAGGAGTTTGCCGAGGAGGCCCTCGCCTTTGGTGAGGCGTCCGGTGATGACGGTGAGGTCGCCGGAGGATTGGCGGAGGTTGGCGAGGAGTTCGCGGAGGTCGCCCGGGTCGACGGCCTCGCGGAACTCGCTGACGAGCGCGCCGAGCTCGCGCATCACGTCGATGTGCGGCGCGCCGGGGAGGACGGCGTCGGGCGCGAGGGGGGTGGGGGAGACGCCTTGGACGACGTCGAGCGCGGAGCCGCCGAGGAGGGAGGTGGGGATCACGGTGACGGAGGCGTCGGCCTGGAGGGGGACGTCGGCGTCGACGGTGAAGGTGACGACGACGGCGTTGTCGCTCAGGGCGAGGTGTTGGACGGCGCCGACCTTCATGCCGCGGACGAGGACGGGGTCTTGGGGTTTGAGCGCGTCCACATGGTCGAAGCGTGCCTGGCGGACGGCGTGGTGGCTGCCGCGCAGGAGGTCGACGCCGCTGATGACGATGGTGAAGAAGGCGAGCAGGGCGATGACGGCGGCGACGAAGGCGCCGGTGACGATCTCGGGCAGGATGTTCTTGTCGCGGCTCATGGGGTATCCTCCACGGCTTGGGCCTTGAGGAAGGCTTGGACTTCGGGGTGTGGCCGCCGGAGGAGCTCGGCGGGGGTGGCGACCTGCAGGAAGCGGCCGCCTTTGAGGAAGGCGATGCGGTCGGCGTAGCGCAGGGCGCCGGCGAGGTCGTGCGTGACGACGAGGCAGGTGGCGCGGCGGGCGCGGGCGATCTGCTGGATGAGGCGGTCGATCGTGCGGCTCATCACGGGGTCGAGGCCGGAGGTGGGCTCGTCGAAGAAGAGGAGTTCCGGGTTTTCGATGATGGCGCGGGCGAAGGCGGCGCGTTTGAGCATGCCGCCGGAGACCTCGGCGGGGTAGAGGTCGCCGGAGTCGGCGAGGCCGACCTCGGCCAACGCGTCGCGCACGCGCCCCTCGATCTGCGCGGGGGGCAGGCGGTCGCGTTCGGCGAGGGGGAGGGCGACGTTCTCGGCCAGGGTCTTCCACCCGAGCAGGGCGCCGGATTGGAAGAGGTAACCCAGCCTGCGCCGGAGGGCGGGCAGGTCGCGCGGCGGCAGGGCCGCCAGGTCGCGTCCGAGCACCCGGATCGTCCCGGAGGTGGGTGCGAGCTGGGTGGAGGCGAGCTTGAGGGTGACGGATTTGCCGGTGCCGGAGGGGCCGATGATGACGAGGATCTCGCCCGGCTCGGCGGCGAGGTCGAGCCCGTCGATCACGCGGCGCGTGCCGAAGGCCTTGGTCACGGCACGGAAAAGGAGCGCGGGGTCAGAAGACATAGAAGAACCGGGTGATGAAGTAGCCGCCGATGAGGATGGCGAGGAAGGAGAGGATGACGGCGCGGCGCGTGGAGGCGCCGACGCCCGCCGCGCCTTGGGTGGTGGCGAAGCCGACCGCGCAGGAGATGGCGCTGATGAGCACGCCGAAGATCGCGGCTTTGAGGAGCCCCACGTAGAGGTCTTTGACCTCCGCGGCGTCGAGCACCTGGCCGATGAATTGCAGGAAGGGGATGTTCAGCTGGGTGTAGCCCACGAGGGCGCCGCCCAGGAAGGCGAGCACGCAGGTGTAGAAGGAGAGGAGGGGCGCCATGACCGTCATCGCCCAGAGGCGGGGCACCACCAGGAAGCGCACGGGGTCGATGCCCATCATCTCCAGGGCGGCGACCTCCTCGTTCACCGTCATCGTGCCGAGCTGCGCGGCCATGGCGCTGCCCACGCACGCGGCCAGGATGATGCCCGTCATGAAGGGGCCCATCTCGCGGAGCATGGCGTAGGAGAGGGTGAAGGCCACCATCAGCTCTTGAGAGAACTGGCGGAAGGCGATGCCCAGCTGCAGGCCCAGGATCATCCCGGTGAAGAGCGCCACCACCGTCGCCACCGCCAACGAGCCGATGCCGATCACGTAGAGTTGGCGCAGGAAGTCCGCCCGCGTGTCACGGCGGGCGAAGAGCGCGGGCAGTCCGGCCAGCGCCAGCCCGGCCAGGGTGGCGGTGCGGCCGAGCGCGGCGAGGAGCGGGGCGATACGGCCGGGGGTGGGTTCGCGGGTGAAGGTCATGGTTCCTCCGCGGGTGGGGGGTGCGGGTCGTCGGGCTCGGGTGGGCCGGGGTGGGTGGTCCACCAGATGAGCCCCCAGAAAAGCTCATGGCGCACGGTGTCGGAGCCCGGGGTCTGCGTGGCCGTGTAGAAGGTCCAGAAGGGCGCCCAGTTGCGCTCCACCGCCGGCACGTCGCGCATGGGGAAGAGGATGAGCGAGCGGCGGCGCAGGCCGTCGTCCTCGTGGTAGTCGCTGGCGTAGAAGGGCCACACGCGGAAATGGCGGCTCTGCAGGCGTGGCGTCCCGTGCGCGTCGTACGCGTGTGTCTCCTCGCTCACGTAGAAGGGCCACACGCGGAAACGGCGCACATATTGGCTCACCGTGTGTTGGCGTTGGCGCACCACGATGGGGTGGAGCGCCCACCATCCGTCGCGCGTGCCACGGTGGGTCACCCCCCACAGCCGCCATGACTTCCACGTGCTCTCGCGCCGGTCGCGATAGCGTTCGAAGAGCGGCCAGGGGCACCGCAGGAGCATTGCGCCGTCCGTCGTTGTGGAATATCTGAAGAGCGGCGGCAGGAGGCCCCATCCCTGCTCCGTGTCCGCGTCGATCCGCTCGACGAGCGGCCAGAGCATCCATGCCCGGCCGTGGTGGTTCGGCGCGTCGAAGGTCTGGTCGTTCCAGAAGGGCCAGAGCACGAACCGCGCCTCGCGCCCCCGTTCCCGCTTCGTGCCGTAGAACGGCCACAGCGCCCAGCGCGTCCGGTCGTCGTCATGCTTCAGCGAGAAGAAGGGCCAGAGCACGTAATCCCGGCGCTTCCCCTGCGAGCCGCCCGTCCGGTAACTCAGCCAGGCGGGGAACATCCCCCACCGGAAATCCTCCAGCAGCAGGAACTTCGGCATCCGCCCCCAGATCGGGAAGAGCCCCCAATAGCCCTCCCCCTCGTCGCGCCCGTTCACCCACAGCGGCGGCAACGCGAAGGAATAATCCCGCGAACGCGCTCCCGTCACGTCGTCCTCCCGCCAGAACGCCATCACCACCCGCCAATGGAAGGCCGTCCCCCGCCACCCGAAATGCGTCAGCGGCCAGAGCACCTCCATGTCCCGATCCTCCCGCGCCGAGGCCCCTTTTTCCCACGCGTAGAACGGGCGGATCGCCAGCCGCGTCATCCCCTCCCCCTCCCGCGAGCCATATTCGAAGAAGGGCCCCACGCGCAGGCGGAACGTCCCTGGGGCATCCGGCGCGCCCATCGCGCCGAACGCCATCGCCAACCCGGCGAACACGCTTATCAACCCGCGTCTCATATCCGGTATTATAGCACATCCCGGAGCCCCTTGCCCCGTATCGTTCGGCGTACCTTTCCGTTTTTCGGAGCCGTTGACCTAGGGGGTGGCGTCGCCGAGATAGGGGAGGAAGTCGGCGGGGAAGGGCGCCTCGAAGCGAAGCGGCTCGCCGGTGACGGGGTGGCGGAGGGCGAGGCGGCGGGCGTGGAGGAGTTGGCGCGCGGGGGGGGGGGCGAGGCGGCGGTCGAGGGCGGGTTTGCCGTAGAGGGCGTCGCCGACGATGGGGGTGCCGAGGGAGGCGAGGTGGACGCGGATTTGGTGGGTACGGCCGGTCTCGATGAGGCATTCGACGCGCGCGAGGCCCTGCGGGAGGGTGGCGAGGGTGCGCCAGTGGGTGATGGCGCGGCGGCCGCCGGCGCGGAGGATGGCCATCTTCTGGCGGTTGGCGGGGGAGCGGCCGATGGGGGTGTCGAGGGTGCCGGAGGGGGGCTTGGGGGCGCCTTGGGTGATGGCGACGTAACGTTTTTCGAGGTCGTGCTCGGCGAAGGCCCGGGCGAGCCCTTGGAAGGCGCGGTCGGTCTTGGCCACGACCATCACGCCGGAGGTGTCCATGTCGAGGCGATGGACGATGCCTGGGCGTTGGGCGCCGCCGATCCCGCGTAGGTCGGGGCAATGGAAGAGGAGGGCGTTGACGAGGGTGCCGTGGGTGTGGCCGCAGGCGGGGTGGACGACGAGGCCGGCGGGTTTGTCGAGCGCGAGGAGATCGGCGTCCTCATAGAGGATGGTGAGGGGGATGTCCTCAGGGATGAGGTCGGTGGGTTCGGCGGGGGGGAGGGTGAGGGCATAGGTGGCGCCGGGGATGGGGGCGGCGGAGAGTTTGGCGACGGGGCCCCCCGTGGCGTCGGTGAGGCGGCCTTGCCTGGCAAGGGCCTGGATGCGGGAACGGGTGAGCTCGGGGAGGCGGCGGGCCAGCCATTGGTCGAGGCGGCGTTCGTCCGCGCCGGCCTCGACGGTGAGCGTGAAGGTCTCCTCGGCCTCGTTCTCGGGGGCGTCACTCATACCACACCTGCCAGAGGAAGAGGCCGCAGGCGGGGGCGGAGGGGACGCGCGCGGTGCGGGGCGTGCCGGGGGCGAGGAGCGTGTCGACCGCCTCGGGGCGTTCCTGGCCGGCGCCCACGCGCAGGAGGAACCCCACCAGACTGCGCACCATCTTGTAGAGAAACCCGTTGCCTTGGACGCGGAAGGTGATGCGCGAGCCGCGCTTGGCGATCTCGAAGGCGTGGATGGTGCGGACGGTGGAGGCGATGGGGCGGTTGGGGTTTGCGGCGAAGGCGGCGAAGTCGTGCTCGCCCACGAGGCGGCGGGCCGCGGCCTGCATGGCGGCGAGGTCGAGCGGGCGGGCCACATGGGCGTGGTAGAGGCGCTTGGCGGGGGGCATGAGCCGGGTGTTCCAGACGTAGTAGCGATACTCCTTGCGTACGGCGGAGTAGCGGGCGTGGAAGTCGGGGGGGACCTCGCGGCAGGCGCGGATGCGGATGTCCGGGGGGAGGCGGCCGTTCGCGTTCAGGGCCATCATGAGGCTTTTGGGGGACATCCGGGTGGCGAGGTCGCAGTGGAAGACCTGCCCGCGCGCATGGACGCCGTGGTCGGTGCGGCCGCTGGCGTGGATCTCCACGCGGTCGGCCTTCACGATCCCGGCGAGGACGCGTTCGATCGTCTCCTGCAGGCAGGCGTGCCCGGGCTGGGTCTGCCAACCGAAGTAGGCCGTGCCGTCGTAGGCGCAGACCATGCGGAAGCGGCGGGTGGGTGGGGCGGCGTCCATCTCAAGGGTTGGCGTCGCGGTACCACTCGGGGGTGATGCCGTAGCGCCTGATGTTGTAATTCATCATGCGGGGGGAGACGCCGAGCGCGCGGCCCGCCGCGGAGCGGTTGCCGTGGGCGCGCTTGAGTGCGTCGACGATCAGCTCGCGGGCATAGCTGGCGACCATGACGGCGAGGGGGGCGTGGTCGGTGGGCAGGAGCGCGTTCCCGGCGCTCTCGCCGGTCTGAAGGGAGGGGGGGAGGTTATAGCCGTGGATGGCACCATCGGTGGAGGTGAGGACGGCGCGCTCGATGCAGTTCTCGAGCTCGCGGACATTGCCGGGCCAGTGATAGGCCATGAGCATGTTGATGGCGGTGGTGGAGAGGCGGGTGACGTGCTTGTGATACTTCAGATTGAAGGCGGCGACGAAGTGCTCGGCGAGGAGCGTGATGTCGCTGCGGCGGTGGGCGAGGTCGGGGAGCGTGATGGGGAAGATGTTGAGCCGGTAATAGAGATCCTCGCGGAAACGCCCCTCGCGCATGAGCGCCTCCAGGTCGCGGCTGGTCGCGGCGATGAATCGGACGTCGGCGCGGAGCTCCCGGTTGCTGCCCACGCGGGAGAAGGTACGGGACTGGAGGAAACGAAGGAGCTTGACCTGCGTCTGCGGGGAGAGATCCCCCACCTCGTCCAGGAAGAGCGTGCCGCCATCGGCCTCCTCCGCCCGCCCGATACGGCGCGCCACCGCGCCGGTGAAGGCGCCCTTCTCGTGCCCGAAGAGCTCGCTCTCGACGAGCGCCTCCGGCAAGGCGGCGCAGTTGAGCGCCACGAAAGGTTTGTGGGCCCGCCCGGAGAGTCTGACGATGGCACGGGCGACGAGTTCCTTCCCCGTGCCGGTGGCGCCGCGGATGAGGACGGTGGCGTCCGCGGGGGCGACCTGGCGGATCTGGGCGTAGACGTGGCGCATGGCCGAGCAGTTGCCGACCAACTCGCCGGGGTTCTCGGAGAGGTCGCGCAAGCGGCGGTTCTCCTCCTCGAGCGCCTGGCGTTCCTCCTGGCCTTGCAGGAGCGCGGAGACAGCCCCCGCGGTGAGCGCCCCGACGATTTCCAGGATCGCGGCGTCCTGGCGCAGGTCGATGCCCGGCTCGACGCGGCGGTCGATGGAGAGCGTGCCGATGACCCGCCCCTTGGCGAGGACCGGCACGCAGATGAAGGCGACGGGTTCGTCGGCGGCACGGGCGCCGGTGCGGTTGAGGAAACGATGGTCGGCGCGGATGTCCGGGACGATCTCGGGGTGGCCGGTCTCGGCGACGGTGCCGGTGATGCCCTCGCCGAGGCGGTAATGCCCGAGGCGGCGCGCTTGGGCGTCGAGCCCGTGGGAGGCCTCGATGGTGAGGGTACCGTCGTGCAGCAGGGTGAGCGTGCCGCGGAGCATCCCCATGCGCCGGTTGAGGACCGCGAGGATCTCATCGAGCAACCGTTGGGGGTCGCGCTCCTGGCCGATGGCGGCGCTGATCTCGCGGACGACCTGGACGGCGATTTCGTAGGGCTTGGGCATGGCGCGTCAGAACCCTTGGATCTCGGGCTGAGGGGTTACCCCCGTCTCCGCGGCGAAGGCCGCGCGCAAGCGCCACATGAGCGCCAGCAGGTCGGAGGCCGTGCACCCCTCCCCGGCGACGAGGACGTTCGCGTGGTTCGGGGCGACGCCCGCCCCGCCGATGCGCCAGGCCTTCGCGCCAAGGCAATCGAGCACGGCCCCCGCCGAGAGCCCCGGTGGGTTGCGGAAAAGCGAGCCGCAGCAACGGAGCCCCGCGAGGTCGATCCGCTTGGCGGCGAACGCCTGGCGTTCGGCACGGGCCGTCTCGGGGTCGGTGGGGGCCAGCCGGAGGGTGACGGCGATGACGACCATCCCGGCAAGGCCGCGTACCGAGCGGTACCCGGCGGTGAACGCCTCCGCGGGGATGTGGCGGAGCTGCCCATCGGCCAGGACGGCGCGGACGCCCTCGACGCGTTCCCAGAAGGCGTGGCCGTGCGCGCCGGCGTTCATGCGCGCCCACCCGCCGACGGTCCCGGGGATGCCCTGCATGAAGCCTAGGCCGGAAAGCCCCTCGCTCTCAAGGCGCGCCAACAGCGCCGGCCCGGAGAGCCCCGCGCCGACGGTCACCCGCTCGCCGTCGCGCGCGAACCCCTCGAAGTCGGGGCCGGCGAGGGCGCAGAGCACGCCGTTGAACCCCAAGTCGGAGAACCACGTGTTGAACCCCCCGCCGATGAAACGCAGCGGGATGCCCCAGGCGCGCGTGACGGCGCAGAGGGCGGAGAGCGCGGGGATGCTCCTGGGCTTGGCGAGCAACGTGGCCACGCCGCCGACGCGGAAGCCCGTGTGGGCGGCGAGCGGGGCATCCGCGACGAAGTCGATCTCCTCGGGGAAGAGCGTGGTGAGGCGGGCTTGCAGGCGGACGTGGGGCGGCGGCTGGGCGATCGCCGCGGCCTCGGTGGCGGGAAGCGCGTCGCCCAAGGCGTAACCCACGCGCTCGACGTCCCCCGCGCCCACGGCCAAAATCAGGTCGCCGGGCCGGGCCGTGCGCAGCAGATGGTCGGTGACCTCCCCGCCGTCCCGGGCCAGAAGCAGGCGGAGCCCCGGGTCATGCTCGCGCAACGCTGCATAGAGCGCGTCGCTCTCGTACCCGGAGGCCGGGTCCTCGCTCGCGGCGTAGACGGGCATGAGGATGAGCTCGTCGATGCCCGTGAAGGCGGGGACGAACTCGTGCAGGAGCTTCTTGGTGCGTGAGTAGCGGTGCGGCTGGAAGACGACGCGAAGTCTGCGGCACGGCTGGAGGCGTGCCATCGCGAGAAGCGCGAGGATCTCGGTGGGGTGATGGGCGTAGTCGACGATGACGCGGATGGGGGCGTCTTGGGGTGTGACCCATTGGAAGCGGCGTTTCGGGAGCTCGGCGCAGGCCTGCGGGAGCGCCTGGGCCAGCGTGTGCGTGTCGCTGACGCCGAGGAGCAGGCAGGAGGCCAGGGCGCCGAGCGCGTTGAGGATGTTGTGGCGGCCCGGCACGGGGAGGAGCACGTCGGCGACACGTTCGCGGCCGTGCCAGAGCGTGAAAAAGGAGTTCTCCGCGGTGCAGCGGATACCCTCCGCGCGGAGCATGGCGTCCGGCGAGAAGCCGAAGGTCAGGATGGGGCCGCCGTAGGTGGCGGCGACGCGCATGGCCCAGGGGGCGTCGGCGCAGACGGCCACGCCCTCGCGGGTGTTGGCCACGACCTCGGCGAAACAGCGCTCCAGCTCCTCCTCGTCGCGGAAGTGGTCGAGGTGGTCGCGCTCGATGTTGGTGATGAGGGTGACGGCGGGGTGCTCGTAGGCCAGGGTGCCGTCGCTCTCGTCGGCCTCCGCCACGGCGATCTGGTCGGGGGGGAGTTTGCCGGCGAGGTTGCCGTTTCGGGGGCCGGCGTTGGTGAGGAGCCGCGGGGTGTAGCCGCCCAGGCACCAGAGCGGGTTCTGCCCCACGCACTGGAGCAGGCGCGTGGCGAAACAGGCCGACGTGGTTTTGCCGTGCGTGCCGCACACGGCCACCGAGCGCAACCCGCTGACCCACCCCGCCAAGCACTGCCCGCGCGAAAGGATGGGCATACCGCCGGCGCGGGCCAGGGCCAGCTCGGGCTCATCGGGGTGGATGGCCGCGCTGTGCACGAGCACGTCGCAATCGGCCAGATGCGCGGGGTCATGGTCCTGCAGGATGGTGATCCCGTTGCGCGCGAAGAAACGGCTCAGGGTCGGCGGGATGTGCCGGTCGCACCCGGAGACCTTCCACCCGCGCAGATGGAGCATCCAGGCGATGCCCGCCGCGCCCACGCCGCAAATGCCCATGATGTGCACACGGCCCGGCGTTTGCGTGAAGAGGTTGATGGGCGCATCCATGCGAGTCTCCTTCCCGTTTCTTACGTGACGGTCATCAATTCTACCAAAAACGGGCCATGCCCGGCGGCACAGACTTCCCTCGCCCGGGTGAGCGTCGCCCCCAAGGCTTCCGGGCGGATGCGCGCCCCGCGGATGCGGAAGGCCGGCGCCAAATCCACCAGGCAGGGATTGGCGAAGGCCAGGGGCAGGGGCGTCTCCCCCGCGAAGCCGTCGTTACGCACCAGCAGGATGACCGGCGCGTGTGCCAGGGCCAGGCGGTTGAGACGGGCGTGGAACCCCTCGGCCAGCAGGTCGGCGGGCGTGAGCTCCTCGACGGTCACGGCGTCACTCAAGGTTCTGCACCTGTTCGCGGAAGGTCTCAAGCAGGGTCTTGAACGCGATCACGAGCCGCGGGATCTCGCTTCCGGCGCATTTCGACCCGGTGGTGTTGATCTCACGGAAAAGTTCCTGGCACAGGAAGTCGAGCGCACGGCCGCAAGGCGCGGTCGCGTCGGAGAGGAGCGTCTCGGCGTGCGCGAAGTGGGCGGCCAGGCGCGTGAGTTCCTCCGAGATGTCCGCCCGGTCGGCGAAAAGCGCCACCTCGCGTTCCAACGTCGTGGCGTCGAGCGCGGAATCCGGCGCCAACAGCTCGTTCACCCGCGCGCGCAGCCGTTCGCGCCAAAGCGTGGGCAGGGTCGGCGCGATGGCGGCGATCCGGGCGTGCAGGCCGCGCAGGCCGTCGAGGCGTTCGCGGAGGTCGGCGGCGATGCGTCCGCCCTCGGCCGCACGCATGGCGCGGAGCCGCGCGAGCGCCTCGCGCGTGGCAGCCTCGAGGATCGCCCAGAGGGGTTCCGTGGGGGCGGGCGCCCCCGCCTCGGGCTCCGCGGCGCACAGCGCCACCAGGTCGGAAAGCGTCGGCTCGCCCTGAAGGCCGAGGCGCCGCGCGACGGCGCGGAGCCGCGCGACGCGCGCCTCCAACGCCTCCGCCGCGTCCGCGTCCGCGATCGGCCTGACGGAGACGGCGGCCTTGACGGCGCCCCGCGCGATGCCCGTGCGCAACAGGTTCTGGAGGCGTGGCTCGAAGGCCAGCCATTCGCGGGGGAGCCAGAGCGTGGCGTCGAATTGCTTGCGGTTGACGGTCGCGAGCTCGACGGTGACGGCGACTCCCTCGCCCGAGGCCTCGCCGCGTCCGAATCCGGTCATCGAGAAGGGCATTGGCCGTCCCCTCCGTCAATCCGCGCGCAGGGGGTCGAGGTGCGTGCGCGCACGCGCCTTCGGCGACACCTTCTCCACCTTCAGCACGCGGTCGCCCTGGATGAGGATGCGATGGTGGATGGCGCGCGAGGAGGTGCCCAGGCGGATCTCGAAGGGATATTCGGGGAGCACCCAGGATTGGTCGTCGAGGGCGATTTTGAGGTCGTCGAGCGAGAGGTCGATCGTCACCGCGCGCGTCTCGCCGGGCTTGAGGGAGACGCGCCGGAAGCCACGGAGCATCTGCTCGAACCAGCTCACGCGGGGCGTCTGCGTGTAGGCGACGTAGAGCTGGACCACCTCGTCGCCGGCGCGGTCGCCGGTGTTGGTGACGGGGAGCGTGACGCGCCAACCGGTGAGGCGGCGCTCCGTCTCGGTGCCGCCGAAGAGGCCGGAGAGGCCGCCGGCGGGGACCTCCGCCTCCTCGGTGAGCGGCTCGGCCTTCGGCTCGCCGAGGGCAAAGGTGGTGTAGGAGAGACCGTGCCCGAAGGGCCAGAGCGGGCCGTCGTAGTGGGTGCGGCCGCGCACGTTCGGCTCATCGTTCGAGCGGGGCTTGGCGGGGAAGTTCAGGGGGATCTGCCCGGCGCTGCGCAGCCAGGTGCCGTTGGTCTTGCCGCCGGGGTTGTAGGCGCCGAAGAGCGCCTCGGCCACGGCCGTGCCGCCATGGCCGCCCAGGAAGCCGCAGGAGAGGATGGCGGGGGCGCGCTTGGCCGCCAGGTTCACGGCCGGCGGGCGCCCGTGCAGGAGCACCACCACGGTGGGCTTGCCGGTGTCGAGGATGGCGCGGAGTAGGTCGTCCTGCCGGCCGGGGAGGTTCAGGCTGTTGCGGGTCTTGCTCTCGCCGGAGGTGCGCCCCGTGTCGCCGAGCACCACGATCGCGACGTCGCTGCCCTGCGCGGCCGTGACGGCGGCGTCGATGCCTTGGCGCTCCTCCGCGGAGAGCGGCTCGGGGATGAGCTCGGTGTCGGGCCAGCCGGGGTTGACGACCTCGCACCCCTTGGCGTAGGCCACCTCCACGCCGCTTCCCTCCAGGAACTCACGGATGCCCTTGAGCACCGTCACCTGCTTGAAGCCGCGCGGGCCGTAATGCACGGGCATGCACCCGGTGCTGTCGGCCAAGGGGCCGACGACCGCCACGCGTTTGAGGGCCTTCGCGTCGAGCGGCAGGAGCCCCTTGTCGTTCTTCAGGAGCACGAGCGCCTCGCGGGCGACCTGGAGGGCGATTTTCTGGAAGGCCTCGTTCCCGACCACGCGGTCGGCAGCGGCGGGGCTCTCCACGTAAGGCTTGTCGAAGAGGCCGAGCAGGAACTTCACGCGCAGGACGCCCCGCACGGCGGTGTCGACCTCCTCCTCGGTGAGGAGCCCCTCGTCGAGCGCCTCCAGCAACCATTTCTTGGGGTTTTCGGGCTGGGCGAAGTTGGTCCACACGTTCAGCCCCGCCCGCACGCGGATCGCGTGTGCCTCCTTGAGGTCCTCGGCGATGCGCATGGAGGTGGCCAGGCGCTCGACCGTCCCGCTGTCGGAGACGACGTATCCGCGGAAGCCGAACTCCCCGCGCAGGCGGTCGGTGAGCAGGTCATGGTTGGCGCCCATCGGCACGCCGTTCACGTCGTTGTACGCGCACATCACGCCCAACGGCCCGACCTCGGAGAAGACCTTCCGGAACGGATACAGGTGGATGGCCTCGAAGGTCTGCGCCGTGATGTGCGGGTCTGTGCGCGAATCCCAGCCGCGCGCGCCTTTGTTCTCGCCGTAAGCCACGAAATGCTTGGGCGAGGAGGCGATGCCGGCGTCCTGGATGCCACGCGCGATGGGGCCGCCGATCGCCGCCACGAGGAACGGATCCTCCGCGATCGTCCCCTCCCAGCGCCCCCAGCGTTGGTCGCGCGCCACGTCGAGGATCGGGCCGTAGACGTTGGTGTAGCCGACGGCCTTGGCCTCGGCGCCCATCACGCGGCCGATCTCGTAGGCCAGCTGCGGGTTCCAGGTCATGCCCTGGGAGTGGGGGCTCGGGAAGCTGGTGCCGTGCGCCACGCAGGCGCCGCGGATGCCTTCGTTGGACATATCCGCCGGGATGCCCAGGCGCGTCTGCTCCACGAAGAAGCGTTGCAGGTTGTTGATGTACCGGGCGTTGCGCTCGGGCGTCCGGTTCAGGTCGCTGACGCCGTTGGCGAAGGCGTCGCCGGCCTGGTCCACGTTGGCGATGCCGTCCTTCCAGGCGCGTTCCAGCCACTTTTCGGTGGGGTGCTTGTCCTTGCATGCGCTGGGGTAGGCATACAGCGTCAGCAACTGCATCACCTTCTCCGGGCGCGTCATCTGCCCGAGCAGGTCGTCGATCCGCGCATCGAGCGGCGCGGCGGGGTCCTCGTACGTGTCCATCTCCCCGTTCTTGTTCAGGTCGATCCAGCCGTCATGGTAGATCTCGGGCTTGGGGGCGAAGGGGTAGGGGAACGGGTTCGGCTCCGGGAAGCCAACCGCCGAGAGCGTGCCGACGGCCAACGCCGTCGCGATCGTGCCAAATGCCTTCATGGGTCGTCAGTCCTTTGCGTATGCGTTGAGATCAGAGAGTCAGTCCGGGCGCGCGCAGACGCCCCCTGCGGTAGGTCGCCACCGCCCGCCCGCGGAGCGTCCGCCCCGCCCAGGGCGTGTTCTGCGACTTGCTGGCGAGCAGCCTCACGTCCACCGTCCATTCATCGTTCGGGGCCAGGATGGCCAGTTCGGCCGGGGCCCCGGGTTCCAAGGTCGGGGCCGGCAGGCCCAGGAGCGTGTTCGGCGCCGTCACCCAGGCCGCCGCCCACGCCAGGGGGGCCATCCCGCACTGCCGCACCATCACGTCCCACGTCACCCCCACCGCCGTCTCCGCGCCGATGATGCCGAAGGGCGCCTGGAGGAAGCCCTTGGCCTTCGTGGCGGGGGCGTGCGGCGCGTGATCCGTCGCGAAGATCGTCAGCGTGCCGTCCAGCACGCCTTGGCGCAACGCCTCCACGTCCGCCCGCGTGCCGAGCGGCGGGTTCATGCGCCAGTTCCCGTCGTTTCCGGGGATGTCCTCCGCCGCGAGGGCCAGGTGGTGCGGCGTCGCCTCGCCCGTCACCGGCAGTCCCTCCGCGCGCGCCTCCCGCACCAAGGCCACGCTTTCCGCGCAGGAGAGATGCTGCAGGTGCAACGCGCACCCCGTGGCCCGGCACAGCGCGATGTCCCCCCGCACCGCCTCCACCTCCGCCTCCGGCGGGAAGATCGGCCAGCCGAACGTCTCCGCCGCGGGGCAGGCGCGCACGATCCCGTTTTGCTGCAGGTCGGGCCGCACCGCGTGATCCATCACCGGCCGGCCCACCTTCCGCGCCCGCGTCATCACCACCCGCATCACCTCCGGGTCGGCCACCATCGCCCCGTCGTCCGAGAAGGCCACCGCCCCCGCCTCCTCCAAGGCCTCGATCGGCGCGCACGTCTTCCCCGCGCGTCCCACCGTGGCGCAGGCCGTCGGGAAGATGGCCACCGCCGTCTGCGCCGTCCGGGCCCGCCGCACCAGGGCCGGCGTGTCCGTCGGCGGGAGCGTGTTGGGCATCGTCGCCACGCGCGTGAACCCCCCGTTCGCCGCCGCCGCCGACCCCGAGACGAAGTCCTCCGCCTCCGTCGCCCCCGGGTCGCGGAAATGCACATGCACGTCGCACAGCCCCGGCGTCACCACCAATCCCGGCCGGTCCAACACCGTCAGCCGCGACGCCGCCGGCAGTTTCGCCGGGACCGGCGCGATCCGCCCCTGGGCGTCCACAAACAAAGCCCCCTCCTCGTCGCGCCCCGTCGAGGGATCCAGCAGGCGCGCGCGTGGGATCAACAACGCTTTCGGTGTCTCGTTCTTCATGGCATGGGCAGTATAGCAAAATCCGGCCGCCCGGGAAACCGTCCGCGCGCCAGCTCCCCCCCACGGTGCGCCCAAAAGTCGCACGCCGCGCGGGTTGGCGAAGACGCGCGTGCGCCATCCCGCCGAATGGCAGGAGGCGCACGCGCGGGCGGGGGGCCGGGTTATGGCCTCACGCGTCCTCGGTGGGGTGCTTGGCGCGCCAGGCGCGGTAGGCGGCGAGGGCGGCCTTGTTCGCGGCGATGGCCAGGGAGAGCACGAGGACGTCGTCGAGGAACCCGATGCCGGGGATGAAGTCGCACACGAGGTCGAAGGGGGTGAGGACGTAGAGGAGGGCGCCGCCGAAGGTGGCGATGACCGACCAGGGGACGTCGCGGTACGTACCGGAGATGTAGTCGCGCAGGAGGGCGAAGATGAGGAGGAAGTCGTCCCAGTAGGGCTTGAGGACCTTGACCTTGGAGAAGAGCGCCTTGAGTTTCTCCCAGCATTCGAGGACCTTCTTTTTCAGGTCATCCTCGTCCCCGATGTCGCCGGAGTACTTCTCGAGCGCTTTGCCGGCGTCGCGGTCGGAGACGGGCTTTTCGGGGTCTTCCGCGCTTTCCTCCTGGCCGTCGGCCTCCGGCTCCTCGCTTTCCTCGGGTTCGTCGCTCTCGTCGGGGAAGAGCGGTTCGGCGAAGGCATGGAAGGCCTCGACCTCGTTCTCGGCCTTTTGGGCGAGGCGTCGGAAATGGGTGCGATCGCCCTTTTCGGGGAGGAACTCGGGGGTGATGAGGGGGGCGAAGGTCTGGGTGAGTTCCGGGATGCGGACGATGTAGGCGTAGGCGCGGAGGGCGACGCGGCGCTGGAGGTCACTGGCGCGGGCCTCGTCGTCCGGGACTCTGGCGGCCAGGAGGCGGGCGGTCGTGATGACCTCTGTGGGATTGGCGATTTTGAGCGTCAGCTCGTAGGCCTTCCAGACCTTGGAGAGGTCGATCGCGATGCGCGGGTCGGCCCGGAAGGTGTGGACGAGGCGGGCGACGGCATGGAGGTCGTCGACGACGGCGTTGACGAAGTCCCCATAGTCGTATTTCTCAAGGAGTTGGTCGACCTCCTCGTCGGTGGGCGGGTGGTCGAGGGTGGGGGGCTCCCCGGGGACGTCGCCGTCCTCCAGCTTGGGGCCGTACAACTGGAAGAGACCGGCGACGGAAAGCGCGCGGCCGGGGCAACCGCTCTTGCGGATGGAGATCCAATCCTCGTCTTTGACGGCGATCCCGAGGTCGCCCACGAGGTCGAACCGGGCGATCTCCGGATCCGCTTCGTCCCAGTTGATGCCGTTGACGTACCGCCACTCCAGCAGATAGCCATCGTCGCCGCATTGCGGGAAATAGAGTCCTTCTCCCAGAATCACCAGCGCGGGGAGGTCCTGCTCGGTATCTTGATCGTTGTCTTGGGGTTGCTCGCTCATGGTCGGTCTTCCTTTCATTCTCGCAAATCACGGTGGGGCGGCAGACGCACGCCTGACGCACCGCTGGGAGAGCCCTTGGGACCCTGCGGGGAAGGGCCGGACGGCATGGCACGCCTTGGCGGGCGCACCGCACCGAGATGCCCGACGAATCCCGTTCGACGTTCCCAAGGTTCTCACAGTTCGTCTGACGCCGGCGGCGACAACATCGGAATGCTATCACACCTTCGCCCGGCGCGCAAGCGTCGGCAAGGGCCTTCCCGAGGAAGCACCCTCCATCTTTTTTATACGCGACGGGCCGCGAAAGAGGACAGACTTTTTCGCGCCTCCGCGGTTTTTGCCCGATCCCGGGGCTGGGTCGTCGCGGGGCCCGAAACGCGAAACCCTCCCGACTTCGAGGGCGAACCCTTTAGGGTTTGGCCTCGAACCCTCCCGACTTTGGGTGCGGGCCCCGGGAGGGACGGTGGCGCGGGGATGGCGGTTTGGCATTTGTGGGGGGATGTGGTACACTGACCCCATGAAACGGCTTGCGGAGGTCACGCCCAGGGTCGAGCGCCTGCTCGCGGCGATTTTGCCGCGGCGGGCGGGGGCTTTCGCGGTGGGGGATCTGCCTCCGCCAGTGGCGGCCCTGACGGCGATGGCGCTGGGCGAGGGGCGTACGCTTCTGGTGGCGCCCTCGCCGGAGGCGGCGGAGCAGGCGGCGGCCGACGCCGTGGCCTTGGCGCCGCGGACGCCGGTCCTGGCTTTGGCGCCGGCCGACGACGAGCAGGCCGCGCTGACGGGCGAGCGGGTGGCGCAGGTGCGGGCGATCCTGGGGGCGCGGGGGCGGCATTGCCTGATTGTCGCCTCGATCCATGCGCTGTGGCAGCCGATCCCGGAGCCGGGGGCGTTGGAGGCCGCGAGCAGGACGCTGCGGGTGGGGGAGGACACCCCCTTCGACACCTTGGCCGAGACGCTGACGCGGGCGGGTTACACGCGCGAGGAAATGGTGGCCGACCCGCTGACCTTCGCGTTGCGGGGCGGCATCCTGGACGTCTGGCCGGCGGGGGCGGAACGGCCGGCGCGGGTGGAGTTCTTCGGCGACACGGTCGATGGGATCCGCGTCTTCGACCCCGCGACGCAGTGCTCCGTGGCGAAGGTCGAGGCCGTGACCGTGCCGCCGGCGCCCTCCGCGGCCCTGCGGACGACCCGCCTGTTGCCGATGCTGCGCGACGCGGCGGCGGTGGTGTGGGACGCCCCGGCGGTGGAACAGGCATTGGCCCAGCTGCCCTTGGCGGACGCGGCGGCGGGGACGAACGCGGCGTGGTTCGCCGCCGAGATGGGGCGCTTCGGGGGGCGGGTCTGCTGGGCGGGCGAGCCGTTGCGCGGGGGCATGCCGGGCGTGGCACTCGTGGCGCGGCCGATTCGCGGCGTGCGCGATCTGGCGGGGGATGGCGGCACGCATCATCCCGATTTCTACGTGGGGCTCCGCCGGCAACTCTTGGGCGAGCTGGACGCCGAGGCGCGCAAGCGCGGCCACACGGTGGCCATCTGCGCGGAGACGGCCGCCGCCCGGGAGCTCCTGGCGCACGATCTGCCGCCGGATTCGCCCGTCGCCCTCCTGCCGGAGGGCCTCTCGCAGGGGTTCGCCGTCGCGAACCTGAATCTCACGGTGGCGGCGCAGAGCGACCTTTACCCCACCACCCGCGCCTGGCGCGCGCCGGCCCGTCGGCGCGCCGTGGCCGGCCAACGCCTGGAGTACGCCTTCGACGTGGAACCGGGCGAGCTGGTGGTCCATCTGGAGCACGGCATCGGGCGCTTCCTGGGGCTGACGGAGGTCGAGGTGAACGGCCGCCGCACGGAGGTCTTCACGCTGGAGTACGCCAACGGCGCGAAACTCCATGTGCCGACCACGCACGCCCATCTGCTCTCGCGTTACATCGGGCCGGGCAGCCACAAGGTGCGGTTGCATTCGCTCGACGGGACCCGGTGGCGCGGGGAACGCGCGGCGGCGCAGCGCGGCATCGAGGATCTCGCCGCCGGGTTGCTGGAGACCCAGGCGCGGCGGCGCGTCATCCCCGGCTTTGCCTTCGACCTCTCGGATCCGTGGATCGCGGAGTTCGAGGCGCTCTTCCCGTGGCAGGAGACGCCCGACCAGACGCGCGTGATCGCCGAGGTCAAGCAGGATCTGGCCGCGCCGATGGCCATGGATCGCCTGCTCTGCGGCGACGCCGGCTATGGGAAGACCGAGGTGGCCATGCGCGCGGCCTTCATCGCCGTGGCCAACCACAAGCAGGTGGCCCTGCTCACGCCCACCACCGTCCTGGCCGAGCAGCATTACGCCACCTTCTGCGAGCGCATGGCCCATTTCCCCGTGCGGATCGAGGTGCTCTCGCGGTTCCGTTCGCCGGGGTGCCGGGCCAAGACCTGCGCCGACGCGGCGGCCGGGCGCGTGGACATCCTCATCGGCACGCACGCGCTGCTCTCCGAGCAGGTGGCCTTCAGGGATCTCGGCCTGCTGATCGTCGACGAGGAGCAACGGTTCGGCGTGGCGCACAAGGAGCGCCTCAAGCGGTTGCGCGCGGTGGTGGACGTGCTGACGATGAGTGCCACGCCCATCCCGCGCACGCTCTACCTCTCGCTCACCGGGGCGCGCGACCTCTCGCTCCTGCGCACGCCACCGAGCAACCGCGTGGCCGTCGAGACGTTGATCCGCCAGGACGACGACGACACGCTCCTCTCCGCCATCCGCAACGAACTCGCCCGCGGCGGGCAGGTCTTCTACCTGTACAACCGCGTCCGCACCATCGGGCGCGTCCATGAGCGCCTCCGCCGGCTTGTCCCCGAGGCGCGGATTCTCGTGGCGCACGGGCAGATGCCGGCCGAGACGCTCGCCCGCACCATGCGCGCCTTCGCCGAGGGGGAGGCCGACCTGCTGCTCTGCACCACGATCGTCGAGAGCGGGATCGACATCCCCCGCGCCAACACCATCCTGATCGACCGCGCGGACCGTTTCGGCTTGGCCGACCTGTACCAACTGCGCGGGCGGGTGGGGCGTTCGTCCGCCAAGGGGTTCGCCTATCTGCTCCTGCCGCGCGACGGATACGTCGATGGCGACGGCCGCAAGCGCCTGCAGGCGCTCAAGCGCCACAGCGGCCTTGGCGCCGGGTACGCCATCGCCTTGCGCGACCTGGAGATCCGTGGCTCGGGCAACCTCCTGGGCGCGGCGCAGAGCGGCCACATCGCCGCCATCGGCTTCGGCCTCTATTGCCAGCTTCTGCGGCGCACCATCGCCCGCATGAAGGGCGAGTCGCTCCCGACGTTGGTCGACACCGAGGTGCTGCTTGACTTCCTGGATCCCTCGCCCGGCGCGACAGGCCCCTCCGCCGCCGCGATCCCCTATGGCTACATCGACGACGAGGCCCAGCGCATGAACGCCTACCGCCGCCTCGCCGAGGCCGTCTCGCCGCAGGAGATTCAGGCGCTTTGGGACGAGCTCGCCGACCGCTACGGCCCGCTCCCGCCGCCGGCCATGCGGACGTTGCGGCTCGCGGGGTTGCGCATCCTCGCCGCCGATCGCGCCCTCGCCAAGGTCGAGGTTTCCGACGGGCGGCTCACCTGCTATGACCGGCGGAATCGCGTCCCGCTCAAGGGGCTCCGTGACCGTCCGCTCCCCGAGGGGCTCCGCCCCGACGACGCCCTCGCCTGGGTGGAGCGGCAGGTCGCGGGGCTGCCCGCGCACAGAGGATAGACCATGGAAACATCCCCCGATTCGCTTCTCCGCACGTTGCCCGCGCGTTACCCGCCCGAGGACTGCCCCGCGCTCACCCGCCAACGCGCCCTCTGGGCCGGGACCCGCCCGCTCGCCGGCCTGTCCGTCCTCGACGCCACCCCCCTCTTCGCCAACACGTTGGTCAAGCACGCCGCGCTCCTCGCCGCCGGCGCCGAGGTCTGGGTGGGGTATGGCCGCGCCATGCCTTTCGACCCCGCGGTCCCGCCATGCCTCGCGGCGTTGGGACTGCGCGTCCCCGACGCCTCGCGCCTCGCGCGGGGGTTCGACGTCGTCCTCGACTGCGCGGCGGCCTTCGCCGACGTCCCGTCGCGCTTGGGTTACGTGGAGCTCACGCGTTCGGGCGCGCATCGTTATCGGGCGCTCGGCAAAGGGTGCGCCGTCATCGACGTTGACGCCTCCCGGGTCAAGACCTTCGAGACCGCCCTCGGCACGGGCGATGGCCTGATCCGCGGGTTGCGGCATTTCGGCGTGGGCGATCTGCGCGGCAGGACGGCCGTCGTCTTTGGGTGCGGCAAGGTCGGGCGCGGCATCCTCTTCCGTCTCGCGCGGGAGGGGGCGCGGTGCTTCGTGGTGGATCCCGCGGGGAGCCGGCCGCCCCGCGGCGTGACGCGCGTCGGGGCGCCCGGCCCGTTGCTCCGCCAGGCCGACCTGGTCGTCACCGCCACCGGCGTCAGGGACGCCGCCGCGCCTTACGCCGCCGACCTGCTCGCCGGGCGCGCGGTCTTGGCGAACATGGGCGTGGAGGACGAGTTCGGCCCCGCCATCCCCCCCACGCGTGTCCTCAACGGCAAGGCGCCGCTCAATTTCGCCTTGCCCGACCCCACCCTCATGCGTTACATCGATCCCACGATGGCGCTGCATAACATGGGCGCGTGCCTCCTCCTCGCCGACCCCGCGCCCCCCCGCATCCGAGTGCCGGGCGAGGCGGCGGAGGCGCCCATCCTCGACGCCCTCCCCCGTCCGCTTCGCGATGAGCTCGCCGCCTTCGAGGCCGAGCAGGAAGGATAACCCGCATGTACGATCTCATCCTCTCCAACGCGCTTCTCCGGGGCCGCCGCGTCGATGTCGCCGTCGCCGCGGGGCGCTTCGCCGCCGTGGAACCCGCCGGGACGCTCGCGCGCGCCGAGGCCCTTGAGCGTCTCGACGCCACGGGGTTCCTCCTGCGCCCGCCCTTTTACAACACGCACACCCATCAGGCCATGACCCTCCTGCGCGGCATCGACGACGATTGCCCCCTGATGGATTGGCTCACGCGATGCATCTGGCCGCGCGAGGCCCGCCTCACGCCGGAGGCCGTCTACGCCGGCACGCGACTGGCCATCCTGGAGGGTTTGCGCTCCGGGTGCGTCGCCTTCAACGACATGTACTTCCATCAGCCGGCCATCCTCCGCGCCGCCGATGAGATGGGCGTCCGTGCGCGCGTCGCCCTGATGTACATGGATCAGGTGAGCGACCACATCGAGAACGACGCCCTTCTCGCCCTGTGCCGCGAGGGGGGGCTGCCCCCGCGCCTCGGCCTGGCCCTCGCCCCGCACGCCCTCTACACCACCACCCCCGAGATTTTGCGTAGGGTCGTCGGCCTCGCGGATCGTCTCGGCCTGCCCATCCATATCCATGCCGCCGAGACCCGCGACGAGGTGCGGATCGCCCGCGAGCGTTTCGGCGCGGAATCGCCCATCGCCTATCTCGACGCCTGCGGCATCCTCCGCCCTGGCACGGTCCTCGCGCATTGCTGCCAGGTCTCCGAGGACGACCTCGGCCGCATCGCCGCGCAGGGGTGCTATGTGGCGCATTGCCCGCAGTCCAACCAGAAACTCGCCTCCGGCGTCTTCCCATGGGCGCTCGCCGCCAAACACGGCGTCGCCATCACCGTCGGCACCGACGGGGCGGCCTCGAACAACGGCCTCTCGATGATCGCCGAGGCCAAGGCCGCCGCACTCTCCGCCAAACTCAACGCCGGCGCCCCCGACGCCCTCGCCTTCGCCGACCTCGACCGCGCCGTCACCGAGACCGCCGCCGCCGCGCTCGGTTTCCCCAACGCCGGCCGGATCGCCCCGAGCGCCGACGCCGACTTCATCCTCGTCTCGCTCGGCCATCCGGCCTTCGCCGCCGGCGGGGACCCGGACGCGAACTTCGTCTACGCCGCGGATCCCTCTGCCGTCCATTCCGTCTACTGCCTCGGCCGCCCCCTGCTCCGGGCCGGCCACCACCCCGACGAGGCGGCGATCCTGGCCGACGCCGCCCGCGCCGCGCGGACCATCCGCTGAGCGTCCCCGGGCCGCCCGCGCGGGCGGTGCCGCTAACGGTTTTCTAATCTGGCGCACGCGCCAAATATATTGACCGAGAGGTTGGTTTTTTGTTACACTCGCCCCTATCTTTTGCGAGCACACGGAAAGGTTGCGACACGATGGAAAACTTGGACGCGCTTTTGGAGAAGATCCGCACGGAGGGCGTTGAGACCGCCAAAGAGGAGGCCGCCGCCATCGTGGCGAAGGCGAAAGAGGAGGCCGCCGCCATCGTGGCGAAGGCGAAGGCCGACGCGGAGGCCGCGACGGCCCGCGCGAAGGCCGACGCGGAGCGCCTGGCGCAGGGCGCCGAGGCGACGATCCGCCAGGCGGCGCGCGACGTGTTGCTGAAGTTGGGGCAGGATGTCTCGGCGTTGCTTGAGCGGACGCTCGGGGGCGCGGTGGACGAGACGTTGTCGGATGGCGCGGTGGTGGGGCGTCTCGCCGAGGAGGCGGTGGCGGCCTACCTGCGGTCGGGCGAGGTGACGATCGAGGCCGCGCCCGGTTTGGCGGATGCGCTGAAGGCGCGGTTGGCCAAGCAGGGCGAGGTGACGGTGGTGACCGACCCGCTGATGGGGACGGGCTTCAGGGTGCGCCTCGCGGGCGGCCGCGTGGAGCATGATTTCACGGGGGCGGCGGTGCGGGACGCGCTGGCCGTGCTGTTGCGCCCGCAGTTGGCGAAGTTGTTGGGGGAGTGAGGCGTGAGCCTGGGTTACCTTCTGGCGTCGTTGCCGGCCTTGGCCTATGGGCGTGAGCCCGGGATCACGGCGGAGGCTTTCGCGGAGGCGTGCGCCTCGGCGTTGGGCGCGCGGGATGCCGCGGCGGCCGCGCTTCTGGCTTTGGGCGGGGAGGCGCCAAGCGACCATCCCGCGGTGTGCCGGTGGCGTGGGCTGTGCGCGGCGATCGACGCGGCCATCGGCCGGCGCCGTTTGGCGGCGCGGGGCGGAGGGGGCGATTTCGCGGCGCCGGTCAGCGCGTTGTGCCCCGTGTGGCTGACGCGGATGGTGGACGCCGCGTTCGAGACCGCGCCGGACCCCTTGGCGCGCGAGGAGGCTTTGGACCGGGCGCGGTGGGCGGCGGCCGATGAGTTGGGCGGGTTCGACCCGATGGCGAAAGGGCAGGTTTTCGCATACGCGGCGCGGCTGCGCCTGGCGCTCCGGCGCTCGGCGTGGGATGCGGCGCGTGGGCGCGCGCGCCTGGAGGCGGCGCTCCCCGAGCAAACGCTTTGAGGTAATCCATGGACAAGACGACAGGCAGCGTGACAGGCGTCAACGGCAACATGATCACGGTGGCGTTCACCGGGGCCGTGGCGCAGAACGAGGTGGGGTATGCGTGCATCCCCGGCAAAGAGCGGCCCCTGCGGCTGATGAGCGAGATCGTGCGCGTCCGCGACGGCGTGGCGGACATGCAGGTCTTCGAGGACACGCGTGACCTGCGGGTCGGCGACGTGCTGGAGTTCTCTGGCGATCTGCTGGCCGCGGAGCTCGGGCCGGGGTTGCTCGGGCGCGTGTACGACGGGTTGCTCAATCCCCTCCCGGAGTTGGCGGAGCAGTGCGGCTTCTTCCTCCAGCGCGGCACCTATCTGCCCTCGCTCGACCGGACGCGGAAATGGGCCTTCACGCCGGTGGCCAAGCCGGGCGACCGACTGACGGCGGGCGAGACGGTCGGCACCGTGCCCGAGGGCGTCCACACCCACCGCATCATGATCCCCTTCGCCTGGCGCGGCGTCCTGACCGTCAAGGCCGTCCGCCCCGCGGGCGACTGCACGGTGGAGGACGTGGTGGCGACGGTGGTCGACGACACGGGCGCCGAGCGCGAGGTGCGCCTGATGCAGCGTTGGCCCGTGAAGCTCCCCATCACCTGCTACGCCGAGCGTCTGCGCCCCACGGAGACGCTCTCGACGGGCATCCGCTCGGTGGACACCTTCTTCCCCGTGGCCGTGGGCGGCACCTACTGCATCCCCGGTCCCTTCGGCGCGGGCAAGACGGTGATCCAGCACCAGACCTCGCAATACGCGGACGTGGACATCGTGATCGTGGCGGCCTGCGGCGAACGCGCCGGCGAGGTCGTCGAGACGCTCCGCGAGTTCCCCGAGCTGATTGACCCGAAGACCGGCCGCACGCTCATGGATCGCACGGTCATCATCTGCAACACCTCCTCCATGCCCGTGGCGGCGCGCGAGGCCTCGGTCTACACGGCCGTGACGCTTGCGGGCTACTACCGCCAGATGGGGCTGAACGTGCTCCTGCTGGCCGATTCCACCTCGCGCTGGGCGCAGGCGCTCCGTGAGATGTCGGGCCGTTTGGAGGAGATTCCCGGCGACGAGGCCTTCCCCGCCTACCTGGAGTCGGTCATCGCTGGCTTCTACGAGCGCGCCGGGCGCGTCCGCCTGAAGGATGGCTCCGTCGGCTCGGTGACGATCGGCGGCACCGTCTCGCCTGCGGGCGGCAACTTCGACGAACCCGTCACCCAGGCCACGCTCAAGGTCGTCGGCGCCTTCCATGGCCTCTCCCGCGCCCGCTCGGACGCCCGCCGCTATCCGGCCATCGACCCGCTCGATTCGTGGAGCAAGTATCCCTCCGTCATCGAGCAACCGCGCGTCGAGGCGATGCGCGACCTGCTCCGCAAGGGCGCGGACGTCGAGCAGATGATGAAGGTCGTCGGCGAGGAAGGCACCGCGATGGAGGACTTCATGGACTTCCTGAAGAAGGAGCTCATCGACGCGGTCTACCTGCAGCAGAACGCCTTCAACGAGGTGGACGCCTGCTGCCCCGTGGCGCGTCAGCGCGAGGCCTTCGACGTGCTTGAGCGGATCGTCGCCGCCCGCTACGCCTATGTCGACAAGGCCGAGGCCCGGCGCGCCTTCCTGCGGCTCCAGCAGGCATTCATCGATTGGAACAACACGCCCCGCGACGGCGCCGACTACGCCGCCCGCCGCGACGCCGTGCTGAAGTTCGTCTCGGAGGCCCCCCATGCGTAAGCTCTATCATCAGATCGACAACATCTCCGGCTCGGTCGTCACCCTGCGCGCGCAGGGCGTGCGGAACCGCGAGCTCGCCGAGATCGATTCCCGCGTGGGCACGTCCTTGGCGCAGGTCATCAAACTGGCGGGCGACGAGGTGACCCTGCAGGTCTTCGCCGGCGCCCGCGGCGTGGCCACCGACGCGCAGGTGCGCTTCCTCGGCCACCCGATGCAGGTGCCCTTCGGCGACGAATTGCTCGGGCGCGTCTTCACCGGCTCGGCCAAACCGCGCGACAACGGCCCGACGCTCGACATGAACCTCACCGACATCGGCACCCCCTCGGTCAATCCCGCCAAGCGCATCATCCCCCGGCACATGGTGCGCACCGGCATCCCGATGATCGACGTCTTCAACACCCTCGTCGAGAGCCAGAAGCTCCCCATCTTCGCCCGCGCCGGCGAGCCCTACAACGAACTCCTCGCGCGCATCGCCCTCCAGGCCGAGGTCGACGTCATCATCCTCGGCGGCATGGGGCTGAAGCACGACGACTACCTCGCCTTCCGCGACACGCTCGACGCCTCGGGCGCGCTCTCGCGCACCGTCATGTTCGTGCACACCGCCGCCGACCCCGTGGTCGAGTGCATGCTCGTGCCGGACGTCTCCCTCGCCGTCGCCGAGCAGTTCGCCCTCAAGGGCAAACGCGTCCTCGTCCTGCTTACGGACATGACCTCCTTCGCCGACGCGATGAAGGAGATCGCCATCACCATGGAGCAGATCCCCTCCAACCGCGGCTACCCCGGCGACCTCTACTCCCAGCTCGCCGCCCGCTACGAGAAGGCCGTCGACTTCGAGGGCGCCGGCTCCATCACCATCCTCGCCGTCACCACCATGCCCGGCGACGACGTCACGCACCCCGTCCCCGACAACACCGGCTACATCACCGAGGGCCAGTTCTACCTCCGCAACGGCCGCATCGAGCCCTTCGGCTCCCTCTCCCGCCTCAAACAGCAGGTCAACAAGGACACCCGCGAGGACCACCGCACCATCATGGACGCGATGATCAAGCTCTACGCGCAGTACAAGGACGCCGCCGAAAAGCAGTCCATGGGCTTCCGCATGAGCGAGTGGGACCGCAAACTCCTGCGCTACGGCGCCCGCTTCGAGGAGAAGATGATGGATCTCTCCGTCAACATCCCCTTGGAGCAGGCCCTCGACCTCGGCTGGCGGATCCTCGCCGAGTGCTTCGACCCCATGGAGACCGGCATCCCCACCAAGATGTCCGACAAGTTCTGGCCCAAAAAAGGCTGATTGGCTCCGGGCTGATTGGCTGATTGGTTCGCAAAGCGTCGATTATGCGTACGAACGAGGGACAGACCGTGTTTCGCCATAGGCAACTAGAGGTGTGGCAGTCCGCCATGGCTTTGGCCAAAGCCGTCCATGGCATGCTCGGCAACTTCCCTAAGGAAGAACGTTTTGCCCTTTATCCGCAAATCAGTCGGACGTCTGTCTCTGTCCCCTCCAACATCGCGGAGGGCGCCTCACGTCGTTCGCCCATGGACTTCGCCCATTTTCTCGGCATCGCGCGTGGTGCGCTGGCGGAGTTGGACACGCAACTGGAGTTGGCGGATTCCTTCGGGTTTCTGACCTATACGCATGAGAGAAAGGAGGAGATTGCGCAATTGGCGCGACGGATGAACGCGTTGGTGCGGAGGTTGATCGCCTCGGCCCCGACCAATCAGCCAATCAGCCAATCAGCCAATCAGCCCGCTCATGGCAAAGATTAAACACACGAAGACGGAGCTCAAGGCGCAGACGGACGCGCTGAAGCGTTTCCAGCGCTTTCTGCCGATGCTGCAACTGAAAAAGCAACAGCTGCAGGCCGAGATCGCCGGCATCACCGCCAAGCTCGGCGAGGTGCAACGGCGCGAGGAGACCGCGCGCAGGAGCCTGGAGGCGTGGGTCGCGCTCTATGCCGACGCCGCCGTCTCGCCCGACGCGCTCATCGCCTTCAACGGCGTGCGCACCGCGCAGGGCAACATCGCCGGCGTCGCCATCCCGCTCTACGAGGGCATCGACGCCACGCCCGCGCCGCTCGACCCCTACCGCACGCCCGCCTGGACCGACGACGCCCAGCGTATGCTCGCCGACCTCATGGCGCTCAAGGCCGAGGGCGACGTCCTGCGCCGCCAGCGCGAGCTAGTCCAGGAGGAACTCCACACCACCGGCCAGCGCGTCAACCTTTTCGAGAAGGTGAAGATCCCCGAGTGCAAGGAGAACATCCGCGTCATCCGCATCTTCATCGGCGATGAGCAGACCGCCGCCGTCGTGCGCGGCAAGATCGCCAAGGGCCGCACCGCCAAACGGAAGGAGGCGAACGCATGATCGTGCCCATGAACACGCTGACGCTGCTCTGCGCCGCGCCCGATCGACTGGCCGCCCTAGCCGCGCTCCGCGCGTTGGGGTGCGTCCATGTGGGGCTGGAGGTGCGCGATGCCGAGGGCATCCGCCGCGCCGCCGCCAAGGTCGCCGCCGTCGAGCAGGCGACCCGCGCGCTTGAGGCGGCCCGCAAGGGCGGCGCCTTCGTCTTCAAGCCCGATGCCGCCTCGCCCATCGCCGCGATGGATGCCGACGCGCTCCTCGCCGCCGCCCGCGAGGCGCGGCCGCCGACCTCGGCGGAGGAGGTCGGGAACCTCGCGGCGCTCGCCACGCGGCTTGCGGAGGAGGCCTCCGCCGCGCGATCCGAGCTTCGGCGGTACGCGCCCTTCGGCGAGGTCGATCCCGCCGCCATCGCGGCGCTTGGCGGCGCCGGCATCCCGGTCACCCTCTTCAAGGTCCCGGCCAAGGCCGCCGCCGACCTCGGCCCCTCCTCATATATCCTTTGCGCCGAGGCGGGCTTTTCTTACGGCGCATGGATCTCCGCGGAGCCGCTCCCCGCGCTTTGCGAGGCCATCCCGCCTCCGGAACGTTCGACCGCGGCGTCGCGTTCGCTCGCGGCGTCGTGCGAGGCGGCCTCCGAGTCGCTCAGGGCCCTGTTGGCGGCGGCCGAGGAGACGCTCCGCCCGACGCTTCGCCGTGAGCGCTGCGCCGCCGCCGCCGACCGCACGCTCGCCGAGGTCTCCGCCAACCTGCGCGATGCCGGCGAGGTCGCCTACCTGCGCGGCTACGTCCCCGTGCGCGACGCCCCGAAGGTCTTGGGCAAGGCGCGCGCGGAGGGGTGGGGCGTCGTCTTGGGCGAGCCCGAGGCGGACGACCCGAACGTGCCCGTGCTGTTGGAGCCGCCGCGGGCCTTTCGCGCCATCGGCATGGTCTTCAAGGGGTTGGGCATCCTCCCGGGCTACACGGAGGGCGATGTCTCGATTCCCTTCTACGCCTTTTTCTCCCTCTTCTTCGCCATGCTCGTGGGCGATGCGGGTTACGGCGCGCTCATGCTCGTGGCCACCCTTGCCGCCGCGGTCGGCCTGTGGCGGAAGCCCGTGGCCCGCCCGGCGCTCACGGTTTTCCTGGTCTTCGGCCTCTCCACCATCCTCTGGGGCGTTCTCTCGGGCACCTACTTCGGCATCGCGAAGGATGCGCTCCCCGCCTGCCTGCGGGCGCTTCCCACCGTCGCGTGGCTGGGCTCCGACCCGAACATGATGTTCCTCTGCTTCCTCATCGGCGCGACGCACATCTCCATCGCGCGCGTGTGGAACGCCATCCTCCTCTTCCCGGGCCTCAAGGCCGTGGGTGAGGTCGGCTGGCTGTGCGTCACGTGGGGGATGTTCGCCGTGGTCTGCAACATCGTCGTCGCTTGGTTCGCCGCGCCGGTCGGCCTCCTGGTCGGCTTGGTCGGGGTGGGCGTCGCCCTCATCCTCGTCCCGCTTGTCGCGGACATCCGCCATGAGGGCGTGAATATCGGCATGTTGCCGCTCAACGTCATCAGCGCGATGGGCGACATCATCAGTTACGTCCGTCTCTTCGCCGTCGGCCTTGCCTCCGTCAAGGTCGCCGAGAACTTCAACGCGATGGCCCTTGGCCTTGACCTCCCCTTCGCCCTGCGCGTCCTTGCCATCGTGGCCATCCTGCTCGTCGGGCACGGCCTCAACCTCGCCATGGGCGCGCTCTCCGTCCTCGTGCACGCCGTCCGCCTCAACACGCTGGAGTTCTCCAACGCCAAGGGCATCACCTGGTCCGGCCAGCCCTACGCCCCCTTCTGCCAACCTCAACAACAGCAATAAAAGGAAACACACACCATGGACATCAACATCGCACTCGGCGTCGCCGGCGCAGTCGCCTGCCTGGCTCTCTCCGGTCTCGGTTCCGCCATCGGCACGGGCTTCGCCGCCGCCGGTGCCATCGGCGCCTGGAAGAAATGCTACGCGCAGAACCGCCCCGCCCCCTTCCTCCTCCTCGCCTACGTCGGCGCCCCCATCACCCAGACGCTCTACGGGATGATCCTCATGTTCACCATGATCGCCACCATCACCGGCACCTTCACCGCGGACTCCGTCGCCGCCCTCGAGCCCGAGCGCCTCGCCTTCCTGAAAGGCCTGGGGATGACCGTCGCCGAGAACGCCTCCTCGGCCCTTCCCTTCGCGGGCATCGGGATGCTCATCCTCGGCATCTTCGCCGGCGCGGGCATCGGCATGTCCGCCATCTTCCAGGGCCGCGCCGGCGGGTGCTCCGCCGACGCCCATGGCGAGACCGGCCAAGGCCTCACCAACAACCTCGCCGCCCTCGGCGTCATCGAGACCACCGCCATCTTCATCATGGTCTTCACCCTTATCGCCGTCGTCAACCTCGCCGCCTGACGCGCCGCCTGCCGGAAAAGCCCCGCCTCCCATCCCGGGTGGCGGGGCTTTTTTGTCCCAGGTGCGGGCGTCAGCCAAGGATGGCCCTGAGATCCGCCTCGGGGGTGGTGATGGGGGCGATGGCGTAACGCTCGGCGAGCAGGCTGAGCACGTTCGGCGAGAGGAACGCCGGGAGCGTCGGCCCCAGGCGGATGCCGCGGATCCCCAGGTGCAGGAGCGTGAGCAGGATGCAGACGGCCTTCTGCTCATACCACGAGAGGACGAACGAGAGCGGCAGGTCGTTCACGGGCAGGTCGAAGGCCTTGGAGAGCGCCAACGCCACCTGGATGGCGCCGTAGGCGTCGTTGCACTGGCCGACGTCCAGGAGGCGCGGGAGCCCCGCGACCGTCCCGAGATCGAGGTCGTTGAACCGATACTTCCCGCACGCCAGGGTGAGGACGACGGTATCCTGCGGGAGGGCGCGGACGAAGTCGGTGTAATAGTTCCGCCCGGGGCGCGCGCCGTCGCACCCGCCCACGAGGAAGAAACGGCGAATCGCGCCGCGCCTGACGGCCTCGACGATCTGCGGCGCGGCGCGGAGAATGGCGTCCCGCCCGAAGCCCGTGGTGACGGTGTCGCCGCCGTTGATGCCCTGGCCGGCGTGGCGTTCGGGGTAACCGCCGAGCGCCAGCGCCTTGGCGATGACCGGGGCGAAATCCTTCTCCGGCCCGATGTGCGCGACCCCCGGATAGGAGACCAACGCGGTGGTGAAGACGCGGTCGGCATAGCTGGGCCGCGGGGGCATGAGGCAGTTGGTGGTGAAGAGGATGGGCGCGGGGAGGTCCGCGAACTCCCGCTGTTGGTTTTGCCACGCGGTCCCGAAGTTGCCCCTCAGATGCGCGAACTTCCTCAGCTCGGGATAGCCGTGCGCGGGGAGCATCTCGCCGTGGGTGTAGATGTTGATGCCTTTGCCCTCCGTCTGCTCCAGGAGCAGCCGCAGGTCGTGCAGATCGTGGCCGGTGACGACGATGAAGGGGCCGGGCTCGATGGCGAGCGGCACCGTGGCGGGCGCCGGCTCGCCGTAGGTCTGCGTGTTGGCCGCGTCGAGCAACGCCATGCAGGCCAGGTTCTGCCTGCCGACCTCCAGGGCCAGCCCCAGCAAGGCATCCGCCCCCGCCTCGTCGCCGAGCGTCGCGAGCGCGTCGGCGAAAAACCGGTCGACCCCCGGATCCGTGCGCCCCAACGCCGCCGCATGGAAGGCATAGGCTGCCATGCCGCGCAACCCGAAGAGAATCAGCGACTTCAGCGAACGGATGTCCGCGTCCGCGCACTCCCAGATCGCGGCGAGATCGTAATCAGGCCCACCGCCGGGGCAGATCCGCCCCGTCACGGCATGCACCCGCGCGATCGCCGCGCGGAGCGTCTCGGGGTTGAAGTTCACGTTCGTGACGGTGGTGAACAGCCCCTCGCGGAAACACGCCGCGACCTCGCCGTCGACCGCTCCGCCATGGGTTCGGATGGCGCGCGCCAACCCGATCAGCGCGCCGGTGAGCGCGTCCTGCAAGCCGGCGGCCTCGGCCGTCTTGCCGCAAACCCCCGCCTGGCCTTTGCAGCCGACGCATCCGGCCGTCTGCTCGCATTGAAAACAGAACATGGGCGTTTTCATGACCTTCTCTCCTTTCCTGCTCCTTACCGTCTCTCCCCGCCTGGCGGGGCCGAAAAATCCCCTCTTCGCGCATCGGCGCCCACGCGCCAAACAAGAATGGGTGAGGGGGCGCGAACTCCCCTCACCCCATTGCCGGACGTGCGGCACCCGTGACTTACCACGTGGATTCGCGCGGCTCGTCGCGATAACCGCCGCCACGGCGCGGCCGATCGCCATAACCGCCCCGGCGCGGGGGCCGGTCGCCGCCGTAACCGCCACGGCCGCCGCCGAACCCACGGCGCGGGGGCCGGTCGCCGAAGTCGCCGCCGCGGTCGTCGCGGAAGGGACGGCGGGGCCGCTCCTCGCGGGGCTTCGGCTGGGACTCGTTCACGTGCAGGGCACGCCCGTCGAGCTCCGCGTCGTTGAGCGCGGCGATGGCGGCGTTCGCCTCTTCCTCGTTGGGCATCTCCACGAAGCCGAAGCCCTTGGAGCGACCGGTCATGCGGTCACGCACCACGCGGGCCGCGGTGACCTCGCCATACGCGGCGAAAGCGGCGCGGAGACCCTCGTCGTCCGTCGCATAGGCAAGATTGCCAACATAGATATCCATCTGGATAGGGTTCCTGTGTCTGTGCCGGAGTGCCGCGTTGGGCGGTGCCGTCCCTCGGCGGGGGGCCGGCCACGCGGATGACCCAAGGGAGGCAATCCCCCGTGCCAAAGCGACTAAAGATAGATTACCCGATTTGCCGGGGGGAAGGCAAGCGTTTTTTCGCCCGCCCCGGCGAAAAAACGCTTCGCGGGGAACGCTCCTTCGCCCCCAAACCCTAAAGGGTTCGCCCCCAAACCCTAAAGGGTTCGCCCCCAAACCCTAAAGGGTTCGCCCCCAAACCCTAAAGGGTTCGCCCCCAAACCCTAAAGGGTTCGCCCCCAAACCCTAAAGGGTTCGC
>CALXMV010000016.1 GCA_944389565.1 uncultured Kiritimatiellota bacterium
AAACGCTTCAGAGCTTCCTTCGACATCTCGACACTTGAGCAACTACTCTTCCCTTGATTTTTATGCGTTTGCCCTGCATTCTCCTCCGCCAACAGTGCGAGAGCCCCCCCCGGGGGATCTTTATGACGCAACGTCCCTGATTTCTTCCCTCTCTTTTCCCTCGGGGCGGCATACCGCCCCGAGGGAAAAGAGACACATCACGCCTCAGAAAGGCACCGTCCCCCACCGCGGCGAGCGGTTCTCCCCCGGCTCCGCCTCGCCCACCCGGCGGCCTGCCGCGTCGAAGCGCATCCGCCACAGCCACACGCGCGTGCGCACGTTCCCCAGCCGCACCAGCCGCACGCCGAAGACCCCTGCCGTGAAGGCGCCCCCGCGCGTCTCCACCCCCGTCCACACCGCCTCAGTCCCCCCGTCCGGCAGGGTCCGCGTCGCGGACGGGTTCCCCATCGCCGCCACCGCCTCGCGGAACGACCCCGCCCGCGGCGCCTCCGCGCCATCCGCCACGCACCCCGCCCGCTCGGAGATGCACCCCGCGCACCCCAGCGCCGCCGCCAGCAGCGCCACGCCCGCCGCCCGCGTCACGGCGCGGCCTCCCGGAAATCCACCACCTCGAAGCCATCCCCCCGCCGCCGGACCCGCGAGACCAGGCTCACCACCCCCGCCGCGTCGAAACGGATCAGCACGTCGTCCGCCGCCACCTGCCGCGACCGCCGGAAGATCGGCGAGACCAGATACCCGAAATGCAGTTCCCACACCCGCGTGTCCAGCGACCGCCAATGCAGCATCTCCGCCGAGACATACGCCGGCACGTCGTCCACCTGCCCCACCGGCGGCGGCATCCCCAGGCGCCGCACCACCTCCGCGTAGGTCGTCCTTCCCGGCTCCACCCACGCCGTCGACAGCCCCGCCACCTCCGGGTTCGTCACCACCCGCGAGCACGTGCACCCCACGCACCCCGCCAACAACGCCAAGACCGCCGCCCGCATCGCGCGCCCCTCACGCCCCGAAAGGCCACGTCTCCCACCGCGGGGCCGGCGCCGGCGAGCGCTCCACCGCGCGCACCACGCCCTCCCCGTCCACGAACACATACACCGCCGAGAACGACGAGTTCGTCTTCGTCAGCGTCACCAGGATCAGCGAGACCCCCTCCGTCTTCGCGTCCCCGTACGAGAACGCGTAGACCACCCGCCCGTCCCGCAGCGGGATCACCGCGCTCGGCGCCGCCCCCAGGATCCCCGGCAGCTCCTCCGCCCGCGTCTCCCCCGGCACGATCCCCGCCGCCCGCTCCGCCACCGCCGAGTCGTTCACCCGCGCACGGTTCCAGATGCAACCGCCCGCCGCCATCGCCAACGCCGCCAACACCGCGATCCGCCGAAACATCTCTCCCTCCGTGCCCGGACCAGGCAAAAAGAGCCGCAACGCAATTCACGTCGCGGCTCGGAAAATGGTAGCGGGAGTAGGATTTGAACCTACGACCTTCAGGTTATGAGCCTGACGAGCTACCTGGCTGCTCAATCCCGCATTCAGGATGGCGCGCCTTGGAGGATTTGAACCTCCAACCTTCTGATCCGTAGTCAGATGCTCTATCCAATTGAGCTAAAGGCGCTTGGTGCCTCAAAACGCGAGATAATATATCACACCTCGTCTCCCCGCGCAACCCCCTTTTTTCGACTTTTTTTCGCGGGGCCCGGTCAGCGGGCGGCGAGGGTGAGTTTGGGACGGGTGCCGAAGAGGGCGGTGCCGATCCGGACGTGGGTGGCGCCTTCCTCGATGGCGACCTCGAAGTCGCCGGTCATGCCCATGGAGAGGTTCGGGAGGGAAAGGCCGAAGCGGGCGGAGAGGGCGTCGCGGAGCTCGCGGAGGCGGGCGAAGTGGGGGCGGGCGTGCTCGGGGTCGGGGTCGAAGGGGGCCATCGTCATGAGGCCGGTGAGGGTGAGGGCGGTGGTGGTGGCGAGGAGGTGGTCGAGGAGGGGCGGGACGGCCTCGGGGGCGAGGCCGTATTTGGAGGGCTCGCCGGAGACGTTGACCTCCAGGAGGATCTCGGGGCGGGTGCCGGCCTGGCGGGCAGCGGCCTCGAGGGTGTCGAGGAGGCGCTGGCTGTCGACGGAGTGGATGGCCTCGAAGAGGCGGACGGCGTGGCGGGCCTTGTTGGTCTGGAGGTGGCCGATGAGATGCCAATGGGCGGAGGAGGGGCAGAGGGGGATCTTCCAGGCGGCCTCTTGGACCTTGTTCTCGCCGAAAAGGGTCATGCCGGCGTCGATGGCGTCGCGCACGACCTCGGGGCCATGGGTCTTGGTGACGGCCACGAGGGTGATGTCGGCGGGGTCGCGGCCAGCGCGGCCGGCGGCGGCGGCGATGCGCGCGAGGACGTTCTCGTAGGGGGGGATCAGGTCGTTCATGGCTGGGCGAAGAAGCGGCGCATGGCCAGGGGTGGGCGGCAGGGGCGATGGGTGGCGCGGTCGAGGAAGGCGAGGTCGGTGGTGCCGTCGAGCACCAGGCGCCCCTCGGGGTTGAGCACCTCGTAGCGGAAGCGGAGGGTGGCGCGGGGAGGCTCGTCGACATGGACGTGGATGGCGAGCTCCTCGTCGTAGCGCGCAGGGTGGTGGTAGCGGAGGTCGACGGCGACGATGGGGGTGATGATCCCGGAGGCCTCGATCTCGGCGTAGGATCCGCACCCGGTGGCGCGGAGGGCCTCCCCGCGCGCCTCCTCGAGGAAGAGGAGGTAGTTGCCGTGCCAGCAGACGCCCATCTGGTCGGTCTCGGCGTAGCGGACGCGGACGTGATGGAGATAATGGTAGGGGAGCATGGCGGTCAGGCCTTCCTGGCTTTGGCTGTGGCGCGTTTGGCGGGTGCCTTGGCGCGCCGGGGCGCGGGGGCCTTGATGGCGAACTTCTCGGCGAGGGCGGCGTAGCCGGGGATCTGCTCGCGGTAGTCGCGGACGGTGCGCTTGAGCGCCTCGAACTGGCGCTCGGTGAGGAAGTGGCGCGCGTCGAGCTGTTTGGTGAGGCTGGCGACGAACTCGCGGTCGTCGTAGGTGCGTTTGCCGCGGGTGACGACGGGCTTCCATTCGGCGACGGCGGCGAGGGCGGCGAGAAGCTCGCGGGAGGGAGCCTCGTTGTCGGGGCGGTCGGGGTCGTCCTCGGGCGCGGCGATGCGGCGGAGCAGGGCGACCTGCTTGGGGGAGAGGTCGCCGCGGGCCTCGAACTGCTTGCGCACGGACTCGGCGAAACGGCTCTCCCAGGCGTTGAGCTCGCGCCCTTCGAGCGCGGCGAGGAGCCCCTTGATCGCCTCGGTGTCGGCGGGGGGCGGCAGGTCGACGACGGCGCCGAGGCCGGGAAGCTGGTCGCGGTAGGCCACGGCCATGCGGGTGAGGATGGCGAGCTGGGCCTTGGAGAGCGGCTCGCCGCGGTCGAGGGTCTGACGCATGTCCCCGTAAAAGGCGTGGTCGTCCCACGAGACCTTGCCGGACTTGTTGCGCTGGGGCTCGCGCCAGGCCGTGACTTGGGCGAGCTGCCCCATGACGGCGTCGACGCGGGCGGGGTCGGCGGCGAGCCACTCGGTGAGCTTGGCGTAGAAATCGGCCACCTCGCGCTCCCAGCCCAGGGAGCCCTCGGCGATCTTGTCGAGGGCATCCTCCATCTGCGCGGTGAACTCGACGTTCACGAAGTCGGGCATCTGCTCCAGGAGGTAGTCGGTGGCGGCGATGCCGGTGTCGGTGGGGGTGAGGACGTGGCGGCGGTCGCTCTTCACGTACTCGCGGGCGAGGAGGGTGCGGATGGTGGCGGCGTAGGTGGAGGGGCGGCCGATGCCGTTCTCCTCGAGCGCCTTGACCAGGGAGGCCTCGTTGTAGCGGGCGGGCGGCTGGGTCTCCTTGGGCGTGAGGAGCCACGCCTCGCAGTCCACCACGTCGCCGACGGAGAGGTGCGGGAGCCGCGCGGCGTCGCCCTCCTCGGCCAGCTCCTTGCCCATGTCCCAGACGTTGAGGAAGCCCCTGAAGACGACGGTCTGGGCGGAGGCGGCGAAGCGGAAGGCGTGGGCGATCGGCGGCGGGGTGGTGGGCTCGAAGGTCGCGGTGACGCGCTCGATCTTGGCCGCGGCCATCTGGCTGGCCACGAACCGCCGCCAGATGAGGTCGTACAGCTTGGCCTGCTGGGGGTCGAGCCCCTCGATCTGGCGCACGGTGACGTCGGTGGGGCGGATGGGCTCGTGGGCCTCCTGGGCGTTCTTGACCTTGTTGCCGTAGAAGTTCGGGGTCTGCGGCACGCACGCCGCGCCGAAGAGGCGGGCGATCTCGGCCTCGACGGCGCCGCGGATGGAGGCGCTGACGGTGTAGCCGTCGGTCCGCATGTAGGTGATGTGCCCCTCCTCGTAGAGCGCCTGGGCCAGGCGCATGGTCTGGTCGGGCGAGAATCCCAGGCGCGTGGCGGCGGCCTGCTGGAGGGTGGAGGTGATGAAGGGCGGCTGCGGCCGGCGGGTGACCGTCTTGCGCTCGACGGCGACGACGGCGGCGTTCCGGCCGTCAAGCATCGCCTTGTAGTCCAGGGCCGTCGCCTCGCCGGGGATGCCTTGGACCTCCTTGCCGTAGGCCATGAATTTCGGCGCCTGGCCGTCGACGCTCGCCAGCCGCGCCTCGAAGGTGATGCCGCCCTGCGTCAGGCGCGCGCCGAGGAGCCAATAGGGCGTGGCGCGGAAGGCCCGCACCGCGCGCTCGCGGTCGACAATCAGACGCAGGGCCACCGACTGGACGCGCCCGGCGCTCCGCGCGCCGCGGACGGTGTTGGAGATGAGGCGGGAGAGGCGGAAGCCGGAGAGGCGGTCCTCGATGCGGCGCGCCTGCTGGGCGTCGACGAGGTGCTGGTCGATGTCGGTGGGGTGCGCGAGCGCGTCGAGGACGGCGCCCTTGGTGACCTCGTTGTAGCGCACGCGGCGGAAGGCGCGCTCGCCGGGGAGGTCCTTGAGCACCTCGCGCAGGTGCCAGGCGATGCTCTCGCCCTCGCGGTCGGGGTCGCTCGCCAGGTAGACGGTCTTGGCCTTGGCGGCGGCCTTGCGCAGGTCCTCCACCACCTGCTTCTTCTCCTTGGGGATCTCGTAATGCGGCGCGAACCCGTTCGCCACGTCCACCCCCAGCCGGAACTGCGGCAGGTCGCGGATATGCCCCACCGAGGCCATCACGACCGTCCCGGGGCCCACATAGGCCCCGATTTTCTTTGCCTTGCTCGGCGATTCCACGATGATCAGCGCGTCGCTCTTCTTGCCTGCCATAATAAACCACGATCCTTTTGGGGTGCGCATAAAGAGATAGCACCTTCCTGGGCGTTTGGCAAGTCTTTTTTCGCGCGCCCCCGAAAATCGGCTGTCAGCCCATCAGCCGACTGGGACGAGTTCGAGGAGGAGGCCGCGGGAGGCGGGAAGGGTGATGGGCCCCGCGCCGGGGAGGTCGGCGGCCTCCTGGAATCCCTCCGAGGGCGCGGCGCGCCAGCGGAAGGGTTGGTCGGGGGCGAGGCCGAGCGCGGCGCGATCGACGGCGAGGCGCGTGGCGAGGGGGCGGTCGGTGAGGTTGGCGAGGGCCAGGAGCGTCCTGCCGTCGGGCCGGCGGTAGAGCGTGGCGAGCGCGCGGTCGGTGTCGGGGCGGACGGGGTTGGCGGGGTCCCACCACCCGACGAGGTCGGTGCCGGGGACGAGGCCGAAGGCGTCGAGCACGCGCCAGGCGGGGCGCGGGTCGCCGGCCCACGGGCGGCGGGGGAGCATCCCGAAGGCGAGGCCGCGCCAGGGGTTCTGCGGGCCGGTCAGCTGCTCGCTCATGAGCCCGAAGGGGATGCCGGACATCTCGGTGAGGATGAAGTCGGGGGCGCGGTCCATGGTGAAGGCCCCCTCGCCGTGCCAGAGCGAGTCGAGATAGGGATAGAGCTCCAGGAAGCAGATGGCGGAGTTGGCCCAGGCGGCGAGGGGGTTGTGATGGTTCCAGGAGTGCATGTCGATGAGGCGGCGGGTGGGGGCGTCGCGGTCGAGGATCCGCCGCGCGCGGCGCATGGCGACCCGGTCGAGGGCGGTGTCGTCGATGTACAGGCCGTCGATCCGGGCGTTCCGCACGAGGTAATCGAGCCCCGCGAGATAGAAGTTGTCCCAGCGCGTGGAGGGGGTGGTGAGGACGGCGAGGTCGAGCTTGCCCTCGAGCCCCGGGTGCCGGAGGGTCTCGCGCCAGGCCGGCACGAAGTCCTCGCCGAGGTGCGCCCGGAGCCACGGGTGCGGGCCGTTCCGGTTGGTGACCGGCCAAGGGACGCCGGGCTTCCGCGGGAGGATCACCTCGCCGTCGAGCGCGGCCAACGCCATGAACTCGGGCATGTTCTGCGTGAGCTCGCGGGTGGTGTAATAGACCTTGAGCCCGAGCCCCGCCGCGTGCGCGGCCCGCGTTCGCTCGGCGAGGCGCGGGAGGAACCGGTCGCTGTAGGGGTAATTGATGAAGGGGTTGATGGCGCGCCCCTGGTGGATGTTCACCACGGTGTGCCCCTCGGCGGCGAGCCGCGCGAAATCCTCGTCCTTGGCGGAGGCATGGGCGTGGTAGATGCGGTTCCTGCCGAGATGGAAGGCCGGATCGATCGGCTTGAAGGGCGTGAGCCAGCACTCCAGCCCGTAGGCGACGCGCTGCCCCGCGGCGAGGGCGCGCGCCCCGCCGGAAATCGCCACGCGCGTCCCGCCCGCCACGCGGCGGAGGGAGACGCCGCCCCCGCCCCACCCCTCGGGCAGCGCGAGCGGGCGGAAGGCGTAATAGGCGTTGATGAGCGGGCGGACGTAATTGTCGCCCTTCATGCGCACCATCAGCCCCTGGTTCACGCCGCCGACCCAGAGGGCGTCCTGGTGCTTGCGCGTGTCCCAGCGCCAATCGAGGGACTCGGGCGTCGCGCCGCCCTCGAGCCCCAGCCCCATCGCGTAACGCGCCGCCTCGGGCCGCAGCGTGAAGGCCACGCGCACCGGCCCGCAGGCCTCCGCCCGCGCCGCGCGCACCTCCAGCCGCAGATCCAGCCACCCGTCATACTCCAGCCGCCCGCGCGTGACCACCGTGAGCCCCTCGCCCACAGCGCTCTCGGCCTCCCACGAGACCCCGACGGGCGAACGCTCCGTGAAGGCGAAGCGCACGGGCCGCGGCGCCCGATCGCCCACGCGGAGCGTCGGCGCCTCGACGAAGGCCTCCTGCCCCCGCGCCACGATCCGCGTGTTCGAGCCGTTGAAGAACGACCGGTACGCCGCCGGCAGGCCATCCGCGCCCAGGACGACCTCGCGCCCCAGGATACGCAGCGTCCGCGTCGCCTCGTCCGCCTCCACCGGCGTGAAGGGCGCGGTGACCGTCTCCTCCTGACCCACCGTCGAATCGAGCCACGCCAGGCGCGCCAGGCGCCACCCGTCATGCACGCCGCCCTCGGGCAACGGCTCGCCCGCCACCCGCAGCCGCACGGGGAAATCCCGCCCGCCGATCGCCAGCGTGAAGGCCAGCTCCCCAGCCGGGGCCTCCGCCGGCACCCGCACGCCAAACCAGAGCGGCCGCACCTCGCCCTCCCCCGGCCACGGCAGCGCCTTGCGCAGCGCCCCGCCCAGCCGATCCGTCCCCTCCAGCGAGAGGCACGTCACCTCCGGCGCCGCGCCGCCCGCCCCGCGCACGGCGTAGCCGACGGTCTCGGCGGGCGCCTTCGCCCCGCCCACGATCGCCACCTGGAAGACGTAGAACTCCCCGGGGCGCGCCTCCCCGCGGAAGCCCCCGAGCGCCCCCGCGCCCGCCTCCGTCAGCCACACCGCCGGCAGGATCCCCCGCCGCACCGCGCGGTCGCGCCGTTCGCCGAAGAGCCAGAAATCCGCCGGATGCGCCGCGCGGAAGGCCCGCCACGCCTCCGGCGTCGCCGCGCGCTCCATCACCGTCGGCGCCAGATCGGCGTCGGCCGCGCCCGAGACCTGCGCCTCCGGCAGGTTGTACTCCGCCTCGCCGGGGATCTCCGCCCCCGCCCGCGCCACGGCCATCGCCGCCACGGCCGCCATCAGCCAATGTGACATCCTCATGCCCTCACTCTAACACGCGCCCGCCCGCCGGGCAAGCCCCCCGCCCGCGGGCGGACACGCCGCCCACCGGCGGACGCACCCCCCTCACGCCCGCGGCGCCACATACACCATCCGCGGCCCGCCGACCCGCCCGTCCGCCCACACCCGGATCGCCGCCAGGCACCCCGCCCACGCCTCCGGCAGGCGCACGAAGAGCAGCCCCTCCTCATCCACCTGCTCCGGCCGCAACGTCAGGCGCCGCGCCCCGGCCGGCCGCCCCACCCGCACCCGCGCGCACACCCGCACCCGGCGCGTCCCTCGCGCCCACGGCCCCGTCCGCACCGCCAGCACCCCGCCGGCCTCGCACCGCCAGAAACGCCCCGTCCGCAGCGAAAACGCATAATCGATCTCACACATCGCGAACATCCTTTCCCTGAGAAAACGAAACCCTCGAAAAAGAAACGCCCGGGGGCGGGGCCGCCGCCCCCGGGCGAGACGCTCAACCCAGGAGGTCGAGCAAACCACGCAGGAACCCCTTCAGCGCCTCGATCAGCGCCACGAGGATGGGATTGTCCATCACGCACCTCCTTTCTTCGGGAGGGCCCCGCCCCGCCGGGCACGGGCCGACACATGGATGCGCCGCACGATCCCGCCGCGCGGAAGGCCCCCGCGCCACCCGGCGCGGGGGCCGGGCCGCCTTACTCCGCGGCCGTCTTCGTGAGGAGCGGCTCCCCGTACTTCACCTGGTAGAGCGTCTCGCCGCCCAGGCGCGAGCGCAAGAAGAGCTCGACCTGATGGCCATCGCTCAGGAAGGTGTGGGGGTTCGCGAGGATCACCCGCCCATCCGTCGTGACGTTCACGAACGTGCAGGCCATCACGTTCCCCTCATAGGAGAGGAAGAAGCCCTCGTCCTCCGCCTCGCGGTCCCACTCCAGCCGCGTCCCCGTGACCAGGAAGTTGGCCCGGGAGGAGATCCGGTCGGCCTCCAGCGAGGCCAGGTCCAGCACCGCCGTCAGCTCCGGCAGCGTCACGTCATGCACGCGCAGCACGGCGCTCGCCGAGGCGGCCCCGCGCATCCGCGAGCCCACCGAGGCGTTCACCACCACCGCGTTCTTCGCGGCGTCCCACGCCGAGTCCGCCTCCGCGAAGGTGCCGCGGATCGCCGGCGCGAAGCGCACCAGGCCGTTCACGTTCACCGCGCGGCCCTCGGCGACCAACTGCGCCACCATCTGCGCGAACTCGTCCACCACCAGGCGGATCGTGCTCGCCTTCACGGCGCACCCCTCCGCCACCATGCGCTTGGCCACGTCGTCGAGGCAATAGGTCTCCTTCACGCGCACCTGCGCCACGTACTTGTCCCCGCGCTCGCTCTCCGCGGCCATCTTGTTCGGGACCAGGCGATACTCCACGTTCGCCAGGTTGCTCCCCTTCTCGATCACGATGTCGGCCATGACCGACTCCTTTCCGTTCCTCCCCCTTTCGCGATGGAAGCGCCGGGCACCCGCCCGCCGGCATCCGCGCCCGGACCGGGGGAACCGCCCACGCGCACCCTTGCGCGCACTCGGACACGCCCCGCGCGAAAATCCCGCAACCCCTTGACAATCCAACCCCACGCGACCGCCATCCCCTGCCATCCCGCCCTCGCACCCCATCCCCGCCGCCAAGAAATGCTGGGAAAATCCACCCCCCTTTGCTACACTGTGTGGCACACCCGCGGGGCCCAACCCCGCGCGGCTCGTGTTAAACACGTGCGCACGCACGGATGATTTGCTCGGTAGAAAGTCCGCCAGACATTGAGAGAGCAAACGTTCGGGTGCGGCATGCAGGCGCGCTTGCATGCCCTCCCGTCTGTTTCTCTCAGGCCCTCTTGGCGGACGGCTCTACCGGAACAGACGGGAGGGCACCTTCATGGCCGCCAAGAGAAACCAGGATCGCGCGAACCAACCGCAGGGCGCGGAGCCGGACATTTACGAGCACAAGGCCCACGCGCGGTCGGTCATCCCGTCGGCCAACGAATCGAACGTCCGCGAGGTGGAGCCCCCCGAGGCCTACGCCATCGACCCGCACGACATCCCCCGCCTGGTGTGGCACGGCAAGGGCGACGACACCGTCGTGGTGCCCACCTACACCATCCACCAGCACGAGGCCGTCAACCCCCTCCGCATCCTCTCCCCCATCCGCACCGACCTCGCCGACGACGTGCCCATCCAGCTCGAGCTCTTCGGCCTCGACGCCGCCACCCGCAGCCGCCTCCGCGCCGACGCGGTCTTCGCCTACGACCACCTCATGCGCTGGACCAACCGCATGATCGCCGGCGACTCCCTGCTCGTGATGAACGCCCTCCTCGCCCACGAGCGCATGGCCGGCAAGGTCCAGTGCGTCTACATGGACCCGCCCTACGGCATCAGGTTCGGCTCCAACTTCATGCCCACCATCCACAAGCGCGACGTGAAGGACGGCAAGGACGAGGACCTCTCCTCCGAGGTCGAGACCGTCACCGCCTTCCGCGACACCTGGAAGCACGGCATCCACTCCTACCTCTCCTACCTCCGCGACCGCATCCTCCTCATCCGCGAACTCCTCCACGAAAGCGGATCCCTCTTCCTCCAAATCTCCATCGACAACGTCCACCGCGTCCGATGCCTCCTCGACGAGATCTTCGGCGCCGACAACTGCGTCTCCATGATCTCGTATGCAACGACAAGCGCGATGGACTCTGGCACACTCGACCGCGCCGGCGACTATATTCTCTGGTATGCCAAAAACAAGGAGAATGTGAAATATCACCAACTTTACAAGGAGAAGTTCTTTTCTGGAGAAGGCGGAGGAGAATACAAAAAGATTGAATTGGCCAATGGTGAGCGGATGACCATTAAAGAATGGGAAAAAGCGACAGGAAAGAAATTCGAGTATGAGAATCGCCCGAGCGGAAGTCGTATCTATCGGATGGACAATCTAAGCTCGCAAGGACATTTTAAAGAGAGCCAACCGTTTGAGTATGAAGGCAAGACCTATTATCCAGCTGCATCAAGCCATTGGAAGGCAAATTATCCCGAAGGGATGAAGCGACTGGTAGAAGCCAATCGAATCGAAGCTCGTGCGAACTCGTTGGGATATATTCGCTACTTCGAGGATTTCGCTTGGATGAAATATTCTAATGTCTGGTCTGACACCGGGATTGCAGGTCGTCCAGGTGATAAGGTCTATGTTGTGCAGACTTCGAAGAAGGTGATTGAGCGTTGTCTTTTGATGACGACGGAGCCTGGGGATTTGGTGCTGGACCCGACGTGCGGGAGCGGGACGACGGCGGTGGTGGCGGAGGAGTGGGGGCGGCGCTGGATCACGATCGACACGAGCCGGGTGGCGCTGGCGCTGGCGAAGCGGCGGCTGATCACGCAGGTCTATCCGTGGTACCGGCTGGCGGACGAGGGTCGGGGGATCGACGGCGGGCTGATCTACCGCACGGTGCCGCACGTGATGCTGGGCGACATCGCCAACGGCGTGCCCTCGCGGGAGGAGACGCTGTGGGATCGGCCCTTCGAGGAGAAGGGGCGGGTGCGGGTGACGGGGCCCTTCACGGTGGAGGCGCTGCCGGCGCCGACGGTCGAGCCGCTGGAGGAGCGTCCGGAGGAGGGGATGGCCGCGGGGGCGAGCCTGGAGGGCTGGGTGGCGGAGCTGCGCGTGGCGGGCATCCAGGTGCCGGGCGGCGGGGAGCGGCTCCGTTTCCAAACGCTGGAGATCGCGGGGGATCTGACGTGGTTCCACGCGCGGGGGGTGATGGCGGACGGGCGCACGGCGCTGGTCTGCCTGGGGAGCGCCTCGGCGCCGCTCGGGTTGCCCGCCGTGCGCAACGCGTTGGAGGAGGCGGACAAGCAGTTCCCCAAGCCGCGGCTGCTCGTCTTCGCGGCCTTCCAGTTCACGGCCGAGGCGATGGATTGGCTGGCCACGGCGCGGATGCGCTACGCGCAGGTGCTGACGGTGCAGATGAACACGGACCTGCAGAACGGCGACCTGCTGAGGCGCAAGCTGAACAACCAGAGTTTCTTCCTCGTGGGCCAGCCCGACGTGACGCTGACGCGGACGGCGGAGGGCACGCTCGTGGCGGAGGTGCGCGGCTTCGACTATTACGACCCCGTGCGGCAACGGCTGGAATCCCAGGGCGTGGAGCGGATCGCGATGTGGATGGTGGACGGGAATTACGACGGGCAGTGCGTGAACCCGATGCAGGTCTTCTTCCCGCGGTCGGACGTCTGGGAGCGGCTGGGCGAAACGCTGAGGGGGCGGGTGGACGCTTCGCGCCTGGAGGCCTACGTGGGGGCGAGGTCCCTCCCCTTCGCCCCCGGGCCGAACCGCAGGGTGGCGGTGAAGATCATCGACGAGCGCGGCTACGAGAGCCTCCGCGTCTTCGCCCTGCGGGAGGATGGCGCGCCGCGGGAGGCCGCGCGATGAGCGGCCTCATCCTGAACAGCCCCTACGCCGAGCCGACCGCGCATTGGGAGCACAGCCCCGGCTCGACGACCCTGACGCGCGCGGCGGGGCGGCGCGCGCCGGGATACACGAAGTTCAACACCAAGAGCCAGGGCGACGGCGAGTTCGTGGCGCTCGGCGCGGTGGCGGCCATCCGCGCCAAGGTGCGCGCCTGGCGCCAGGCCGGCTGGCCGGGCGCCACGCCCGTCACGCGCCGGTTGCTGACGCGATGGCACGGCCTGGAGGGGGCGGACGCCGAGATGGATCCGCGCCCCTTCTTCTGCCAGCTGGAGGCGATCGACACGTTGGTCTGGATGACGGAGGGGCCGGCGGCCGACCGGCAGGGGCTGTGGGGCGCGGGGCCCGAGGCCCTGCACGGCGACGGCGGGCCCTTCGAGCGCGTCTGCACGAAGCTCTGCACGGGCGGCGGCAAAACCAAGGTGATAGCGATGCTCATCGTCTGGCACGCGTGCAACAAGGCCGCCTACCCGCAGGACAGGCGTTTCTGCCGGGACTTCCTCGTCGTGGCGCCCAACCTGACGGTGCGCGAGCGTCTGGCCGGGCTCGACCCCGCTGCCGGCGGCACGGGGGAGTTCGGCGGCGGCATCGCGGAGACGGCGGAGGAGACGGACGCCCTGGCGCGCGCCCACGTGAGAATCCTCAATTGGCAGGCCCTGCAGTGGGACGACGCGGAAAAACTCCGCAGGCGCAAAGGCGTCGACAAGCGCGGGGCGCTGAGCGACCGCGCCTACGCGCGGCAGGTGCTCGGGCGGGACCTGGCCAAAGCCCCCCGCCTCCTCGTCATCAACGACGAGGCCCACCACGCCTGGCGCCTGCCCCCCAAGGCCAAGGCGGCGGACTACCGCACGGAGGGCGAGGAGAAGGACGAGCACACCGTCTGGGTCGGCGGCCTGGACCGCCTGCACCGGGCGGTCGGCATCCTGCGCTGCCACGACTTCTCGGCCACCCCCTTCATCCCCTCGGGCAAGATGAGCAAGGACGACTTCCTCTTCGGCTGGATCGTCAGCGACTTCGGCCTGAACGACGGCATCGAGGCCGGCCTCGTCAAAACCCCGCGGATGCCCTACAACGCCGACGGCCCCATCGACCCACAGACGCGCCTGCCCGCCTTCTACGACCTCTACGAGGCCGACGGCGTGAAGGAGGACATCGCCGAGAACGCCGACCCGCAGGCACCCCTGCCCCATATCCTCGCCAACGCCTACGCCGCCCTCGCCACGGATTGGCGCAGGACGGCGGAGGGATGGCGCGAACGCCGCAGCCCGACCCCGCCGGTGCTCATCAGCGTGGTGAACAACACGGTGACGGCCGAACGCGTGGAGCGTTTCTTCCGCACGGACCTCCTGGTCGCGAACACGGCCCCGCGGCTGTGCGACCCGGAGCGGGTGCTGCGCATCGACTCCAAGACGTTGGAAAAGGCCGGCAGGGAGGCCGAGGCGCTGCGCAAGCGCGTCGCGACCGTCGGGAAACCCGGCGAACCCGGCGCGGCCATCACGAACCTCGTCTCCGTGGCCATGCTCTCGGAGGGGTGGGACGCCCGCACCGTCACGCACATCCTCGGCCTGCGCGCCTTCACCAGCCAATTGCTCTGCGAGCAGGTCATCGGCCGAGGCCTGCGCCGCACGAGTTACGACCTGGGCGAGGACGGGCTCTTGGCGCCGGAATACGTGCAGGTCTTCGGCGTGCCCTTCCGTCTCCTGCCCGGCGAAGGGGGCGACGGGCCACCCCCGCCGCCGACCCCCACCTACCCCATCGCCGTCGCGCCGGGCCGCGAGGCCGCGGAGATCCAGTGGCCGAACATCGTGCGATTCGACGCGACCGTCGCCCCCGTGCTCTCGCTGGAAGGCGTGCCGGAGCTGACGCTCTCCCCCACCCTGACGACCAACACGCAGCTGGCGCAGACGCTCGGCGAGTGGATGAACGCCTCCGACACCCATGTCATCGACCTGATCCGATCCGCGCCGCGCCGGCAGACCATCCTCTTCGCCATCGCGAAAACGCTGGCCGAGGACGCCGCATTCGCCAAATTGCGGGAGACCATGCCCATGCCGCGCCTCTTCTCCGCCCTCGTACGCCTGACGGAAGCCTTCGTCGCCTCGGGCAAATGCCACTGGGAGGAGGACCTCCTCATGGGCGACGGCGACCTCGACTGCCCCGAGACGCGCCTGGCCTATGCCTTCCAGCTCCACCGGATCGTCCGCCACCTGCTGACGCACCTCACGCCGAAGGGCAAGCGCACGCTGGCCGTCGTCCGCGACTCTCGGCAACCCACCCTCTCCACCGCGCACATGCGCACCTGGCACACCACCAAGCCACCCATCCCCACGGGCGACAAAAGCCAGATCGACGCCGCCGTCTACGACAGCACCTGGGAGCAAAGCGTCGCCGTGAGCCTCCAGGCCAGCCCCCGCGTCCAAGCCTACGTCCGCAACGACCGCCACGTGGGCCTGCGCGTCCGCTACGCCGCCGCCAACGGCATCTCCCGCTTCTACATCCCCGACTTCATCGTCCGCCTGACCTCCGGCGAGACGGTCGTGCTGGAGGTGAAGGGGAGGGACGACACCCACGCCGACGACAAGCACCTGGCCCTCATCCGCTGGTGCGAGGCCGTCAGCGCACTGGGCGACTTCGGCCCCTGGCGCCCCCTCAAAATCACAAGCCCCCGCCAGCTCGACACCCTCCTCGCCCCCCACCCCTGACACCTCCCATCGGCCTCGCCGCGAGAAAATTGACAGCCCGGTATGTAGGCCTGTATAATGCACGCGTGAACAGGAAAAGGACTGGGAGAGCATGACGCAGGGCGTGTGGTCGCTCGGCGCGGCGGCGGGAGACGCCCCCCCCTCACCGAGACCTACGCCTACGACGCCCGCGACCAATACACCGCCATCGACGCCTTCGTCCCCGACTGGGACGCCACGCTCCACTACGCCCACGACGGCAACAAGAACGTCACCGACCTCTTCTACCACACCCTCGCCGCCCGCCCCGAAGGCGCCACTGACCCATGCGCATTTTCCAAGCAATCCCCCGCGCCCTGCGCGAATCATTGACACTCTGCACTTGTGATTGAGGACGGACGATGTCAATCAGCTTGGCGATTTTGGGGGCTTACGCGGTCTTTTACGCCTCGTCCGTGCATTTCTTTTGGTGTGCGTCCCGTTCGGGCGAGACTGGGAAATCGTGCGCGGGGAAGGTTATTCGATGGGTGGATATCGCGCGTGTTTGCGTTGGCTTTGCGCTTACCGTCCTCTTACTCCCAGGGATATTTTTCCCTGCCGAGACGGCAGATGGGGTCCGTCAGGATCGTTACACCTTGGATGAGCTGGGCTATTTCCTCTGGCTGGGCACATATTTGATTCCCGCGCTCATCGTGAATCTCTTTTTGACCGGGCTGGCTGGTGGTGTTTATCTTCCGATTTTACCGATCGCTTTGTCCTTTTTCGGGTATCGTTTGCTCATTTTTGCGCGGTTGCTGATTTCCAAAGATCTTGCCTTGATCCACAAGTTTTTCCTGCCGATTTCGGTCGTGACGGTGTTTTGGCAAGAATTCGTAACGCTTTCTCTTCTCTTGGCCTCGCTATTCCCTTGACTGACAGGAATAAAAGACTTCGATTTTACGTAAAAAGAAGACGCTCCATGGCTGGGGATGCTTCAAGTGTGTGTTGGGGCGTCACCCGCACGCCGGCACCCCACACCCTGGGAGGTCCCGCCCCCAGACCCTCCCGACTTCCGGGCAGACCCTTAAGGGTTTGGGGGCTGACCCTCCCGACTCCGCACCTAGGGAACCGCCGTCGCCGACAACGCCCTCGTCTACCATAACCACCGCCGCCCCCCCAAGACGGCCAGTGGACGACACGCGGCGGCGACGCCAGAGGGCGGCGCCATCGATTCGGAGGACGTGAAAGAGACCAATGCGACACGGGCCGCCCGTGTCGCGCAAGAGAGTTTTGACAGGCCAAGAGCGCAAGGGGGGGGACTCTCCAAACACGACTTCTTGCCTGGAGCAGGCGTGGGAGAACCAGCGGTGGCGGGCCTCCTTCTGCCCGGGCTGCAAGGGCAAGCGCAACGTCTCCGTCAGCCGTTTCGTCAAATATTCCCTGCGGTGAGCCCTCGGCCGCGGCGGCGGTGCGTGGGGGCGGAGGCAGGGGGCGGGCGGGGGCGCTTTCGGCTTTGCGCGGGGGCGGGGGATGTGTTAGGATAGAGGCACTTGAAAGCTGAAAGGAACTTCCCATGAGACAGGCTTGGATGTTGTTTGCGTTTGCTTTGGCCACGGCGCCTTTGGCGTGGGGGCGTGAGACGATCCCGCTGAACGAGGGGTGGCAGTTCCGCTACGGGTGGAACTTCGCGGGGCCGAAGTGGGAGAAGGTGACGCTGCCGCACACGTGGAACACGGCCGACGCGGAGGCGGACCACCCCTATTCGCGGACGATGGGGATCTACAAGATGGCGCTGACGACGCGGCCGGAGTGGGCGGGGAAGCGGGTCTTCGTGCGCTTCAAGGGCGCGGGGACGGTGGCGGACGTGATGTTCAACAACGTGTGGCTGGGGCAGCATCGGGGGGGGTACACGGCGTTTTGCCATGAGCTGACGCCGTACCTGCCGCCGGCGGGAAAGAAGGCCGAGCTGCGCGTGCGCGTCTCCAACGCGGAGACCTCGGACGTCCTGCCGCTGGCGGGGGATTTCAACGTCTTCGGCGGGCTGTACCGCGACGCGGAGCTGATCGTGACGGACGCGGTGTGCGTCTCGCCGCTGGACCATGGGTCGTCGGGGGTGGCGATCCGGCAGGAGGCGCTGAGCGACGCGGAGGCGCGCCTGGCCGTGACCGTGAGGCTGGCCAACCCCACGGGCAAGCCGCAGACGGTGACGGTGGAGGTGGCGGGGAAGACCTTCTCGGGCGAGGGGGTGGAGGCGGTGACGATCCCGGTGACGATCGCCGAGCCGCGGCGCTGGGACGGGGTGGCCGACCCGTATCTCTACACGCTCACGGCGAAGGTGGGCGGGGACAGCGTCACGGAGACCTTCGGCGTGCGCGAGATCCGTTTCGACCCGGCCAAGGGGTTCTTCCTGAACGGCAGGCACCTGAAGCTGCGGGGCGTCTGCCGCCACCAGGAGTGGGAGGGGAAGCTGGCGGCGCTCTCGCCCGCCGAGCACCTGCGCGACGCGGAGATCATGCGCGAGATGGGCGCCAACGCCGTGCGCCTGGCGCATTACCCGCAGGACGAGGCGATGTATGACGCGTGCGACCGGGCGGGGCTCGTGGTGTGGGCGGAGATCCCGTTCGTGGGGCCCGGCGGCTACGACGACGAGGGGTACGTGCCCTCGCCCCGCCTGCACGAGAACGCCCGCCAGCAGCTCGTGGAGATGATCCGCCAGCACGGCAACCACCCCTCGATCGTCACGTGGGGGCTCTTCAACGAGCTGCGCATGGCGCCCAACCCCACGCCCTTCCTCAAGGAGCTCAACGCCCTGGCCAAGGCCGAGGACCCCACCCGCCCGACCGTGGCGGCCAGTAACCTGGGTAACTCCGCGCCCCTCACCTTCGTGACCGACCTCATCGCGTGGAACCGTTACGACGGGTGGTACGGCGGGATGCCCAAGAACCTCGGCGCCTTCCTCGACGGCACCCACAAGAAGTACCCCAAGCTCTGCATCGCCGTGAGCGAGTACGGCGCGGGCGCCTCCGCCAAGCACCACGAGGAGCAGATCCGCAAGCCCAACGCCCCCGGCAAGTTCCACCCCGAGGCCTGGCAGACCGAATACCACATCCTCAACTGGGCCGAGCTCGCGAAGCGCGACTTCGTGTGGGGCTCCTTCATCTGGAACCTCTTCGACTTCGCCGCCAGCCACCGCACCGAGGGCGACCGCGACGGCATCAACGACAAGGGGCTCGTCTCCCATGACCGCAAGACCTTCAAGGACGCCTTCTACTTCTACAAGGCCAACTGGCGCGACGACACGCCCGTCCTCCACCTGTGCGAGAAGCGTTTCGCCAAACGCCAGGCCGACAAGATCTTCGTGCGGGCCTTCTCCAACGTCGGCCCCGCCGAGCTGATCGTCAACGGCGAGTCCGCCGGCGTCGCCCAGCCCGACGCCCTCCGCGTCCTCACCTGGAAGGACGTCCCCCTGCGCCCCGGCGAGAACCAGGTGCTCCTGCGCTCCGCCGACGGCAAGGTGACCGACGCCTGCGTCTGGACCCGCTGAGGAGGCCGCCATGCGACTGACGTTCCTGATCGGCGCAGCCCTCGCCGCCGCCGCGGCTGGTGCCGCGCCGCGCTTCATCGGCGCCACCGAGTACGGCGTGCGCCCCGGGCATGAGATCATCTGGCGCGTGCCGGTGCACGGCGCCACCGCCGTGGAGGCCGTGAGCCTGCCCGAGGGGCTCACCTTCGAGGCCGCGCGGCGCACCCTCCGCGGCACCCTCTCCGAACCCGGCGACCATACCGTCCGCCTCCGCGCCACCGATGGCGAGACGATGACGGAGGAGCGGCTCACCGTGCGCGTGGGCGAGGCCATCTGCCTGGCCCCGCCGATGGGCTGGAGCAGCTGGTACTCCTTCTCCGAGGCCGTCAGCCAGGAGGGGATGGAGCGCGTCGCCCGGCGCCTGGAGGAGACCGGGCTGGCCGACGCAGGGTACGTCTACGTGAACATCGACGACTGCTGGCAGGGCGAGCGCCCCGCCGGGCAGGCACTCCGCCCGAACGACCGCTTCCCCGACATGGCCGCCTTCTGCGCCGCCGTCCACGCGCGCGGGCTCAAGGCGGGGCTCTACACCTCCCCCTGGATCTCCACCTACGCCGGCTTCCGCGGATCCTCCGCCGACGACGGCGAGCCCAACGCGCTGCCCCCGGAGAAGCGGCTCCAGCCGTGGCAGATTTACGGCCGCTGGCCGGGGCTCGAACGCAACCGCGTCAACCGCCCCGGCAAGCACTGGCTCTTCGGCAAGGACGCCGCGCAGTGGGCGGCCTGGGGCTTCGATTACGTGAAGGTGGACTGGAAGCCCAACGACGTCCCCACCACCCGGCGCGTCGCCGCCGACCTCCGCGCCGTCGGGCGCGACATCGTCCTCTCCCTCTCCAACGCCGCCCCCCTCGCGGAGGCCCCCGCGCTCTCGCGCCTCGCCCAGCTCTGGCGCACCACCGGCGACATCCAGGACACCTGGCGCTCCGTCCGCGCCATCGGCCGCGCCCAGCTCGACTGGCTCCCCTTCCGCTCCAAGGGCCATTGGAACGACCCCGACATCCTGCAGATCGGGCGCCTCGGCACCCCCAACCGCCCCAACCTCACCTTCCGCCCCACGCGCCTCACCCCCGCCGAGCAGCGCTACCAGATGACCCTCTGGGCCTTCCTCTCGGCGCCCCTCATCGTCTCCTGCGACCTGGACGCCCTCGACCCCGAGACCCACGCTCTCCTCACCGACCCCGACCTCATCGCCCTCGACCAACGCCACGCCGCGGCGCCCCTCACCCTCGTGCGGGAGACGGACGCCTGGTTCGTCCTCCGCAAGGATCTCCCCGAGCCCTGCTACGGGCTCTTCAACGACTCGGACGCCCCGCAGACGATCGCCCTCCCCGACGGCTCCGCCCACACCCTCGCGCCGCATACCGCGAAGGTCGTCCGCTAAGGCCTTCGGGGGCACGAAAAAAGCCGCCCGGAAGGGCGGCTTTTTCGTGCCGGGCGCGGCGGTCAGTCCGTGGCGGAAAGTTCGCGAAGGGAGACGACGCGCGGCGGCTCGCCGGTCTGGGGGAGGGGGCGGTGGATGATGACGGCGTAACGGCGGCGGCCATCCTCGCTGACGCAGCGGAAGTCGTAGTTGAGGCCGGCGACGACCTGGGTGGCGACGGTGAGGGGCCGGAGGTTGCGGGCCTCGGAATCGCGGGTGGCGGCGAGGAAGACGTCGCGTTGCTCGGGGTCGAGGGCGATCTGCTCGGAGTAGGCCCCGGGGGTGACGGCGGGGGGCTCGGGCTTGGCCGCCTCGGGTGCCGTGGGCGCCTCGGGCGACGGGGCGGCGACGGGGGCGGGGGCCGGCACGGGGGCCGTCTGCGGCTCGGGGGCGGCCGCCCCGGGGGAGAGGAGCGCGCACCCGCCGAGGCCGACGAGGGCGAACGGGATGGCGACGAGGGACAGGATGCGTTTCATGGCGTGTCCTCCTGGGATTCGCGGGCGTCAGTCTTGGGCGGGGGCGGCGGCCTCCTGCGCGGCGATGGGGGCGAGGAGGGGATCCTGGGCGCCGGCCTGGCCGAAGAGGGCCTCGGCGACCTCGGGGCCCTCGGCGCCCTGCCAGCCACCGCAGAGGGCGCGGTAGAGGGCGATCTGGTTCTTGGCGATCTGGCCTTCGGAGGTGACGCGGGCGTCGTCGAGGTTGAGGACCTGGCGCTGGGCGTCGAGGAGGTCGAAGAAGTCGCCGATGCCGGCGTCGTAGGAGTTGCCGGCGATCTCGTAGGCGTTCTGGGCGGCGCGGACGCCGAGGCGGAGGCGCTTCAGGCGCTCCTGCTCCTGCTGGCAGCCGGAGAGGGCGTCGCGGATGTCGCCGAGGGCGGTGAGGACGGTGTCCTCGTAGTCGGCGAGGGCGGCCTTCTGCTGCTCGGTCTTGATGTCGATGTTGGCGACGATCTGGCCGCCGCGGAAGATGGGGAGGGTGAGGCCGGGGCCGAAGTCGTAGAAGTGGCTGTCCCAGTCGAAGAGGTCGCCGAACTGGAGGGAGTCGAGGCCGATGTTGCCGGAGATGTAGATGTTGGGGTAGCGCTCGGCCTTGGCGGAGCCGAGGGTGTCGGTGGCGGCCTTGAGGCGGCGCTCGGCGGCGTGGACGTCGGGGCGGCGGCGGATGGCGTCGGCGGGGATGCCGTCATCGAGGGCGAGGGTCTGGGCGGAGGGGATGGCGGTGGGGCGCAGGCCGATGGCCTTGCGGCCGCCCTCCTCGCCCTCCTGGGGCTCCTCGCCCTGGGTGGCCATGAAGTCGGGGAGGCGGACGACCTCGGGGGGGAGGGCGCCGGGGGCGACGCCGCAGAGCAGGGCGATGGCGTCCTCGGCGGCGACGATCTGGGCCTTGAGGGAGGGGATGGTGGCGGCGGTGTTGTGGAGGTCGTACTCGGCCTGGGAGAGGACGAGCTCGTTGGTGAGGCCACCCTTGCGGCGGTCGGCGAGGAGGTCGTAGTTGTCCTGCTGGAGGCGGAGGTTGTCCTGGGCGACCATGAGGCGGCCCTGGAGGGTGCGGAGCTCGACGTAGTAGGTGGCGAGGTCGGCGGCGACGGCGACCCACATGGCCTTGAGGTCGGCCTCGGTGGCCTGGGCGTCGGCGAGGGCGGCCTCGGCGAGGTAGGTGTTGCGGCCGAAGAGGTCGAGCTCCCAGCGGGCGCCGGCGGCGAGGCTGTAATCGGTGTAGCGGTTTTTGCCGGAGAGGCCGTTCTCGGAGGTGCGGGCGCGGGTGAGGCCGGCGTCGAGGTCGGCGGTGGGCCAGAGGGCGCCGCGCTGGTAGCGCCACTGGGCGCGGGCGGCGGCGAGGTTGGCGCGGGCGGCGGCGAGGGTGCGGTTGGCGGCATGGGCCTTGGCGAGGAGGCGGTTGAGGGGTTCGTCGCCGAAGGCGCGCCACCAGGTGTCGAGGTCGGGGGCCTGGGCCTGGGCGGCGACGCCGGGGAGTGCCTCGGGGCGGTCGTCCCGGGCGACGGCGGCGGCCTGGAGCACCTCGTCAACGGGGCGCTCCTCGTAGGGCTTATGGTTGGGGACGGCGCATCCGGCGAGGAGCAGGAGCGCGGCGAGGGGGAGGAGGGAAGGTTTCATCAGAGGGCCTCGCGTTTGTGGGACTTGCCGAAGAGGGCGTAGGTGCTCTCGCGCATCTTCTCGAAGAGGGAGTAGAGCGCGGGGATCATGATCATGCCGGCGGTGGTGGCCGCGAGCATGCCGCTGTAGACGGTGGCGCCGAGGTGGACGCGGCTGACGGCGCCGGCGCCGGTGGCGTAGACCATCGGCAGCACGCCGAGGATGAAGGTGAGGGCCGTCATGAGCACGGCGCGGAGTCGCTCGGAGGCGCCCTCGCCGGCGGCGTCGATGATGCTCAGGCCCTGCTCGCGGCGCTGGGCGGCGAACTCGACCACGAGGATCGCGCTCTTCGCGGCCAGGGCGATGAGCAGGAGCAGACCCACCTGGGCGTAGATGGAGAGCGAGATGCCCCAGTAGATGATGCCCAGGAAGGCGCCCACGACGCCGACGGTGATGGAGGTCATCACCGGCAGGGGGAGCGTCCAGCTCTCATACTGCGCCACGAGGAAGAGGTAGCCGAAGACGAAGGCCGCGAGGACGAGGATGCCCGTCTGCCCCTCGACGATGGATTCCTGGTAGGAGAGATCCGTCCACGCGAAGGAGAAGTCGCGCGAGAGGGTCTCGCCGGCGACGCGCTTGACGGCGGCCATGGACTCGCCGGAGGAGAAGCCGGCGGCGGCGTTGGCGGTGATGCGGGCGGCGGGGAAGAGGTTGAAGCGCGCGTAGTTGCGCACGCCGCCGACGGTCTCGGTGTCCGCCAGGGCGGAGACGGGGACGAGGTTGCCCTCGGTGGAGCGGACGTAAAGGCGGCCGATGTCGTCGCGGGTGGCGCGGCCGTCCCAGTCGGACTGGACGATGACCTGGTTGACCTGCGTGCCGAGGTTGATGTCGTTCACGTAGTAGGAGCCGAGGTAGTTCTGGAGCGTCGAGAAGACGGTGGAGACGGGGACCTTGTGGGTCTCGGCCTTGGTGCGGTCGACGCGGAGCTCGAGGTGGGGCGTGCCGGAGGTGTAGGGCGAGAAGGCGCCCTCGACCTCGGGGGCCTGGTTGAGGGCGGCGAGGAAGGACTTGAGGTTCTGCTCGATGATCTCGGGGTCGGTGGAGGAGAGCGACTGGAAGTAGAGGCTCATGCCGCCGGAGACGCCGAGGCCCTGGATGGCGGGCGGCACCATCGCCAGGAACTTGCCCTCGTGGTAGCGCGAGGCGATCTCCTGGATCTTCTTCTGGATGGACCAGACGGAGAGCTCCTCGGTGGTGCGCTCGCCCCATGGCTTGAGGGCGACGATGAGCATGCCGGTGCTCTCGGCGTTGCCCGAGATCATGGCCCAGCCGATGACGGACATCGTGCTCTTGACGCCGGGGATCTGGCGGACCTCGCTCTCGAAGCGCTTGACGAAGCTGTCGGTGACGGCGCGGTTGGTGCCCTCGCGCAGGGCGATGTCCACGAAGACGACGCCCTGGTCCTCCTCGGGGAGGAAGGAGGTGGGGGTCATGTTGTAGCTCACGGCCACGCCCGCGAAGCAGAGGAGCAGGAGCATGAAGGTGAGCAGGCGCCGCGCGGCGAAGAACTTGGCGACCGCGCCGTAGCGCATGCGCACCCAGTCGAGCGCCTTGTTGAACCACGTGAAGGGATCCCACCACTTGGTGTGCGGCTTGGGCACGCCGAGGATGGTCGAGCAGATCGCCGGCGAGAGGGTCAGCGCGTTGATGGCCGAGAAGAGGATGGCCACGGACATGGTGACGGCGAACTGCGAGTAGATGCGCCCGGTGATGCCGCCGACGAAGCCGACGGGCACGAAGATGGCCAGCAGCACCAGCGTCGTCGCCACGACCGCGCCCGTCACCTCGTGCATGGCCAGCAGCGTGGCCGTGCGGCGGTCGAGCCGGTTCTTGTCCATGTGGTGCTGGACGCGCTCGACCACGACGATCGCGTCGTCCACCACCGAGCCGATGGCCAGCACGAGCGCGAAGAGGGAGATGGTGTTGATGGTGTAGCCGAAGAGCTTGAGCACCAGGAAGGTGCAGAGCAGCGACACGGGGATGGCGCACAGCGGCACGATCGTCGCGCGGATGTCCTGCAGGAAGACGTAGCAGACGATCAGCACCAGGATGAAGGTCTCCACGAGCGTGGTGACAATCTCGTCGATGGAGACCTGCACGAACTCGGTGGAGTCGTAGGCGATGGTGTATTCCAGGTCGCCGGGGAAGGTGGGCTCGAGGTCCTTGAGGGCCTTGCGGACGGCCTCCATCGCCTCGATGGCGTTGGTGCCCGGGGTCTGCTCGATGCCCATGGAGACGGCGTCCTGGCCGTTGAAGTAGCCGGTGTTGGAATAGCTCTGCTCGCCGAGCTCGACGCGCGCGACGTCGCGGATGCGCACGAGCCCGCCCTCGTCGGCCGAGCGGACGACGACGTCCTCGAACTCGCGCACGGTGCTCAGGCGGCCCTCGGCGATGATGGAGAAGGTGTCGCGGATGTTCACGTCCAGGACCGGCGAGGCGCCGACGGAGCCGAGCGCGGCCTGGAGGTTCTGCTGCTCGATGGCGGAGATGACGTCCGAGGCGTCGAGGCCCTGGGCGGCCAGGCGCTCGGGGTCGAGCCAGATGCGCATGGCCATGCGCGCGCCATGGACGTCCGCGCCGCCGACGCCGTGGACGCGCAGGATGGCGTCGCGGACGTTGGAGTAGAGGAAGTCGGAGATCTCGAGCTTGCTGAGCTCGCCGCTGGGGGAGCGGAAGGAGATGAAGCCGAGGGTGGAGTCGGAGCGGGTCTCGACGTTGACGCCCTGCTGGGTGACCTCCTTGGGGAGCTTGGACTCGGCCTGGGCCACGCGGTTCTGCACGCGCACCTGGGCGATGTCGCGGTCGGTGCCGACGGCGAAGGTGACGGTGAGGCTGTAGCGGCCCGAGTCGGTGCACGTGGAGCTCATGTAGAGCATGTCCTCGACGCCGTTGACCGCCGACTCGATGGGGATGGCCACGGAGTTGGCCAGGTCCACGGCGTTGGCGCCGGGATAGGAGCAGCTCACGCGCACGGCCGGCGGGGTGACCTCCGGGTACTGCGCGATGGGCAACGAGCGGATGGCGATGACGCCGACGATGGACATCACCAGGGCGATGACCAGCGCGAAGCGCGGGCGGTTCACGAAGACGCGCGAGAAGATGCTCTTCTTCGGCAGCTCCTCGACCATCTTGCGGACGGCCTCGCGCTCATTCGCCTCGAGCTCCTCGAGGCTCATGATCTTTTCTTGTTCGGCCATTGCTGGGTCTCCTCCCTGGGCTTACTTCGCGAGGGTCAGGGTCGCCTCGGGCTGGGCGTTGGGCGAGGGGTTCACCACGTTGAGGTTCGCCCCCTCGGTGACGTTGACGACGCCCTCGGTGATGACCTCGTCGCCGGCCTGAAGGCCGGACCTGACCTCGACCATGCCTTCGAGGCGCGCGCCGATGACGATGGCGCGGCGGGCGGCCTTGCCGTTCTCGTTGACGTACACGTAGTCGCCCGTCGCGTTGGCCAGGACGGCGTTGGCGGGGACGGTGAGCGCCTCCTTGGGCTGGGCCTCGGAGAGGAGGACGGTGACGTAGGCGTTGGAGAGGAGCTGCTGGTCGGGGTTGGCGAAGGCGTAGCGCACGGGCAGGGAGGCCGTCTCCATGCTCATCTCGTTGCTGATGAAGTCGGGCTTGCCGTCGTGGGCGTAGACGGTGCCGTCGGCCAGGCGGATCTGGGCGCGGATGGCCTCGGCGCCCCGCGCCCCGGCGATGCTCTTGTTCGTCAGGTAGGCGCGGTCGGGCACGGAGAAGACGACGCGCACGGGATCCATCTGCACGATGCGCGCGAGGGTGCCCATGGAGGGGGAGACGTAGTCGCCCTTCTTCAGCAGGCTCTGGCCGATGCGCCCGGAGATGGGGGCGGTGATCTTGCAGTAGCCCAGGTTGATCTCCGCGCTCGTCAGGTCGGCCACGCATTGGGCGATGGCGGCCTCGGCCTCGAGCTTGTTGGCCAGCGCCTGGTCCACCTCCGCCTCGGTGACGGACCGCTTGTCCACGCGGCTGATGCGCTCGTAGTAGCGCGTGGCGTTCTCGCTGGAGGCCTTGGCCTGGGCCAGGGCGGCCTTGGCCTGGGCCACGCGGGCCTCGTAGACGCGCGGGTCGATCTGGTAGAGCAGGTCGCCCTCCTTGACCATCGCGCCTTCCTTGAAGGCGACCTCCTGGATGGTGCCGTCGATCTGCGCGCGCAGGTCCACGTCCTGGATCGGCTCCACGTGGCCCATGAAGGTCTGCGGCGGGTTGATGGCCTGCATCGTGGCCTTGGCGGTCTCGACGGTGACGGGGCGGGCCTGCGCGGCGGCGGCGGCGGCCTCGACGGCGGCGGCCTGCGCCTTGGCGTCCTGGCTGTTCTGGTAAATCGCGCGGGCGAACCACCCCAGCGCGGCCGCCACGAGCACGCTCAGCACCAGGCCGACCGTCGCGGCCAACGGGCTCTTCGCCTCTTGCTTCGTCTCGTTCTTCTCTTCCATGGTCACTTGCTCCTGATGCCTTGTACGATGAAATCCAAGCCCGCGCGGATCGTCTCCACGACGTCCAGCGGCAGTTTGTACAGCCACGCCTCGCGCAGCGTCCCAAAGAAAATCCCCGTCATCATCGTGGCGAGCTGCTCCGCCGAACACGCCGTCGCGATGCGCCCCTGCGCCCTCAGCCACTCCAGGCGCTCCCGGAGCCGCGCGAAGGGGTCGCGCACCACCAGCCCCTCCAGCTTCCTGGAGAGCGTCTCCTTCAGCGCCTCGCTCCACTCCACCCGGCTCATCAGGAAGAGCGTGAACTGCCGCAGCTCCTGGTGCCTCGTCAGCGCCCGCGCCCAATCCACGAAGGCGTCGCGGATCGCCTCGGCGCTCTCGGCCTCCCCCACCCCCCTGAGCGGCTCGTAGATGGCGTGCTCGCGCTCGATCAGCTCGGCCAGCAGCTCTTCCTTGCTCTTGAAATGCCAGAAGACCGCGCCCTTCGTCAGATGGATGCGCTGGGCGATGTCGTTGAAGGTCGTCAGCGCGTACCCGCGCGTGGAAAAGCAATCCAAGGCCACCTTCAGGATGGCCTTGCGCGTCTCCATCGCCTCTTCGCGCGTGCGTCGCATCGTCGATAACCTCTTTGCAAACCAAAAACGCCGCGTATTATACAAACCTTCCAAAAGGTATGCAAGCGTTTTTTCCCGCCCGCCCCGCCCCACGCGCGGCCCTGCGCACAGCCGTACGCGGCGCCGAGCGCCAAAAATCGGCTGCGTGGCGGGTTCCCCCCGGGGCGAGGGTCGGGAGGCTTCGGGGCGAAACTGTATTCACTCACGTGACGCGAGAAAAGAATCAAGGACTTTGAGAATGAGGCCCTTTGGAGGATTCCGAGGGGCGTTTTGATGAACGGATGCAAGGGGTTTGCAGGCGCGGCTCGCGGTCGAGGCGGCGGATGGGCGCAGTCGGTGGCCTAGGCGTTTGCCGGGGGCTTTGCCCATGGCGCGGGAGCGGGGCGGGCGGGTTTTCACCAGGGGCGGAGGGCGGGGGGTTGCCAGGAGGCGAAGGGGGGGAGGGAGGGGTCGAGGGCGGCGGTGTCGGGTTCGGGGCCCCAGGCGGCGGAGAGGTGGCGGAGGGGGACGTTGGGGAGGGCGACGGGGCAGGAGGTGATGCCGGATTGGGAGCCGTCGGTGTTGAGGCCGTAGCGGAGGGTGACGGTCTGGAGGTCGTCGAGGGTTTGGCCGTCGGTGGCCTGGAAGAGGCCGGCGAGGGGGATGCGGAAGCAGTGGAGGCCGTTTCCCATCCAGGTGGCGTCGATGGGCTCGGGGGCGCCTCCGAGGGGTTTGAGGGCGGCGGGGGAGGCGTCGCCGATGCCGAAGGCGTAGTAGGCGACGGTGGCGAGGGCGTAGGCGTCGCGGGCGATTTTGTTCCCGAGGCCGGTGGAGAGGGTGACGACGAGGGTGGCGGCGTCGAGGTTGGCTCCTTCGTGGAAGTGGAGCCAGTAAGGGATGGGCTGCGGGTTTTGGGGTGTGAGGAAGCGGTTCCCGGCGGGGTCGGCGGGGGCGTGGGCGCCGGCCCAGGGCGGGTCGGGGACGGTGGGGGTGAGGGTGCCGACGCGCGCGGCGAGGCGGGTGAACCAGCCGGCGGGGTCGACGGGCCAGGTTTTGGTGGCGGCGGAGGCGGTGTCGCGGAAGTTGTGGGGGGCGTTGGCGTCGGTGTCGGCCTTGGCGTAGACGACGTTTCCCTCGTCGTCGCGGTAGAGGCCGGGGCGCCAGGGGCCGGTGTCGTTGTCGGGGAGGGGGCAGAGGGGGTTGTCGTCGGTCCAGCCGGGGATGTTTTGGCGGAGCCATCGGTTGACGTCGGCGGGGGGGGGACGCGGGTGTTTTCGTCGGTGGCGGGGACGGCGTTTGGGTGGGGCTGGCCGTCGAGGAGGGAGACGTAGGTGTCGAGGAGCGTGGCGGCGACGCCCCAGGCGTCGGATTGGGCGAGGGCGCCGGCGGCGTACCAGTCGGTGTAGTAGCCGGCGTTGGGGCCGGGGAGGATGGGGAGGCCTTGTGCGTCGACGGCGCCGGGGGCGACCCAGGGGGTGGCCTCGGAGGACCAGACGCAGGCGGGGTCGGCCGTGCCGTCGGGGCGGAGGGTGGTGTCCTTGTCGGCGAAGCGGCCGAGGGCGGCGACGCCGGAGACGGAGGCGTCGGAGAACTCCCAGATGGCGGAGGCGGCCATGGGGAGGAGGGGCCCGGGGAGGACGTCGGCGTTGAACCAGATCCTGCCGACGTGGAGGAGGAGGCGCCCGGCGGCGTCGCAGACGGGCTTGCCGCCGGGGGCGCGGTGGAGGGCGACGCGTGGGGCGAAGGCGGGCGCGCAGGCGTTGACGTAGGCGGCGCAGCGCGCGGCGATCTCGGCCTGCCCCTCGGGCCCGACGCCGTGTTTCGCGCACCAGTCGGCGAGGGAGAGGGGGCGGCCGTCGGTGTCGGTCTCGTTAGCCACGAAGAGGGCGCCGTTGTCGACGAAGACGGGGATGCCGGCCTGGGCGAGCGCGGCGAGGGCCTCGGCGGAGGTGGGCGGGGTCCAGGCCTGGCCGGGGGTGAGCTTTTCGGCGGCGGCCTGCGGGGCGAGGGGCTCGCAGGAGCCGGAGCCGTCGATTCGGATGCGGATGGGGTTGGCGCTCATTGGGCGTCCTGATAGGTGTTTCGGTCGTTGGCGTCCTCGACGAAGGTCTCGAGGTAGGTCTCGGTCTCGCCGGCGGCGGGGTCGCGGTCGGACCAGAAGCGGAAGGAGCCCTTTCGGCCGGTGAGGGCGCCGGAGCCGGTCTCGTCGGCGGGGGGCGTGTAGGTGAGGCCGACGGTGACGTCGGCCTCGCGTTTGGCGAGCCAGAGGGCGGGGGCCTGCGCGGCGGGGAGGGGTGCGGGGAGGGCGGCGATGTCGTCGCCGACGCGCAGGAGGACGGTCCGCTCGGGGAAGGATTCGATGGGCGGGCGCTTGGCGCCGTCGGCGTCGGCGTCGGGGGTGAAGGCCCATTGGGCGTCGGCCGGGCGCCAGGCCCAGCTACCGAGGCGGCGGACCCAGCGGGCGCCGGAGGCGTCCTCCTCGCGGGTGAGGGGGCCGGGCTGCGGGGTTTGCGCGGCGCCCCGGAGGGCGTCGCCGACCTGCCGCTGGGTGAGCTTGGCGGGGGAGCCGTCGGCGGGGAGGTCGAGGTCGGCGACGCGCAGGAGGACGGGGAGCGTCTCGGCGGCGGGGTCGCCGTATTTGAGCAGGAGCCCGGCGGACTGGCCGGTGTCGGGGGTTTCGCCGGCGTTCTCGGCGACGTAGAGGGAGCCGGTCTTTTCGGCGGGGTCGACGACCCATCCCCCGCCGTCGGGGTTTGTGGCGACGGGTTCGACGGGGGTGAGCGCGGCCTCGGCGAGGGCGCCGGCGGCGTCGGTCTGCCAGAGGGAGCCCGGGGCGACGGCGAGGACCCAGCGGGCGCCGTCGCCGTCGTCGCGGTAGGCGGCGGTGGTCTGCCAGCGGTGGCGGAAGGGGGCGGCGGCGGCGACGGTCTGGGCGTCGGTTTGGGGCGCGGCGTCGATGATGGTGCCGGCGGGGGTCTGGCGGAGGCGGACGCCGACCCCGGCGAGGGGGCGGATCTGGAGGAGGGCGTCGACGAGGGCGTTCCAGAGGTCGGCGGTGAGGGTTTGGCCGCGGATGGCGCGCGGGGGGATGGGGCTCATTGTGGGTAAATGGTAAATGGTAAGTGGTAAATGGCAAGTGGCGAATGGCCTCAGAGGTCGGGGGTTTCGGGGAGCTCGGGGACGTCAAGGGAGGTCGGGGGTTTCGGGGAGCTCGGGGACGTCAAGGTCGGGGGTTTCGGGGAGCTCGAAGTCCCCGCCGCTTTCGTCGTCGTCGCCGTCGGGGTTCGTGCCGCCGGGGTAGAGGTCGCCGTCCCACATGTCGGCGCCGGTCCAGACCTCGACGCGCTGGAAGGAGCCGTCGAGGGCGCCTTGGAGGCGGTCGGCGGTCTTGAGCCACTGCTTGGCCAGGCCGGTGATGAGGGTGTTGAGGGCGAGGGAGCCGACGATGTCGTCGCCGCCGGTGGGCGCGCAGACGTTGCCGATGTCCTTGCCGAGGCCTTCGAGGGCGGAGAGGTCGTTGACGACGGAGACGCGGGTGAGGACGGGGGTGTAGAGGGAGAAGGCCTCGACGCCTCGGAAGATCTTCTTGGCGAGTTTGAGGGTGTTTCCGGAGAGCTGCGTGGAGGAGGCCATCTCGGTGGATTTGTAGAAGCCGGAATAGGCCTCCCAGGCGCCGTCGAGGGTCTTGAGGCGCTCCCAGGCGGCGAGGTCGGTCATGTTGGGGCGGTCGTCGGGGTTTTCGGCGTCGGCCTTCCAGTTCCGGATGGGCTTTTGGATCTCGAGGAAGTCGAGGTTCCAGGTCTCGGTCTCCTCGCGCTGGGTGGTGGCGAGCTCGAGGGTGCCGTAGCCGCCGCTCTGGCGCGTGGCGGTGGCGGCGGCGACGCGGCCGACGGCGCCCTCGACGCGGGTGGGCGCGGCGAAGCCGACGCGGCACTGGTCGGCGAGCGCCTCGATTTCCTCCCAGGGGCCGCGGAGGACGAGGGTGGCGGTCTTGAGGCCGGGCTGCTTGGCGAGGGACTTGGCGGGCTGCTCGGTGAGCTCGAGGTTGGGTTTGATGGGGTCGGCCATGGGGTTCCTTTTGGTAAATGGTAATTGGTAAATGGTAAGTGGCACGCGCTAGGCGCGCGACGGGCTGGCCTGCGCGCCCGATAGGTCAGGCACCTATCCAAAACGGTCTTTCACGTCTTCACCCGTCGCCCCGCAGGGGCGGAACCATTTACCACTTACCATTTGCCATTTACCTTTCGCCCTGATCATCCGAAGGTGGCGTGTGGGGCGAAGCCGGAGGCGGCGTCGATGCCCTTTGCGGAGGCGGGGTCGAGCCCGGCGCGGGTCCGCCAGGCTTGGAAGAAGTCGCGCAGGGTGGCGAGGAGGTCGCGGTTGACGTCGGCGACGTCGACGGAGGGGCCGACGGAGCCGCCGATTTTGGCGAGGGAGTCGGCGACGGAGCCGGGGTCGAGGAGGCCGGGGGGCGGGGTGGCCTCGGTCTGGTCGTAGGCCTGGTCGAGGGCGCCGAGGCGTTGGTACTGGAGGGCGAGGGCGCCTTCCTTGCGGCGGTATTCCTCGGTGTCGGTCTCGCCGTTGTCGGCGGCGGTCTTGAGCCATTTTTCGAGGTTGGCGATGGCGAGCTCGCCGGGGCCGTTCTTGATGGCGTCGGCGCGGTCGGCGATGGCGCCGAGGCGTTCCTCGCGGCCCATGGCGCCGAGGGTGCGCGCGAAGGCCTCGTCCTGGCGGCGCGCGCCGGTGGCGAGGGCGTAGTCGTGGCCGCGGGCCTTGATGGCCTCGAGGGCGTCGCGCGCGCCTTTGGCGGCGTCGGCCAGGGCGTTGAGGGCGCCGACGCCCGCGCCGATGGCCGCGCCCACGCCCGCGCCCACGGCGCCACCGAGGGCCGCGCCCGCGGTGGCGCCGGAGAGCGCGCCGCCGCCGACGTTGGCGAGCCAATTGGCCTGGCGCTGGCGGCCGGGGGTGGAGGCGAGGGCGTTCACGCCGAGGCCGAGGAGCTGCTGGGCGCCCCAGCCGAGGGCGAAGGCGGCGAGGGGGCCGGCGAGGGACTTGCCGCCCGCGGGGCTTGCGGCGGGGGCGGCGGGGCCGAGGCCGGGCGTGGCGGCGGCCGCGGGTGCGCCGCCGGGGGCCTGCGGGGCGGCCGCGGGGGCGTTGCCGGGGGTCTGCGGGGCGGTTGCGGGGGCGGCGTCGGGGGCCTTCGGGGCGGCGGAGGCGTCGCCCACGACGCGGAGGGTGATGGTGCTGTCAGCCATGATGTCGCAGCCTTTCCATGAGTTCCATCTCCAGGAGGGTGAAGCCCTTGCCGCCGGCGACGGCGCCCTTCCATTGGCGGAAGAGGAGGGCGAGCTGGGCGCACGGGATGCCGTGGAGGAGGCGTCGCGGCTCCCAGTGGTAGGTGCGCGCGGCTCACTCCACGAGGGCGGTCATCCAGCCGTTGCCGGCGAGGCTTTTTTTGGCTCGCCGCCCTCGGGGCCGGGGAGGAGGGCGTAGAAGGCGGCGAGGGCCTCGAGGGCGGCGCGCCAGCGCTCCCGGAAGTCGGCGGGGGTGAGGGTGTCGGCCCAGGCGAAGGCGTCCTGCTCGAGGGTTTTGAGGTGCCTGGCGCCCTGGGCGGAGGGGAGGGAGAGGAGGAAGAGGCCGGGGATGGCGTCGGCGGCGTCGGCGGCGCCGGTGAGGAGGGGGCTCCTGATCTTCTCGAGGAGGGCCACCTGGCCGAGGGTGAGGGGCGCGGGGTCGGCGAGGGCGTCGAGGGCGGCCTGCGGGTTGCCGAGGGGGGTGGGGTCGGATTCCATGGCGGGTTCCTTTCGTCAGACTCCGGCGTCGGGCCAGTTCTCGTAGGCCTCGAGGGTGAGGGCGAGTTTGCGGAAGTCGCGGTTGCTCTCGATCTCGCGGCAGGAGAGGACGGCGAAGGCCGTGCCGCCGACGGTGAGCGTGGCGTCGGGCTCGGGGGGCTCGGCGGCGGCGGGGGCCAGGAGGGTGGCGGTGACGGTGCGCTTGACGTCGTAGTCCTGGCGGTGGACGACGGCGCCGTTCTGGTCCTGGCAGTAGGCCACCTGGGGCTCGGTGGCGCACTCCCAGTCGGTGATGATGCAGCCCTCGTAGGGGGAGCCGAGGCTCTTCTGGACGCCCCATCCGGGAGGGTCGGGTTGGCGGGGTTGGTGGGCATGGGTCTTTCCTTTCTTAGCGGGTGACGATGCAGTCGAAGGCGGCGCGGGCCTCGAAGAGGTCGCCGTCGGCGGCGTGCTCGACGGTGCGGAGCATGAGGTTGGGGCCGTCGAGGGCGAGGGCGGCGTGCCAGATGGCGTCGAGGGCGGTGGCGGCCTCGGCGCGGCAGCGGTTGAGGGTGGGGTTCTCGAGGGCGAGGAGCTCGAGGGTGACGTTGAGGGCGGGGCGGTTGTTCTCGGCGCGGGGGGCGCGGAGGATGAGGGCGCACCCGGTGGCGGAGAGGACGGCGCGCTCGACCTCGGCGAGGATGTCGAGCCGGTTCTCGACGAGGATGGGCACGCCGTGCGCGGCATACCAGGGGTCTTGCCCGAGGGTGTCCCTGAGCCAGGCGAGGAGGGTGTGGATGGGGGTCTCTTCCATGATGGTAATTGGCAATTGGTAAATGGTAAATGGTAAATGGTAAATGGTTACGCCCCTACGGGGCGACAGACGACTGGAAGGGTGGCTTCGCGGGCGAAGGGCCCTGACCTGTCGGGTTCGTCGGCCGAACCGTCGCGCGCCTGCGCGCGTGCCATTTACCACTTACCATTTACTATTTACCTTTCTTCATTGGGCGGCGGCGCGGGCCTCGGCGTCGAGGGCGTTGAGGGCGGCGCGGGCGAGGGTGTCGTCGATGGTCTTGGCGTCGGGCAGGAGCGTGGGGTCGCGCTTCTGGAAGACGGCGCCGGAGAGGGCGTAGAGGATGTCCCAGGCCTTGTCCTGACCCTTGCGGCCCTTGCGGGCGGCGACGAGGAGGCGCGTGCCCTTGGGGCGGAAGATGCGCCGGCCGAGCTCCTGCTCGGCCTCGCGGGGGCGCAGGCCGTAGGAGAGGGCGCTCAGGGGGATGGCCAGGGCGCGGGCGAGGCGGGGGCGGATGGTGACGTCGCGCACGGCGCGCGCGATGCCCGGGTGCGTCACGCTCACCTCGGCGTCGCCCTGCCCCAGGCGCAGGCGCACGGCCTTCTCGGCGTCCTCCCAGAAGCCGGTGGGCGTGGCGCCGAGGCGCGCGGCGGTGGCGTGGCGCGTCTCGGAGACGCGCGCCAGGTGGCGGATGAGCAGCCCGTTGAGGGCGCCTCCGGCGGCCTGGGCCAGCAGCCGGGGGGTGATGCGCTCGGCCCAGCGCCGGTGCCACCGCGCCAGCCGCTCCGCGGGGATCGTAATTGTCACGCTCATGCGGCCTCCCCAAAAAGCAGCCGCCAAATCAGCTCAACCAAAAACGCCGCCCCGAAGATGGCGGAGGCAGCCCAAAGGGTCTCCCCGATTTTCATGCTTGCATTCCTTTCCTTTTTATGAGATAGTGAAGGCGTTCCTTAGGGAGGGCCGAAACGGCGGCGATGCTTTCTGGGGGGCTATCGCGGGGCCGTCCCCGCTTGATACACTTTGGAAGGACGTAGGTGCCTTCCCTACTTGGGCGATCGTTTCGGCGGTCGCCCATTCTTTTACGCGAAGTGCCATCCCGAGACCTTTCCTGTGTTGCGGTAGACGTAGACCTTGAGCGTGTGGCGACCGTAGCGCTCGGTGTAGACCGTTTGTGTCCCCGGCGGCGGGTTGAGATAATCGGGCGTCGTGCCGCGCGGGAACTTGAGGGCGTGTTCGCCGTGTTTGACGGCGTGGATGGCGGCGGGGAGCCATTCCAGGTTTTCCGGCTTTGGCGTGTTGCCTTGCCGCCTTTGGCCAAAGACGTAATGGTCGCGGGCGAAACGGTCGAAGCGAACCGATTTCCCATCCACGCTTTTAACGGAGAAGCCCTCATTGAGTGCATGCTCCGCCTCTTGCCTGCTGCATTTTCCCTTGTGCCCCTCGGTGACGCTTTGGCTCTTGCCGCCGCCGTGTTTGGGGCTGTGGCACTGGCCGTTTTGGTCGAGGAAGGCGCCGTCCTGTGGGCAGTGCGCGGCGCGGTTGCGGATGGCGCGGAGGGTCGCGGCGGCGAGGAGGAGGCGTGCGGCGCGGCGGAGGGGGGCGCGGTTGGCGAGGGCCTCGTCGAGGAGGCCGAGTTCGCGTGCCTCGAGGCGGTCGACGTGGACCCAGGCGTAGGAGGAGCCGAAGGCGAAGGGCGGATAGGGGTTGCCGAGGGTGTCGCGGAAGCCGCCGGCGCCGTTCCCGAGGGCCTGCCAGATGGGGGAGCCCTTGAGGGCGACCATCTTGGTCTTGCTGGCGCCCTGCCAGCCGACGGCGTCGCCGGCGGCCTTCCAGCGCTGGGGCCAGTCGGTGCGGTGGTTGCGGCGCCAGCCGGTGCTGATCAGCTCGAAGGCGGGGAAGAGGCGGGCGAAGTCGGGGTCCTCGCTCTCGGCCAGGCGGGCCATGGAGGCGGCGGCCTTCTGGTTGGTCTCGAGGACGAGGCCGAGGCGCGCGCGGGAGCGGGCGTCCCTGAGGGTGCCCTCCGTGCCGGGCTCGGGGGCGTAGCCCAGCTCGGCGAGCTTGTCGCGCAGGGCGAGGCGCGCGGCGGAGGCGTCGAGCCGGCCCTCGGCGATCTGCACGAGCACGTCCCGGACGCGCCCGAGGTAGCCCTCCAGGGTCATGCGCGCCGAGAAGAGGGCCTGCTCGCGGAGCCTCTGCGACCAGCGCTCGCGGATGGCCGCGCTGCCCAGCGCGGTGGGCGTGGGGGTCTTGGCGGCGAGGATCTCGGCGACGGATGGCATGGGTCAGGCCTCCGGGGCGTTTTTGAGGACGCAGTAGGCGGTTTGGATGAGGGTGTCCTTGACGTTGTCGGCGAGCTCGCGGCCCTCGGCGCGGAGCTTGGCGGTGAGGGCCTCGAAGGCGGCGTCGAAGGCGGCGTTGCCCTTGAGGCCGTTCTCGGCCGCGGCCTTGACGGAGTCGTAGGCGAGGTGCTGGAGCTCGGCGTCGTTGAGGAGGTCAAGGATCTCCTGCGCCACGGATTTGGCGGTGAGGGTGAAGAGCTGCGCCAGCTTGGGGCGGAGCCAGTCCCAGAGGTTTTTGAGCCAGGTGAGCATGGGGTTTCTCCTTTCAGTCGAAACGGTTTTCGGTTCGGCGGCTACGCCGCCTGTCGGTTGACGGTTTTCGGTTTGGTTGTCGCCCCGCAGTGGCGAACCGACGACCGGCGACCGGCAACCATCAATCGGCTTCCAGCTGATTGGTGATGTCGATCATGGTGGCCTTGGGGACGTACCAGCCGGTGCAGGCGGCCGTGGGTTCCTCGATGTAGAGGCGGCGTTGGCCGGCGTCATGGTCCTCGGCGAGGTGCCGCACGGGCACCATCACGCGGTCGGCGGGGATGGTGGCGGGGGCGGCGCAGCCGACGAGCGCGGCCAGCGCCAGGAGCGGGAGGGACGTCTTCATTCGTTCAGGGTCCTTTCGTAGTGGTCGTTGAGGGTCTTGGCGTCGCCTTCGGCGATGGCGCGGTTGGCGGCGCGGCGGCGGGTGGTGCGGCGGCCCTGCAGCCAGGCCGTAAGGGCGAGGCAGAGGGCGTGCAGGATGTCGAGGAGCTTGGTCATGGGGTCTCCTCCTGGGTGTGGAAGGAGGGGTACTTGGGCGCGAGGCCGGGGCTGTGGGCGTGGTCTTTGGCGGCGGCCTTGGCCGGCGCGGCGCGGATGGTGAGGGTGGCGGTGGCGTTGATGGCGGCGTGCGGGTCCTCCTCGGGGTGGAGGTCCGCGGCGTCGAGGTAACCGCGGCGCACCATCTCGGCGGCGTCGCGGGCGAGGATGTGTCGGATCTCGGCGTCGGGGAGGATGCGGCGGAAGGCCTTGGGGCCCCAGGCCCAATAGGTCGAGACAGGTCCCTGCCCGGGTTCCACGCGGATGGAAGAGGAGAAGAAGAGCAGGAAGGGGGAGTAGGTCGCGGGGGGGATGGCCGTGGCGCCCTCGCCCAGCGTCTGGGTGTCCGCGGCGACGCTCTCGGGCACCAGGCAGCCGTCGGGGTAGAAGGTCTTCGTGGAGCGCGTGAGCGTGGCGCCGGAGACCTCGAGCGTGACGACCGAGAGCCCCCACTGGTCGGCCAGCACGTTCGCGCTACCGGTATCGCTCAGTCCCCCCGTCGTCGGCGAGAGGAGCCAGCAGCGGACGGCCTTGGGGGTGGCGGCCTCGATGGACCACGAGCCGGAGGTCGTGAGGGCGAGGTCGGCGCCGGCGGCGGCGGGAAGGGATACGCCGAGGTGCTCGCCGGCGGCGAGGGTGACGGCGGCGCGACCGGCCGAGAGGGTCGCCGGTGCCGAGCAGGCGAGGTTGAGGGCGATGGCGCCGCCGGCGGCCGGCGCCGTGACGCACACGCCAGGCCACGTCTTGCTCCCCTCGCCGCTCTCCAGCCCCAGGAAGGTCGCCCCCACGGCCTTGCCGAAGGCGTCGTTGGGCGCGACGAACGCGTGAATGGACGCGTAGGCCTCCGAGCCGCCCAGGGAGGTCCAGGCCAGGAAGGTGGCCTGGGTGATGGGCGCCTCGCTCCGCCAGGTGAGGCCGCCGGGAAAGGCCTGCCATTCGGAGGCGTCCTCATGCCACGCCGCCCAATCCACGACGGTCTCCTTCGGCGGCAGGAGCGTCGGCTCCAGGACGGGCGTGCGCAGGAGCGGGAGCTGCCCCTCCGCGGCAAGGACCGTCGCGCCCAGGCCGATGAGCGCGGTGGCGGTGAGACGGCGGAGCGTGTCAGGCATTGGCGTCCTCCTTCAGGATTGGGGTGAGGTAGATTGTGTCGCCCACCTTGTAGGCCGTGGCGTGGTAGGTCGCGCCCGCCTCCAGCGTCGCGTAGCCCACGATGCGAATGTTGTCGCCCACGCCCGTGAAGGCCGAGGGGAGGACGAGGCGGACGAAGAGCTGCGCGCCGTCCGTCCAGTCGGAGGTCGAGGCCGTGAGCGTCGCGCCGGTCGGCGAGACCGTCAGCATGGAGCAGGCGTCGTGCCATTTGATGACGGTATCCGCCTGCGCGGTGGGTGCGGGCGAGCCCGCGGCGGCGATCTGCGCCTCCACGTAGGCCTTCGAGGCGAGCGGGATAGCCTTTTCAAGGGGGTTGTCGCCGCTCATGTTGAACGCCACCGTCACGCCGTCCTGCTCCTCGTTCTCGCGGAAGAGGAGCTGGTAATTGGCGTTGGGGATGGTGAGGCCGGCGCTCTCGCCGTTCCACGTCAGGCTCGGCACGCCCGCGCGCCAGTTGGTGACGGCGCTGTTGGCGATGGGGTTGGACGAGGAGGAGCTGAAGCCGTCGTCCACCACCACCGAGACCTTCCCGTCCTCGGTGACGTCGATCCCGTCGCCGACCTTCACCCCGCCGAGGGAATCCGCCGTCGCCGGCTTCACGCGCACCTTCGTGTTGTCCGTGTCGTTCGGATCCTCGCGTTCCAGCCCCTCGCCGATGGTGATGGCCCCACGCTTCGAGGTCGTCGCCTGCGGCAGCCGCTCCGGTGAGACAAGCCCGCTCGTGATGTTGCCCGCGTCGTGGGTGTGGCTGAGGTTGGCCTTTTGGGCGAGGAGCGCGGCGTGGGCGTCCTCGGCGGATTTATGGGCGGCGAACTCCCCATCCACGTAGTCCTTCGTGGGGAGGGTGACCTCCGCCTGGTTCGCGTTGCCCTTGTCCAGGGCGACCACGAACGTCTCGCTGGCCTGTTCATGCCGGAAGTGGAAGTTCTCCCCGCCTCCGGATTCGGCGGGATAGCCGAACGTGAACGCCATCCCACCCGCCTCCGAAATCTCATACGGGTTGGAGATGTGGGTGATGACCTGCCTCTCCCAGAGCGATTGGGCGCCCAGATTCTCCTTCACCAGCTTCGTGCTCGGCACATGGTCGTCGGCGGGGGAGTCGGGCATCGTGGTGTCGATGGCGACGGTGGCTGGGTCTCCGGGGTCGCCCTTGGGCCCTTGGGGGCCCTGCGGGCCGGGCTCCCCCTGCGGGCCGGTCGCGCCGGGGGCGCCATCCTTGCCGTCCTCTCCCTTGTCTCCCTTGTCTCCCTTGTCGCCCTTCTCCCCCTGCGGGCCAGGGGTCAGCTCGATCTCCGCGATGGCCTGCTTCCGCGCCTCGGTCTCGGCGAGGATGAGGCCCTTGAGGACGTTCTGGAGCGCGGCGTGGGCGCTTTCGTTGCCGTCGTGCGTGGCGAGGCGGTTGGAGATGTCCTGGATCTGGGCGACCGTCTCGGGCTCGTGGACACCGGTCGCCGAGAGCAGGTAGGCCTTCGGCTTGGTGATCCTGTCGCCGCGCACGGTGATCGCGCGCGCCTGGAAGGCGGTCGTGAAATCGAGGTCCTCGACCCCCTGCCCCGCCCGCGTGCCGATGAGCAGGCCGCCGACCTCCCCCTGCTGGACGACGATGGCCCAGAGCCCCGCCACGTCGAACGGCGTGGCCCGCTCGGTCTGCTCCGGGTCGTAGAGCCCGACGTAGCGGAGGTCGGCGCGGCCGAGGGTGAGCGCACCGACTTGCTCGGCTGTCACGCCGTGGGGGTTGTCGGCGCGCTTGGCGTGGCCCTCGATGGCGTCCCGGAGCGTGTCGAGCGCGGACTCGGGGACGATCTGGGCGGGGGTGAAGCCGGGGCTGGGGGCGAGGTCGAGGGCGCCGTAGGCGCGGAAGGAGGCGCCGCCGGGGGTCTCGAGGGCGAGGAAGAAGCGGACGCGGTCGGCGCCGGTGTCGCAGTCGGGGCCCCAGTCGGCGGAGAGCTCGCCGGTGGCGGGGTCGTAGGCGCCGGCCTTCTCGTACCACTCGCCCTCGCCCAGGGCGTCGGTCCGCCAGCGGAGCGTCACCGTCGCGCCCGTCAGCCCCGTCAGGGGCCGACCATACTGCAGCGGCACGCAGGCGAGGGTGAAGGTCTCGCCGTGGAAGGCGCGCGCGCGGAAGGGCCGCGGGGCGGAGACTTCGGCCTGCCAGCGGAACGCCAGAGGCGTCCCGCCGGCGGCCGTGCGAATCGTGAATCGCGAATCGTGAATCGCCTCGGGGTGGGGTTCCGCCCCACGCCCCGTCGGTTCGTCCGACGCCCCTTGCGGGGCGGCCAAGGCGTTCGCGTCCGATGTGTCCATCTTCTTGTCCTTCGCTTGCCTGTCGCGCGGCCTGCCGCGCGCACGATTCACGATTCGCGATTCACGATTCACGGATTAGGCGCGCCCGCGCGCCTAATCGAGCACATGGCCGTGGGTGACGGCGATCTCGGGGAGGGGGAGGGAGACGGCGTCGGGGGCCTCGAGGTTCTCGTCCTCGGGCGGGGCGTAGGAGACCTTGGCGAGGGCGTCGCGGACGGCCATGGCGCGCTCCCACTCGGCCACGCGGCGCTCGTCGAGGAGCGTGCGCACGCCCGGCAGGCGGGTGAAGGCGCGGTAGCGGAAGTCGGCGAGGAGGTGGATGAGGATCTCGGAGGGGACGGCGTCGGGGCGCCTGTCGAGGGTGGTGACGCGGCGGAGGCCGCCGCGCCAATCCTCGGCCACCTCGTGGGCGATCTCGGCGAGGGGGTCGCCCTGCGCCCAGCCGGCGGCGGCGTGCCCCAGCGCCTCGTGCTCGGGGGCGCTGAGGCGGGAGAGGAGCGCCTCCTTGTCCAGGATCAGCCAGGCCATGGTGGGTGAATGGCAAGTGGCGCGCCCCGCCGCGCGGGCGGGGGCGCGCCGGGGGATCAGGCGGTGGCGGCGGAGACGAGGCGGACGCACTTGGCGGGCTGGGCGAGGGCGGCGCCGAGGAGGGCCTCGTGGGTGACGTAGTTGGCGCCGGTGGCGGGGTCGCCGTGGCGGCGGACGCCGACCACGAGGCCGGAGACGTCGTCGCGGGTGGTGCCGATCTCCTCGTAGACGGAGGGGGAGAGGACGGGCACCTGGCGCCCGGCGACGACGAGGGCGTCGGTGGGGATGAGCGCGCCGTTGAGCTTCTCGTCGGCGGAGGCGGGGAGGTCGCCGTTCTCCATGACGGCCTTGAAGCCGTAGAGGCCCTCGACGATGCCGTGGCGGATGGCCTCGGGGCCGCCGTAGACGTTGGCGTCGAGGGTGGCCAGGAGGTCGGCGAAGAGCTTGGGGGTGAGCATGAGGACGGTCTCGCCGGGGTCGATGTCGGCCTTGGCGCAGGTGTCGCGCAGGGCGGCGACGGCGCCCTTGGTGACGCTGGCGAAGACGACCTCGTTGGCCGCGCTCTTGGGGATGACGGTCTTGTTGATGAGGGCGGAGACCGCGCCGATGATGGCCTTGGCCAGGGCGCTGCCGCTGGCGCGGCCGGCGTTGGCCCAGAAGTTGGTGCCGTTCACCAGGGTGAAGTCCTTGTCGTCGAACTGGAAGGTGTGCTTGACGTGGTGGTCGAAGGTGACGCTGGCGAAGGCGACCGAGCCGTCGGTCTTCTCGTAGTTGTTGGTGCTCGCGTCGAAGGCGGAGGCCGCGCCGGGGGTGAAGACGGGGATCTTCATGGTGGTGCCGGGCTGGACGGCGTCGGCCGAGAAGTCGGTGGCGAAGAAGGCGACCTTGGCGAGGGCCCGGCGGGCGGCGATGATGGCCTTGTCGGTGCTGTAGACAAGGGCGGGGGAGGTCAGGGAGGTGGCCATGGGGGTTCCTTTCGGGATGGGTAAATGGTAAGTGGTAAGTGGTAAATGGTGAGTGGTAAGTGGTGGTTGGTAAATGGTAAATGGTAAGTGGTAAGTGGTTGCGCCCCTTCGGGGCGACGGGTGGATGGATAGGAAACGGTTTTGGGCGTGGGCGTGACCTATCGGGTTCGTGGCCCGGCCCGTCGCGCGCCTGCGCGCGTGCCATTTACCATTTACCGTTTACCATTTACCATTTGCCCTGCTCGATGGCGGCGCAGCGCTCCTCGGGGGTGCGGCAGCCGGCCAGCGGGTCGGCGGCGGGGGCGGGGCGGCGGGCGGAGGCGGCGTTGCAGACGACGCGCGCGGGCGCGGGCGCGGGGTCTTTGAGGCAGGCGAGGGTGGCGCACACGGCCTCGCGGTTGGAGACGTAGAGGCGCTTGAAGGCGTCGCGGTTGGCGATGCGCTCCTTGTTCTCCTCGGCGGCGCGCTCGGCCTCGGCGGCGAGGGCGGCCTCCTGGGCCTCGGCGTAGGCCTTGGCGAGGGTCTCGGCGGCCTGGAGGATGGCCGCGTCGTCGGCGTCGGGGCCCAGGCCGAGGATCTCGATGAGGCGCGCGCGCGTCTCGGGCGCGGCGCCGGGGGTCTTCTCTTCTTCCATGGATGGGGTTCCTTGGGGTTGGGGTTCGGTGTCCGGCGCCCGGTTGAGGATCGGGCGCACCGGCAGATTGGGTTTGTTGGTCAGGCCCACGGAGATGAGGCGCCCGGGTCGGCCCCCGGCGTCGAGCTCCCAGACGGGCGAGAGGAAGCGGAGGCGGCGGTTGGCGACGGCCTCGGCGCCCTTGTCGGTGAAGCGGAAGGTGGCCATCAGCCCCTTCGCGGGGTCGACGCGCAGGGCCTGCACCCAGGCGGCGGCCTCGGTGTCGCCGCCCAGCTCGGCCTTGTGCTCGAAGTCCACCAGCACCTCGCCGGAAAAGTTCCCCGCCAGGCGCTCGAAGGCGGCCCGGTCGCACCGTTGGCGGACGGTCCGCCCCCCCAGGACGCCGGGGAAGTCGCCGTAGGGGGCCAGCTGCACCTCCAGCTCGTCCCCGGCCGCGACGGTCTCGGGCAGGGGGGCGGAGGCGATGTTGAGGATGACGCGCTTCATGGCACACAGTATCCCACGCCCCCGGCCGGGCCTTAAGCCAACCGTGGACAGCGTGGACAACTTGGACAGCGTGGACAAAAAAACGCCCGCCCCGAGGGGGCGGGCGGGTTGGCGGGCGGCGGCTTTCCCGGAATGCCGTTGCAAAGGCCGTTGCAGGGGGGTGCAAACAGTTGCAAAGATTTTTCGCGTGGGATTTATCCTCCCGGGCGCCCGGACGCGCCAGCGTGGCTCTCACGGCCTTCCGCGAGGGCGTCGGCCCAGAGGCGGGAGAGCTCGGCCGAGAGGGCGTAGGCGCGGGCCTGGCCGACGGCGAGGCGCTCGCGGGTGTCGCGGAGGGCGGCGAGGAGCTCGCGCTCCTTGGCCTCCATGGCCGCGCGCCAGCGGCGGTAGGCCTCGAGGCGGCGCTCGAGTTCGGCGCGGCGCGCGGCGGCTTCCGCGGCGCCCATCACCGCGCCTCCGCCTCGCGGACGCGGATGGGGGGCGGGGCGGCCTCCGCGGCGGGCGCCTCGGTCCTGACCAGCGCGCGGAGGGTGAGGACGTAGCGGGCGCGGATGGCGAAGGCGCGGCGCATGGGCACGCGCGCGCCCTCGGGCGTCTCCTCGCGCAGGGGGCAGGGCACGCGCCGCAGGAGGCGGCGGCGGTGGGTGTCGAGCATCCGGAAGAGTTTTTCCAGGCGGGGGAGGTCGAGGTCGAGCCACCAGTCGCCGTCCTCGGCGTGGAGGGCGTCGCGCCAGCCGGCCTGGGCCAGGACGCCGCGCAGGTAGGGCACGGGGCCGGGGGCCCAGCGCCCGGCCAGCGACGGGACGGCCCGGGCGATCTCGAAGCATTGGCGGGCGCAGGCCTCGGCCATGGCGGCCAGGCGCCTGCCCTCGGCGGTGCCCCAGCGCATGGCGGCGCGGTGGTCCTCGGCCAGGCGGGCGACGGCGGCCATCAGGCGGTCGCAGTCCGCCCCCGTGCCGACGGCGCGGAGGCTGCCGCCGCTGGCGGGGACGGCCTCGCGGATGACCGCGCGGCGCCAGGCCTCGCGCGCGGCGGGGGGCACGCCCTTGCGGTCCGCCGCGCGGGCGAGGAGGCGGAAGAAGGCCGCGCGCTGGCGCCCGGTCATGGCCGCGCCCCCTTCCCGGCCAGGCGCCTGGGGGCGAAGGCCAGCGGCGCGAGGAGCGCCTCGACGGCGGCGGCGCAGCGCCCGCCCGCCGCCTTGAGGGGGGCGAGCGGGCAGGCGGCGCAGCCCTTGTGCCCGGCGCACTGCCAGGCGACGAGGCGGGCGGCCAGCAGGCGGAGTTCCTCGCGCGTCATTCGGCGGCCTCCTCGGTCTTGGGCTCGACGTAGAAGCGCTCGGCCTGGGCGATCCTGAGGCCGCAGGCCTCGAGCTCGGCGTCGGAGAGGGCCTTGCCGGCGTAGGCGTTGAGGAGGGCGGCCTTGTCGAGCTCCTCGACGGCGCGGACGAAGCCGGGGAGGCGGGCCTTGACCATCGCGAGGGCCTGGTCGGCCCTGACGCGGGCGCGGAGGCGGACGCTCGGGTTGCCGAGGCGCCAGCCGATGACGCCGTGGGTGAGGGCCATGGAGCGGCGGTCGCCGAAGTCGGCCTTGTGGAGCTCGGCCCAGCTGGCGATGCGCGCCTCGGCGGCCTCGCGGGCGGCGCGCTCGGCGTCGAGGGCGGCGGCGTAACGTTCCCTGATCTTGGTGAGCTCGGCGTCCAGCTACGCGGTGATTTTCCGCTCGGCGGCGTCGGCGGCGGCGACCTGGGCCAGGAGGGCCTCGACGTCGGCGAGGGTCTGCGGGATGGGTGCGGGGGTCTTGCTTTTCATCTGCATTTTCCTTTCTTGGTTGCTTTTCCGTGGGTGATGGTTGGTGGCGCTTCCCTTTCCCAAGGGCCATGGGGTCAAGCGCCCTGCGCTTGCGCGGGGGCGCGGGGGGCGCGGAGCCCCCCGCCGCTCACTCGCCCAAAAGGGCGCGCTTCGTCGCCAGCCAGAGCTCCCAGTCGGGGGCCACGCCGCGCTTGGACGCCGCCTCGGCGGCCATCGCGGAGATGAGGGCCACGTGGTTGAGGTAGAGGGGGCGGAGGGCGTCGCGCGCGGCGTCGGTGGGCGGGGGCAGGCCGTGGTGGGCGGCGACCTTGAGGGCGTCCTGCAGGGGGAGGCGGCGGCCGAGGCGGACGGCGATGGCGCGGCGGGCGATCTGCGCCAGCGCCCCGGCGTCGGGGCCGTGGATGAGGTCGGTCTCGGCCAGCTCGGTGCCGCAGAGGACGAGGCCGCAGCGGGTGCGGTCGTAGAGCTCGCGGATGACCTCGCAGATGCGCTTGGTGTGATCGCGGCCGGTGGTGTGCACGAGCTCGTGGATCTCGTCGACGACGAGCAGCGTGCGGTCGTTGAGGGCGCGGAGGATGCGCCGACGCCGCTCGCCGGGCTTGGCGGCCACGCCGAGGGCCTCGGCCAGCTCCTCGAGGAAGAGGGGCAGGTTGGCCGCCGCGGGCATCCGCACCAGGCGCACGGGCACGTCGGAGCGCCGGGCGTATTCCTCCAGCGCCGTGGTCTTGCCGATCTGCGACTCGCCGGTGAGGATGACGGGCGTCTGGCGGGAGAGGGCGAAGTCGCACGCCGTGAAGACCTTCGCGGCGATGGAGGTCTCGACGAAGGCGCGGCGGCCGTCGCCGCGCTCCTGCCAGAGGCGCAGGGCCAGCGCGGCCTTGTCGGCCACGGCCGCGAGGTCGCCCTCGTAGATGCCGCGGCGCACGCGGCTGACGGTGGTGGCGCTCATGCCGAGGGCGGCCGCCGCCTTGGTGTCGCTGAGGCCGCGCCGGGCGGCTTCCTCCAAAAAGCGCGCGATGGGCGCGGGCAGCGCGGGGTTCGGTTGGGTCTCTTCCATGGTCTGTTCTCCTGGGGTTGGTAAAGGCAAATGCTCAGAGGAAGTCCTTCAGGGTCAGGGCGGGGGCCGCCGGGGCGGGCGCGGCGGGGGCGAGGGCGTCGAGGTCCTGCGCGGGGCCTTCCGGGGCGGGGGCGGCGGCGAGGCCGCCGAGGGATTGGCCCCGGCCGGGGCGGAGGCCGGGCGCCTTGGCCGCCTCGCGGGCGGCGGCGAGCTGCCCGCGGTTCCAGGCGTCGTCGGCCCGCTTCCGCTCCGCCGCCGCCTGGGCGGCGGGGAGGATCGCCGCCCGCTCCAGCGCCTGCATCTTGGCGCGGATCTTGAGGCTTTCGGCGATGGCCGCGGCGTCGTCCTGGTGCGCCGGGGCCATCACGGGGGCGGTGCCGAGGTAGCGCGGGCCGTCCTTCGTCGGCTCGGCGACATAGGCCACCAGCGGCTCGAGGGGGTTGACCCACACGAGCACGGCCTGTCCGCGCGCCAGCAGCCGCTCGGCGCCGTCGGGGCCGCGGACGATCGCCGCCACGGTGGCCGCGTAGTCGATGGCCGGGTCCTTGACCTTGATCTCCAGCCGGTCGGAGACCGCCCCGCGCAGCGCCAGCCCCTCGCCCAGAATCACCGGCATGAAGGCCCGGTCGGCGCGGATGACGTCGCCCGCGCGCCGCTCCCACGCCTCGGCGGGGGAGAGGCGGCGGACGCGGGTGAGCGTGGGGTCGGCGCGCAGCTGGGCCAGGATGGCCCCGCGCATCCCCTCGGGCAGGGCGTCGAGGTCGGCCAGGTCGCGCCACGGCTCGCGGGGGCCCAGCCGGAAGCTCCCCGTCACGAAGCCCTGCTCCTCCCACCCCTCCAGCGCGTGCTCGGTGCGGTCGTTGATCCGCGCCACGGCCTCGGCCACCAGCGCGGCGTAGTCGGCGTAGGGGATGTAGGGCCAGCGCAGGCGGTCGGGCAGGCCGGGGTCGGCCTGGGCGAGCGCCGCGCAGGCGCGCAGCAGCGCCCCCTCGGCCTTGTCCATGGCATAGAGGGACTCCGGCGCGTTGTCCCGCGTGTAGCCGACCTGGCCCCGGACCGCCCCGAGCTCGTTGTGCACCAGGCTGTGGCTCCCCTCGAGCCGCGCCTTGAAGCGGAAGTTGCCGCGGGGCCTGCCCGCCCAGAGGCCCTGGGCCAGCGGCTTGGAGAGCAGCCCGCCGGCGGCGAAGCGGACCTTCCCGCCGGTCGCCTTCGCCACCGCCGCGGCCAGCTCCTTGCCCAGCGCCGCGGTGTTGTGCTCGCCGCAGAGGGTCGCGCCCTCGGGGGCGTAGCCCTGCACGATGAGCCAGTAGCCGATGAGGTAGGGCATCATGCGCTTCATCACCATCTCGCGGGACCCGTCCTCGCGCCGCCGGATGGGCTTCATCAGGTAGGTGCGGTAGCCGGTGGCCACGTCGAGCAGCGCCAGCTCAATGCAGCGCTCGGCGGGGGCGTTGCCGTGGCGGACCTTGACGTCGTGCATCATGTCGTCGACCTCCACGATCTGCCCGCGCCTGAGCCCGGCGCGCGTGCGGATGACCATCGGCAGGAGGTCGCTCGCCGCCAGCGTGCCGGTGCGTTCGGCGCGGAGCGCCCACTTGCTGGGCTTGTGGCGCATCAGGTTGGCCAGGCTCCAGCCCACCGGCAGGAGCGTCCCGATCTTGTAGGGGCATTCGGGCGGGAGGTCGCGCCCGGGCCGCTCGGCGCGCCAGATGTCGCGCCACGTGCCGTAGCCGGGGATCTTCGCCCCGGCGCGGAGCTCGGCGACGAGCGCCCCGAAGGCGGGGCGGGCGACGCGCTGGTTGCGCCCCACCAGTTCGTGCCAGTGCGCCAAAAAATCGGCGTTGGCGGCGATGCCGGCCGCCGCCTGCCCGCGGGCCTGGGGCAGGAAGGCCCGCCAGCCCTCGGCGCGGTACCGCGCGGCCTTGCGGTAGAGGCTCTTGGCGGAGAGCCCCCCCAGCCGCCCGGCGTAGGCCTCCGCCAGGCGCTTGGCCACCACGGCGCGCCGCGCGGGCGCCGCCGCCAGAAAGGCCTCGCAGACCTCGCACCACGCGCAGACGCGCTCGGCCTGCCGCAGCGGCAGGCGCGCGACCAGCTCGCGCAGTTCCTCGGCGGGGATCAGGGCGTCCATGGCGCGCAAAGCCCCCCTCACTCCGCCTCGGCCAGGCGCGCGGCCAGCAGCGCCACCGCCGCCCGAACCGTCTCCAAATCCGCCGCCGCCAGCAGCCGGTGCGTCCCCTTCACCACGATCAGCTCGTTCAGCGGCGCCAACGCTTCCTCCAACCGCTTGAAGGCCGCCTCCGGGCTCGTCCCCAGCGCCGCCGCCCAGTCCTTCCGCGGACGCCCCGCCCCCGCACGCGCACCCCCCAAGCGCAGCACCGCCCGCTGGCTCTTCCCCTCCAAAAACGCCCGCACCGTCGCCTCGGGGAAGATGGGGATGGCGAAGGGCGTCCCCGCCTCCGAGGGGGCTTGCGCGGCCTCCGGCGGGAAGGGGCTCCGCGCCCCTTCACCCGCGCCAGCGCAGGGCGCTGGACCCCAAATGGATTGGGACGACGGGGACGCGGAGGATTCGGACGCCTCGGACGCCGAGGTCTCGGACGCCGCCACCAACGCCGCGTGCGTCCGCTCCGCCACCGCCAGGAAACGGCACGCCGTCTTGTAGTTGATCTCCGGGCAGTGCGCCGCCAGCCACGCCTTCAGCCCCGTCCCGGCGTTCCAGCCGCCTTCATGGAGAATGTTTCCGTTCCTTCCGACGGTCATTTCTCGGGCAGTCTCACGCGTGAGACTGCCCGGCAAACCTCCCGTTCCCGCGTCGTGCCCATTCCCCATTTCGGCGTCCACGAAGCCCGCGCCGACCGGCGCGGGCCGGGGTCCAGCGCCCTGCGCTGGCGCGGGGTCGAGGGGGCGCGCAGCCCCCTCGAGACGGGCCTTCACCGCGAGCAGCATGGTGCCGAAGACGTAAGCCTCGTAGAGGCCGTTGACGGCCTTTTTGTATTGGGTGGTGAGGGTTTCGACGTCCTCGGGGGAGGGGGTGGGCGCGGCGGGGACGGGGGTGAGGGGTGCGGCCTCGCGGGGCGCGCCGTGCGCGAACTCGGCGAGGGTGACGGTGGGGGTGGGCGTGTCAGGCGTCATGATCGAATCCTTTTCTTCTTTCGCTTCCGGTTGCGGTGCAGGGGCGCTGCCCCTGCCGGGGGGCGCGGGGGCGAGGAGCCCCCGCCTAGATCCCCTGGTCCAGCCGCCGGGCGTAGGCCACGACGGAGGCGCGGGTGATTTTGTAGAAGGGGCGGCGGTCGGAGCCGAGGTTCAGGTTCGCCCCCTTGATGAGGCCCTGCTCCATCAGCTCGATGACCTTGGTGCGGGTGACCTCGAGGGCGGAGGCGACGTCGGAGACCAGCAGCAGGTCGCCGCCCGGCAGACGGCGGGAGACCGTCTGCTCGATGCTCTCGGTCTGCGCGAAGAGGTCGCTCTGGATGGGGCGGGGCATGGGGCGTCTCCTTTGCGGCCTGGCGCTCAACGCAGGACGGCGTCGGCGTCGGCCTCGTCGCCATGGAGCCAAAACCACAGCGCGTCGGCCAGCCGCTTGCGGCGACTGCCCGCAGGCAGCCCCTTCCACGCCCACAGCAGCCGCGACAGCGGCCCCGGGCGGAACAAGTCCTCGTGAAATGCTCTCATGGGTCAGTCCTCCTTTTTGGCGGGCCTCATTTCCGCCTCCTCTTTGGGCCGAACTCCTTCTTGATTCCCGCCAGCATGGCGCCGAAGAGGCGAAAGCGGATTTGGAGCGCCCCCTCCGAAAGCCCCTCGGGGGGGGCACCCCTCGACATGCACGTTCGCGGGTTTGCCGAAGCCGGCGAAGTCAACGACCAGCGTGACGCTGACGCGCTCCGTGCCCGGCGCTTGCTCTTCCTTTTTCATGGTGTCCTCCTTTGGTTTGGGTTCTCTGAAAATCAGCGGGCCAGGTGGCGGTCGAGCGCCGCCCGCGCCTCCTGGCTGATGGAATGGCCCTCCGCCCGCGCCCGGCGGTCGAGCGCCGCGTAGGTCTCCGGCGAGACCAGCAGGTTCACCCGCACGGTCCCCTCGGGAAACTGGCACCGCCGCCCGCGGGTACGCTTAGTCTTCATGGGGCGCTCCCTTCGGGTTAGTTACAGCCGCAGAAGGGTTGTTTACACCTCGGATAACAAAAACACTTCTATTTGGAGGCAACCCTTCAAGGTTGTTTACACCTTCTGTCAAAAAATAAAGAAGTTTGGCTTCTCGTTCCGATTCGTTACCGCATTTACGTGCGGCAACCATATCAAGTGTGATTTTTACCACTTCAACCTTTTTTGCGTTTGGCTTCATTTTTCAGAACCTCCTGCTTCATCCATTCAAGATCCTCAGCGGACAGTGGGCGTTTGTCAAGTTCTTCATGCAGAATAAAATTGATGAGTTGCGTAATCGTCATCTTTCGTTCACGTGCCAAAGCGCGTAAACGTGCCATAAGTTCAACGGGGACGCGCACGAAGGCGACCACTTTATTGATGTCTGGTTGGTTGGGCATTTAGGGCCTCATCGTTCAAGTTGTTGTGTCCTTCATCTCTTTTTGATTACACCCTCATTATAACAGGTTGTTTACACCTTCCGCAACATATTTTTTATGTTTTTTTGGTATATTTGGTGGCGTTGCGTCCGTTCTGTAGGGTGGAGGCTTCCACCCGGCGGGAGCAGTTTGTGAAAGGAAGGATGATGCTTATGCCAACATTTGATTGGACACACGTGATAGAGACCCTCATAGGGACATTGTCTGGTGCAGTAATTGCTGCATTTTTTGCATGGTGGTTGCCACGAAAGTTTGGAAAAAGACTTTCTGAGCGCCAAGAGCAAGAAAATATTCTACGCCAAATCTTGATTTCAAAAACAAATATGGAACGGCACGAGTATATCAAATGTTTGTCTTACATTGAGCTGGCGTTCTCTAAGAATACAAACGTACTGGACGCATGGCGTTTATTGTATAAAACCTATAACAATACAGAACGGTATAACAAAAATTATTTCAATGAAAAAAGAGATAACCTTATTCGTGAAATAGCTAAAGTCCTTGGTTATAACAATGAAACAATCTCACAACTGATAGGGCGCGACGCCTATTGTCCAGAGTGGTTACGACGAGAGCAACGTAATGGGAGGACTTTTTATGGAAGGAATAAGGAAGAAGAAAGGAAGTCATACAAAAAATATAAGTATGGACGGTACGATGAAAGAGGAGAAACGCGCCGAGGAAGTGAGGATTGCGGGAAGTGAGTTTATAGAAAGGAAGAGACGATGGCAGAGACAGCGATTGATTCGCAGAGCGTTATCCGAGAGTTGACCCAACGTGGAGCGACGAAACCTTGCGCTCGCTGTGGCGGCAAACAATTTTCAGTAGAGCAAGGCTTTGTCGCGATGCCGGTTCAGACAACGTTCAAGTCGTTTTCGTTGGGCGGCCTGACGATTCCGGCGGTAGTGGTGGTCTGCAACCAGTGCGGAGCCATTACATTACACTCTCTTGGGGCGCTTGGCATGTTGCCCAAGCAGGGAGAGGAGGGACAACCGGCGGACACGAAGGACCAACCTACGGACGCGAAGGGAGAGGCGAAGTGATGGGAACCGTTAGTTTTTCAGGCAATCCGCCCCGACGGCCTTCTTCGTCCATGCCAACGAATGAACAGACGACCTACACGTCATCTGCGATTGGGGTGTCGAACAAATTCACTAGTTACGCGCAAACCAATATCATCTCAATAGACCGAGATCATTTGGAATTGGCCTTGAAAGACGAACTAAAAAAGTATGAAGCACGAATGAATACTCACACACTGTTTTCAGTGTCGTTTTCTCTTATTCTTGCAGGATTTGGGACATCAGGCGTCAAACTTACGTTTTGGGGGCAAGATTTCACCGTGTCGACACTCTTTTTTGCATTTGGGATTGCCTCCTTGGTTTGGGCAATCAAAGTGGGATTCGCACAATGGCGAACAGGCCTCAAATATGATTTTGTTGCCTCTGTTTTCCAATTGATTGAGCAAAAGTATGCCATCTCGGCGACGAGTGGGCAAATCGCGGCGATGCGAGATATTGCGTTTGCGGCTCTTCGTTCCCATAGGCGCTAGAACAGATACCGCTCTATCACGAGGGCAAGCATGAGAGCCGCGGACGTAACCGGGAGGCCGAGGGCGATGTCCCACAGCGGGTTCCAGGATTTCCCCGGCCACAACGCCGTGCCGATGATGAACCCAAACGCGTTGCTCAGCGCGAGCAGGAGGAAGACGAGGCGAAGGGTCGGGCTCATTCCCTGGCCTCCGGCGGGGCGTCGTGGATGATGCGCAGGTCGCTCTCGATCCTGACGCCGGCCTTGCGCTCGATGGTCTCTTTCGCCCACTTGACGCCGTGATACCAGCCGTAGAGGTAGACGAAGAGGAGAAGCGCCAGCAAAAGGAGGGGCTTTGTCATCTCAGCGCCTCGAAGAGGAGGGCCGCGAGGCCGATCAGATTGGAGACGGCCATCAGGCCAAGGATGGCAAGGGCGGCTTTCTCGGGGAGGCCCATGGGGCGCGTTCCTTCCCGCTCGGCGGGGGGCGCCCAGCCCTCGCGGATGAGGGCCTCGCGGGCGGCGGCCCACGCGGCGTAGGCCTTGACGCGGCGGATGAGCGCCTGGGCGGCGGCGGGCGGGAGGGCGACGACCGCGCCTTCGTGCGTGACGGCGAGGCCGTTGGCATAGAGCTGCGCCCAGTGCCAGAGGGCCTCACAGAGCGCCTCGTCCATGCCGGGATAGGCGCAGAGGGCGAGTTTGGTGGCCGTGCGGGTCTTGGCGATGAGGACGCCTTCCGGCGTCTCCGTGACCGTGAAGGCGGGGGGCGTGCGCAGGTCGCTCATGGGGTGCGTTCTCTTTTAGGGTTGGTTATGGGATAATGAGGGGGAAAGGATTGGACGGAATGACGGAAGAAGAGAGGCATCAGCTGGCGCTTTTCCGAAGGATCTCGAAGCGGCACATCTTTCTGTACGAGGCGAACAAAGAAGAGGGGCTCAAAGGCGACCTTGAGGCCTATCGTCGGCGCGGATGGCTTCGGCTTGAGTACCGCAAGTTTGAGAATCCGCACCCGCTCCTTCCATCCCAACAGGCCTATGTGCTTGACGCTGATGGGAGGGCTCGCCTCGGGGAGCTCGAACGGAAACTCGCGGATGAGCAGCCCTCAGCGAAGGTGAGGCGGGCCGGGAAGTGGCTCGGCCTGAAGTTGAGAGATTTGGTTTTTGCCGCCCTCGGAGCCATTGTCACAAAGCTGATCGAGTTTCTTTTTTAGCCCGGCGTATTGCATGGCGAGCGTCAGCACCGCTCCCAAAAGC
>CALXMV010000017.1 GCA_944389565.1 uncultured Kiritimatiellota bacterium
GTAGCTCAATTGGTTAGAGCTCCGGACTGTCGATCCGGAGGTCGCGGGTTCGAGCCCCGTCCTTCCCGCCATTTTCCCTTTGTGAGTGTAACACTCCTTTCGTGTTGTTGTGACCGCGCGGATGGCCCATCCGCGCGGTTTTTTCATGTCTGCGGGGGTTTGGAGAGGGCGACGGCGAGGCCGAGGGCGAGGAGGGTGGTCATGAGGGAGAAGCCGCCCTGGGAGAGAAGGGGGAGGGTGATGCCGGTCATGGGGAGGGCCTTGGTGACGCCGGCGACGTTGAGGAGGGTCTGGGCGCCGAGGAGTGCGGCGAGGCCGATGCCGAGGAGGCGGGCGGCGGGGGTGGCGTGGCTGGCGCCGGCACGGGCGACGCGGAGGATGAGGAGCAGGTAGAGGGCGAGGAGGAGGGCGCAGCCGACGAGGCCCCATTCCTCGGCGACGGCGGCGTAGACGAAGTCGCTGGAGACGATGGGGACGGCGCGCGGCGTGCCCTGCCCGAGGCCCGCGCCCCAGAGGCCGCCGGCGTATTGGGCGCAGAGGCTCTGGCCGATCTGCCACCCGGCGCCGAGCGGGTCGGCGAAGGGGTCGCGCCAGACGGCGAGGCGGGCGGCGGCGTGGGCGAAGAGCGGGGCGACGAGGGCGGCGGCGGCCGCGGCGGCGCCGAGGCCGAGGAGAAGCCAGCCGGGGCGGCGCGTCAGCGCGGCGAGCATGAGCACGAGGGTGAGGCAGAGGATGAGGGCGAGGCCGAGGTCGCCGACGGCGGCGGCGCCGAGGACGGGGAGACCCCAGAGACAGGCGAGGGGGAGCGCGTCGCGCCAGGGGGGGACGGGAATGCCCAGGCGGGTGCGGGCGAGGCCTTCGGCGTGGGCGGGGAGCCAGGCGGCGGCGAAGAGCACGAGGGCGAGTTTGGCGAGTTCGCTGGGGTTGACGCGGCCCGGGAGGAAGGTGCCGCCGCGGTAGCGGTGGCCGAAGGCGGCGAGGAGCGTCAGGACGGCGAGGGCGGCGAGCCAGCAGAGCCATCTGAGGCGCGGGAGCGCGGCCAGGAGCAGGCGCGCGGGGAGGGCGCGCAGGGCGAGGAGGAAGCCCGCGAGGCCGGCGAGGAGGGGGGCGTAGGCGCGCCAGGCGATCCAGGATTCCTCCCAGGTGCCGAGGCGGAGCTGCTCGACGACGCCAAGGCCGAGGAGGAGGAGGGTGAGGGCGACGAGCCCGCGGTCGCCGGCGAAGAGGCGGGGGCGGGACCACCAGGCGGCGAGGAGGGCGGCGGCGAGCCAGAGGGCGAGGGGGGCGAAGAAGGCGCCGGTGACCGTCTGGTCGTTCACGATGCGGTCGGCGGCGACGGGGAAGGCGGCGGCGAGGACGGTGAGGAGGGTGAGCGCGAACCAAGGCGGGCCGCCGCGTGGGGGCGGGGCGGGGGGGCGCGCGGCGCGCCGGGGGGCCGGCCGGCGCCCGGGCTTGCGCGGGGCGCGGCGGGCGGGGTCAGGCATCGGGGAAGGGGACCGGCGTGCCGTCGGCGCGGATGGGCATCTGGGCGCCGCGCTCGCGGAGGAGGCGGCCCATCTCGCGGCGGAGGCGGGCGACGACGTCGGGGCGCTCGGCGGCGAGGTTGCGGCGTTCGGCGATGTCGGCGGGGAGGTCGTAGAGCTCGAAGGTCTGGTCGCTGTGCTGGTAGACGAGCTTCCAGCGGCCGAGGCGGAGGGCGGTGTAGAAGTGGTATTCCGGGCCGGGGATGCCCTCGCCCCAGAAGTTGGGGTAATGCCAGAGGAGGGGGCGTTCGGCGGCGTCGGGGCGGACGGTGGGGCGTGCGCCGGTGAGGACGGGCAGGAAGTCCTCGCCGTCGATGACCTGGCGGAGGGGGGTGCCGTGGACCTGCGCGGGGGTGACGGCGAGGCGGTCGGGGGCGGGGAGGGGGAGGCCGGCGGCGGCGAGGAGGGTGGGATAGAGGTCCTCGATGATGATGGGCTCGTGGCTGACGGAGCCCGGGGCGATTTTGCCGGGCCAGGCGGCGATGAGGGGCTCGCGGATGCCGCCCTCGTAGCAGGAGCCTTTGCCGGCGCGTGCGGGGGCGTTGGCGCCGGGCATCCGGCCGGAGATGGCGAGGCCGCCGTTGTCGGCCATGAAGAGGACGAGGGTGTCGTCGGCCAGGGCGTTGGCGTCGAGCCAGTCGAGGAGTTTGCCGAGGGAGTCGTCCATGCCTTTGATGAGGGTGCCGTAGTTGCGCTCCATGGGCGACCATTTCATGCCGTCCTTGGGGTCGGGGTTGCGGGTGTCCTTGGCGAGGTCGGGGGAGGCGGAGCGGGAGGCGTCCCAGGCGCGGGCGTTGTCGAGGGGGGAGTGGAGGGCGTAGTGGGCCATGTAGAGGTAGAAGGGGCGGGAGGGGTCCTCGGCGCGGGCGCGATCGAGGGCGCGCAGGGCCATGTCGGTGAGGGCGTCGGTGAGGAAGACGTTGTCTTGGTAGTAATTGTTCTCGTCGAGGCCCGGGGTGGCGAACTGGCTGTAGGATTTGTTGCCGTAGTGGGCGTCGCCGCGGTAGTTTTTGGGGCCGCCGACCTCGCAGCCGGCGATGTTCACGTCGAAGCCGAAGTTGCGGGGGTCGGCGCCGGGGGTGGAGGGGAGGGTGGAGTCGGTGCGGTCGTAGCCGCCGGAGCCGGTGCCCCAGTGGGCCTTGCCCACATGGATGGTGCGGTAGCCGGCCTCGCGCAGGAGCTGGGGGAAGGCGAGGGCGTTGGTGTAGGGGGCCTTGAGGTCGTAGGCCACGGGGTCGGGGGCGTCGGGGGCGGGCTGGAAGAAGCGGCCCTGGGCGTCGGTGCGCCACGGCGGCTGGCATTCGCCCTTGGGCGCGGTGCCGGGGGGCTGGAGGCCGTTGGCCGACCAGCGGGGCGGGAAGAGGCCCTCGCCGTGCGCCTTAAAGCGGCTGGCCTGGTCGACGCCGAGCGTCCAGTCGGTCACGCGGTGGCGGGCGGCGTTCATCCCGCTCATCAGCGAGCAGCGCGAGGGGGAGCAGACGGGGCAGGCGTAGGCGTCGGTGAAGAGCATGCCGCGCCTGGCGAGGCGCTCCATGTTGGGCGTCTTGCCGGCGTAGCGGCGGTTCAGGGGGGTGACCACCGGCTTGCCGTCCCGGTAGAGGAAGGGCACGGAGGTGTCCTGCCAGCCCATGTCGTCGACGAGGAAGAGGACGATGTTGGGGCGGCGGGGGGCGCCCGAGGCGGCGAGCGGCCCGGCGGCCAACGCGCCGACCCCGGCGCCCATCAAACCCAAAAACGTTCTGCGAGAGACCATTGCCACGCTCCTTTCACGTTGCCCCAAGTGTACCAAAAACGGCCCGGGCTCATCGAACCGTAACGGAAGACTGACGGAAGTCTCACTTGAGCGCGGGGGTGGGCGGGCGTATACTGGGAGGCCAAAAGGAAAGACCCATGCTGGAAGTGCGAAACGTGAGCAAAGCCTTCGGCGGCAAGACGATCCTGCGCGACCTCTCGCTGGGGATCGGGACCGGCGAGATCGTCTCGGTGCTGGGGCCCTCGGGCAGCGGGAAGACGACGCTGCTGAACCTCATCCTCGGCCTGACGCGCCCGGATTCCGGGCGGATCCTGTATGACGGGGAGGACCTGACGGACGTGCCGGCGGAGCGGCGCCGCTTCAACATCGTCTTCCAGGATTACGCCCTCTTCCCGAACCTGGACGCCCGCGCGAACATCCTCTACGGCCTGCGCAACCACCCGGGCGCCTCCTCGGCGGCGGAGGTGGACGCGCTCGTGGACCTGCTGGGCCTGCGCGAGCACCTGGGCAAGCGGATCGACCAGCTCTCCGGCGGGCAGCGCCAGCGCGTGGCCTTGGCCCGCACGCTCGTGCTCAAGCCGCGCGTCCTCCTGCTCGACGAGCCGCTCTCGGCGCTCGACGGCGTGATCAAGGAGTCCATCAAGGCGCGCATCCGCCAGATCGCCCGCGAGTTCCGCCTGACCACCCTCATCGTGACGCACGACCCGGAGGAGGCCCTCACCCTCGCCGACCGCGTGCTCGTGCTCGAGGGCGGCGGCATCGCGCAGTACGCCAGGCCCGCGGAGCTGATCGGCCGCCCGGCCAACGGCTTCGTGAAGGCCTTCATCCTGCGGCAGCTCGAGATCAAGCGCGAGAACATCCTCGCGCTCTTCCAGGCGGCACGGGCATGAGGCGGGGCGGGGACGGCTCGGCCGGAGGCCTGCGCGGGCCCTACGCGGCATTCTGGTCTGTGGCGGCGCTGGCGGCGCTCTTCCTGGCGCTGCCGGTGGGGGCGGTGGCGGTGCGGGCCTTCGTGGGGGAGGGCGGCGCGGGGCTGGGGGCCTTCGCGGAGGCCTTCCGGGGCGGGGCGCTGCCGCGGGCGCTGCTGAACAGCGCGCTCGCCGCGGGGCTAGCGGCGGCGATCGCCGCGCCGGCGGGTTTCGCCCTGGCCTGGGCGGTGCGCTGCTCGGGGCTGCCGCGGTGGGCGCGGGCGGCGATCTCGGGGCTCACGCTCCTGCCGATGCTCCTGCCCACGATCACCTACGGCTTCGCGATCGTCTACGCCTTCGGGCGGCAGGGGGTCGTCACCTCGCTGCTCGAGGCGCAGCCCTTCCCGATCTACGGCCTCGGCGGCCTGACGCTGGGCTACGTGATCTACACGCTGCCGACGGCCTTCCTGCTCACGCGCAACGCGCTGGACTACGTGGACCGCCGTTTCGGCACGGTGGCGCGGCTGATGGGCGACACGCCGTGGCGCGCCTTCGTCCAGGCCACCCTGCGGCCGATGGCCGGGCCGATCGCGGCGGCCTTCGTGCAGAGTTTCTTCCTGGCTTTCACGGATTTCGGGGTGCCGGCCTCGGTGGGCGGCTCGTTCAAGACGGTCGCGGGTCTGCTCTACGATCGGATGCTCGGGAGCCTGCCGGACTTCGGGGTGGGCTCGGTCATCGCCCTGGCGATGCTCCTGCCCTCGGTGGCGGCCTTCTTCCTCCTGCGGTGGCTGGGGCGCGCCCAGACGCGTTACGAGCGGCCGGCCGACGACCTGCCCCCGCCGCGCAACCTGCCGCGCGACGCGCTGGCCGCGCTCCTCGGCCTGTGCTCGTGCCTGCTGACGGCGACGGTCTTCTGCACGGTGCTGATCGTCCCCTTCGTGGAGGCCTGGCCCTACGCCACCGCCCCCACCCTGGCGCACGTGCGGGCGGTCCTCGGCGACCCGGGGCTCATGGCCGTCTGCCGGAACTCCCTCGTCGCGGCGCTGGGCACGGCGGCGCTCTGCACGCTGACGGCCTACGCGGCGGCCCTGGTGACCGTGCGCTCGGAGCTGCCGGCCTGGTGCAAGGACGCGGTCTCGGCAGCGGCGACGCTCTCGGGGTGCGTGCCGGGGATGGTGCTGGGCCTCGCCTTCATGCTCGTCTTCTCGGGGACGCCCCTCGGCCACTCCCTCCTGCTGATCGTCTGCTGCAACACCTTCCACTTCCTCAACGCCCCCTACCTGATGATGAAGGGCGCGCTGGAGAAGCTCAACGCCCGCTGGGAGACGACCGGCCGCCTGATGGGCGACGCCTGGGCGGGCACCGTCCTGCGCGTCGTCACCCCCAACGCCCGGCGCGCCCTCCTCGCCGTCTTCGGCTACTGCTTCGTCAACGCGATGGTCACCGTCAGCGCCGTCATCTTCGTGGCCGGCGCGCGCACCGCCGTCGCCACCTCCAAGATCAAGGAACTCCAGTTCTTCGGCCGCTTCGACGACATCTTCGTCCTCTCCCTCCTCATCCTCCTCGTGAACCTCGCGGCCACCGCCCTCCTGCGCCTGGCCGACCGGAAAGCCCAGCCATGACACGCCGCACCCTCCTCACCGCCATCCTGCCCGCCGCCCTCCTGCTCGCGGCCGCCCCGACCCTCCCCGCCTGCGCCGGCGGCGACGGCCGCCTCGTCATCGCCTCCAACGCCGACGCCGAGGTCGTCGCCGCCCTCCACCGGGCGCTCGACGCCGGCGGCTTCTCCGGCCAATACCTCATCCAGACCCTCGGCACCGCCGAGCTCGCCGGCAAGCTCCTCGCCGAGGGCGAGCACCTCGAGGCCGCGATCGTCACCATGAGCACCTACGCCCTCGTGAGCGCCCGCGAGCGGGGCGCCACCCGCTTCGCCCCCTTCCCCGCCGGCGGCCCCGAACCGCTCGCCGCCGACCCCGACCTCCGCCCCATCACCGCCCAGGAGGGCGCCATCATCCTCAACACCGCCGCCCTCGGGCGCCTCGGCCTGCCCACCCCCAAAAGCCTCAGGGACCTCGCCGACCCCGTCTACGCGGGCAACGTCTCCGTCACCGACCTGCGCAGCTCCTCCACCGCCTGGCTCCTCGTCCAGGCCCTCGTCGCCGCCTACGGCGAGGAGGGCGCCGTCGAGATCCTCGCCGGCATCTACCGCAACGCCGGCCCGCACGTCGAAAGCGCCGGCTCCGCCCCCCTGCGCAAGGTCCGCTCCGGCGAGGTCGCCCTCGGCTTCGGCCTCCGCCACCAAGCCCTCGCCGACGCCGCGCGCGGGATGCCCGTCGCCGTCGTCGACCCCGCCGAGGGCACCTACGTGCTCACCGAATCCGTCGCCGTGATCGACAAGGGCGCCGCCACCGACCCCCGCGCCGCCGCGATGGCCGCCTGCCTTCTCGGCGCCCGCCCCACCCTCCTCGCCCTCTACCCCACCCCGCTCTACCGCGGCGAGCGCGTCCCCGCCGCCCGGCGCGCCCCCACCAAGCACTTCCCCCAACCCCTCACCGCCGACCTCCTCGCCCGCCACCAGCGCCTCGCCGACCGCGCCCGCGAGCTGGCCGCGAAGTGAACACCCCCCGGAAAGGCAGCACGGCCATGCCCATGACCTACAAACTCCTCACCCCCGGCCCCCTCACCACCACCGACACCGTCAAGCGCGAGATGCTCTTCGACCACTGCACCTGGGACGACGATTACAAACGCATCACCCAGCGCATCCGCCGCCGCCTCCTCGCCCTCGCCCACGCCCCCGAGGCCACCCACACCGCCATCCTCCTCCAAGGCTCCGGCACCTTCGGCGTCGAGGCCACCCTCACCTCCATCCCCGGCCCCGACGACAAACTCCTCATCCTCGCCAACGGCGCCTACGGCGACCGTATGGCCGACATCGCCCGCCACGCCGCCCTCCCCCACACCCACCTGCGCCTCCCCCTCGACGCCTCCCCCGACCCCGGGCGCCTCCGCCAAGCCCTCGCCGACGACCCCGCCATCACCCACGTCGCCCTCGTCCACAGCGAGACCACCACCGGCATCCTCAACGACCTCCCCGCCCTCGCCCCCATCGTCAAGGCCGCCGGCAAGACCCTCATCGTCGACGCCATGAGCTCCTTCGCCGGCGTCGACCTCGACTGGCCCGCCCTCGGCGTCGACTTCCTCGTCTCCTCCGCCAACAAATGCGTCCAGGGCGTCCCCGGCTTCTCCTTCGTCATCGCCGACCGCGCCAAACTCATCGCCTCCCGAGGCCACGCCCGCTCCCTCTCCCTCGACCTCCACGACCAATGGGCCACCATGGAGCAAGACGGCAAATGGCGCTTCACCTCCCCCACCCACGCCGTCCTCGCCTTCGCCAAGGCACTCGACGAGCTCGACGCCGAGGGCGGCGTCCCCGCGCGCGCCGCACGCTACCGCGCCAACAACCGCCTCCTCATCGCCAGACTCACCGCCCTCGGCTTCCGCCCCTACCTCCCCCCCGCCCTCCAGGGCCCCATCATCACCACCTTCCTCTACCCCGAGGGCCACGCCTTCGCCTTCCAGGACCTCTACGCCTACGTCAAGGCCCGCGGCTACGCCATCTACCCCGGCAAACTCACCGACGCCGACACCTTCCGCCTCGGCAACATCGGCGAGATCTACGAGGGCGACATCCTCAACCTCGCCGCCATCCTCCGCGACTTCCTGGCCGAACACCCTTCCAAGTGAGGAACCTTCAAGATATACCACCCGCGGGGCGGCCATCGGCCGCCCCTTTTCCCGCTTTTTCGCGCCCCCCGATTTGGCGGCTTGCGTCCCAGGCCGTTTTATGCGATACTTTATGAGGATTTGTTTAACAAGGAGCATGTGACCGTGTATACCCACATCGCAGGGACGGGTTCGGCAGTGCCGCAAAAGGTTCTCACGAACGAGGATATGGCGCGCTTGGTGGATACGAGCGACGAGTGGATCGTCTCGCACACGGGCATCCGCCAGCGGCACGTGGTGGGCCCCGAGGAAAACGCCTCGACGCTGGGCTGCCAGGCCGCGCGCCGGGCGCTCGAGGACGCCGGGGTGGCCCCGGAGGAGCTGGGCACGATCATCGTGACGACGACCACGCCGGATTACGCGATCTACCCCTCGGTGGCCTGCGTGATCCAGGGGATGCTGGGGGCGAGGCACGCGGCGGCGTTCGACCTGAGCGCCGCCTGCCCGGGCTTCGTCTACGGCCTCACGGTGGCCCACGGCATGATGCGGCTGGACCCGCGCCCCATCCTGGTGGTCTCCACGGAGATCATGAGCCGCACGATCAATTGGTCGGACCGGAACACGTGCTGCCTCTTCGGCGACGGCGCGGGCGCGGTGGTGCTGAAGAACAGCGAGACGCCGGGGGGGCTGGGCTTCCACCTGCTCGGCGCCGACGGCACGGGCGCCCTGGCCATCCACCGCGAGGGCGGGGTGCGGACGGAGGAGACGGCGCGCCAGGCGCCGGGCGACCTGAAGATGGACGGCCGGGCGGTCTTCAACTTCGCGGTGCGCTCCTTCTGCGACATCATCGCCCAGACGCTGGAGCATTACGGGTGGACGGAGAAGGACATCGCATGGGTGGTGCCCCATCAGGCGAACACGCGGATCATCGACGCGGCGGTGAAGCGCATCGCGGTGCCGAAGGAGAAGTTTTACGTGAACATCGACCGTTTCGCGAACACGTCAAGCGCGTCCATCCCCATCGCGCTCGACGAAATGGTGCGCAAGGGGCTCGTGCGGCGCGGGGACCGGATGATCTTCGCCGCCTTCGGCGCGGGCCTGGTGTATGGCGGCATGACCGTCGAGTGGAGCAAGTGATTTTCGGAAAGGGACTGTATCATGGACAAGCGTAAAGTCGTCGTCACCGGGCTGGGTTGCATCACGCCGTTGGGCAACGATGTGAAGACCTTTTGGGAGGGCATCCGCGCGGGACGCTGCGGGATCAAGACGATCGAGCGGTTCGACACCTCGCGCCTGAGCGTGAAGGTGGCCGGCGAGGTGCGCGACTTCGACGTGGGCGCCTACATCGACCCCAAGGAGGCCAAGCGCATCGCCCGCTTCGCGCAGTACGCCGTGGCCGCCGCCAAGCAGGCGTGGGTGGACGCGGGCTACGCGGAGCTCCCCGAGGCCTCCGAGGCCTGCCCCGCGCCGTGGCAGACCGTCGGCTCCCAGCCCCCCAAGGGCGTCGCCCCCGAGCGCGTGGGCTGCATCCTGGGCGTGGGCATCGGCGGCAAGGAGGTCGACGCCCCCAGCTACAAGACGCTCTTCGAGAAGGGCCCCCGCCGCCTCTCCCCGATGACCATCCCCATGCTGATCGCCAACGAAGGCCCCGGCAACGTCTCCATCGCCCTCAAGGCCAAAGGCCCCGTGCTCACCGTCTCGACGGCCTGCTCGGCCTCCACCGACGCCATCGGCGTGGCGCTCGACATGGTGCGCTCGGGGCGCGCGGACGTCATGATCACCGGCGGCGCCGAGAGCACGATCGAGGAATACTGCATCGGTGGCTTCCAGGCGATGCACGCGCTCTCCACGAACCAAGACCCCCTGAAGGCCTGCCGCCCGTTCGACAAGGACCGCGACGGCTTCATCATGTCCGAGGGCGCGGCCATCCTCATCCTCGAGAGCGAGGAGCACGCCAAGGCGCGCGGCGCCAAGATCTACGGCGAGGTGGCCGGCTACGGCGCCGGCGGCGACGCCCACCACATCGTCGCCCCCGACCCGGAGGCCAGCGGCATCATCCACGCCGAGCGCATGGCCCTGGAGGATGCCGGCCTCAGGCCCGAGGACGTGCAGTACATCAACGCCCACGGCACCTCCACCGGCCTCAACGACCCGATGGAGACGCGCGCGGCGAAGGCCGTCTTCGGCGAGCACGCCTACAAACTCAAGATGTCCTCCACCAAGTCGATGACCGGCCACCTGCTGGGCGCGACCGGCGCCCTCGAGGCGATGACCTGCCTCCTGGCCATCGGCGACAACTTCTACCCGCCGACGATCAACTACCACACGCCCGACCCGGAGTGCGACCTCGACTGCGTGCCGAACGTCGGCATCGAGGCGCCGCTCGACATCGCCATGAGCAACACGCTCGGCTTCGGCGGCCACAACTCCTCCCTCATCCTCCGCCGCTACGCCTAAGGAGCCACGATGTACGACCAGGAAGCCATCAAGACCGTCCTCCCGCACCGCGACCCCTTCCTCTTCTGCGACCGCATCCTCGAGGCCTCCCCCGAGCGCACGGTGGCGGAGGTGGATTACGGCCCGGACCGCTACTTCTTCAAGGGCCACTTCCCCGACTATCCCGTGTGCCCGGGCGTCATCCTGGTGGAATCCATGGCCCAGTGCGGCGGCGCGGGCTACCGCCTCGGCGGCGGCGCCGAGGACGAGAAGAAACTCTTCCTCTTCGCCAAGCTGATGGAGGTGCGGTTCGTCAACCAAGTGCGCCCCGGCGACACCGTGCGCTACGAGATCGAGACCGTCAAGGCCACCGGCCGCCGCCTGGAGCAGAAGGGCCGCGGCGTCATCGTGGGGCAGACGGACAAGCGCGGCAACCCGCTCGTCGCCGTCGAGGCCCAATGGTTCTGCCTCATCGTGCCGGCCGGCGCCGCGCAATAAGCCAAGAAAGGAATCCCCCCATGCCCGAGCAACCCAAAGTCCGTGGCGGCCTTTGCCTCAACGTCGACGGCGAAGGCTGCAAGCAGTTCGTCGCGCGCGACATCGCCCGCGAACAGGCCAAGGCCCCCATCGCCGGCGGCCCCAAGAGCGTCCTCGTGCTCGGCTGCTCCGGCGGCTACGGGCTGGCCAGCCGCATCGCCGCGGCCTTCGGCGGCCCCCGCGCCGAGACGCTGGGCGTCTCCTTCGAGCGCGCCCCCAACGCCCGCAAGGCCGGCTCCCCCGGCTGGTACAACAACGAGGCCTTCGACGAGGCGGCCAAGGCCGCCGGCCTCAAGGCCGTCACCATCTCCGCCGACGCCTTCGCCGACGCCACGCGCGAGACGGTCGCCCGGCTGGCGCGCGAGAACGGCTTCGCCCCCTTCGACCTGGTGGTCTACTCGCTGGCCTCGCCCATGCGCACCGACCCCAAGACCGGCGTGACCTACAAGAGCGCCATCAAGCCCATCGGCAAGCCCCACGTCGCCCGCACGCTCGACATCATGACCTGCGAGATGAAGGAGGTCGCCGTCGAGCCCGCCACCGACGAGGAGATTGAGGCCACCGTGAAGGTCATGGGCGGCGAGGACTGGGTGCTCTGGATCGACTACCTACGCGACCAAGGCCTCCTCGCCCCCGGCTGCAAGACCGTCGCCTACTCCTACATCGGCCCCAAATGCACGCAGGACATCTACCGCTCCGGCACGCTCGGCAAGGCCAAGGAGAACCTCGAGGCCGCCGCCAAGACCATCACCGCGGCCCTCAGCCCCCTCGGCGGCCTCGGCGTGGTGAGCGTGAACAAGGCCCTCGTCACCCGCGCCTCCGCCGTCATCCCCGCCATGCCGCCCTACATCTCCTGCCTCTTCAAGGTCATGAAGGCCCACGGCCTGCACGAGGACTGCCTCGACCAGATCGACCGCCTCTTCCGCGAGCGCCTCTACGCGCCCGACGGCAAGATGCCCGTCGACGACGCCGGCCGCATCCGCATCGACGATTGGGAGATGCGCCCCGAGATCCAGGCCGAGGTCGACGCCCTCATGGCCGCCCTCACCCCCGAGAACGTCGAGGCCACCACCGACATCGCCGGCTACCGCACCGACTTCCTCGCTCTCCACGGCTTCGTCGGCTGAACCCCCCACCCTTTAAGCCGGCATCGCCGGCGGCCCCGCCGCATCGCCTCCTCCGCGGCGGGGCCTTTTTTTTTGCCCTCCGCGCCCCGCCGTGCTATAATCGGGGCGATGATTCTGCACGTGGACATGGACGCCTTCTTCGCGGCGATCGAGCAGCACGACCACCCCGAATGGCGCGGGCTGCCGGTGATCGTCGGCGCCGCGCCGGACCGGCGCGGCGTGGTGTCCACCTGCTCCTACGAGGCACGCCGCTTCGGCGTGCGCTCGGCGATGCCCTCGCGCCAGGCCTACGAACGCTGCCCGCAAGGCATCTTCGTGAAACCGCGGATGGCGCGCTACCGGGAGGTCTCGGAACAGGTCTTCGCGATCTTCGGCTCTTTCACCCCGTTGGTCGAGGGCGTGAGCGTGGACGAGGCCTTCCTGGACGTCACGGACGTGCGGCGCCTCTTCGGCGAGCCGGAGACGATCGCGCGGGCCATCAAGGCGCGCGTCGCGGAGGAGACGGGCCTCACCTGCTCCGTGGGCATCGCCCCCAACAAGTTCCTGGCCAAGCTGGCGAGCGAGGAACGCAAGCCCGACGGCCTCTTCGCCGTGCCCGCCGAGCAACGCGCCCTCCTGGCCTGGCTGGGCGCCAAGCCCATCCGCGCCCTCTGGGGCGTGGGCCCCAAACTCGCCGCCGCACTCGAGGCGATGGGGGTCACCGCGGTGCGCGACCTCCAGGCCAGCGACCCCGACGCCCTGCGCAAAGCCTTCGGGGAGACCCTCGCCGCCCACCTGCTGGCCATCGCCTTCGGCCGCGACGACCGCCCCGTCTCCACCGCCCACGAGGAAAAATCCCTCTCCCGCGAGCACACCTACCCCGAGGACACCCTCGACCGCGACCGCCTGCGCGAGGACCTCCGCGCCATCGCCCAAGACGTGGGCCGCCGCCTGCGCGCGGCCGGCCTGCGCGCCCGCACCGCCCGCCTCAAGATCCGCTACGCCGGCTTCCGCACCGTCACGCGCCAGGCACCCTTCCCCACCCCCGTCTGCGACGACTTCGCCCTGCGCGACGCCGCCTGGGCGCTCCTCGCCCGCCACCTGGAGCCGGAGACCCCCGTGCGCCTCATCGGCTTCGGCGTCGACAACCTCACCGACACCCCCTTCGCCGAGGACGACCTCTTCGCCGCCACCACCCCGCCCCCCCGCGACCGTTTCGAGCGCCTCTCCCGCACCCTCGACGCCCTCCGCGAACGCTTCGGCTCGCTGTAGACAACCGTACGCAACGCCCCCGCCCCCCGCCGCCCCCCACCCCGCCGCCAGCGGTGTGTGCTATCTTATCCTCGAAAGGATATGACACCATGAGAAGACTCCTCACCCTGCTGGCGCTCTGCGCCCTCCCGCTCTGCCTCCTTGCCGCCGAGGCCACGCCCAAGGTCGGCCACGTCGTCCTCGTGGCGTGCGACGGCTGGGGCGCCTACAGCCTCCGCAAGGCCGACCCCGCGACCATCCCCAACATCCGCGCCCTCATGAAGCGCGGCGCCTGGACGCTCACCGACCGCTCCGTCCTCCCCTCCTCCAGCGCCCTCAACTGGGCCTCCATGTTCATGGGCCAGCCCACCGAGATCCACGGCTACACCACCTGGAACTCCAAGATCCCCGAGATCAAGCCCAACCTCCTCAACGAGCACGGCATGCCCCCCACCATCTTCTCCGAGCTCCGCCGCCAGCGCCCCGACGCCCGCATCGACATCGTCGCCGAATGGGGCGGCATCGGCCACCTCATCGACCGCAAGGCCGTCGACTCCTACTTCCTCGTCCCCGGCAAATACGAGGAGACCCCCACCCGCATCATCGACGAGGCCTGCGACCTCATCGCCAAGCGCAAACCCACCCTCCTGGCCGTCTGCATCGACCAGCTCGACCACGTCGGCCACGGCATCGGCCACGACACCCCCGCCTACTACGACCGCCTCGCCAAGATCGACGGCTACATCGGCCGCATCATCGGGGCCATCCAAAAGGCCGGCATCGGCGACGACACCGTCGTCATCCTCACCGCCGACCACGGCGGCATCAAGAAAGGCCACGGCGGCAAGACCCTCGCCGAGATGGAGATCCCCTTCATCCTCGCCGGCTCCGTCGTCAAGCCCGTCGGCGAGTTCAACCTCTCCATGATGCAATACGACTGCGCCGCCGTCATCGCCGACCTCCTCGGCGTCACCCCGCCCCCCGCCTGGCGCGGCCGCGCCTACCCCCAGCTCCTCACGAAGTGAGCCCCCCTCCCACGACACGAAAGCCCCGCTTCGCGGGGCTTTTTTTGTGCCGTCAGGGGGTTTGGTCGGCGGGGGGGCGGCGGGGTTTGCGGCGGCGGCGTTTTTGGGCGTTGGCGGGGCGGCGGGCGCGGCGGGAGTGGGGGTTGGGGAGGTCGGGCGGGGGGAGGCCGCCGGGGAAGGCGGCGTAGGGGCCGCGGGCGCGGTAGAGGGCGTCCCAGGCGTCGAGGGGCCAGGGTTCGGGGGCGGCGCCGGGTTCGGGGGGGAGGTGGGTGGCGAGGGCGCGCGCGCCCATGAGGATCTCGGGGAAGATGGGGTGGTTGACGAAGCGGACGTCGCGGCCGCTGTGCTCTTGGGGGGGGTGGCGGAGGCGGCCGACCATCTCGGCGATGTCGGCGGCGGTCATCCAGGCGGCGCGGGGGAGGCGGTATTTCCGGACGGCGGGGGCGAGGGCCTCCTCGGCGGCGAGGCGGCGGAGGAAGTGTTCGGGGGCGCGGGGTTTGTCGCGGCGGAGGGCTTCGGCCTTGGCGAGGATGAGGGGCCAGTGGAGGGCGGCGAGGGCGAGGCCGGGGGAGGGTTCGTGGCCTTGGGCGGCGAGGGCGTCGACGGCGCCGAGGGCGGCCCAGGCGGCGTCGCGGCGGGCGGGGTCCTGGTCGAGCCAGGCGGCGAGGGTGGGCAGGAGGGCGTGGAGGAGGCGGTAGTCGTAGGCGAGGGAGAGGCAGCGGCGGGAGGCGCCTTTGACGAAGAGGCGGAGGATTTCCTCGCAGAGGCGTGAGGTGGAGGCGTTGGCGAGCTCGGGGGCGTAGCGGCGGATGGCGCGGAGGTCGGCGGGGGCGATGTCGAAGCCGAGCTTGGCGGCGAAGCGGACGGCGCGCATCATGCGCACGGGGTCCTCGCGGAAGCGGATGGCGGGGTCGCCGATGGAGCGGATGGTCTTGGACTTGAGGTCCCTGAGGCCGCCGACGTAGTCGATGACGGCGAAGGTCTCGATGTCGTAGAAGAGGCCGTTGACGGTGAAGTCGCGGCGGAGGGCGTCTTCCTCGGGGGTGCCGAAGGTGTTGTCCTCGGCCTGGTAGAGGCCGTGCTCGTCCTGGACGGCGTCGGGGGGCGGGGCTTTGCGGAAGGTGGCGGTCTCGATGATTTTCTTGCCGAAGACGATGTGCGCGAGGCGGAAGCGGCGGCCGACGAGGAAGCAGTTGCGGAACTCGCGGCGGATCTCGTTGGGGCGGGCGTCGGTGCCGACGTCGAAGTCCTTGGGCTTTCGGCCGAGGAGGAGGTCGCGGACGCTGCCGCCGACGAGGTAGGCCTTGTGTTTGAGGGAGGCGAGGCGGTAGAGGACCTTGAGGGCGTCGGGGTCGATGTCGCGGCGGGAGATGTTGTGTTCGGCGCGGGGGACGATGACGGCTTTCTGCTTTCTTCGGAAAAGGAACATGTCGGGTTACCAGGTGTTTTCTTCGGCCTGGCGGCGTTGGCGCTCTTCCTTGACGTTTCGGGAGCGGTCTTGGCCGGCGGCGAGGCGGACTTTGTCGTACTTGTCGTTGAGGCGCTGGACTTCGGCGAGGAAGGGGGAGTTGCCGAGGCGCTTTTGGTATTTGAGTTCGTCGGCGACGGCCTTGGCGTAGGCGTTTTTGTCGCGCACCCACTCGATGCGGCTGCCGGCGTATTTGGGGTCGGCCTCGTCGGGGATGTTGGTGAAGGCGCCTTGGAAGATGGCGTTGCGGACGAAGAGGGCCCACTCGTTGGTGATTTTCTTCTGGTTGCGCGGGGAGGCGGTGGAGGAGAACTGGTTGCGCATGAGGGCGGTGAGGTCGGCGCCGGCCTGGGTGCCGCCGAAGTCGGTGTTGCGGGCGAGGGCGGTGGCGCCGGTGGCGCCGTCGGCGACGCTGACGAACATGTTGCCGAAGCCTTCCATGAGGTCGAGAATCTTGCCGGCGTTGCCCTTGCGGGCCTGGGCTAGGCGGAAGACGACGTCGGTGTTGGCGATGTTCAGGAGCATGGCCGAGCGCAGGAGGGCCTCCTGCTGGTCGGTGTTGGCGTTGAGCGCGGGGTCGGGGTTGCGCGAGTAGAGGTCGAGCACGTGCAGGGCCATGCGGGAGTCCTCCCAGCCGGCCAGGCCGATGTTCATGGCCTCGCAGAGGCCGATGTGCCAGCGGACGTTGTTGAGCATGAAGTTGTCGGTGTTCGCGCGGGTCATGGGGGCGAACCCGGTGAGCTTGGTCTTGGGGTCGGTGACGGGGCCGTAGATGGGCGGGAGCGTCCAGCCGACGGTGGAGACGGCGATGGTGTCGACGGAGTGGTGGAGGACGGCCTGGAAGCGACCGTTGACGTAGGAGTAGGTCATGAAGGCGCGGTGGCCGGGCTGGCCCATGCCGGCGGCGGGGGTGCCGATGGAGCGCTGGGCGAACTCGGCCATCGTGGAGAGGCGGCCGCAGACGCCGCCGTCGGTGAGGATGCGGGGGGTGGCGTCGGGGTGCCAGGGGGCGTCGCGGTAGCGGATCTCGGGCTTCGTGTAGTCGAAGGAATAGGTGGCGTAGCCGGGGACGTTCCCCTTGCCCTTGTAGTACATCCACCAGTAGGTCGATTCGTCGACGGGGTCCTGCTGGGTGAGGAGGAGGAGGAGGGGCCAGGGGGCCTTGGAGAGGGGGAAGAGCTTGGAGCGCTCGGCGCCCTTCTCCTCGTAGCGCAGGATGCGCAGGCAGAGGTTCTCGACGATGGTGCCGGCGGTGCGCGGCGGGAAACGCTCGGCCGCGTGGGCGATCTTCTCCCACGGGAGGGTCTTCGGCTCGCGCCCGGCGCCGAGGCTCACGCCGGTCTTGGCGCGCAGGGCGCCGGCGTTGAGGCCGACGAGCTCGGAGACCTGGGTCCTGGGGTGGGCCTTGAGCCAGTTGACGAGCCGCTTGGCGTCCTCGTCGCCCGCGAGGTCGAACTTGCCGTGCAGCGCGCGGAGGCGCTCCAGGCGCTCGCGCTCGTCCTGGAAGAGCGTGCCGTCCTGGTCATGCGCGAAGGAGGCCTCGTCGGGGACGGCGACGTCGTGGTTCTCGGCCCAGCCCTGGCGCGCGGCGACGGACTTCTCGAGGGCGTCCTTGCGCTTGGGGTCGAAGGTGAGGTCGCGCGTGACGAACATCCCGTAGCGGTCGGTCTTCAGGGAGCTGTCGAGCAGGCGGCGGTCGCGGTAGGCCACGGCGAAGGCGATGAGCAGCTGCTCGTATTTCTCGGCGTAGACGGGGCCGACGAGCTTGGCCAGCTTGAGGAAGTTGTGGACGACGTTCGGGTTCGGCGGGTACTCGAGGGCGAAGGTGGCGTTGAGCACCGCGGGGTGCCGCTCCAGCCAGTCCCACGTCGCCTCGCTGAAACGCAGCTTCGGCGCCACCAGGCGCATGCAATGGTCGAAATACGCCTGCCGCACCTCCTCGTTCCAGAGGAAGCCCGAATCGTACAGCGCCGCGTCAAGCCACCGCAAATCCCCGTTGTTCGTCACCGGGATCGGCTGCCGATACGCCCCCGAATCCCGCATCTGCGCCGGCAAGAACGCGGCCGCCGCAAGCGCGATGGCCAGCACCAAACGTTTCATGCCCTTACAATAACATAAACCCCGCCATGACGCAAGAATAAGGGTCGCCCACACGCCAAAGCCCGGGCCGGACCCTCCCGACCTTCGCCCCCGACCCCTTAGGGTTTTGACCCCAAACCCTCCCGACCTTCGGGCGCCTGCCATGCCCTCTGGGCCCAGCGGGCCCATCCCCCCTGCCCCGCCTCATGGGTGGGCGGGCAGGGGGATGGGGGTGGGCACGCCGGGCTTGAGGGTCACCTCGAGGCGGCGGCCTTGGAGGTCGAGGCGCAGGGGGCCGCCAAAGGCGGAGGTGAGGGTGAGGCGGGTGAGGCGGCCGTCGCGCCAGGCGGCGTCGGCGACGATGCCGTTCTCGGCGCGCAGGCCGGCGAAGGCGCCCTCGGGGAGGCGCGCGGGGAGCGCGGGCAGGACGCGCAGGGTGCCGGCCTCGGTGCGCAGGAGGCAGGCGAGGAGGGCGGCTGGCACACCCATCATGTCGTTGACCTGCGGGGCGCCGGTGGTGAGGGTGAAGAGGTTGGGGCAGAAGTGGGTGGCGGCGTGGTCGATCATGGCGAGGGCGCGGTCGCCCTCGTCCAAACGGGCCCAGAGGCCGGCGGTGAGGCCGAGCGACCAGCCGGTGAAGTGGTAACGGCCGGCGAGGCGCCCCTCCAGACTCTTGCGGATGGCCGCGGCGAGCGCGGGGGTGGCGGTGAGGGAGACGCGGCGGCCGGGGAGCATCCCGTAGGCGTGGGAGATGTGGCGATGGCCGGGCTCCTTGGCGGGGAGGGGCTCGGACCACTCCTGGAGCGCGCCGTCGGGGCCGACGACGGGCAGGGCGAGGCGGCCGAGCGCGGCCTCGACGCGGGGGACGAGCGGGTCGTCGGGGGCGAGGCGGCCGGCGGCGAGGAGGTAGGCGCGGAAGGTGGCGTGGATGAGCTCCTGGTCGTTGGCGGGGCCCATGTCGATGGAGGCCTGGGTGCCGTCGGGCAGCAGGTAGGCGTTCTCGGGGGAGGCGGCGGGGCCGGAGACGAGCCGCCCGTCGCCCGGGCGGGGCACGAGCCAGGAGAGGAAGAAACGGCTCTGCTCGCGCAGGAGCGGGAGCAGACGGCGGAGGAGCGCGTCGTCACGCGTGTAGAACCACGGGGCGAGGGCATCCTGGAGCAGCCAGGCGCCGCCGCAGACATAGAGGCCGCAATCCGCCGGACGGAAGGGGACGCAGTAGCCCCAGGCGTCGGTGCTGTTGGGGAGGAACCAGCCCTCGGCGCCGAGCATCTCGCGGGCGACGGCCCCCGAGCGGGGGAGGAGCCGCTCGGCGAGGGTCACGAGCGGTTCGGCGCGGTCGGCCAGCCCCCAGGCGCAGGCCGGCCAATAATGCATGGAGAGATTGATGTTGAGGTGCCAATCGTTCTTCCACGGCGGGGCCATGAGCGGGTTCCACGGGCCCTGGAGGTTGGCGGGGAGGCCGCCGGGCCGGGAGGAGGAGATGAGCAGATAACGGCAGAAGTCATGCAGGAGCAGCAGCGACTCGGCGTCGAAGGCGCGTGCCTTGGCCAGGCGGGCGAGCCGCTCCTCCAGCGCCTCGCCGGTGGGCGTGTGGGCGAGATCGAGCCGCATCCGCCCGAAGGCCTCGCCGAAGGCGCGCGCGTGCGCGGCGCGGTCGGCGGGCCTGGCCAGATCGGCCGCCGGGTCGGCCAAGGGGCCGAGCAGGTCGGAACGCGCGGCGACGCGGAGCGTGGCGCGGCTGGCGCCGCGCACCGAGAGCCGTCCCGCCCGCGTCTCGACGGGCCCGTCGGCCTCGACGGCGACGACCGCCTCGAAGCGGACGCCCGGGGCGTCGCCGGGACCCTCCGTGCCGGTCAGCCCACGCAGACGCAGGCGGTTGGGCCCGTCGGCCTCGACCGAGAGCGGCGTGGGGCTGTCGGGGCGGTCGGCGGTGAGGGTGAAGGCCAGGGCGCCGGGACGGTCGGCGGCGAGGGTCAGCGTGAGGCATTCGCCGTCGGCCTCGACCCACGCCTCGCGCCGGAAGCGCACGCCCCCCTGCTCGTAGGAGACGGTGGCGACCCCCTCGTCCAAGCGGATGCCGCGGCGGTAATCGGCGAAGGGCGTCCCCTCGGGAGCGAGGTCGAGCCGCAGGAAGGCGAGCGGCTGCTGGGGGGCGATGCCCACGCTGCGCGCGAGGAGGAGGTCGCGCTCGGCGAGCGCCTGCGCCTCGGCGCGTTTCCCCGCGAAGAGGAGCCCGCGGATCTCCCGGATGAGCGCGGCGCCCCGGGGGTTCACGGGCCACTCGCGCCTGGGCGCCCACACGCCGGTCTCGTTGAGGACGAGGGTCTCGCGGTTGGGCTGGCCGAAGACGAGCGCGGCGAGGCGGCCGTTCCCGATGGGCAGGGCGGCCTCCCATTTCTCCGCGGGGGTGCGCATCCAATAGGCGTCGCGGGCGAGGGAGGCCTGGGCCGCCCCCGCGAACGCCACGAGCGAAAGTGCGGCAAGGAAGGTTTTCATGCCCCCATTATAACCCCGCCCCCGCCGCGCGGCGCACCTCCGGACGCCCCCTGGCGCGCGTGCGCACGGCGGAATGCAACGACCACGAAAAAGGGCCGGTGGCGGATAGCCACCGGCCCTGCGCTGTGTGATGTGAGGAGAGGGTCGCTTAGCGGACGATCATCCAGAAGCGGGCGTCGGAGCGGTAGAGGTAGAGGCCGTCGGCCTTCTGGCGCACGGTGTAGGTGGAGGGCACCCAGGCGCCGTCCTCGTCCTTGACGTAGACGTCGGCGGTGAGGTTGAGGGAGCCGTTGAGGCTGTCCCAGCCGAGGATCTTCACGTTGGTCGGGGAGGCGGAGGCGTCGAGGTCGAGGTAGACCTTGATGCGGACCTCGGCGGAGACGGGGAGGGTGAGGTTGGCCGTCTGGACGCAGGAGGTGAGGGTGGCACCGGTGGACTGGGTGCGGGAGAGGACGCCGAGGATGGAGCCCTGCTCGAGGCTGAGGGAGCCCGCGACGGTGAGCGTGGTGGGCACCGTCTCCTCCACGTAGGAGCCGTCGGAGGCGTACTTGCGGCCGTAGGCGGAGGCGGTGACGGTGGCGCCGGCGGGGACGGAGACGGTGCGGCCGGCGGCGGCGAGGGTGCCGGAGCCGCCGAGGACGCCGCCCTCGGGGCTGACGGCGAGGTCGCCGGCCCAGGTGCCGTTGACCTCCACGCGGGCGTTGCACCCGGCGGTGAGGGAGCCGGCGGTGGCGGAGGTGGTGGTGCCGGCGTAGACGAAGCGCACGGGGTCGGCGGAGGCGTCGTCCGCGCTCATGACGGTGAGGCCGGAGCGGACGGTGCGGCCGTCGACGACGGCGCCGACGAAGGCCCCGCCGAAGGTGCGGTCGGTCTCGGCACGGGAGGCCTCGGCGGCCGGGTCGAGGGCGAGGGTGACGACGCGGTTGGTGGCCCAGGCGGTGTCGGAGAGGGCGTCGATGCGCGGCTCGACGCCGATGAGCCCGGCGTTGGAGCCCGTGAGGCCGGCGACCCGGAAGGCGTTGGCGCGGGCGGTGTCGGCGCCGAGCCAGAGGGCGAGGTTCTCGGCGGCAGGGTTGTTCGCGTCGAGACGGACCGTCGGGACGAGCGCGCCGGGGTCGAGGATCAGGTGGCCGGCCATCGGGTCGTAGACGAAGCGGTCGACGGCGAGGGAGGCGGCGGGGTCGGCGGCGGCGAGGCGGGGCGCGCGGGCGCTGTCGGTGGGGGCCTGGGCCATCCAGCGGAGGGTGCCGGCGGAGGAGGTGAGGCCGAGGGCGACGTCGCCGCCGGAGGCGTAGGCGCCGGAGAGGGAGAGGGTGGCGCCGGACGCGAGGTCGATCGCCGGGGCGATGGCGTACTGGTCGTCGGCGGAGAGGGTGACGGTGGCGTTGTCGCGGACGGTGAGGCTCGCGATGTCGTCAAGCGCGGCGCCGAGGGTGAGGGAGCCGGTGCCGGAGCGGACGATCGCGCCGGTGCCGTCGCCCTCGAGGCGGCCCTGCAGGTTGGCGGTGGCGGTGGAGCCGATCTCGAGGGAGGCGCCGCCGGCGATGGTCACGGGCTTGTCGAAGGCGCCGGTGTTGGCGGAGAGCGAGCCGGTGAGGCGGGTGGCGCCGCCGAGGAGGTTGATGGCGCCGGAGGAGCCGAGGATGACGGGGCGGTTGATGGTGAGCTTGGCCGAGCCGGTCTTGATGAGGTCGCCGTTGATGGTGAGGGCCGTGGCGGCGCCGCCGGAGGTGGTGAGGGTGTAGTCGTGGAAGTAGTCGTTGCCCTGCGCCGGCTTCACGTTGTCGCAGCGGAAGGCGGCGAAGGTCTGCGCCTCGCCGGCCCAGTCGATGGTGCGGGCGGCGTAGGGAATCTCGGCGTCGTCGATCGGGTCGGTGTCCTGAAGGACGACGGCGGGGGTGCCCTCATCGGGCCAGGCGACGCGGGTGTCGCCGCCCTTGGCGACCCAGGCGGTGTTGGCCCAGTTGCCCGCGCCGGCGTCGGCGTCGGTGCCGGCCCAGGTGTAGTAGCCCTGGTCGCCGCCGAAGGGCCGCAGGGTCACGACGTTGCCCTCGTCGACGACGGACCAGCCGAGCTCGGTGATGGTGACGAGGTTATCGCCGCCGAGCTGGAAGACGCCCGTGCCGCGGCGCATACCCGTGCCGAAGGAGACGAGGGTGTAGTCGGCGGCGGAGGCGTCGTTGCGGAAGAAGTCGAGGTCCAGGGCGTCAAGGTCGATGATGACGGAGCCCTCGACGGTGGTGGGGGCGTTGATCGTGAGGGTGCCCACGAGGTTCTCGGCGCCGATGGAGAGGACCGCGCCGTCGCGGAGGGTGAGGGTCTCGGCGGAGAGGGTGGCGGTGTGGGTGCCGGTGGCGAGGATGCCGTCGGGGCGGACCTCGATGGCACCGTCGCCGAAGGAGAAGGAGGAGGAGGCGGCGAGGGCGAGGGTGGCGCCGGGCTCAACGATGGCGTCGGGCTTGGTGGCGCCCTCGTTGTTGTTCACCACGGAGCGGTTGCCGCTGAGGGAGAGGAGCCCCTCGCGGACGACGATCGGGATGTTGCACGCGAAGTCGCCGGCGAGGTCGAGCGTGCCGGGGCCGACCTTGAGGAGGTTGGCGACGGTGGCGTCGGAGGGGGTGGTCCAGTAACCGGGGGCGGAGACGGTGACGCCGGCGGGCACGTCGAAGACGGTCGGGGCGTCGATCATGCCCAGGGCCGAGCCGATGGTGGCGGTCTGGCCGGCGGCGTCGCCATCCTTCACGAAGGCGAAGGTACCGCGGATGCGGGCGTCACTGGTGGTCAGGACGGTCGCGGCGCGGGTCTCGTCGGCGGAGGCCTGGATTGTCCAGGAGACGTTGGTGACGGCGCCGAGCGCGGTCTCGGCTCTGAGGCCGAGGGTGGCGCCGGGACCGAGGGTGATGCGGCGCGAGGCGGAGGAGGCCAGGTCGGCGGCGGGGACGACGTTGCCGCCGAGGTTGAGCGTGGCGTTGGTGACGGCGTAGGAGACGGCGCTGTCGGCGGTGCCGGCGAGGGTGACGTTCGGGTGCCCGGTGAAGAGCGGCTTGCCGGCGGTGGCCGTATCCTCGCTGACGGCCGCGGCGGCGGAGTCGCCGATCACCGCGAGGGTGCCCTCGCCCGTGAGGTCGCCGGTGAGGGTCTGGGTGAGCGGGCTCCAGGAGCCGGTGGTCAGGCCTTCGAGGTAATTGACCTCGGCGGTGGCGGCGGTGAGATCGTAGACAAGCGTCGCGCCGGAGGCGATGGACAGGGCGAGCGGCACGCGGTTGCGCTCGATGCCGGCGCGGACGCTCTCGGAGACGAACGGCCGGCGCAGGACGAGCGTGCCGTCATTGAGCGAGGCGGAGGCCGAGGCGTCGCTGGAGCCGAGGGCGAGGGGCACCTCGCTCACGGCCGTGCCCGCGCCGAGCTTCCAGAGCGAGACGCCGATGGAGGGCATGTGGAGCGAGGGGACGACGAGCTTGTTGTTCTCGTTCGTGGTCACGTTCTCCAGCGCGCCCTGGCGGAGGGTGAGGATGCGCCCACGCTCGGCCGAGAGGATGAGCGCGTAAGCGTGCCAGAAGTCGGCGGCCGAGCCGGTGTGGCTGTCGACGGTGAGGACGGTGTCATCGGAAGTGGCCTGGATGCGGGCGGTCGGGGCCTCCTCGGAGACGGCGGAATCAACCACGGGGAAGGCGCCGGCGGTCTGATCCTCGCCGGAGACCCACTTCTCCTCGGACCAATCACCGGTCTGGTCGGCCCAGAGGTGGGATTCCTTGGAGGGGATGAGCCAGAGGTTGATCTGCTCGCTGTCGCCCGATCCCATGGCGTCGGCCTCGGTGCAGAAGCGCAGCTCCGCGTCGAGCGCGGGCGCCTCGGCGCAGGTAATCTCGTAGGAGGCCGCGCCGTTGACCGCGCCATCGAAGTCGGTGAGACGGCGGGCGGCGGAGAGCGCGCCGGGCAGGTTGAGCAACTTCACGGTGATGGAGCCACCGATGTTCACGCCGTCATCGACGTCCAAGAGGTTGGAGTTGTCGAGGTCGATCTCGAGGATGGCGCCGCCTTCGAGGCTGAGCGTGCCGTCGATGCGGATTTTGCGGATGGAGTCGGAGGCCTCGCCGCAGAAGCGGTCGGAGAAGCCGGTGAGAGAGCTCCACCGGTTGTCGCGAGCCAGCCACTTGGCGTCCGCGGGGAGGCCGGAACGCAGGGTGGCGCCCTCGTTGATGGTGACATCGGTGCGCTGGATGCGCCCGGCGCCCTCGAGGCGCGCCCCGCTCCCGATGGTCAGCGCCCGGTTGTCGTTGCCCCACGAGGGAACGAAGGAGTCGCCGCCCATGTTCAGGCGCAGGGTGCCCTCGTGGACATGGGAGGAACCGTAGTAGTTCCCGGTGACGAAGTTGCTGTTGGCCCAGCTCTTCGTCTGCACCCACACGCCGCCGCCGATCTTGCGGAGCGCGCGGTCGGCCCTGACATGCGAGGGGAAGAAGGAGTAGGAGCTGTAGAGGGTCGCGCCGTCGGCGACGTCGATGTAGCCGCCGTTCCCGTAGCCCTCGTTGGCCGTGTCGAAGGTGATGGAGTTGTCGTTCGGCGAATCGTTGTTGGAGAAGATGGCCAAGGTGCCGCTCTGGACGACCAGGTTGCCGTTGCCTTGGTTGCCGCTGAAGATATCCAACGCCTTGCGGTTGTAGGACGTGTTGCCGTTGTTGTCGAAGTAGATGGCGGAGTCACCGGAGGAGATGACCCGGCCGCACTTGAAGTCCTCTTCCCCGGCAACCTCGCGGTAGAGCGCGCCGCCCTCGAGGCGGATGATGGGCATGCGCACGTCGTAACCGGCATTGTCGGTGAAGATGTTGGAGGCGCTTCGGGTGCGGATGATGCCGCCGTCGCGCGCCAACAAGGTGCCGTCGGGGAAGATCTGGTGCTGGGAGCCGAGGGCATTGAAGAGGATGGTGCCGCCATTCTCGGCCAGGACGGTCGTGCGCTCGGGGAGGGATTCCCCGCGCTGGCCGGAGGCGTTGGTCTGCAGGTAGAGGACGCCGCCGTTGGCACGGGCGATGATGCCGTCGGAGGCACCGGAGGTGCGCAGGTTGTTCCAGCGGAGGAAGAGGTCACCGGGGCCGGTCTTGCCGAAGATGCCGTCGCCGGTGATGGAGCCGGAGTAGGTGTACGCGCCATTGACGGTGGAGAGCCAGAGGGTGCCATCGTTGATTTCCAACTTGCCGGGCCACTGGCCTTCGACGACGAGGTCGCCGGCCATGGTCTTGCGGAGGACGGCGTTGGCGGAGGAGGCGCCGTCGGCGCGGGCGGTGTCGTCGGTGAGCCAGGTCCAGCTGTTGGTGGTGGCGCCGGTGGCGGTCTCGGGGAGGGAGAGGGTGAGGTTGGGGGAGAGGATGACGTCGAGGTCGCGCTTGGCGAAGACGTCCTCGGAGAAGGTGATGGCGGCGCCGGCCTGGGTCTCGGAGAGGTCGAGGACGGGGATGTCGAGGATGCCGGCGGTGCCGGAGAGGTTCATCGAGGAGGAGCCGGTGACGCGGATGTAGGGGGCGACGGCGGGGACGTCCGCGGCGAGGCGGCTGGTGATGGGCAGGTGGGCGTAGCGCGGGGCGTCTGCGGTGGAGTCGACCCAAGCGCCGGTGACCTCGCCGAGGGCGGTGGGGAGGCGCCAACCGGAGGGGTCGGACCAGGAGCCGGAGCCGACGCGCTGGTAGGCGGCGCCGTCGTCGTCGTCCACGGCGACGATCTGGAAGGCGGCCAGGCCGTTGGTGACGTTGGCGGTGTTGCCGCCGTCGCAGGGGGCGAAGGTGAGGGAGCCGCCCTGGGCGCCGGAGAGGCGGATGTGGAGCATGTTGCGCCCGACGGCCCAGCCGACGCTGCCGGTGTCGCCCACGCCGGCCCATTCGTCGCCGGTGGAGGCGGGGGCGGTCCAGCCGTCGACGAGGGAGTAGGTGTGCCACTGGCCGTCGTCGCCGACCTTCACGCGGATGGCGGGATAGGTGGTGCTGTTGGCGTCGGCGCCGGCGAAGAGGACGTAGAGGTCATAGCGGGTGAAGGGGATCTCCTCGACGCGGACGATCCAGCCGGAGGAGGTGCCGGGGTCGGTGATGTTGCCGTTGAGGAGGAGGGACTCCTCGAGGTCGACGTTGGCGCCGGAGAGGTAGGCGGCGGCGAGGGAGGCGTTGCCGTCGCCGCGGCGGGAGGCCACGGAGGAGACGCCGCCGGCCATGAAGGTGACGGGGGCGGTGGCGGCGTTGCCCTCGGCGTCGGGCTCGACGCCGGCGACGGAGGCGTTCACGCGGTAGAGGGTGTGGTTGTCGCCCTCGCCGACGAACTCGGTGGCGCCGCCGAAGCCGACGTAGGCGTTGGTCCAGTAGACACCGGCGAAGGGCACGGCGCCGCAGGTGAGGCTGTCGGCCCCGATCCAGGTGGGATCGCCCTCGGTCTTGTCGGTGAAGGAGACGTTGATGGCGGGGCGGGAGGCGGTGGCGTAGACGATGACCGTGTTGTCGCGGATCTCGTAGGCGAAGCCGGTGGGGACGTTGGCGGCGACGGAGGCCGAGCCGGCGGCCTGGCCCTCGGCGGGGGCGAGGATGAGGGTGGGCACCCAGGTGAAGCTGAGGGCCTCGTCGGCGCCGGGCATCGTCTCGGCGGTGAGGTCGTAGAGGTAGACGACGCCCGTGGCGCAGGTCCGGTAGCCGGTCAGGTTGCCCTCGTCGTCGTAGACGCGGGTGGCGAAGCGGACGTTGGCGAAGGAGACCTCGCGGTCGAGCACCAGGCGGAAGGTGGGGGCGGAGGCGGTGTCGCCGATGTAGGCGTCGGGGAGGACGAAGAGGGCGGTCGCGGCCTCGCCGTCGGCGGGTTCCCAGTCGCAGGGCGTCTTGGCGGAGTCATCCAGGCGGTACCAGGAGCCGGCGGAGTACCAGGCCAGCTCGTAGCTGGCGACACCCGGCGTGAAGCTGAGCTCGCGGACGAAGGTGACGGAGTCCATGAGGTAGAGGCCGTCGTCGCGGATCTCCAGGCCGAAGCCGGCCTCGGAGAGGGCGGGGGCGAGGGAGAAGGTGACGTTGCCGGCGTTCTGCTGGCCGGCCCAGGCCATGACCTTGACGGGCTCGCGGCCGGCGGCGGCGGGCACCTGCACGCCGGGCAGGGCGTCGATCACGTAGTCGGCGCCGGCGGTGAAGAAGACGCGGTCGGCGCGGAGCTGGGTGGCGCCGGTGGGGTCGAGCGCCAGGGTCACGCCGCCCTCAAGGGTGAGGGAGGGCATGGCGAGGCCGGCCTCGAGGGTGGAGCCCGTCTCGGCGGTGATGGCGCTGTCGCCGTGGGTGAAGGCGGCCGATCCGCCGACGGTACCCTCGGCGACGGTCAGCGTGAAGGCCAGCTCGTCCTCGCCGCAGTCGAGGTCGAGGCGGCCGGGGCCGGCCTTGATGAAGGTGGAGCCGCCCTCGGCGTAGGGCGTGGCCTCGATGACGAGCGCGGAGCCCTCGCGGACCTCGAGGGTGGTGCCCTCGCCCACGCCCTCCTGGTAGGCGGTGAAGCGCGAGGTGGCGTCCACGGCGCGGACGTAGGCGGTGATGCCCTCGGTCAGCGTGCCGTAGGTCTCAGGGTCGACGGGCTCCAGACGGCCGGTCTCGGGGTCGCTCTGGGTGCGGGTGTCGGTCTTCGGGTCGGCGAGGTCGCCGGCGTCACCGATGCCGGCCACGCGGATGGTCGCGCCCTTGGAGACGGCGAGGCCGCGGTTTTGGACGGACTTGCCGGAATCCTCGCCCTCGGCGAGGTAGATCTCCGCGCCGTCGCCGTTGAGGATGACGCTGTGGATCATGTAGTGGCGGTAGTCGCGGTAGGTGAAGTCGCCCACGAAGGTGGATTCGTAGCCGATCTGGAGCGGGTAGGACTGGATGACGGAGGCGTTGTTGCGCTGGTTCCAGCCGGAGATGGTGCCGCGCTGGGCGAGGGTGAGCGTGGCGTGGTTGGTGAGGACAATCGGGTTGTCCGTGTTGAAGAGCGGGTTGCCGCCGACGCGGAAGTAGGGGTCGTCGTCGGTGTTGTCGGAGCCGTTCGGGGCGCGGATGCCGGAAATGAGGAGGTGACCGCCGTCGCGGACGGCGAGGGAGCCGGCGAAGTTGGCGTTCCAGTTGGTGCCGTTGGTGGTGCCGGCGAACTCGACGGTGCCGCCGGCGTAGGAGCCGTCGGCCTGGCGCTGGCCGGCGACGGTGATGGTGCCGGTGTCGCGGAGCTGGCGGCCGAACATCGGCAGGAGCTGCGTCTCGCCCACGTGCGGGGAGAGGGTGAGGTCGCCCGTGCCGGCGGCGTGCCAGACGCCATGGGGCACGGCGTTCGCGCCACCGAGGATACCCGCGCGCCCGCCGTTCAGCAGGGAGGCGGTCCTGCCGCCGTCGGAGAGGACGCCCATCAGGCGGATGGTGCCGTAGGGGACCTTGACGGCGGTCTGGGCGTTGGCGGTGACGAGGGGCACGTCATAGACCACGGCGGAGCCACCCTCGACGGTGTAGCCGAAGGTGCTCGTCTCGTCGCCGACGGCCGTGCTCTCCCAGGCGGAGGTGTCGATGAGGCCGGCGGAGCCCGCCGCGTCCGTGAAGGAGTAGATGTCCGTGGCGCCGATGGCGACGGAGCTCGGGCGGACGGTGCCGCGGACGGAGACGGTGATGGGAGAGTCGGCACCGGCGGGGAACTCGGCGCGCACGCCGTCATAGTAGGTCGCGCCATTCTGCCAGGGGCCGGCGGAGGCGTTGGCCCAGGTGCCGGTGGGTTTGGTAACGTCCCAGCGGACGTCGGCGCCTTCGAGGGGGCCTTCGCCGGCGGAGCCGAAGGTGACCGAGCCGGTGGCGGCGCTGACGGTGACGTTGTCGGAGGCGTAGACCTCGCCGTTGAGCATGAAGGTGACCCCCTCCTTGCCGTCGGGGAGCGCGATGGAGCCGGCGATGCGGGCGGTGTAGGGCAGGGTGGGCTCCAAGACGGTGGTGGCGCGGCAGGTGGAGCCCTTCCGGAAGATGACGTGGCCGCCGGCGGTGGAGACCTCCTGGTCCTGCTCCACCTCGGTGAAGGCGACGTAGGCGGGGTACTGGGCGGTCTCCGTGTTGGCCTCGAGGGCGGAGCGGTCGTAGTCGGTGACGATGGAGACAAGCTCCTCGGTGTCGTCCTCGTAGGTCACGGTCATCGTCCAATCCGTCGGGAAGCGGCCGACTTGGTCGGAGACCCAGAAGGTGTAGGCGTCGAAGGCGATGGGCGAGGGCAGGGTGATGGTGGCGGTGCCGGAGTCGACCGCGCTGGAGCCATCGTGGCAATACCACTTGTTGTTCGACGTGTTCGACTCCGTGTACGTCTCCTGCTGGCCGGTGGCGGGGTTGACGGGCACGGCGGAGGCGTCGGTGCCCGTCACGCCGTCGATGAGGGCGTTGACGTTGCCGTTCTGCGTCCAATCCGCGTCGCGGACGTCGGCGGAGATGGTGGTGCCGAGCGGCCAGGCGACCTGCTTGCCGTCGCGGTAGAGGACGAGCTCCTGCAGACCAACGCCGTCATTGTGCGGGAAGCCGGTCTCCTCCTGCGAGGCATCGTGCAGGGCGTTGTGGACGTAGAGCGTGATCTTGGTGATGCCCTTGATCTCGTCGTCCGCGTCGGGGCGTGCGGCACCCGCGCGGAGGACGGGGAAGCGCTCGCTCTCCGTGTTGATGGCGGGCGGCGGATAGTCGGAGATGGAGTGGACCGTCGCGGTGGAACCGTTCTCGTAGACGACCGTCATCGTCCATTTGGTGGGCGAACGGTTCGAGACATCCGTCCACCAGAGGGTGTAGGCGTCGAAGACGACAGGCTCGCCGAGGGTGATGGTGGCGGAGACAGGCCCGCGGGTCTGCGGGTACCACTTGTTGTTCTTAGTCGAGGCGTCGTTTTCGTAGGAGACCTCCTCGCCGGTTTCCGGGTTGGTGCCGACTCCCGTGGCGGTGCTCGAGCCGTAGATGCCATCGATCAGGCAGTTGGCGGTGCCGCTCTTGGACCAATTGGTGTCGTTTTTGGTGGCGGAGATGGTGGTGCCGAGGGGCCAGGAGACCAGCTGACCGCCGTTGTAGAGGCAGATCTCCGCCACGGCGCAGGCGCCCTCGCCGCCGGAGGGATGCTCGAAGGTCATCGTGATCTGCTTGACGCCGAGCGTGGCGGCGGCGGCCGCGGCGGGTGCGGGCGTGGCGGCACGGGCGGCCGTCACGGTCGCGGCGCGGGCGTTCGCGGAGATGTCGAAGAGGTCACCGAGGGACTGGCCGGCGGAGACGACGGTGCGGAGCTCATCGGCCGTGAGGGCGCGGTTCCAGAAGGCGAGGTCGTCGAGGGCGTCGCCGTTGCGTATCGCATGGGAGGCGCTAGCGCCGCCTTGATAGGTGGGGGCGAACTCGCGGTACCATGTGCCGGAGCCGGTGGAGATGTCGGTGTAGCTCTCGGGGAGTTCGGCGGTGGCGGCTTGCTCGCCATCGACATAGAGCGTGACGGTCTGATCGTAGCGGGTCCAGGCGATGTGGTGCCAGGCGACGACGGAGCCGTAGACGGCGTTGGCGCTCGTCAGGCGGACGGTGCCATCGGTGGAGCCTTGGGTCGGGGCGAGATCGAGGACGACGTTGCCCCCGGCGTTGGCGGCGATCGCCCAGCCTTGGTTGGAGGTGTTTTCGCCGTTGTAGGAGATGCCGCGGCAGAGGAGGGGTTTGACGGTCTCGTCGTTCCACGTCTGGCCGATCGTGCCCAGATCGTTGGTGGTGCGGAACCAGAAGGCGCAGGTGAAGTCGCCCGAGCGGGGGAGGAAACTGGTGAGATCGTTAGCGCCGTTGGCCTGGAAGGCCGCGCCGGCGCCGAGGCCTTTGCCGTAGACGCCGTCGGTGGCGGAGAGCCCCTCGACGGAGCCGGCGACGGTGCCGTTCTCTTCGGTGAGGGCGGGCTTCGTCGTGGCGGCGCCGTCGGCGCAGTCGCGGTCCGTGTCGAGCGGGTAGTAGTGCTGGAGGTCTTTGCGGAGGGCGGCGCCGTCGATGGTGGGGGCGGGCTCCTCCCCGCCGGCGGTGCCGACGAGGCCGCGGGATTCGAAGGCGGCGCCGTCGGGGATGGTGACGGTGGTGGTGCCGAGGGCGTCGGCGTCGGAGATGGCGAGGGTGCCGCGCGCCAGGGCGATGGTGCCGTCGCCGGTGTTGGGCTCGGAGAGGAGGAGGGTGCCGAGCGGGCCGGGGTCGATGGTGTTGTCGCCCGTGAAGACGGTGGGCAGGGAGTAGGCCACCTCGGTGGCGGCCGTGTCGCCCAGGACGATGCGCGAGTCTTCGAGCGAGAGGCTCAGGGCGCCGCCGCCGTAGGGGGCGAGGGCGTCGGCGCGGGCCTCGAGGGTGGCGCCGCGGAAGCGGGCGGTGACGGTGGATTCGCGCGAGCCGAGGGAGCCGGCGTAGGAGCCGGTGCCGTTGCCGAGGGCGAGGGTGGCGCCGCCGGAGACGGTGAGGTCGAAGTCCTCGTTCCAGACGGCGATCATGGGCGTGGAGAAGCGGCCGCCGGAGAGGGTGAGGGCGGTGGGCACGGCGGGGTCGTCGGAGGAGTTGACGAGGAGGCCGCGGTCGGTGCCGTCGCCGAACTCGACGTCGCCGCCGGTCATGGTGATGGCCATCGCGTCGGCGCCGTTGTTCTTGTTGGTCCAGAGGCCGTCGACGTCGGAGCGCCAGGTGTCGCCGGGCTCGATGAGCAGGTGGGGCGAGAGGACGAGGTGGGAGACGTCGGTGCGGGCGAAGGTGAGGTCCTTGAAGGCCCAGGTCATGTTGGCGTAGTCGGCGGCGTTGTAGTCGTCGGCGAGGGTGACGGGGTAGTCGCGGCGGAGGGTGCCGCGGGAGGCCGGGTCGATGGTCAGCGAGGGGTTGTTGGAGTCGAAGTTGGTGGCGACGCCCGAGTCGGCGCCGAGGGAGAGGGTGGCGCCCGCGGCGATGAAGTAGGTCTCGCCGGCGTTGTCGAAGGCGCCATCGAAGCGGCTGAGGGCCTGGGCGGGGGTGTAGCGCACGCCGGTGCAGGGGAACGTGACGGTGAGGTCGCGCAGGAGGGAGGCATCGAGGGTGTTGAGGGCCGCGCCGCCGCTAAGGGTGCTGAGGGTGAGGGAGCCGCCGCCCCGGCAGACGATGCGGTCGGCCTCGAAGCCGGTGGGAAGGGAGAGCGTTACGTCGCGGTCCTCGGAGACGATGACGGTGAGGCTGTTGCCGGCACCGTTCTCCCAAAAGGCGGTCTCGCCGTCGTCGCGGACAAGCGCGACGGACGAGAGGTCGAGGGCGGGCTCGTCATAGTTCGCCCAGTCGAGGGTGTAGGAGGCGGCCTCGGCGGCGGCGACGGGCTCGGGGGCCTCGATGATCTGGATCGCGGCGAGGCCGGAGTAGGTGCGGGCGTAGGAGAGGGCGGGGAAGGAGACGACGACGGAGGGGTCGGCGAGCACGTCGGTGACGAGCGCGTTGTGGCCCAGGCGGATGGGGTCGGCGGCAGTGGGCCGGTCGGTGGAGCCCCAGGCGTCGTCGGCGGGGATGTCGATGGTCAGGTTGCCATGGGAGTCGCGGGCCTGGTAGGCGCGGATGTCGCGGCGGACGTACCCCTCGGCGTCCATGCTGTAGGGCACGCCGGCGACGGTGACGGGGGCGTAGGCCGCGCCCTCGAGGTCGTTGGCGAAGATGAAGGCCAGGCGGTAGCGCGCGAAGGGCACGTTGGCCACGCGCAGGGTCTGGGCGGCCGCGTCGTCCAGCCACACGCGGAGCATGGAGATGGGCGCCTCGGCGTCGGAATTGGTGAGCGAGGCGTAGGCGACGACCTGGGTGGGCTGGTCGGCGGCGGCCGCGCCCATCGCCTGGCCGGCGGCCACGCCGCCGACGTCGGAGAAGGCCAGGTCGGCGCTGACGAAGGAGCCGCGCAGGTCGTTCCAGGCGCCGACGGGCACGCCGTAGACGCCGGGGGCGGCGGGCGGCGCGGCGAGCGGCGTGCCGCTCTCGGTGAAGTTCACGGAGACGGCGCGGGCGCGGCGGTCGTTGCGGGCCACCAGGTAGATGCCGTCGGCCGTATCCTCAACGGTGACGGTGAAGCCGGCGGGCGGCTCGTAGTCGCCGAGGTCTACGGTGAGCTTGTGCGAGGCGGAGGCGCGGGCGACGCCGGCGCTCACCAGGCAGAAGCTGGCTGGCACGTCGCGGACGGCGCCGCGGACGAAGCCGTCCATCTCGCCGGCCCAGGCCGAGAGGTCGAAGTCGAGGGCCGTGCCGATGGTAAGGCCCAGGCCGTTGATGAGGGTGTGGAAGCCGGAGCCGGAGGCCTGGATGACGGTGCGCAGACCGCCGAAGGAGCTGTGCGGCAGATTGATGCCGCCCTCGGGGAGGACGAGCGTGGCGTCGGTGACGCCGCCGGTGAAGTTGATGTAGGGGTTGGCGTCGGCGACGACCTGGGTGAGGGTGTAGCCGTCGGCGCCGATGGTGAGGTCGCGCTGGCGCTGGACCTCGGCGCCCTCGAGGGCGGCGTAGAGGCCGGCGCCGGCTGAGGCGGTGGCGTAGACGGGGTCGACGGCGGTGATGGCGCCGTTGGTGTTGTTGAGGACGGCGAAGCCGCCGACGATGGGGGTGGCGCCCTCGGTGTAGGAGCCGACGAAGAGCGGGATGAAGGGCAGGACGCGGCTGGTCTCGGGGCGGTCGGGATCAAGCGCGAGGTTGAAGAGGAGGTTGCGCGTGTCGGGCACGGCGAGGCCGTCATCCATGGCGAGCCAGCCGCCCTCGGCGAGGCGTTCGGTGAGGGGGATGGAGACGGTACCCTGCTGGTTGGCGGCGAAGGCGCCGAGGGTGAGGGTGGCGCCGTCGAAGGCCAGGTCGCCGCCCTGGAAGGTGAGGCTGGGCGCGCGGGCGGAGGTGGCGAGGGTGAGGGTGCCGCCCTCGAGGAGGAGGCCGGGGAGGGTGTCCGAGCCGTCGGCGATGCGCAGGTCGCCCTTGCGGAGGGTCAGGCGCATGGCGTCGGCGGGGATGACGCCCGCGGCCTCGATGGCGAGGGTGGAGCCCTCCTCGGAGTCGAAGACGGGCTCGCCGGAGAAGACGCAGGCGTCCACCGTGTCGGCGTCGAGGATCAGTTCCTCGCGGAAGGTGCCGAGCGCGCCGCCGGCGAAGGTGAGGGACATGGTGGCGGCGCTGCCGTCGTCGAGGAAGCCGTTGGCGCCGAGGAGGAGGCGGCCGCCGGCGAGGGTAATCTCGGCCGAGGGGTTCGAGTGGCGGGCGATGCCGGCCACGCGCACCTCGGCGTTGTCCTCGATGGTGAGGGTGTGGGTGCCGGCGCCGTGGGAGAGGACCATGTCGGCGTTCTCGGCGAGGAGCTTGCCGTTGTCGCGGACGGTGATTTCGGCGTTGCCGGCCCAGTTGGCGAACTGGAGGGTGTTGTCGTTGGTGGGCGAGCCGGTGTGGTGGTTGACGGCGCCGGTGACGGTGACGACCGCGTTGTCCTCGATGACCAAGCCGCAGGTGTGGTTGCCGCTCTGATGGAGGAGGCCGAAGCGGCTGGGCTGGGCCTGGACGTTGTCGCGGAAGATGTAGGTGCCGCGGCCGAGGGGCAGGCCGCCGGCGTTGCCCTCGCCGTCGGCCGTGACCGTGGCGTCGCCGGAGAAGATGATGGTGGTCTCGGTGGTGCTGTCGGCGACGGAGGGGAAGTGGACCGTGCCGTGGGAGAACTCGACGGTGCCGCCGCCGTGGGTCAGCCTGCCCTCGAAGCCCGCGGCGAACTCGGTGACGTAGTCGGCCGTGGTGGTGTAGTCGGCCGCGTAGGCGTAGTCGTAGCGGACGCGGGTGGGATAGGTGCCGACGCCGTCGGGCATCGTCGCCTCGTCGGCGGCGGAGAGCGCGAGGGTGGTGTCGTTGAGGAAGTCGATGGCGCCGGAGACGGTGCAGGCCGCGCGGGTCGCCGCCGGCAGGGTGATGGCGTGGCCGTCGCCGTAGACGCGCAGGGCGGCGATGGCGGTGCCTTCGGGGACGTTCAGGAGCGTGGCGTCGCCCGTCAGGGTGAGCACCACGACGCTGTCCTCGCCGGGGGTCGCGCCCTCGGCCACGGGCTGGCCCTCGCCGTCCGTCCACGCGATGGTCTGCCAGTCGGTCTCGCCGCTGATTGTGCCGCGGAAGACGAGCGCGTTGGCCGCGTCGAGGTTCGCCGAAGATTCCTGGAAGAGCTGGAAGGCCGCGATGGTGCCACGGCGGCCGGAGGAGGTGTTGAAGGAACCGCTATCCGTGAAGTTGCCCCACCACGCCATCTTGAAGGTGCCGTCACCGAGGTCGGAGCGGCGCAGGCCGGGGACGATCATCATGTTGACGCCCTCTTCGAGCGCGGTGTCGGTCCCGTTCTCGCCCCACACGTAGGCGGCGTCGACGGGCACCTCCCCCTGGACCCAGTTGCCGGTGTAGGTGCCGCCCCAGGTGTCGGTGATGTCGGTGAGAGTGCCGTCAAGGTAGGTGTAAATGCGATCATTGACACGGATCGGCAACCAGTGCTGGCAACTGGTGCTGTTGTTCGAGAAGTAGACGATCGCGGTGTAGGTGTCCCACGACTCGGGGATTTTGACGGTGAGGTTCGGGTTGCGGCCGGAATCCTTGGAGGTCGGGCGGTCGTTGGCGAAGCCGACGCAGAGCGCCTTCCCGGAGTTTCGCCCCTCGTCATAGGTGTTGTAGATGTCGAGCGTCAGGGCGCCGGAGAGGGTCGTGACAGTGGCGTTCGCGGAGGTACGCTCGCCATTGGGCACCGAGATCAGATCCATCGTGCCGTCTTTCGCGAAGTCCTCCGGCGACTCGTTCCAGTACTTGCCAAGGACGGTGTAAGGGGCGGGGCCGGAGTTGACGGAGTCGTCCACTTGGCCGGTTCCTTTGTTGCCGCCGATGAAGTCCCAGAAGTTATAGGAGATGGTGCCGATTTCGGAGGGATAGGCGGCGGCGGGCAGGGAGATGGTGGCGGTGGCGCCGTCGTCCGTGACGGCGACGGTGGCGGAAGCACCATAAGGGAGCGGGTCCATCCAGACGCGCACCGTCCCGGTGTCGATGGAGGCGGCGAGGAGGGGCACGACGAGCGGCTGGGTGGGCGTGATGGCACGATAGTCATCGTCCGTCAGCCACGAGCCGTCGTAGCGGAGGGTGAGGGTGCCCTCGCCGATGGTCTGCAGGAGGCCGAGCGACACGTCGCCCTGGGAGACGGTGAGGGTGGCGTCGCCTTGGAGGCCGACGAGGACGGCCGCGCCCTCGGGCGGGAGGTCGACGGTCTCGCCCGTGGAGGCGTTCGTCCAGGCGCCCGTCTGCTCCCACGCCTCGGTGCCGCGGACGTTGCGCGTGTAGACGGCGGGCGTGTGCACGGCGGCGAGCTGCCAGCCGCCGAGGAAGCCGCGGCCGCTGGCGGCGGCCCACTCGAGGCCGGGGCCGGCGTTCGGGTCGTCCGAGTCGGAGATCTCCATCACCAGCCGGCCGTCGGAGCCGACGGTGACGGGCATCTTGATGGCGGTCTGGTTGAGCGCCTGACCGTTGGCGACGACGTTGTAGTTGGCGTGGCCCCAGGAGTTGGGGACGTGCGTGGGGTCGTAGGCGGTGACGAGGAGGTTGCCGCGCGCGTCGTAGGTGTAGAAGTTGTCCTCCAGCGAGGTGGTCAGGCGGACGGGGGAGGTCTGCACGTCGGAGTTGTTGGAGGCGTAGACGAGGACCTCGTATTTGCCGGCGGGGACGCCGGTGTAGACGACGCGGGTGGGGCCGTTGCTGAAGCCCTTCATCATGCAGTCGCCGTAGCTGGAGCGATAACTGGCGCCGCCCTGGTAGCGGATCTGGGCGGAGATGCCGGAGGCGGTGCCGTCGTCGCGCTTGAGGTCGGAAAGCGTGCCGCTGGTCAGGGCGTTGCTGTAGCTGCCGAACATCGTCCAATTCGCGCCGGCGACCTGGTAGCCCTCGAGGCCGTAGAGCGTGGTGGCGTTGGAGCCGCCGTTGATGTTGTCCCACCCGGTGTCGATGGAGACGATCCAATCCACGACCGACAGGTCGACATTGCCGGAAAGGTAAAGGCCATCCTCCGCGGTGACCACGGAGAGCGTGAAGCCCTCGGGGACGTTGCGGATGGCGACATCGCCGGTCCAGACGCCGCCGAGGACGCGGACGCCGGTGTCGCCGGAGACGGCCTGCCCCAGGACGTCGACGGAGACGGCCGAGGCGTCGATCGTCAGGTCGTTCGCCACATGGAGGTCGGCGACGGAGTCGGGGGCCTCCAGGGCGGCGCCGTTGGCGGGAAGGGCGTAGGTGAGGGCGGCGCCGTCGAGGTAGACGTGCGCGGCGGCGAAGTCATCGAACTCGGCAAGGACGTCGTCCCACGCGGCGGCGGATCCGAGGGTGAGGAAGGCGGTGTAGGTGCCGTCGTTGGGCCAAGTAGCGGTGGAGCCGAGGGTGTCGGACCAGTCGGTGGCCTCCTGGTTCAGAAGATCCGCGGCGGAGGAGGCGCTGTGCCAGCGCCACTTGCCGGTCACCTCGGCCATCGCCAAATCGATCTGCCGCTCACGCAGGACGGAATCCCAGACGACGAGGTCATCGAGGAGCACGCCCTGGCCGGCCCAAGAGCTCAGACCGAAGCCATCAATCGCCGATCCACGGACGGTGCCGACCTGGAAGCCGGTCTGCGCCACCGAGAAGTCGCCGGAGACGGTGGCGGCCAAGGCTCCGTCGACGAAAAGGCGGATGGTGGTGGCGGAGTGGGTGAGCAAGAGGTGGTACCACGCGTCGTCGCCGCGATCGAGGGCGACGGTGGCGATCTCGGCCTTGCCATCCTCGGTGCGTTGCCAGAGGGTGAGGGTGCCGGGCTCGGCGCCGGTGGCCAGGACGAGGGAGCCCGCGGTGCCGGTCTGCGCGGAGGAACCGGCGGCCATGCCGATGAGGATGGTGTTCGTGGCGCAGACGGAGCCGCGATTCACGTAGAGCCCCATCGTCCACTCGTCGCCGGAGGCGAAGGTGAAGGTATCCCCGGGGTTGGCGGTCCACGGCTGGCCGCCGGAGAGGGCCTGGCCGTTCTCGACGCCCGTCACGGAATAGGTGGGCGAGGAGCCCGTGAGCGCCTGGGCGGCGAAGCCCGTGTCGGAGACGTCGCCATCGAAGGCCCAGTGGTGGCGCGGCGTGGGCAGGGCGGAGGTGTCGCCGACGATGGCGCCGGAGTCGATGATGGTGATGGTCGAGCCGTTGGCCTCGTAGGAACCCTCGGGGGCGGGGTTGCCATCGACCCCCAGGAGGACGAACTCGGTGGTGGGGTCGGCGCCCTGGACGGTGAAGGTGTAGGGGAAGGGCAGGAGGTCGGCCAGGTCGCTCGCGAGCTGGATGCGGTAGGTGCCGTCGGCGGGGATGAAGCCGGCGGGGAACCAGCGGTCGAAGTCCTCGAGCGCGAGGTAGCGGATGGTGCCGTCGTCGGCGAGGGTGAAGCGCGAGACGGTGGCATCGGCCTGGGCCACGGCCATCGGGCGGGCGGAGGCAGCGGTGCCGGCGGCGCCCAAGGCGACCTCGCCGGTGGTCATCTCGGCGTAGCCCACGGTGACGACGCCCGTGCCGGGCGCGTTGAGGCGGCCACCCGTGAGGCGCAGGTCACCAATCGACTGGGCGACGGAGGCATTGATCGCCAGCGTACCCTCGGCGATCTCGACATCGACCGTCACGCCCGTGGGAAGCGCGGTGAGGGTCTGGCTCAGGGTGCCGCGCTTGGTGAGGGCGAAGGTGTCGGAGCCCGTGGCCGCGAGGGTGCCGGTGAAGACGCCGTTGGCGAGGGCCTCGTTGGTGAAGGTGAGGCCGACGGCCTGGCCGAGGTCGAAGGTGCCCGTGCCGTCGAGGTCGCTGAGGGCGATCTCGCCCGCGTCGTCCGTGGCGCGGACGGTCGCGTCTTGGGCGATGTCGAGGCTAACGCCGCCGAGGTCGCACCCCGCGCCGATGGCCAGCGTGCCCGCGGAGACGGAGACCGTGCGCGCGCCGAGGTCGGCGCCCAGCACGGTCACCCGCCCCGTGCCGTCCTTGGTGAGCGTGCCCGTGCCGGAGACGGCGCTCGGGGCGAGGATCCAATCGTCCACGCCCTCGATAACGGAATCGGCGCTGACGGTGAGCGCGCCCGTGAACACCCCCACAGGGGCACTGACCTGGACGGCGCCGATGCAGCCGCGGGCGGAGCCGTTCTCCCAGATATCAACGGAGAAGGTGCGGTCGGTGCGGTCGCGGAAGACCATCGTGTTCACGGCCTCGGCGACGGTCTTGCGGCCGGCGGCGGCACTACCCCAATTGCTCTCACGCCCCTCGGTGAGGACGCCATCGACGTAGGAGTAGGCGACGGACTGCCCGTCGTCGCCGCGCACGTGGCGGGCGGAGAAGACGCTGCCGTCGGTGGTGGAGTAGACGTAGACGTCGTAGGCGCCGATGGTCTCGGGGATGCTCAGCGTGACGTACTTGTCGAAACTGGTGCTACTGTCGTCCAGATAGCCCTTGAGGAAGGTGGCGCCGTTGGCATCGTTGGTCCAATGGGTGCCCTTCCACTCCGCCTCGGCGGAGAGGAAAACGGGCGCGCCGGCGAGGGTCTGCGCGTCGGCGGCCGAGCGGAAGCCAAGCGTGACGGAGCCGGTGTCGGCCGTCACCTGCGTCCAGGCATCGCCGCGCATGGGCACGAGGCCGGCAACCTCGTCGTCCGGGACTCCGCGGGCACCGTCGGCGTTGAAGTTGAGCGCGGCGACGAGGCCTTCGCCCTCGGGGTTTTCGGAGCCGCGGAGGGTACCGCCGGCCAGGTCGACGGCGTTGGCGAGGGCAGAGCCGTTGAGGTCGAGGATGCCGCCGGCGGGGACGGTCACGAGGCCCGTGCCGAGGGTGCCGGCGCCGGCAAGGGGCAGGGTGCCCGCGACGGTGGTGCCGCCGGAGTAGGTGTTGGCGGCGTTGGTGGGCGCGACGGTCTGCCCGGCGGCGATGAGGACCGCGCCCCCGCCGACGATCTTGGCGGGGAAGGCGGCGGTGCCGTCGGCGCCCGCGCGAAGTCCGAGGGTTGCGCCCTCGGAGAGGGTGACCGCTCCTTCGCCGTAGAGCGCGGAGGCGGCGGCGGTGAGGGTGTCGGGGGCGGCGACGAGCGTGCCGGCATCGACGGTCACGCGGTCGGCGGTCAGGGGCGCGCCCGCGAGGGTGAGGGCGGACGGGCCGTTGAGGGTGAGGCCGCCGAGGGTGAGCGCGGCGTCGAGCGTCAGGGTGGCGTCGGCGGAGACATCCAAGATCACGGTGTCGCCGGCGCCGAGGCGGTCGAGTGTGGCGGTCTGCCCCACGGGCGCGGGGGCGTCAGGGTCGGCGTCGGGGTCGGCAGGGAGCACCTGCGTGAGCGTCAGGCGGTTGGCGGCGACGTCGCCCTCCACCTCGCCGCGCCACGTGCGGACGGACAGGTCGGCACGCTCGACGATCTGGACGGCGGCGATGCACCCGCGGCCGGGGCTGACGCGGGACGCATTGACGGAGAAGGAGGAGCCCGTGAGGTTGGCGAAGCGAATGACGTTCTTGCCGAGCGTCGGGGTCACGTTCTGGCATTCGCCCCAGTTCACGTTGGAGGAGGCGGCCGTGGCGGTTGCCTTCCCTTCTTCCATATAATAGAAGGGGGAGGCCTCCCCGTTCAGGGTCAGCGAGCAGTTCTGCGTCCAGGTGTTGTCCGAATCCGAGACCATGTAGACATACGCGTCGTACGCGGCATAGGGGATGTCGGAAACGGTGACGTAGACATCGCCGTTGTTGTCGAGCAAACCGGCCTGGAAGAGCGGATAGAAGTGCGGGTTGTTGGCGAAGGGATTGATTTTGTTGCCCGAATGGGTGATGTAGGAGAGGGTGTTCCCAGCGGTGTCCTTGCCCGTCCCTTCGAGATGCGCGCCGCCCGTGGCGGTGACCCACTGGGAGCCATCGACGGGGTGCAGGCCATAGGCCGTGCCCTGCACGAGGATCTGCGTGGCGGTGTCGTGGATGTTGAGGTTGAAGGAACGGCCGGCGTTCACCACGTCGCCGGGGCCGTCGGCCTCGAGGATGAGGGCGATGGCGGGGGCGTGATTGGTGTTGTCGGTCAGGTAGACGCCGCGGGCGAGGGCGTCGGCATCGGCATAGCTCTGGTAACGGCCGGCGAGGGATTCCGTCGTGTCGAAGGGCTCGCCGACCTTGGGGGCGGTGGCGGTGACGTAGCCGACGTAGTCGGCGGCTGGGTCGAGCTCCGGGGGGGAGGAGAAGTTGAAGGCGGTGGAGGCGGCCGCGTTGGCGGGGGTCGGCGCGGAGGTGTCGGAGACGGCGACGACGTTGCCCTCGGCGTCGACGAGGACGAGGTGGCGGACCTCGGCGTTCACGTCGGAGCCGAAGTACCAGTTCACGGCGACGGAGCGGAGGCGGACCTTCTCGGGGAGGACGGCCGGCTTGCCGGGGCCCTCGTGGCGGAGGCCGTCGAGGCGGAGGTGGAAGCCGCCGGCCCAGGAGCCTTTGTCGGCGCGGCCGGTGACGGCATAGGGGGCGGCGACCCACTCGCAGGCGGGGGTGCGGGTGGGCGGCATGCCGATGGCGTGGGTGGCGAGCCACGCGGCCTCCTCGGCGGTGGCCGAGAAGTTGAAGAGGCCGAACTCGTCGATGTCCAGGTTCTGGTAGTTCGTGGTGCAGACGCTGTTGACGGTGCTCGTCCCCGTGACGGCGGCGGGGATCTCATCGAAGCCGCGGCCGATGAGCAGGTGGGTGAGCTGGCCCTGGGGCACACGATTGGGGCCGTACCAGGAGCCGGCCTTCTTGCCGTCGATGTAGCAGTCGAGCCCGGCCTTGCCCGAGCCGTCGCCGGCGACGTCGCCGTTGTAGACGATCGTCACGTGCGCCCACTGGCCTTGCGGCAGGGAGTTGTAGAGACCGTAATCCGACTCCCACTGGGAGTTGTCGAAGCAGGAGAACTGGAAGGTGCCGCCGTAGCGGCCGAAACGGTAGGTCTGGTCGCCGACGACAAAGGTGAGGAAGGCGCGGCCGTTGCCCTCGTCGTCCTCGTTGATGCGCAGGAAGAAGGAGAGGGTGAAGCCGCTGGAGGAGCCGCAGCCGAGGCCGTTGGGGTTGTAGAGGTAGATGCCGTCGGAGTTCGAGTTGCTGTCCAAGCCGCCGACGCCGCGGCCGGAGCGCAGGGCGTTCGCGCCGAAGCGGCCCTCGCCCGCCGCGACGAGCCGGCGCCAACTGTCGCCCAGGTCGGAGGCGTAGCCGATGGCGCGGCCGCCGACGCCCAGATCGACGGGCGCGACGTCACGCGCCTCGCTGGGGGAGGTATCGTCGAAGTGGAAGCCGTGGAGCAGGCGAGGGACGGAGACGGGCTCGCCGACGAAGTTGACGGTGGAGCCGTTGATCTCGACGTAGTCGGCGATGGCACCGTCGGGCGTCAGGGTCGCGCCCGTGGGCAGGTTCCCGATCGCGAAGGAGAAGGTGCGGCCGGACCTGAGGAGGTCCTGCAGGTAGTCCGCGTCGAACCGGAGGGTGTAGGTGTTGCCGACGACGAGGAGGCCCTGCGGCAGGAAGCGGTCAAGGTCGGCGTCGGAGCGGATGAGGATGGCGCCGCCATTGGCGAGGGTGAGGCCCTCGACCCGCGCGGCGGCGGGCGTCTCGGCGACGGGGATGGCGGCGGCGACGGTGGCGCCGGAGGCGGTGAGGGTGCCGGCGGCCATCGTCAGGGTGACGTCAGCGGCGCCAAGGCCGGAGAGAGTCTGGTTGGAGGCGCCAGGCTTGTCGAGCGTCCAAGCGCCGTCGGCGGCGATGGCGCCGGAGAAGTCGGCGTCGCCGGAGACGGCCGCGAGGGACAGCGTGACGCCCGCGGGCAGGTCGAGCGCGCCGGAGCCGGTGAGGGCGGTGACCGCGAGGTCCCCCACCCCGTCGGCGACGGCCAGGGTGGCGTCGGAGGCCACGTCGAGGGTCGCGGTCAGGAGGTCGCAACCCTCCTCGACGGTCAGCGTGCCGCCGGCGACGGCGAGAGTGCCCGAGACCGCCGCGTCGCGGAGGGTGAGGGCGTCGTCGCCCACGCGGAGCGTGCCCTCGCCGGAGAGCGTGCCGGAGAAGACGGCCGGGCCGCCCGCGCCGCGCGTGCGCACCTGCACGGCCGCGATGCACCCGCGCGTCTTCGCGTAGCCACCGACCTTATAGCCCTGAAGGCCGATTTTGAGGGAGGAATCGAAATGGTCGCGCAGGACCATGACGTTGGTGCCCTCGGCGACGGTGGTCAGCCCCTCGTTGTAGTTACCCCAGTTGCCGACGGTCTGCCCGGGGTTCTCGACGGTCGTCTGCTCGCCGTCCACGTAGGTGTAATAGCGGATGACGCCGTCGTCGCCCTGGACGGGGACGGCCGCGTAGTTGTCCGGGGCGGAGTCGGTGGAGTGGTAGACGTAGACGTCGTAGGCCTCGCCGTAGAGCAGGCGGGGCGGCGTGACGGTGACGTACTTGCCCATGAGGGTCTCGGAGTCGTCGAGGTAGCCTTTGAGGTAGGCGGTGGCGTTGTTCACTTGTTGCCAGTGGGTGGCGGACCAGACGACCGAGCCCGTGCCGGAGGAGGAGGCGCCGGAGGTGTCGATGTCGGCCTCGTCGTAGAAGGCCCAGTCGGCGACGGTGCCGCTCGTCTCGGTGACCTCGCACCAGAGGTCGCCATGCATGGGCACGAGGCCCTGCGCCTCCAACCCGTCGACGGAGCCGCCCTCGACGCCGCTGTTGAAGTTGATGGCGGCGACGCGGGAAGTGACGCCCTCCACGGGGACGTTGGTGAGTTCGCCGCCGGCGAGGACGAGGTCGGCGGAGCAGTCGCGGCCGGCGAGGTTGAGGGTCGCGCCCGCGGAGATGGTCGCCTCGCCCGTGCCGAGCGTGCCGTCGCCGACGTAGAGGTTCACGCCCGAGGCGAAGGTGGTGCCGCCGGAATAGGTATTGGCGGCGTTGGCGAGGGCGACCGAGCCGTCGAGGACGACCGCGCCCTCGCCGCTCACCAGCGGCCAGAAGTAGACCGGCGTGGGCGAGGTGGGGGCGAAGACGGCGGTGGGGTTGAGGGCGACCTCCGCCTCGCCGAGGTTCGTCTCGGCGAAGGTCAGCCCAGAGATGTCGCCCGTGAGGGTGACGCCGTTGCCGACCTTGATCTGGCCGAGGGTGAGGGTGCCATCGCCGGCGGCGAGCGTGAGCGTGCCCGTGCCGTCGAGGGCCAGGCCGCCGAGGGTGGCCGCCGCGTCGAGCGTCAGCGTCGTGTCGCCCGTGAGCGTGAGCGCGACGGCATGCTCCTCCGTCAGCGAGGTGAGCGCCTGGCTGTCGCCGACGGTCACGGCGGAGAGATCGACCGCGCCCGTGGCGAGCGTGCCGGTCAGCGGCGCGACAGGCGTGGGAGAGACCTCGACGATCTGAATGGCGGAGATGTCGCCGCGGCCAGGCTCCGAACGGTAGGTGTTGATAGTCAGGTCAGCGCCCGTGACGTCGGCAATGCGCATGACGTTCACGCCAAGCGTTGGCACGGTGTCCGAGTAAGCCGCGGTGTTGCCCCAATTGACATTGGAGGAGGAGACGGCGGCGACCTCCGCGCCCTCGGGCATGTAATAGTATTTGGTGGTGTCGCCATTGAGGAAGACGGATCCGTTCTTCGTGTAATTCCCGGAGATGCCGGCGACCATGTAGACATAGACGTCGTAGGTCTCGTAAGGGATGTTGTGAAGGGCGACCTGGACACCCGAACCCGTCAGGCCGGACGTGTTGTCGCAGAGGGCGTGTTTCAGGAGCGGATCCGAGAGCCCCATCGTGTCCATCAGGAGGGCGGTGACGTCCATCGTCACGCCCGAGGCGCCGGCGGAATCGGTGAGGGCGACGCCCGACCAATTGATGGCATCGCCGGTTGCGGTGTAGGGCCAGTTCCACGTGGACTTGTCGTAAGGGATGAGGCCGTAGGATTGGTCGTCGGCCATCGGGTTGGTGCTACCCTTGACGAAGTTGACGTTGATGGCGCGACCAGGGGTCTTGTTCACGACATCCCCGAAGTCGAGGTTCTCGGGGAGGGCGGCGGCAAGGTCGGCGGGGCGGGTGTAGGGGCCGTCGTCTTGCGTGCCGAGGGCCTCCTCGGCCTCCGCGACGGCGGCGAAGGTCACGGTGTCGAGGGTCGTCCAGGTCGTGCCGTCATTGGAGACCTCGACGGTCCAGCCGACGGGGTCACGGTAGGCGACGTCGGCCATCGTGAGGGCGTATTCGTCGAAGAGGACGGCCTGCCCGAGGTCGAGGGTGAAGGTCATGGTGGCGCCGTAACCCCAGTATTTGGGATTGCTGGTGCCGGTGTCGTGGGTGAGGATATTGGAGGGGCGGGCGATGCCGTTGCAGGCGATATAGTCGCGGATGATGGTGTTCTCGGGGATGACGGACTCGCCGTTCAGCGTGAGGTCGACCTTGGAGAGGGCGACGGAGACATTGCCACTGTCTTTGTCCGTGGTCTCGCGGGCCTGGAGGGTGAAACGGACGTAGCGGACGGCCTCGGGGGACTCGGCCTCGTCGGTGTTGGGATAATTGAAGGGAAAGGCGTTCTCGGTGGCCTTGCCAAGGGCGACGGCACCGGCCTTGGTGCGCAGGTTGCGCATATCCACGCGCGTCCAGGTCGTGCCGTCCTCGGAGGCGAGGACCTCCCAGGAGATGGGGTTACGGCGCTGGACGTCGGCGGTGCAGAAAGCGTAGCCGTCGATTTCCTTGACGGCGCCCATGTCGATCTGGAACCACGGGGAGGCATTAGTGTGCCCCCATTTGTCCTCGCTCGTGCCGCCGTAAACGTCGTTGAAGAGGTTGGCGGGAGTGGAGCCGGAGGCGGTGGCGGAGAAGCCCGTGCGGTCGATCTTGACGCCACCGAGGGTGGGCCAGAACTCGGCGATTGCGACGCCTTGCTCGCCCTGTTCCTCACTTGTGGTGGACGGCGTGGCGGAATCGGAAGAATCCTTCTGCGTCTCCAGGAAGTTGACGCGGAGGTAACGGGCGGAGACGGGCTCGGCCTCGGGCTCTGGGGGGACGATGGGTTCATCGCCGGGCTCGGGGGCGAGGACGAAGGAGATGGCGGGGGCGTACTTGGGGTGGGTCGCCTGGTAGAAGCCGCGGTCCTGGGCCTGGGCGTCCGGATAGAGCTGGATGCGGTAGCCGCGGGAGAGGGCGGTGTCGAAAGCCAGGCCGACGACGGGGGCGGCCTCCTCGCCGACGAAGTAGCCGCGGTAGTCGGCGGCGGGGTCGAGGAGCGTCCGCTCGGGGAAGGCAAAGGTGGTGGTGGCGGCCACGTTGGCGGGGGTGGGCGCGGTGACCTCGGAAACGGCCGCGACCTTGCCCTCGGCATCGACGAGGACGAGGCGGCGGATGTTGGCATTGTCCCCACCGCGATCGCCGCCGAACATCCAGTTCACGGCGGCGGAGCGGAGGGAGACGCGCGACAGGGTCGCGACGGAGGCGGGGGCGCGGTCGCCGAGGTGGCGCAGGCCGTTCAGGCGCACGTAGAAGCCGCCGTTCGCGCCGGCGCAGTCGGCGACGGTGGCGCCGGAGGTGACGCTCTGGGCGATGGCGGCCCATTCCTCGGTGGAGGCGCGGGTGGGGGGCATGCCGACGGGGTTTTGCGCCAGCCACGCGACCTCCTCCGCGGTGGCCGAGAAGTTGAAGAGGCCCACCTCGTCGATGTCCACATCCTTGTAGTTCTGGACGCACTTGCCATTGACGGTCCTGTTGGAGGTCACGTTCCCGGGCGCGGAATCGAAGCCGCGGCCGATGAGCAGGTGGGTAAGCTGCCCGGAGACGGCGCGGGAGGCGGCATAGAAGTGGCCAACCTTCTCGCCATCGACGTAGCAATCGAGGCCATTGTGGTTGGAGCCGTCGCCCAGGCAGTCGGGATTGTAGACAAGCGCCACGTGGTGCCACACGCCCTGCGAGAAGGTGCGCCAGACGCCCTCGCCCGAGGCCCAACCGCCGGGATAGATGGAGAACTGGTAGGTCCCGCCCGAACGGCCGAGGTAGTAGATCTTGCCGCCGATGATCAAGCCCATGAAGGCGCGGCCGTCGCCCTCGCTGTCCTCATTGTAGCGGACGAAGAAGGAGAGGGTGAAGCCCGTATCGGAGCCGCAGCCGAGGCCGTTGGGGTTGTAGAGGTAAAGGCCGTCGGCGTTGGTGCTCGACCCAAGGTCGGCGATGCCTTTGCCGGAGCGGAGGGAGGCGGCGCCGAAACGCCCCTCGCCCTTGAGGAAACGGTGGGAGCCAAGGTCGGAGGAGTACGTGAAGGCCTGGGCACCGACGCCGAGATCGACGGGCGCGACGTCGCCGGACTGGTTGGGGTCGGTGTCGTCGAAATGGAAGCCATGGAGGAGACGGTCGGTGCCGACGGGCATCTCGGCGGTGGCGGTCTCGACGATCTGGAAGCCCTGCATCTGGCTGTTGCCGTTGCCGCCGGTGGTCTTGAAGGTCAGGTCACGGGCGGTGAGGCCGGGGATGACCATCACGCCGATGCCTTCGATGCCGACGATGCCGCCGCCGGCATAGGTGCCCCAGTCGGCGGTGCCGACGGTGAGGGCACCGTCCACATAGGTATAGGAAGTGGTCTCGCCGTCGATCGTGAGCTCCACGGGGCCGATGTGGTCGCCCTGTTTCCAGCCGAGGTCTTTGTTGAGATAGAGGACGAGTGAGTATTCGCCGTAGGGGATGCCTTGGAGGGCGACCTGGACGTTGGCCTGGGAATAGGTGGTGTCGGGCTCGAAAGGCGGCAGGACGGCGGCGTTGTTGACGTTGCGGTCGAGATTGTTACCGGAACCGCTTTTGGACAGGGTCATGGAAAGGCCGTCGACGACGGCGCCCGTGCGGTCGATGACGGAACCGGCGGCGACGCTCTGATCGTAGGAGGCGGCGGTGAGTTTGTTCCACCCGTCGCCGGGGAGCGCGTAACCGTCGATGCCGTAATGGGAATCCGCGGAGAGGACGTTTTTCGTGTCGAAGGCGAAGCCGATGGAGGCCGTACCCGCGTCGAGGGGCTCGTGCCAGGTCTCGTCCATCTCGATGATGGAGACGCCGCGGAAGTTGGTGCGGTAGGAGGCGCCGCCGCTGTTGTTGTTCTTCCAGGAGATGTTGAAGGAATAGTCGCCGTTGAGGTCGGCGGTCTGGTTGGGGAGGACCATGACGCTCTCGCCGATGACGTTGGTCCACGAGCCGGCAAGGCCGTTCTGGAAGCCCCAGCGCCCCTCGCCGGAGGTGTTTTCGCCCTCGGTCTGGACGACGGTGAGGGTACCGGCGCTGTCGTAGGTGTACTTGGCGATGAAGTCGTTCTGGGGTTTGCCCGAGCCGATCCCGACCTCGCGGACGTTGTGGACGACGACGGGGTCGTGGCCGCCGTCGTCGGAGGTGTGGACGCCGCGCCCGAGGTAGAGGACGACGGCGAACTTCTTGTAGGGGATGCCGGAGATGGTGAATTCCTTGTCGGCGATGGAGGTGCCGTTCCGCGAGCGGAGGACGGTCATCGCGCTGTCGCCTTCCTGCATCAGGGCATAGCCCGGGGGCATGACGGAGTCGCTGTCCTCCGCGGTCTCGGAGACGGTGACTGTCGCGACGGAGCCATGGGTGCCGGCCAGGATGAAGGAGACGCCCTCCACGTCGGCGCCGGAGTTGTCCTTCACCGTGTCGTAGGTGTAGGTGCCGGTGCCGGTGATGTTCAGATTGTTCCAGCCGTCGCCGGCCACCTGGAAGGGGGCGATGCCGTAGAGCGTGTCGCCGGAGAGGTCGGAGCAACCGCTCTGGCCGCAGGCGCCGAGGACAAAGTTGATGCTGCGCCCGGTGAAGGCGTCGGCGATGGAGGGCTCCGCAGGCTCGCCCGCGAGGGCGATGGCGGAGAGTCCCAGGAAGTTGCCGGTGGTGTAGCCCTCGGGGCGCTCGGCCTGGATGACGAGGGTCGCGCCGGCGACGAGGTCGAGGGTCTCGCCGAAGTCGAGCGTGACGGCGGTGACGGTGGCGGCGGAGCCGTCGGCGGCGATCGTGACGTCGCCGGAGGTGGCGGTCCGGTCGCCGACGGCGGCGGTGAAGACGGCCTGCTTCACGGCGTTCTGACAGAGGCCGTTGGCCGTGAAGGTCTTGACGGAGAGGGTGACGGTCCGGACGCGGAGGGGCTCGGAGGCGGTGAAGGTGGCGCGCCAGCGGCCGGCGTTGCCGACGTTGACGTTGGGCGAGAAGAAGGTGGGGTCGTTGGCGAGCTCGTCGTCGTCGTAATCGGTCTTCGTCGTGGTCATGAAACCGAGCTTCGCCCAGGTGTCCGTGCCGTACGTCTGGCTTTCCAGGGACGCGAAGGCGAGCGGGCCGGACGTGGAAACCGTCTCGGCCGTCTTGCCCGCGAAGGTGACGGTGGCGCGCTCGGTGAGCGTGTCCTGCGCGTGCGCGGTGAGCGGGGCGCCCGCCATAAGCGCCACCGCGGCAAAGACATAAAGAGCCGTGAAGACGCCGCCGGATGCCGACGTCCCGCAGATTTTCCGCAAAATTGTCTTCATTGCGTACCTCATATCACATCTATAGTCTATCAAAATGCGTTTGCCGTGCAAACAGAAAAATGCCTATGACAAAGCGCTCCCCGCCTCTCTCGGGGCGGGGAGCGCCTGTGCGTCGCCGCAGGCCCGAACGCGTCAGAGCGGCTCGGCGGCGGTGTCGGCGAGGCGGTGGGTGACGGGGTCGAAGGCCAGGCCGAAGAGGAAGACCGCGTCGGCCCCGGCGCGGTAGGGCTCGGCGTAGCCGCGCGCGCGG
>CALXMV010000018.1 GCA_944389565.1 uncultured Kiritimatiellota bacterium
AACATGCAGTACGCCATCGAGAACGGCAAGGTCTACGTCCTCGAGGCCAACCCCCGCGCCTCCCGCACCGTCCCGCTCGTCTCCAAGGTCTGCGCCATCCAGATGGCCGCCGCCGCCACCCGCCTCATGCTCGGCACACCCTTCGGCCAAGCCGGCCTCCGCCACGGCACGATCCCCTACTACGGCGCCAAGGAGGCCATCTGCCCCTTCGACAAATTCCCCGAGGTCGACCCCGTCCTCGGCCCTGAGATGCGCTCCACCGGCGAAGTCCTCGGCCTGGCGCGCGACCCGGCCCTCGCCTTCTGCAAGAGCCAGGAGGCCGCCAACGCCCCCCTCCCCGAGAGCGGCGCCCTCCTCGCCTCCCTCTCCGTCAAGAACGACGAATCCGCCCAAGCACTCAAAGCCTTCGTCGACCTCGGCTTCACGCTCTACGCCACCCCCGGCACCAAGCGTTTCCTCGACGGCCACGGCATCCCCAGCAAGGCCGTCGCCAAAATCGGGAAAGGCCGCCCCAACGTCCTCGACCTCATCCTCAACAACGAGGTCAGCCTCGTCATCAACACCCCCAGCCCCCGCCGCGACGCCCGCGCCGACGGCTCCTCCATCCGCAAGGCCGCCCTCAAATACCGCGTGCCCTACATGACCACCCTCGCCGCTGCCGAGATGGCCGTCAAAGGCATCGCCGCCCGCCGCAAGGAAGGCGAGGGCCCCGTCGAATCCATCCAGGAATACCACGCCTCCATCCAATACTGACCCCATCATCCCCCTCCCTGCCCAAAAAACGGGGAGGGGTATACCCACTGGGGTGGATTGTGGTATAATCCCCCACGTTTTCACGGAGGACCCCTGTTCGCATGAAGGTCGTGCACATCATCTCGGGAATCGCGCGCTCCAGCGGCGGGCCGTCGCGCTCGTCGCAAGGCTTGGTCGCGGCCCTGAACGCCGCCGGCGTCGAGGCCTGGCTCGTGACGTGCACCCCCGGCGAGAAACCCTGGCTCCCCGGCGTGGAGCGCTTCCGCGCCCCCTCCCGCCCCGGCCTTCTCGCCCTCCGCGCCTTTCTCCGCGAGACCCTCGCCACCCTCAAACCCGACCTCGTCCACCTCCACGGCCTGTGGCAACCGCAGATCCACTTTGCGGCTTGCGCGGCACGTGAGGCCGCCATCCCCTACGTCATCTCGCCGCGTGGGATGTTGGAGCCATGGTCGTTGCAGCAGGGGAAATGGAAAAAGCGGTTGGCGATGGCGCTGTATCAGCGGCGCGACCTGCGCGAGGCCGTGGCATTGCACGCGACGGCGATGGCGGAGGCGGGGCAGTTTTATGCGTTGGGGTTCACTCAAAAGGTGTTGGAGAGCCCGAATGGCGTTGCGGAGCCGACCCGTCTGCCGCCGAGGGCTTTGCGGAAAGATGGTTTTCGTCGGGTGTTGTTCATGTCGCGCATCCATCGGAAGAAAGGTCTCCTGGATTTGGTGGAGGCCTGGGAGCGTGTGCGCCCTCAAGGATGGAAGGTGGAAATCGTGGGGACCGATGCGGATGGTTACCAGCGAGTGGTTGAGGAGGCTGTCCGCAAAAAGTCGCTCCAGGATGATTTCGTCTTCACGGGCCCATTGATGGATGACGACAAATGGCAGGCCTATGCGCGGGCGGATCTCTTCGTGTTGCCGACCTATTCGGAAAACTTCGGTATCGTGGTGCCTGAGGCACTCTATGCCGGGGTGCCGGTCGTCACCACCAAAGGGACGCCGTGGGCGGAATTGGAGTTTTATCGTTGTGGCCGATGGATTGACCTTGGCGTGGAGCCCTTGGTGTTGGCTTTGCGTGAGATGATTTCGATTACTGACGAGCAGCGTGCCGCGATGGGGGCGCGTGGGCAGACTCTGGTGAAGGAGCGGTACACGTGGCCCGCCATCGGTAGGAAGATGGCCCAGGATTACGCGGAGCTCTTGGGGCACTCGTGATGGTGTGGTGAGCATGACGACAGGGCAAAAACCCTATTTGTTCAAGCATGTGCTTTGGGGGCTTCTTGGCCTCGTGGCGATTTGCGGCTTGATGAAGGTCTCCAATGGGGCGGGCTTTCTGGCGATGTTCGCGGTGATGATTCCCGCCTTCGCGAAGAATCGGGCCTCCTTGCTCCTTTGGATTCTGCTCGCCATCCCGATGCTGACGGTGACGAACGGTTTTTTGGCGCCGAAGGGATTTGTCTTCTCGATTGGCGCGCGTGTGGCGTACCTGCTGATTGCCGCGATCATGATCATGCAGAACGTGGGGCGTCGGTCGCCACGAAGCGTGACGCCTTTTTTGGCGCTTTTCCCCTATCTCGCTTTGCAAGCGTTGACCTCTTCGATGGGGTATCAGCCAATCATCAGTTATCTGAAGTTGATTCTCTTCGTGTTCATCTTCTTGGCGTTTTATGGGATTGCCTGCGCGGCGGGATCGCGTCGTGAGGCTTCGGCGGCGGGGCTGCGTGCCGCGTTGCTCTCCGTGGCGTGTTTCCTGATTTTGGGATCCGTGGCGTTGATTCCCTTCCCGGGAATCGGGAAGTTGGGCGCGGCCGCGGCAATCGCGCAGGGGCTTTCCCCTGAATCGGTGGGGCTTTTCATGGGGGTCACCTTCCAGCCGCAGACGTTGGGGCCGACGGTGGGGGTGATGAGCTCACTGTTGCTGGCGGATCTCCTCTTTTCCGTCCGCAGATGGGATCCGTTGTATTTGGCGTTGCTGATTGCCGCGCCGATTCTGATCTTCTACACGTCCAGCCGCACGGCGATGGGGACTTGGTTGGCGGGCATGTGCTTCACGTCGTTTGTGTTTATGTGCGCGAGTGGGGTGGGGGCGCGATGGAAAGGGAAAGCACTTGGTGCGCTGACGTTGGCCGGCATCGTGTGCGGGATCGCGCTTTTCTCCACGCCGCAAATGCGTGACAAGGTCATGGCGTTCGCCTTCAAGACCGGCAAGACCGCGGCTTACCTTGACGACACGAGCTTCGAGCGACTCACTTCCTCGCGTCAGGGGTTGGTGGATAGCGCGATGATCGATTTCCGGGAGAGTCCGCTGATCGGGACAGGGTTTCAGGTGTCGCGAGCGTTGGGGGCGCGCGATATTCGCTCATGGACGCAATTGCTCTCCGCCCCGATTGAGAAAGGGGTGTGGGTGACGGCCATCTTGGGTGAGGGCGGCATCATCGGGTTCCTTTTCTTCGTGATATTTCTGATTGCCACGTTTTATCTGTTATTGACGCGTCGCGCCTATGTGGGTGCGTGTGCGTTGTTCGTCTTTCTCATCTCTAACCTTGGCGAGTTCACGTTCTTTTCCATGACGGGTGCAGGCGGGTTGATGTGGGCGAGTGTCTTCGCCGGTGTGGCGATTGACGCGCAACGTCTGCGTCGCCCCCTGCCGCCTTGGGGATGGCAGTATCAAATGAGGCCGGTGCCGCAACCTCAGCGGGCGATTCCGGCCGGAAACGTTCAATGGAGTGTCTCACATGAATCGTGACATTGCGTGCATCGGTGCGGGGTATATCGGCGGGCCGACGATGGCGGTGATCGCCATGAAGAATCCCGATCGGAAAATCATGGTTGTGGATATCAACCAGGAGCGTATCGACGCGTGGAACTCGGACGCGTTGCCGATTTACGAGCCGGGGCTTGAGGAGGTGGTGAAGGCATGCCGCGGGAAGAATCTGTTCTTCTCGACGGACATCGCCGGCGCCATCAAGGCGTGCGACACCATTTTCGTGGGGGTGAACACGCCCACCAAGACCTTCGGCGAGGGTGCCGGCTATGCCAGCAACCTGCAGTATTGGGAGGCCGCCGCGCGAACCATCTCCCAAGAGGCGAATGGCGACAAGATCGTGATCGAGAAGTCGACGTTGCCGGTGCGCACGGCGGATGCGATGGCCGCGGTGCTCCACACGCATCCGGAGCATACCTTCACGGTGCTCTCGAATCCGGAGTTTTTGGCCGAGGGTTCGGCCATCAAAGATTTGCTGGAGCCTGACCGCGTGCTGATCGGCGGGCCGCAGACGGCGCGGGGGGCGGCTGCCGTGGAGGCCTTGGCCGAGGTTTACGCGGCGTGGGTGCCGCGCGAGAAAATCGTCACCACGAACGTTTGGTCGAGCGAGCTCTCCAAACTGGCGGCGAACGCGATGCTCGCCCAGCGCATCTCGTCGGTCAACGCGCTTTCGGCGCTTTGCGAGGCGACGGGCGCGGACATCGAGGAGGTAGCCAAGGTGCTGGGGATGGATCAGCGCATCGGCGCCAAGTTCCTCAAGGCCGGCCCCGGCTTTGGCGGGTCATGCTTCCGCAAGGACGTGCTGAATCTCGTTTACCTGTGCCGCTCTTACGGTCTGGAAGCGGCGGCGGATTACTGGGAAGGGGTCATCCGCTTGAACGAGGAGCAACAGCGGCGCATTGTCGCGCGCACGGTCAAGGCGCTTTTCAACACGCTCGCTGGCAAACGCATCGCCCTTTTCGGGTTCGCGTTCAAGGCCAACACCGGCGACACGCGCGAGACGCCCGCCCTCACTGTCGCCAATCTGTTGGCCGAGGAGCATGCGCAGATCGTCGTGACCGACCCCAAGGCACTTCCCAACGCCAAACGCGATCTCGCGCATCTCACCGGCGTCACGTTGGAGCCCGACCCCTACCAAGCCGCCGTCGATGCGGATGCCATCCTGCTCATGACCGAATGGTCGTGCTATCGCGATTTGGATTGGGCGCGTCTGCACGCCCTTATGCGCAAGCCCGCGCTGATTTTCGACACGCGCAATCTGCTGGATCACGCAGCTCTCCGCGGCCTTGGCTTCAATGTCCTTGCCGTCGGGCGGGAGTGACGTCTGGCGTCCCTGTCATGACATTGGCGAAGGCGGAGGATTGCACGGGGTGCGGGGCTTGTCGGGCGGCGTGCGCCCGTGGGGCCATCGTCATGCAGGCGGACGCGGAGGGTTTTCTCCGGCCGGTCGTGGACATGGCGCGATGCGTGGGGTGCGGGGCGTGCGAGCGGGCCTGCCCGGTGTTGCGGCCAGGAGCGCCGGATGGCGCGCCGACCTGTTTCGCCGCGCGGGTGACCGATGGCGCATTGTTGCGCGACAGTGCCTCGGGCGGGGTGTTTTCCGCTTTGGCCCACCCCGTGCTGGGGGCGGGAGGCCTTGTCTTCGGATGCCGTTGGGAGGGGCCGCCGCTCACGGCAGTCCATGCGGCGGCGGAGGATGATGCAGGGCTTGCGGCTCTGCGTGGCTCCAAGTATGTCCAGAGCGATTTGCGCGACACGTTTAGGGAGGCGCGTGCGGCCTTGCAGGCCGGGCGCCGCGTGCTTTTCTCCGGCACGCCTTGCCAAATCGCCGGCCTGCTCCGTTTCCTGGGGAAACCGTCTCCCAATCTTCTGACCGTCGAGATCATCTGCCACAGCGCGCCGAGCCCCGCGGTGCTGGCACGTTTCCGCGAGGTCTTGGAAGCCGCGCATGGCGGCGTGCCGGTGACGGATCTGCGTTTCCGCGACAAGCGCGATGGCGGCACATGGGGGGCCGGCCATCTCGCATGGCGATTGGCGGATGGCCGTGGCGGTTCCGAGCCCTTTGCGCGGACGTTTTACGCGCAGGCGTTTTTCAACCATGCTTGCTCGCGGCCCAGTTGCGCCCGGTGCGTGGCCAAGGAGGGGCGCAGCGGCGCGGATGTCACGATCGGCGATTTGTGGGGGGTGAGGCGGCTCTGCCCGGCGTTCGATGACGACCGAGGGGCGTCCGTCATCGCCGCGCACACGCCTGCCGGGCTTTCGGCGGTACGTGCCGCCGCGCTCGATTTGCGCCCGATCGATGCGGAAGAGGCCTTCCTCGACAATCCCTATTACCGCATCCCCGCGCCGTCGTCGTCGCGTCGGGCGTGGTTCATGAGGCGTTTCGCGCGGATTTCGTTCGCGCGTGCGGCGGCTTATGCCGCGCGCGGGCCGTGGCTCGTGTGGATGGCCGGCCGTGTGTGCCGGAAAGTCCGCAACGTTCTCGCCAACATTTTCGCATTTCGCATAACTTCGGGGGGGGCAAAGGCTTATAGCGGCCTCTTGAATCTCCCGGCCACCGCCTGAGGAGATTCCCCATGTCCCAACCCCAAGAGTCTGACCGTCCGTGGCGCCATCATTGGGCGCTTTCCCCGATTCGCAAGCTGTGGCAATGTTTTTACCGGGTGTATACCGCGCCGCGGCGGGTCTGCGCACGGCTCAGGCGGTATGACCTGTGGCGGCTGTGCCAGGCGTCCTGGGTGAAGAGGGCGTTGTCGCGCGAGACGTGCGTGGCGGAGATCGTCGTCCATTACCATGTCGTCGAGAAGGGGCTCACCATGCCGGGGCGCCGCCTGAACTTCGGGCACGCGATGGTGACCCTGCTGGCGCGGCAATGCTTGGCCTTCCAAGAGACCTTCGGGGTGGAGGGGACCCCGCAGGTGCGGCATGCGATTGCCGTCCTTCGCGCGTACGCGGCGCTTCACGATTCGTCCGCGCGGGCGGAGGCCCCTGTTTTTTGGGCGGATTTCGAGGACTTGCTCGCGCACTTGCCGGAGGTCCCGCCGGCCACCCAACCGCACGTCACGCGGGAGGCCTTCTTCGCGGCGGTTCATGCGGACTTCGAGGCCTTCGCGCGTTCGCGCCATACGCTCCGCCATTATGCGGGGCCGCTCCCCATCGAACGCGTCCGTGCGGCGGTCGCCCTCGCGTGCGAGACGGCACCTTCCGCCTGCAACCGCCAGCACGCCCGCGTGCGTTGCGTGAGCGATCCCGCACTGCGTGACCGCCTCCTGGCGTTGCAGAACGGCAACCGCGGATTCGGCCATCTGGCCGACAAGGTCTTGGTCGTCTCGGCCGATTGCGATGATCTGCTGAGTCCTGCCGAACGCAACGATGCGTACGTCAATGGCGGCATCTTCCTGATGAATCTCTGCTACGCCTTGCATTATCATCAGATCGCGCACTGCATGCTCAATTGGTCCGTCAGTCCCGAGACGGATCGCGCGTTGCGCGCGCTCATCCCGATTCGGGAGAGCGAGGTCGTCCTGGCGCTCCTGACCTGCGGCGAGGCGCCGGAATGTTTTGATGTCGCGATGTCCCCGCGCCGCCCGGTGGCGGAGATGTACACGGAGGTGTGAGGCGCTATCGCGCGGAAAAAGCCTTGGCGGGCAAGCCGCCAAGGCTTTTTTTGTGCCCTGTGGCTTTCAGGGCGTTCCGGGGAAACCGGGGAGGCACGCCTTTTCCTCGTCGGAGAGCAGGGCGAGGACGTTGCCGACGCCGAGGCGGGTGCAACCCATGGCGAGGTAGGCCTCGGCGTCGGCGCGGGTGCGGATGCCGCCGGAGGCCTTGACCTGGATTTTGCCCTGGGCGGCGTCGAGCATGACGCGGACGGCGTGCGGGGTGGCGCCGCCCTGCGGGGCGAAGCCGGTGGAGGTCTTGACGAAGGCCGCGCCGGCGGCGATGGCGCAGGAGACGCCACGGCGGATCTCGGCGTCCGTGAGCAGGGCGGTCTCCAAGATGACTTTGACGGGGCGTCCGCCCGAGGCGTCGACGACGGCTTGGATGTCGTCGATGACGGTTTGGTCCTGGCCGTCCCGCAGGGCGGAGAGGTCGGCCACCATGTCAATCTCCCCCGCGCCGTCGCGGGTGGCGTGGAGGGCCTCGCTGGCCTTGATGGCGCGATCGGTGTTGGCGTGCGGGAAGCCGACGACGGCGGCGGTGAGGGTGTCGCACCCGGCGAGGCCGGCGGCGGCGGCCGCGACGTCGCGGCCGCGCACGCAGAGGCACTCGACGCCGATGGCGCGGCAGAGGCCGATGGCCTCCCGCAACTCCCGCGCGGCGGTGGCGGGTTTGAGGATGGCGTAGTCGAGGGTTTTGAGGAAGGCGCGGGTGTCCATGTCAGTGCTCTTTGGGGAGGGTGGGTTGGAAACGTGCGGTGAGGACGTGCGCCTGGCCTGGGGCGAGGGTGATCTGCCCGCCGGTGTGATGGGGGTTGGCCGGCTCCACGCAGACGAAGTGCCGTGGGCCTTCGGCGGGGACGTCCTTGGGCGCGGCGTCGAGGGCGGGGTGCCAGACGGTGACGGCGGAGGCGTCGTCGGCGGAGAGGGCGATGTCGCGCCCCATCACGGGGTCGCGCAGAATGGCCATGACGTCGCGCTGGGGGTGGACGACGTCGTGCGTGGCGGTGTCGGAGAAGGTGATGGGGCCCTCGCCGATGCCCACGAGGCGGGCTTGGCGCGCATCGGCCACGCGGAGGTAGGCGTGGAACGCCTCGCCGTAGGTGACGGGGACGTCCGCCAGGTTGCGTGTCTGCAGGTCGAGCGTCAGGCAATCGCCGAGGGCGATGGTGAGGGTGAGGCGATAGGGGTGCGGCCAGGCGGGGTGGGTGGCCTCGGCGTCGGTGAGGCCCAGGGTGAGGGAGGTCTCGCGCGCGTCGTAGGCGCTGGCCTCGACGTGCCACCGCGCGGTTCGGGCGAAACCGTGCGCCGGCGCGTCCGCGGGGAAGCCCTCCGGGGCTTTGCCGAACCACGGCCAGCAGATCGGGATCCCCCCGCGGATGGCCTCGCCCTCGCCGAAGCGCGCCAAGGGGCTCAGCCACAGCGTGTCGACGAATCCCAGCGCGCGGTACGAGAGCACCTGCCCGCCGTGCAGCGACACCTGGCAGCTCCCCTGCCGCCCGGCCAAGACCGCGAGCGGCGCCCCGCCCGGCCCCTCGCGGAAAATCACGCGCCCAGCCGCCCCAAAGCGGCGGTTCAGCCCTTCGATCTCATCGGCATCCATGACGCGCCCCCCTCAGTACTGCTTCTCGAACGTGCCCTTGTCGACGCGCTTCAGCTTGTGGAATCCCGCGGCCTTCGCCCGGTCATCCAACGCGGAGCGGCTCCGGCCGAGCGCCGGCGCGGCGACGAGCTTCACCACCGGCGCCCCGCAGTGCGGGCACCGCTCCAACGGCGGGTCGGTCAGGCGCCGCATCATCTCGAAGGGTTCGCGACAGCGAGCGCATCCCTGCGCCGGGTCTTTCGCTTGGTAATCGTAAATAGGCATGACGCCATTATAGCAAACCGGCCGATTGGCGGGGTGACCGATTGGCTGGGCGTCGGCCAAAGAAAAACCCGCCCGGACAATGTCCGTGGCGGGGTGGGGTTGTGTGTCTGTGTAGGAGAATGTCTGAAACGGCTCAGATTATACCAAAAGGCTTGCGCCGAAGGCAAGTGATTTTTTCGTCAAAAACACGCCTCAGCGTTTCGCGGCCGCGCGGGCCTTGGCCTTGAGGGCGTCGATTTTCCGGAGGATGGCCTCGCTTTTGGTCTGGAAGGCCTCCCCCTCCGCGCGGATGCGCGTCTGCCACGCGTCGAACTCGGCCTCCAGTGCCTCCATCTCTTTCTCCGCGGCGCGATAGGCGGCGAGGTCCTCGGCGGAGAGGAGGTCGCCGATCTTCGGGGCGATCAGGGCGTCGGCGATCTGGTCGATGAAGATCTGGGGGGTGATGGAGGCGCTGGCGTTCAGGGTGCCGATCCGCTCGCCCTCGGGGGAGAGGAGGACGTAGGTGGGGTAGCCGCCGATGCCGTAGGTCTCGGCGAGGGCGTCGTTGCGGGCGCGGTAACGCTCGGGGACGAGCGCCTTGTTGCGCGGGAAGTCGACCCAGACGAGGACGAGGTTCCCGGCGGCGTAGTCCTGCCACGCCTTCTGGGAGAAGACCTTGCTGTCCATCAGCTTGCACCAGCCGCACCAGTCCGAGCCGGTGAAGTTGAGGAGGAGCGGCTTGCCCTCACGTTTGGCCAAGGCCTTGGCGGCGTCCAGATCCATCGTCCATTGTCCGAGGGCGGCGCCCTCGACGGCGGGTTTCGCGGGCGCGGCGGGCGCCTGGTCGGCGGCGGGGGCGACCTTGGCCGCGGGGACGGCCTGGGGCGGGGTCTCGGCGGCGAGCGTGAGGCCGGCGCAGAGCGCGGCGGCGAGCGAGAGGGTCATGCGGGTGTCCATGCAGGGGCTCCTTTCCAAAAAGACTTCTCAAAGTGTACGCGATTTGCGCGGGAAACACAAGCCCCGCCGCCGGGTGTCCGGGGCCTGCGCACCCCATGCCGCGCCCTCGGGGCCCGGAGGGTTTGGGGTGAAAGTCGGGAGGGTTTGGGGTGAAACCTCCTAGGGTTGGGCCCGGAGGTCGGGAGGGTTTGGTCTCCCATCCCATCCTGTGGCCGGCGAAATTGCGAGATAAGTGCTTGGCTGGGGATATGGTCATGCCACCATAAATGGGTCGTAGGCCCTGCATATGGCGTAAGGTGAAAGTCATCGGGACATTTCGGAGGGATGCGCGTGGGAAAGGGATTTCGTTCTTGGGTCGGGGCGGGGGCGTCCGCCTCTCTGGCGTGCGCGGCGCGCCGCCGCGTGGCGTGAGCGCGCCCCCGCCCGTGCCCTTCCCAGGCGGGCGGCGGTGTGGTAGAATAGGAGGCATGGAAGACGGGAAGCAGCAGGTGCTCCGGGCGGCGATGGTGGCCGTGGTGGGGCGGACGAACGCGGGCAAATCGACGCTCGTGAACCGGTTGGTCGGCGAGAAGGTGTGCATCGTCTCGGGGATGGAGCAGACGACGCGCAACCGTATCCGGGCGTTTCTCACGGAGGCGCGCGGGCAGCTCGTCTTCACGGACACGCCGGGCTCGCACAAGGCGGAGAACGAGCTGGGCACGCTGATGAACCGGATGGCGCGCTCGGCGGGGCAGGGGGCGGACGCGCTGCTGGTGGTGATCGACGGCACGGCGCCGTTGCGGCAGGAGGACGAGGGGTGGCTGAGGCGGGCGGGGCGGGCGGAATGCCCCGTCTTCGTGGCGCTGAACAAGGCGGACGCGCCGGGCTTCGACGCGGCGCCGGCGCGGGCCTTCTGGGAGGCGCTCCCGGAGCGGCGGGCGCAGGCGCGGTGGCTGGAGGTGTCGGCGGCGACGGGCGCGGGGTGCGAGGCGCTGACCGACGCGCTCTTCGCGGCGGCGCCGGAGGTGGGGGCTCTACCCTTCCCGGAGGACATCGTCTCGGACTTCCCGCGCAAGCTGGCGATCGCCGACATCATCCGCGAGAAGCTGATCGGGCGGCTTTTCCAGGAGGTGCCCCATCAGCTCGGGGTGCGGGTGGAGCGGATCGAGGAGGGGGCGGACGGCTCGTGGGTGGTGCACGCGACGCTCCTGGTGAACCGCCCCAGCCAGAAGGGGATGGTCATCGGCAACAAGGGCCGCACGCTCCGGGCCATGCGCCGCGCGGCGGAGCCGGAGATCGCCGAGGCCTACGGCCTCACGGCCTGCAAGATTGTGCCTTTCGTGCGGGTGGAGCCCAAGTGGTTCCGCAATCATTTCATCCTGAAGGATTTGGGGTACGTCGACTGACGCCCGGAAAGGAGACCCATCATGGACACCATGCCCACCGACAACGCCTCGCCGTTCGCCCCACCCCCGCCGCCCGCGCCCGCCGCGCCGCCCGCCCCGCCCCCGCGCCGCCGGGGCGGTTGCCTGACGGGGGTCGTCTGCGGGTGCGCGCTCGGGGTGCTGCTCTTCGTGGCGGGGATCGTGGCCGTGCCGCTGGCGCTCTTCTACGGGTTTGCCTATCTGGCCGAGCGTATGCCCGGCGCCACCCAGACGGCCGGTACGGCGGATTACCTCTCCTGCCGCGGGGAGGGGACGAACGAGGTGCTGCGCCTGACGCTCAACGGCGTCATCGCCGGCTCGGCGCCGTCGGAGTGGTACACGCCGCCCGATTGCGACGCCGCCGTGCTGCGGGAGATCGAGGACGCGATCGAGGACGACGACTTCCGCGCCATCCTGTTGGTGGTCGATTCGCCGGGCGGCGGGGTGACGGCCTCGGACGCGGTGTATCACGCGTTGGGGCGGTTCAAGGCCGCGCGCCCCGACCGCAAGGTGGTCGTCCTCGCCGGGGACCTGCTGGCCTCGGGGGCGTATTACCTGGCCATGCAGGCCGATTGGATCCGTCTGCGGCCCACGACGGTCGTCGGCTCGATCGGCGTCATCATCCCCACGCTCAACGCCGCCGACCTGGCCCAGCGCCTCGGCATCCGCGACGCCTCGATCGCCTCCGGCGAATCCAAGGACCTGCTCAACCCGCTCAAGCCCATCGACCCCAGGCACGTCGCCATCCTGCGGGGCGTGGCCGACGCGATGTACGCGCGGTTCGTGGGGCTCGTGGCCAAGGGCCGCAAACTCCCCGAGGCGGAGGTGCGCGCGCTCGCCGACGGGCGCGTCTTCTCCGCGCAGGACGCCGTGAACCTGCGCCTGGCCGACGACATCGGCTACGAGGACACGCTCGACGCCAAGATCGCGGAGCTTCTGGGGTGCGCCGAGGAGGAATTGGTCATCTACGAGCCGCACCGCTCGCGCGCATCCTTCTTCCGGGGGATGCTCTCGGAGTTCCCGGCGCGGTTTCGCGCGGCGCTTCTGGCGCCGGAGCCGCCGCGCGTGGAGTACCGTTACTGAGCCATGCGCCTCGATCAAGCGTTGGTGCGGGCCGGGCTCGTCGAGAGCCGCGAGCTGGCGCAGCGGCTCATCCTCGCCGGCGAGGTGACGGTGGATGGGCAGAAGGTCTTCAAGGCCGCGCAGAACGTGGCGGACGGCGCGTGCCTGGCGTTGCTTGCCAAGCCGCGGTTCGTCTCGCGCGGCGGGGAGAAGCTGCAGGGTGCCTTCGACGCGTACGGGCTGGACGTGACGGGGCTGTGCTGCCTGGACGTGGGGGCCTCGACGGGCGGTTTCACCGATTGCCTGCTCCAGCATGGGGCGCGGCGGGTGCTGGCGCTGGATGTCGGCACGAACCAATTGCACTACCGCCTGCGGAGCGACCCGCGCGTCTGGTCGCGGGAGCGGTTCAACTGCCGCTACCTCACGCCGGGGGATTTGCCTGAGACGCCGGGCTTCGGCTGCACGGACGTCTCATTCATCTCGCTGCGGCATATCCTGCCGCCGATGGCGGCGTGCCTGGCGCCGGGGTCGCGGCTGGTCTCGCTCATCAAGCCGCAGTTCGAGGCCGGGCGCAGGGAAGCGCCCAAGGGGGTCGTCCGCGACCCTGCCGTCCGCGAGCGGGTCGTGGGCGAGATTCGTGCCTTCGGCGAGGCGGAGACGCCGTTGCGGTGGCTTGACTGCCGCCCGTCGCCGTTGCTCGGGCCGGAGGGGAACGTGGAGTTTCTGGCGCTGTGGGAGCGGCGCTGAGGGAGGTGTACGATGGAGGAACTGTTGGCGTGGCTTGTGGGGGCGCTCATCACCGGGTTTGTGGGGTACTGCATCGGGAGTCGGGCCGGGATGGGGGGCTCCGGCTTCACGCTGGGCTTTCTTCTTGGGCCGTGTGGGTGGGTGTTGCTTTATTTCATGATGCGCATGAACGCGCGCGAGGCCTCGGTTGAGGCCACCCAGAGGGCCGAGGCGGCGCGGCGCGTGCCGTGCCCGATGTGCCGGGAGCCGGTCATCCGTGGGGCGCGTCTCTGTCCGCATTGCCGATCGCCCCTCGATTGGTCGGCCGAGCGGCACAGGGGGAAAATCGTCATTCCGGCCCGGCGGCGCACGGGCCCCCGCCGTTGACGGGGGCGGCGGCCGTCAGTCGAAGAAGGGCGGGGGCGGCTCCGCGACGGGGCGCGGGGCGAAGGGCGCCTGCGCGGTGACGGGGATGTCGGGCTGGGCGTCGGAGGCCAGGCGGAAGACGTAGCGGAAGGCGAGGACGAGGATGGTCAGGCCGATGAGCACGGCCAGGACCGTCGCGGCCTGGAGGAGCGTGCGGTGGGAGATGAGCGGCTCGGGGTGGCCGTCGCCGAGGGGGCGGACTTTGGGGCGGGTGAGGCGGATGAAGAGGGCGCGGAGACCCTCCCCGGCGCGGAGCAGGGAGTCGCGGAGGGTGCGCCACTGGGGGCTCACGGGGTCGGGCACGGGGTGTTGCGGGCCGAAGATGGAGTGGTCGCCGGCGGGGGAGGCGTGGAGGGCGTCGAGGTCGGCGAGCGCGGCGCGGCCGCTGACGGGGCGGTGGCGCTTGGCGGGGCGGGGGTTGAGGATGGCCGGCTGGGTGGGGGAGGGTTTGCGCGGCGGCTCGGGCTTGGGCGCGGGGGGCGGTTCGGGGGGGCGCTCCGCGCCGGGGAGCGCCTCGGGTTTGGGGACGGCGGTGAAGGAGGCCTCGGCGGAGTCGACGAGTTTGTGGTGGGTGGGGGCGGGGGGCGGCGTCTGGGGGGCGTCGGGCTTGGGGGGGAGGGTGCGGCGCCCGCCGGTGTGGATGGGCTCGGGGGGGCGGGCGGGGAGGTCGTGGACGTTGGGGCGGGTGACGGTGGTGCGGGGGCCGTTGGCGACGATGGCGTCGTACTCGTCGAGGAGGGGCTTGGGGTCGAGCTCGAGGAGGGCGCAGTATTGGCGGATGAAGCCGCGGCCGTAGACGGGGGCGGGGATGCGCTTGAAGTTCTCGGTCTCGAGCGCCTCGATGACGCGGGTCATGAGGTGGGTGCGCTCGGAGACGTAGTCGCGGGTCCAACCGTGGGAGAGGCGTTTTTGCCTGAGGATTTCACCGAGTGCCATGGGGGGTCTCCGGGGTGGGCGGGTGGATGGGGTCGGGGAGGTCGAGGGTGTCGGGGTCGAAACCGGCGAGCTCGAAGTCCTCCTCGGGCGCGGTGGGCGCGTCGGGCGGCGCGGGGGCGGCGCCCGTGTCCGCGTCGGGGTCGGTGCGGGTGTCGAAGGCGGCGGCCTCGGCGTCGGTGCCGGCGAGGGTCTGGCGGGCGATGGCGTTGAGGTCCACGAGGATCTCGCGCGACCCGCCGGCCTTGCCGCCGGGGCCGATGATGCCGCGCTCCTCGAGCATGTCGGTGATGCGGCCGGCCTTGTTGTAGCCGATCTTGAGGCGGCGCTGGAGGGCGGAGGTGGAGAAGCGGCCGGTCTGGCGGATGTATTCGAGGGCTTTCTGGTAGAGCCCCTCGTCGGAGGTGTCGTCGATGGTGCCGAGGTCGGCCTCGGGGGCGGCGGTGTCGGGGACGAACTCGGAGATGAGGGCGTTGACGTCGTCGGCGGGTTTGTCGTCCTTGATGCGCTCGATGGAGCCCGCGAGGACGTGGTCGAAGGCGGGGCCGGCCTGCTCCTTGATGTAGTCGCAGACGCGCTCAATCTCGGCGTCGCTGAGCCAGGCGGACTGGGAGCGGACGATGTTGTCGCCGCCGAAGGAGAAGAGCATGTCGCCCTTGCCGATGAGCTTCTCGGCGCCGGTGCGGTCGAGGATGGTGCGCGAGTCGTTGGATTGGGAGACGCGGAGGGCGAGGCGGTTGGGGATGTTGGCCTTGATGGTGCCGGTGATGATGTCGGTGGTGGGGCGCTGGGTGGCGATGATAAGGTGGATGCCGGCGGCGCGGGCCTTCTGGGTGAGGGAGGTGATGGGCGGCTCGATGTCGGCCTTGACGGTGAGCATGAGCTCGGCGAGCTCGTCGATGACCAGGACGATGTAGGGGAGCTTCGCGGTGGGGTTGTCCCGGCCGGGGAGGGGGGCGTCGACGCGGCGGTTGAGGTCCTTGATGTTGCGCGCGCCGTAACGCTGGAGCAGCTTGTAGCGGCGGTTCATCTCCACCACCGCCCAGCGCAGGGTGAAGAGCACCTTTTTGGGCTCGACGACGACGGGGTTGAGCAGGTGCGGCAGGTCGTCGTAAAGCGTGAACTCCACGCGCTTGGGATCGACCATCAGCAGGCGCAGCTGGTCGGGGCGGCGGCACATGAGCAGGCCCACGAGCATGTCGTTGACGGCGACGGATTTGCCCGAGCCCGTGCCGCCGGCCACGAGCAGGTGCGGGCACTCGGCGAGGTCGACGATCAGGTCGCCGCCGGTGGCCAGCTTGCCCAAGGCCAGGGGCAACGCCATCCGCGCCTCGGCCTGCCGCCATCGCTCCCCCTCGAGGATCTCGCGGAAGGTCACCGACTGGCGCACGGCGTTGGGCACCTCGATGCCCACGACCTCGCGGCCGAGGATGGGCGCGAGGATGCGGATGCTCTTCGCCCGGAGCGCCAGGAGCAGGTTGCGCTCGTAGGCGGCGAACCGCTCCAGCTTGACGGACGGCCCGGGGGCGATCTCGTATTGCGTGAGCACCGGCCCGCGCACGTGCCCCACCACCCGCGCGTCGATGCCAAACTCCTGGAAGACGCCCTCGATGGCCCGGGTGGCCGATTGGATGTCGTTGGCGTCGCTCTTGCGCGGCGGGATGGGGTCGAGCAGCGTCAGCGGCGGCAGCTCGTATCCCTCGAAGACCGGCGCCTCGGGCGCCGTGCTGTCCGACGCCGCGGGCGTGGGCGCGGTGACGGCCTTGTCCGGCGAGACGGGGCGGAGCGTGCCGGCGGGCTCGGCGTGGAGGGCGAAGGGCTCCTCCGCGCGGCGCGCGGGGGGGCGGTCGAAGAGTGGCTCGGCCTGCGGCGCGCGGGGCGGGGGCGCCCATTCCGGGTCGGCGTCGGGCCGGCGCGCGGCGGCACGGTCAGCCAAGAGGTCACGGATGTCGGCCTGGCGGGTCTCCTCGCGCTGTTTGGCGCGGAAGAGGCGGGCGAAGAAGCCGGGCGCGTCGGGCTCGGCCTCGGCCAGCTCGTCGTCGGGGGGCTGGCGCCGGGCGAGGATGGGGTCGGGGGCGGCCTCGGCCTCGTGCCGGGGCAGACGCGCGGAGGTCAGGCGCAGGGCGAGGAGGAGGGCGTTCCTCGGGCCGACGAGGAGCAGGCATTCGGCGATCGCCAACGGCCAGAGGAAGAGTTGGAGCCCCAGGTCGCCCAGCCAGTCGCGGCAATGCGCGGTGACGATCCATTGGCCGACGGCACCGCCGGCGTTCGGGCGCAGGTTGAGGTCGGCCAAGAGCGGGAAGGCCGTGCCGTCGTCCCCGCCGTAGGCCTGGAAGAGGCAGGCGAGGGTGAGGTAGAGCGCCGCCATCCAGAGGGTCCGCAGGCGGAAGTGCCGCACTTGCCCATGGAGCAGGAAGCCGCCGAGCAACAGGAGCAGCGGCACCGCGAAGTAGCGGTAGGCCAGCCCCGCGAACCCGTAGCCGAGGAAGGTGAGCCACGCGCCGAGCAGGCCGATGCGGTTGGCGGGGATCCCGCCGGGGGGCGAGGGCGGGTTGCACAACCACGGCACGTCGCGCCAGTCGTAGGAAATCAGGGCGATGAAGGCGATGACGGCGTAGAGCAGGACCAGCACACCGAGGATGCGCCTGCGGCGGACCAGCGCGGGCGACGGCGCGGCGGGGGTGACGGGGGGCGGGGGCGCGGCGGGTTTCCTGGCCATCTCACTCGCTTTCGGTAACCAAGGAGAACCGCGTGAGCCTGGCGCGGCGGAGCAGGCGGATGACGGCCATGATCTTGCCGTAATCCAGGGACTCGTCGCCGCGGATGTGGGCGGCGGCCTCGGGGTCGGCGGCGACGAGCGCGGCGACGCGTTCGGCGAGCTGGGCCTCGGTGACGGCGTCGTTGCCGAGGAAGAGCGTACCGTCGGCGCGAATCGTCACGGCGATAGGCTCGAGCGCGGGGAGCGGGTCGCCGCTCGCGGTGGGCAACTTCACGGTGACGCCGCTCTGGAGCGCGGGGAAGGTGATGATGAAGGCGATGAGCAGCAGGAAGGTCATGTCCAGGATCGGGGTCATGTTGATCTCCCCGTTGGGCTTCCTGCGGGCGCGCGCCCGGGAGCGTATGAGCCGCTGCCGCAACATCCTCACCCCTCCGCCGACGCACGGTACTGCAAGGTCAGCTTGCCCATCAATTCCTCCGCGAAGCCCTCGAGCTGCACGGTGTACGCGTCGATCTTCGCCTGGAGGACGTTGTAGAAGATGGTGGAGGGGATGGCGACGACGAGGCCGACAACGGTGGTGAGGAGGGCCGACGAGATGCCCGGCGCGAGCTCGGCGATGTTCGCGCTGCCGCTGGCGGCCATCGCCTGGAAGGCGAGCATCACGCCCCAGACCGTCCCGAAGAGCCCCAGCAGCGGCGCGGCGCTGGTGATGATCGCCAACGCCGTCATCCCGCGCCCGAGCCCCACCGTCTCCTCGTCCGTCGCGTGGGCGCAGGTGCTCTCCACCAGCTCCATCCGCGCGGCGCCCAGGCGGATTGGCTCGTCGGGGTTCGTGCGCAGGAGCACGCGCACGTGCTCGGGGATGAGGTTGGCCAGGCGCTCGCACGTCCTGCGGTAGACGTTCTCCAGCGGCGTCTCGCCGAAGTCGTAGCGGTTGTAATAGAGCGCCAAGGGGTCGTTCCCCCGCACGAAGTCGTCCACGAAACGCGCCGAGCGCGTCGCCAGCTCGCGCAGGTGGAGCATCCGCCCGGCCATCACCGCCCACGACACCACGCTCATGCCGATCTGGATGATCACGATCAGCTGGCCGCAGGCGTCCGAGTCCACGAAGGCCTTGACGGGCCCCGACGTCATCGCCGCGAAGAGAGGGAGGAGATCCATCACAGGCGCTCCGGCGTGGGGATCCCGAGCAGGGCCAGACCGCCCCGCAGGACCTTGGAGGTGGCGTCGCACAGGCGGATCCGCGCGTCACGCGTCGCGGGCTCCGCCTTCAGCACAGGCGAGCCTTGGTAGAAGGAACTGTACAATTGGCTCAGCTGATAGAGGTAATCGGCCAGGATGCTGGGCTTGCAGAGCTCGCCCGCCCGCGCCACCGCGTTCGGGTACTGCAGCAGGTGCAGGGCCAGCGCCTTTTCCGCCGGCGAGGCGATTGCGAGCGTCTGCGCCGCCGGCTCCTTGCCCACCGCCTCGCGGTATTTCGCGAGGAGCGAGTTCATCCGCGCGTTCGCGTACTGCAGGTAGGGGCCGCTGTTGCCGTCGAGCGCCAGGGCCTTATCCCACGTGAAGACGATCATCGTGGCCGGGTCGTGCGAGAGGTCGGCATATTTGATGGCGCCGATGCCGATGGCCTCGGCCAGGGCCGCCCGTTCGCGCTCCGGCCAATCGGGGTGGCTCTCGTCCACGATCGCCCGCGCCCGCGCGGCGGCCTCGTCCAGGAGGGTCTCCAGTTTGATGACGTTCCCCTGGCGCGTCGAGAAGGTCGCGTCCGGCAGGCGCATCAGGCCGAACCACACGTGCTGCAGGCGCGCCTTCCCGCAGAGGCCGATTTTCTCGCAGATGCGGAAGAACTGGCGGAAGTGCAGCTGTTGCCGCTCGTCCGTCACGTAGATGATGCGCGCGGGGTCGAACTCCTCCACGCGGCTGCGCACCGTCGCCAGGTCGGTGGTGGTGTAATTGAAGCCGCCGTCGCGCTTGCGCACGATCGCCACCTCGAGCCCCTCGTCCCGCAGGTCGACGATCCACGCTCCCTCGCTCTGCGTGGCCAGCCCCTTTTCTTTCAGCGTCTCCACCATCGGCGCGAGCATCGGCTGATAGAAGCTCTCGCCCCGCCACAGGTCGAACGTCACCCCCAGCCGCCCGTAAATCCGGTTGAACTCCCCCATCGAGATCTCGATGAAGCGCCGCCACGTCGCCAGGTTCGCCTCGTCCCCCGCCTGCAGCCGCACCAACTCCTCGCGGCACCGGTCCAGCCAGGCGGGATCCTCCTTCGTCCGCGCGTAGCTCCGCACATACGCCCGCTCCAGGAGCTCGACCGTCAGATCCGCGCGCTCCTCGTCGGTGAGGAACTCCCGATAGCCCAGGATCAGGATCCCGAACTGCGTCCCCCAATCGCCCAGATGGTTGTCCGCGATCACCGCGTAGCCCAGCGCCCGGAGGATGCGGTCGATCGCGTTCCCGATCACCGTGCTCCGGATGTGCCCGATGTGCATCGGCTTGGCCACGTTCGGCGAGGAATAGTCGATCACCACGCGCTCGCCCGCGCCCACCTGCGGCACACCGAGCGCCGCGTCGTCCGCCAGCGCCTCGACCCCTTTCGCCAGGGCCTGCGCCGAGAGCGTCAGGTTGATGAAGCCGGGGCCCGCCACCTCCGCCTTCTCCAGGATCTCCGGCAGGGGCAGGGCCCCCACCACGGCCTGCGCCAGCTCGCGCGGGTTCCGCCCCGCGCGCTTGGCGATCCCCATCGCGTCGTTGCACTGCCAGTCCCCGAAACGCGCATCCTTCGACGGCACCACCTTGCCGCCGCCGCACCCCGGCGCCACCTGCTCGAACGCCGCGCTCAACCACGCCTTCGCCAACCCTTCGCAATCCATGGGGACTCCTTTTCCGCTGTCACTCGCTAGGCCACCCATTATAGCACAAACGGTCCCGTCCGTCCCGACGTCTTTTCCGCGCGCAGGGACGAAAAGAGCCCCGCGTCGCGGGGCTCTCTCGCGTCCTTCGGGACGGGCTCACTCGGGGAGCTCCCCGGCGGCGCCCTGTTCGAGGATGGGGACGTCGCCGGTGGCGGGCATGGGCGGCTCGCGGTCGAGGTTCCAATTCATCCAGTCGGCGGTCATCCGGAAGGCGGCGTTGCGGGCCAGGTTGGTGGCGAGGTTCTGCTTGGCGGTGGCCTTGGCCAGCGCGTCGCCGGGGGTGCGCCCCTGCACGTAGACGAGGACGATCTCGTTGGCGGGGGTGAGGATGGGCTCGGAGACGGCTTTCTCGCCGAGATCCGCCACGGCGCGGAGGATCTCGTTGCGGTGGGGGATGTCGAGGTCGGCGTTGGCGGCGCTGAGGGTGAAGGTCATGGCGGTGGTGGCCGTGAGGCCGTCGACGTCGCAGGCGGCGACGGCCTGGTCGAAGGCCGTGCCCTTGGCCAAGGCGGCCTGGAGGAGGCCGCGGATGGTCTCGCCGTTGGTGCGGAGCTTGGCGGCGGTGCGGTCGCGGCGGGCGTCGGCGAGGACGCGGTCCTTCACCTCGTCGTAGGGGGCGACGTGCTCGGCGACGATTTTGTCGAGGCGGAAGAGGTAGACGCGGTCGGTACCGGCGACGGCGTTGAGCGGGGTCTCCTGGGGATCCATCTCGAAGGCGGAGGCGATGAGGTCACGGGCGTTCTGGAAGCCGAAGGGGCGATCCTGGCGCAGGGTGGCGGTCTTGGGCTTGCCGTAATCCTTGGCGGCGGCCTCCAGACCCTCGGCGCCGGCGCGGGGCACGAGCGTCTCGTTGGCGAAGAGGAGGGCCTCCTCGAGCGCGCGCTGGCTCTTGACCTTGGCGATGGCCTTGTCCTTCACCTCCTCGAAGGGGAGGGTGACGGTGGCGTTGGTGCCGGTGCCGCGGAACTCCTCGGAGTGGTCGTCGTAATACTGCATGGCGTCCATCTCCTCGACGACGATTTTGTCGGCGAAGGCGGAGGCGGGGATCTCGACGTAGGCGACGACGCGCTGCTCGGGGAGGCGGTAGGCGTCGGGGTGGGCGTCATACCACGCCTTGCGGTCGGCCTCGGGGACCTCGACGGCCTCGGGCTTGAGGGTGTTGGGGAGGGTGGCGGCGTAGACGGTGGTGGCGTCGTAGTAGGCCGAGAGGGTGAAGTCCTGCTCCATGGGGGAGACCCAGCCGAGGGATTGGAAGACGGCGAGGGTGGCCGTCTGCGCGGGGAGCCAGGCGTTGGCGTAGGTCTCCTCGAAGAGGGTGGCGTTGGAGTAGTTGTTCTGCGCCAGGAAGGTGCGGTAGAAGGAGGGGCTGAAGGCGCCGGTGGAGGGGTTGACGAAGAGCGACTCGATCATCTTCTCGCCGGCGGCGCGGCCGACGGCGAGGCCGTGGCGCGCGCCGAGCTCGCGGGCGGCCACGAGCTTCCAGACGGCCCGCTGGCGGCTGGCCCAGTCGTCGGGCAGGGGCTGGCCGTCGAGCGCCAGAGCGTTCATGATCTGCGCGGCTTGGGGCAGGAACATGGCGCCCTCGCCGTTGAGGATGTTGAGCGTCTGGTTGGCGTCCTCCAAGGTCTTGCCGTCCACCGCGGTCTCGCCGAGCTTCCCGGCGATGGGCCTGCCGCCGGCCGTGCCGGAGCAGGAGTCGGCCACCACGAAGGCGAAGACCATCAGGAGGGCCAGGAGGCCCCACAGCAATTTACTTTTGATGAGGCGGGAGAAACGATAGATGAACATAGTCGCTTGGGGTCGGGGTGCGGGTTGTGTGGGTCGTGTCGCGGCGGGCGGGCGCTCAGAAGAGCTGCCCGTCGTCGAAATTGCTCAGCTCGTCGGGGATGTCGCCGTTGGGGTAGTCGAGCGCGGCGTCGTCCTCGGCCTGGGCGGCGTTGGCGGCGCCCTCGGCGGGGAGGGTGCCGTCGCCGTTGTCGGCGAGGGCGGCGGCGTCCTCGGGGAGGACCTCGGCGATGAGCTCGCCGGTGCTGTAGCCCTCGCCGCGGCCTTCGACGTAGCAGAAGTAGTTTTTGGCCTGGCCGTTGGCGTAGAGGGTGAGGACGGAGACGACCCAGCGGTCGGAGCCGGCGGCCTTGGCGCGGGTGATCTTGACCTGCGCGCCGGGGGTGAGGGAGAAGGGCGTGGTGGCGCCGTTGCCGGAGGGGAGGTCCATCTTGACCTCGCCGAGGCGGCCGGTGACCTCGGAGGTCTGGAGGTTGGCGGCGTCGACGGTGGAGAAGGCGTTGGCCTGGGTCATCCCGCTCATGGTGTAGTGGAGGCCCTGGAAGACGGCGGAGCCGGAGAGGGTGCGGAAGGCGAAGTCCTCCTCGTCGACGGGGGCGTTGGCCTTGATGTCGCCGAGGTGGAGCTTGGCCATGCCGCTCATCGAGGTGAAGGCACCGAGCGGGGTCTTGAGGGTGAACTGCCCGGGCAGGGCGCGCTCGTCCACGCGGAGGTTGTAGTCGCCGAGGGTGGCGTCGAGCGTGACCTTGCGCCAGGCGTCGGCGGCGCGGGGCACGAAGCGCGCGGGCCCGCGGACGACGGCGTAGGTGAGGTTGGAGAAGAGGACACGGAACTGCACGCCGGGCGCGGCCTCGAAGGCGGAGCCGTAGGGGTAGGCCTTGTAGGCGACCGCGTCGACGGCCTCGGTGGCGCCGGGGGGGGTGACTTTGAGCCCGCCGGTGGCCTCCAGCCCCATCACTTTGACCATCGGGTCAAAGCGCAACGGCTTGGGCTCGCCCTCGGGATCCTGCGCAAAGGCGGTCGTCGCCGTCAGCGCCAACGCGCCGAAGGCCAACGTGAACATCGCATTCCGAACCATTCTGTGCTCCCTTCTGAAAGGATGGCAAACAATCATCTCGGTATTATGATACCAAGCCTCTGCGCCACGCGCAAGCGGTTTCGCCGGTTTCCCGGAAAATGCCGCTTCCCGTCGGATTCGCCGCGCATGATAGCAAATCCGCGCCCCCTTGCCAATAGTGCCCGAACCCCAGGAGGTCTGGCACCGGACCCTCCCGACTCCCGGGCAGACCCCTTAGGGTTTCGGGTCAGACCCCTTAGGGTTTCGGGCCGAACCCTAGGAGGTTTGGCCCGAAACCCTCCCGACTTCCGGGGCGGCCGATCGGCCGCCCCTTGCCCTGCGCCGTTTGTACGCAGTGGGGGCGATGGGGCGCTTTTCGCGTGCGGCGGGGGCGGGGGTGTGCGATACTGGTGGCAACTTAACTTCAGAAAAGGAGGTTTGCGCAGTCATGAGACGAGCCTTAGCGTTGTTCGCCCTTTTGTCGGCGGGGGTGGCGGGTGCCTTCCCGGCGGTCGAGGGGCTGGTCGGCCGGTTGCTGCCGGGCCACAAGGATCAGATCGTGCTCCGTGATCTGCCGGCGCCGAAGGCCGGGGAGGCGGAGCGTTTCGCCTATTGGTCGGAGGGCGGCAAGCTGGTGGTCGAGGCGAACACGCCCGTGGCGCAGGCGGCCGGGCTGGGGTGGTATCTCCGCCACACGGCCAAGGCCGCGCCCTTCTGGGAGGGGTGGGACGAGACGTTCCTGCCGGAGACGCTCCCTGAGGCGCCGCGCGTCGAACGCGCCACGCCGCACGCCCGGCGGGTCTACTTCAACTATTGCACGCTCTCCTATTCCGCGGCGCATTGGGATTGGGCGCGGTGGGAGCGCGAGATCGACCTGATGGCCCTGCACGGCGTGAACACGCCGCTCCAGCCGATCGGCCTGGAGGCGGTGTGGTACAACACCCTGCGGCGGCCCGAGGTCGGCTTCAGCGAGGCCGAGGCGCGGGAGTTCCTCGTGGGGCCGGCCTTCTACGCGTGGCAGTGGATGACGAACATCGAGCGTTTCGGCGGGCCGGTGGGCCAAGCCTTCATCGAGGACCGCGTGACGCTGGGGCGCAGGATCTTCGAGCGCGAGCGGGCCTTCGGGATGACGCCCATCCAGCAGGGTTTCACCGGCTTCGTGCCCCTGCGCCTGCGCGAGAAGTTCCCCGAGGCGGCCATCAAGCAGCAGCCGCCGTGGTGCGGCAGCTTCGAGGGCAGCGCGCAGCTCGACCCGCTCGACCCGCTCTTCCCCAAACTCGCCGCGATCTTCTACGCCGAGCAGAAGGCGCTCTTTGGCGCGGACGGGCTTTACGCCGCCGATCCCTTCCACGAATCCGCGCCGCCGCGCCCCGGCAACGAATATCTCGCGGCCGTCGGCAAGGCCATCTACGAGGCCGCCGTCGCCGCCGACCCGAAGGCCACGCTCTGCATGCAGTCGTGGTCCATCCGCAAGCCCATCCTCCACGCCATCCCCAAGGAGCACTGCCTGGTGCTCGACATCGGCGGCAAGTGGCGCGGCCAGAAGGCTTTCGACGGCTACCCCTTCGTGATCGGCACCATTCATAACTTCGGCGGGCGCACGCGGATGTTCGGCAATCTGCGCGGCCTGGCCAAGAACACCTTCGCGGGCGTCAGGAAGCAGGCGCCCAACTGCGTGGGTATGGGGCTCTTCCCCGAGGCCATCCACAACAACCCCGTCTACTTCGCCCTCGTCTTCGACGAGATGTGGCGCGACGGCCCCGTCGACCTCGACGCCTGGCTCGACGACTGGGTCCGCGCCCGCTACGGCGCCGATTCCCCCAAGGCCCGCCAAGCCTGGGCGCTCCTGCTCGACACCGTCTACCGCCCCGGCACCCGCGGGATGTCCACCCTCATCGCCGCCCGCCCCGCCCTCGACGTGCGCCGCTCCGACCCCAACTGGGCCTTCGCCGCGCCCTACGACGCCACCCAGGTGCTCGCCGCCTGGCGCGCGCTTCTCGCCGCCGGCGACGAGGGATGCCGCGGCGCCGCCTACGCCTTCGACCTGGCGGACGTCGGCCGGCAGGTGCTGGGCGATGCCTTCCTGGCGCTCCATGGCGAGCTGGGCGACGCGTACCTCGCCGGCGACGCCGAGGCGCTGCGGGCCAAGGCCGACGCGTTCGCCGCGATGGCGCGCGATCTCGACGCCCTCTGCGCCTCCACCCCGCTCCTCTCCTTCGAGGCGTGGCTCAACGGCGCCCGCGCGCTGCCCGGCACGCCCGAGGAGAAGGCGCGCTACGCCTCCGGCGCCGCCTGCCAGGTGACCCAGTGGGGCCACACCGTCAACCGCCCGCGCATCTACGATTACGCCTGGAAGGAGTGGTCCGGCCTCATCCGCGATTACTACCTGCCGCGGTGGCAACGTTTCCACGCCGCGCTCCGGGAGGCCCTCGCCGAGGGGCGGGAGTGGGTGCCCGAGAGCAAGGCGCGGCCACAGGATTACGGCCGCCCCGCGCTCCGCGCCACGCCCTTCCTCGACGCGTTGGCCGACTGGGAGGACGCCTTCATCGCCGATCCGCCCGACTATCCCGCCTTCGTGCCGCGGGACGCCCGTGCCGAGAGCGCGCGCATCCTGGCGGCGCACGGCGCGCGGCTGGAGGCGCTCCTCGGCGGCGAGGGCCCCATGAAGCGCCTGGAGGCCTTCCGCAAGAACCTCGCCCGCCGCGAGGCCGCCCAAAGCGGCACGGTCGTCAAGGCCTGGACGCCCAAGGATTGCTCCAGGCGCGAATGGCGCACCTGGGAGATCGACGTCACCAAGGCCTTCGACGCCAACGGCGAGTACGCCGTCACCTTCGCCTACACCCATGGCGGCGCCCGGCTCGACATCGCCGAGGTCACCCTCCTGCAGAACGGCGCGCCCGTCTCCTCCGACGTCCACGCCGGCACCACGGGCGACGTCAACCGCGGCAACGTCTATACCCTTCGCTTCGACGACCCGATCCTCGGCGCCACCCTCACCCTCCGCGCCAAGGTGCGCACGCACGGCACCGACCGCTCCTACGGCGAGATCCGCGTCAGGCGCGAGTGAGCGGCGCGGCGACGGCACGAAAAAAGCCCCCGGGCGAACCCGGGGGCTTTTTTTCGTATGCCCTGCGTCAGCGGAAGAACTTGACGTAGAGGCCGAGGAGGAGGACGATGAGGAGGATGGTCGGCAGGACGTAGGTCATGTACACCCGCAGGCCGTGGGCGAAGCGCAGGCCGCGCCCGGCGTTGGCCTCGCGCAGGAAGCGCTCCCACCCCCAGAAGCGCTTGCTCACGCAGAAGACGAGGATGGCGAGCGAGCCCAGGGGCAGGGCGATGTTCGAGACCAGGAAGTCCTCCAGGTCGAGGATCGTGCTGCCCTCGCCGAGTGGCCGGACGCCCGAGAGCAGGTTGAAGCCGAGGGCGCAGGGGACGGAGAGCAGGAAGAGGAGCGGCGCGTTGCGCTTGATGGCGCGGTGGCGCGTGCATCCGCGCCGCTCCATCGTCATGGCGATGATGTTCTCGAAGACGGCGATGACGGTGGTGAGCGCGGCGAGCGCCAGGAGCACGAAGAAGGCCGCGCCGATCCATTGGCCGCCCGGCATCTTGGCGAAGACGTTCGGGAGCGTCATGAAGATGAGCGAGGGGCCTTGGTCCGGCCGCACGCCGTAGGCGAAGCAGGCGGGGAAGATCACCAGGCCGGAGAGGAGCGCCACCGAGGTGTCGATGCCGATGATCTTGGCCGACTCCCCGGGAAGCGTGTAGCGGCGCGAGGTGTAGCTGCCGAAGATGGCCATCGAGCCGATGCCGAGCGAGAGGGTGAAGAAACTCTGCCCCAGCGCGTCGAAGACGATGTCGAAGAGCGGCCGTTCCTGCAGCCGCTCCAGCGACGGCACCAGGTAGAAGCGCACGCCCTCGGCCGCGCCGTCGAGCGTGAGCGCGTAGCCCGCCAGCCCGATGAGCAGCACGAAGAGCGCGGCCATCATCTTCTTGGTCACGCTCTCGACGCCTTTCTCCAGCCCCAGCGCGCACACGCCGAAGCCGATCAGGCACACTACCGCCATCCAGAAGATCTGCGCCGTCGCGTTGCCCGTGAAGGCTCCGAAGAAGGCTGCCGGCTCCCGGAAGTCGAACCACCCGCAGAGGATCGCCACCGGGTAGGCCAGCATCCAGCCCGCGATCGTCGTGTAATACATCATGAGCAGCCAGTTGCCCGCGACCTGCGCCCGCGAGATGGCCCGGTACGGCCCCGGCCGCGCCGTCAGCAACGGGTACGCCGTGGCCAGCGAGCGTTGCGCCGCCCGCCCGACCGCGAACTCCGCCACCATCATCGGCAGCCCGAACATCACCAAAAAGAGGATATAAAGCAGCACGAAGAGCGCGCCGCCGCCCTCGCCCACGATGTAGGGGAAGCGCCACACGTTCCCCAGGCCCACCGCGCACCCGGCCGAGACCAGCAAAAAGCCCAGGCTCGTCGCCAACGATTCCCGTTTTCCGTCCGTCATCGCGTCATCCCTCCGAAGTCCCGCCTCCAGGCAAGCGTCCAATCCCCTGTCGGCACCGTCCCGTCGGGCGTGCCCTCCAGGGCCACCGTCGTGCACGTGCCGAAGACCGTCGGCGCCTCGCGGCACAGCGTCCGCGCCAACTCGCCAATCGACCACATATGCCCCACCACGAGCACTTCCCCCGCCGGCGCCAAGGCCAGGACCCGCGCCGCCATGATCGTCGCGTCGCCCCCCGGCGTGAAGTCCTCGCACACCTGCGTCGGCACGTCCCCCGCGCCCGCCGCCGCCAACACCCGGCCCAACGTCTCGCGCGCCCGTCGGTAGGGGCTCACGATCGCCGCCGCGGGGCGCGCGCCCGCCGCGGCCAGGGCCGTGCCTGCCGCGTCCGCCTGCGCCATGCCCGCGGGCGACAGGCCCGGGTCGCCCCAGCCCGCGTACGCGCCGTGCCGTATCAGATAGACCTTCATGGCGCACAGTATAGCAAACTGGCCGATTGGCGGGTTGGCCGATTGGCTTCGGGGTTGGGCTCCACCCCACGCCCCTTCGGCCTCCATGGCCGGCGGCGGAAGGGGCTTTTGGGCGGGGGCAATCCCGTATGGGCATTTTTGCTATAATGAGGCGTTATTGTTTTTTCATAGGAGTGCGCAGATGGCTTACGCGAAGATTGTGGAACCGGCGTTCGGCGAGCGGATGACGATGGGCGAGGATGGGCGGTTGCGGGTGCCGGATCGGCCAATCGTGCCGTTCGTCGAGGGCGACGGGACGGGGCCGGACATCACGGCCGCGGCGATGACGGTGTGGGACGCGGCCGTGCGCGCGGCCTACGGCGACGACCGCAGGATCGCGTGGATGGAGGTCTACGCGGGGGAGAAGGCGAACGCGGTCTACGGCCCGAACACCTGGCTGCCGGAGGAGACGCTCGCGGCGTGCCGGGACTGCCTGGTCTCCATCAAGGGGCCGCTGACGACGCCGGTGGGCGGCGGCATCCGCTCGATCAACGTGGCGATGCGCCAGGCGTTGGATCTCTACGTGTGCCTGCGCCCGGTGCGTTGGTTCAAGGGCGTGCCCAGCCCGGTGCTCCACCCCGAGCGCACGGACATGGTGATCTTCCGCGAGAACACGGAGGATATCTACGCGGGGATCGAGTGGATGAGCGGCACGCCCGAGGCGCGCAAGGTCATCGACTTCCTCACGCGCGAGATGGGCGTCACGAAGATCCGCTTTCCCGAGACCTCCTCGATCGGCGTCAAGCCGGTGTCGAGCGAGGGGAGCGAGCGGCTGATCCGCGCGGCGATCGAATACGCCATCGCCAACGACCGCAGGTCGGTGACGCTGGTGCACAAGGGCAACATCCAGAAGTTCACGGAGGGCGCCTTCCGCGACTGGGGCTATGCGTTGGCGCGGCGGGAGTTCGGCGCGGAGCCGATTGGGGAGGGGCCGTGGTGCCGCTTCCGCAACCCGCGCACGGGGCGCGAGATCGTGGTGAAGGATTGCATCTGCGACGCCTTCCTCCAGCAGATCCTCACGCGCCCGGCGGAATATGACGTGATCGCGACGCTGAACCTGAACGGCGACTACGTGTCGGACGCGTTGGCGGCGTGCGTGGGCGGCATCGGCATCGCCCCGGGCGCGAATATCAATTACCGGACCGGCGTGGCCGTCTTCGAGGCGACGCACGGCACGGCCCCGAAGTACGCCGGGATGGACAAGGTGAATCCCGGCTCGCTCATCCTCTCGGGCGAGATGATGCTGCGTTACATGGGCTGGACCGAGGCCGCGGACAAGATCCTGGCGGCGATGGACCAGGTGATCGCCGCGAAGGTGGTGACCTATGACTTCGCGCGGCTGATGGAGGGCGCGCGCGAGGTGAAGTGTTCCGAGTTCGGCCGTGCGCTGGCGGAGGCGATGGCGTGATGGTGGACGTCGCGCTCTTGGCGCTCGCCGCGGTGGCGGTGGCGTTGCTGGTGGCGTTGCTGTTGCGCAAGCCGCCGAGGCAGGAGGACGTCGCGCCGCGTCTGGCGGAGCTGGAGGAGCGCCTGCGCCAGGAGCTGGCGCGCGGACGGGCGGGCGCGGAGGCGAGCGACAAGGCCCAGCGCGACGAGCTGCGCGGCCAGCTGGGCGAGGTGCGCGCGCTCGTCTCCGAGCAGGTGACCGCGCAGGTGGGGCGGACGGTCGGGGCGCGCTTCGAGGCCGACTTCGCCAAGGTGGGCGCGCTCTTGGGCGAGGTGCGCATGGGCCTCGCGAAGCTGGAGCCGCTCGGCGGCGGGGTGGGGGATCTGCAGCGGAGCGTGGCGACCTTCTCGAAGATGTTGGGCAACGTCAAGGCGCGCGGCACGTGGGGGGAGTTCCAGCTCGGGAACATCCTGCGGGACATGCTCGCCCCGGGGCAGTTCGCGCAGAACGTCCACCCCAACCCGCGCTCGACGCGCCGCGTGGTGGAATACGCCATCGCCCTGCCGGGCGCGGAAGAGGGCAAGACCGTCTGGCTGCCCATCGACTCGAAGTTCCCGCAGGAGGATTACGCGCGCCTGCTCGCCGCCTCGGAGGCGGGGGACGCGGCGGCGGAGGAGGCCGCCGAGAAGGCGCTCGTCGCACGGGTGAAGACCTTCGCCCGCGACGTGCGCGGGAGTTACGTCGACCCGCCGCACACCACCGACTTCGCCATCCTTTTCCTGCCCACGGAGGGGCTCTACCAGGAGCTCACGCGCCATGCGGACGCGGTGGACGAGATCCGCCGCGAGCAGAAGGTCCTTCTGGCCGGGCCGACCACCCTGGCCGCGCTCATCAATGCCTTGCAGATGGGCTTCCAGACGCTGGCCGTGCAGAAGAACGCCGTGCGCGTCTATGAGTTGCTCAAGCGCGTGAAGAAGGGGCTCGACGCCTTCGCCGAGCAGAACAAAAAGGTGGCCGAACGCCTGGAGGCGGCGGCCAAGGCGAACGTCGAGGCGGGCGATAAGCTCGCGCAATTGGGCAAGGCGTTGGACAAGGTGGCGACGGACACGGGCGCCACCACGGAAGCGGAGGAGGCGTGATGCGCAATCTGTGGCAAGACCCCACCACCCTGGCCATCTCCTGCGGGCGCGGCATCGTGCCCTACCTCAAGCAGGAGCTGACGGCGCTGGGCTATGAGATCCTGGGCGAGAACGACACGATGGTCGGAATCCGCGCGAAGAACGCCTGCCGCGACATCCTCACGCTGAACCTGTGCCTGCGCACGGCCCAGCGCGTCCTCTGGCCCTTCGTGCAGAGCACGCGCTGCCGCACGCTGCGCGACCTCTACGAGCTGGCCTACTACGCGCCCTGGGAGCAGGTGCTCGACGTGAACGAGCCCTTCTTCGTGAGCAACGCCACCACCGCCGTCCCCACCGTCACCGACACGCGTATGCCCACCCTGCGCCTGAAGGACGCGGTCGTCGACCGCCTGCGCGACAAGTGCGGCCGCCGCCCCACGGTGGGCGATTACGTGCCCATCCGCGTGCTGGCCGACGGCGCCGAGCTGCTCAACCGCCACGGCCCCCTGCGCGGCGCCATGCGGCTCGTCCGCGCCGCCATCGAGGATTGGCTCAGCGAACTCCCCGAGGAGCGCGAGGAGGCCGAGATCCTGATTGAGATCGATGGCTACGACCTGATGTCCGGCCTTCTGCCGTTGCGCAAGATCGACTTCCTGGTGCTGCGCAAGCGCTTCGAGCGTACCTTCGGCGCACGGCTGGAGAACGGCACGCCCGGCGCGGCGGTCTTCCTCCACTGGGAGGGCTCGCACGCGAAGATCTACATCGACACCTCGGGATCCTCGCTCTCGCGGCGCGGTTACCGCAAGGAGGGCTGGGTCGCGCCGATGCAGGAGGCGCTCGCCGCCGCGTGCGTCCTCGCCACGGGGTGGGACCGCAAGGCACCCTTCGTGGTGCCCTTCTGCGGGTCGGGCACGCCGGCCATCGAGGCCGCGCTCCTGGCCCGCAACATCGCCCCCGGGATGTTCCGCGCCGACTTCGCCTTCATGCACCTCAAGGGGTGGGACGCCATCATCCCCGGCGAGAAGGTCGGCGAAAGCGTCCGCAAGCGCTTCGGCGCCACCCCGCGCGAGATCTGGGTGGACCTCAAGGCGCGCCTGCGCGCCGCCGAACGCTCGCCCGATGACCCCGACCTGCCCAAGATTGTCGGCGTGGACTGGGAGGACAAGGCGATCGACATCGCCGAGCGCAACGCCAACGCCGCGGGCGTCGGCAAGAACATCGCCTTCTTCGCCGATGACTACACCGACACCCCTCTGCCCCGCGAGCCGGGCGTACTCTTCATGAACCCGCCCTACGGCGAGCGTTTGGAGGATGCCCCCTCCCTCGCGCCGCTCTATGAGGGCATCGGCGCGTGGCTTCACGACGCCGTGCCGGAGGGGTGGGTCGCCTGGGTCATCACCTCCAACCGCGACCTCTCCCTCAAGATCCACCTGCGCACGTCGGCGATTCTGCCCTTCAAGAACGGCCCGCTCGATTGCCGCCTCATCCGCTATGACATCCATGGCCCCATCCTTGCCGAGGAGGCGCCCGAGGAGCCCGCGGGGGCGTGATGGCGGCCTTCGGCACCCAGGCGTTGCAGCGGCTCCCGCTCTATCTGCGCCTCCTGCGCGAATGGGCGTTGGAGGCGCGCGAGTTCGCCTCGGGCGCCGCGCTGGCGGCCGCGCTCGGTCTGGACCCGATTGTCGTGCGCAAGGATCTTGCCCGCACGGGGGTGCGTGGCACGCCGCGCGTCGGTTTTCCCGTGAACGAGCTGATCCAGGCGTTGGAGCGGCTGACGGGGGCGGACCGCGAAATCATGGCCGTCCTGGCCGGCGTGGGGCGGCTAGGGTCGGCACTGCTCGGCTATCCCGGCTTCCGGCGGCAGGGGCTACGCATCGGCGCGGCCTTCGACGCTGCCCCCGAGCGATGCAATCTCATCCTCGCCGGCACGCCCGTCTTCCCCTCGAACGCCATCGTGGAGACGGTGCTGCGCCTGGGGGCGACGCTCGGGATCCTGACCGTCCCGGCCGACCGCGCCCAACGCGTGGCCGAGCAGTTCGTGGCGGGGGGGATCTCGGCGATCTGGAACTTTACCCCCGCCCAGCTCGACCTGCCGGAGGGGATTTTGGTGCAGCGGGAGGATCTCGCCGTGAGTCTGGCGGTGCTCTTGCACCGACTTCAGGAAAGGAGTGTCTGATGGTTTCCTTCGCGTATGTCTTCTTCAAATGGGCCACCTGGCTGTGCATGCCCTACACGCTGGCGATGCTGGCCCTGCTGGCGGTGGCGGTGTGGCTCCTCTTCCGCAGGCAGGGCAAGCCCGCGGTCTGCGTCCTCGCGGTGGTCGCCTTCCTCTTCGTGCTCGGTCTGCCGGCTGTCGCGACGGCGGTGGGCTACGCGCTGGAGCGCAAGTTCCCGCCCACGCCGCTGGAGGCCATCCCCAACGCCGACGCGATCGTCGTGCTCGGCGGGGGCGTCGCCACCGCCTCCGAGACCCTTCCCTATCCCGAACTCTTCTGGAGCGCCGACCGCGCGATCATGGCCGTGCGCCTCTTCCGCGCCGGCAAGGCCCCCCTCATCATCCCCACCGGCGCCGGCGCGGTCAGGGCCGAGAAGCCGCTTTTCGAGTCGCTCGGCGTGCCCGCCTCCTCCATCGTCTGCGAGGATGAGTCCATCGACACCGCCACCAACGCCACCAAGACCTTCGCCATCCTCCGGGCGCGCGGGTGCAAGACGGTCCTCCTCGTTACCTCCGCTTGGCATATGCCCCGCGCGATGATGCTCTTCAAGGGCGCGCCGGGGATGACCATCATCCCCGTGGGGTGCGACTACGAGAGCACCCTCGTCCTCGTCCGGGCCCAGGAGCGCCGCCCCCCCATCTGGACGATGCTCCCTGGCCCCGAGGCCGCCGGCCGCCTCGCCTATTACGTCAAGGAGTGGCTTGGCATCCTCTTCTATTCTTTCCGCAAACCGCCATTGGAGGCCGAGGCCGCCAAGGGCACCGGCGACAAGGCATGAGAGCCTTCCTCTCCCCGCCCTTCCTCAACGGCCCCGACGAACGCGACCTGCTCCTCGCCGCGCTCGCCTCCGGCTACATCGCCCCCTGCGGACCGATGGTCGACGCCTTGGAGCGCGAGGCCGCCGACCGCCTCGGCTTCGCCGGCGCGCTCGCCACCGTCTCCGGCACGATGGCGCTGGAGCTCTTGGCCCGGGCGCTGGAGATCCGCCCCGGCGACGAGGTAATCGCCAGCGACCTCACCTTCATCGCCAGCGTCGCACCCTTCGCGGATCGCGGCGCGCGCCCCGTCTTCGTGGATGCCGATCCCGCCACTTGGTGCGTCGACGTCGCGCTGGCCGAACGTGCCTTGGCCGAGCACCCGCGCGCCAAGGCCTTCGTCGCCACCGACCTTTACGGACAGTGCTGCGATCTCGACCCGCTCATCGCCCTGTGCGCGCGCGCCGGCGTGCCCCTCATCGTCGACGCCGCCGAATCTCTCGGCGCCACCTACCGCGGGCGCGCCGCCGGCAAGGGCGCCTGGGCCGCCGTGCATTCGCTCAACGGCAACAAAATCGTCACCGCCGGCGGCGGCGGTCTCCTCCTCACCGACGACCCCGCCCTCCTGGCCCTCTGCCGCGGAATCGCCGGCCAGGCCCGTGAGCCCGTCGCGTGGTACGAGCACCGCCGCCTCGGCACGCATGGCCGCCTCGGGAACGTCCCCGCCGCCATCGCCTTGGCGCAGTTCCGTCATCTGGGCGACGCGCTCCGTGACAAGGCCGCCGTGTGGGACGCTTGGCTCGCGCGCCTTCCCTCCTGGGCCACGCCCATGCCCACCGCGTCTTACGGCGTGCCCAACCGTTGGCTCACGGTCGTCACCCTGCCTCCCGGCAAGTCCCCCCTTCGCGCCGTCGAGGCGCTCGCCGCGCGGGGCTTGGAGGCGCGCCCGCTCTGGAAGCCCATGCACCTGCAGCCTGTCTTCCGCGACGCGGGGGCCGTGCTCGCCGGCGTCGGCGAGGATTTGTTTGCCCGGGGGTTGTGTCTGCCCTCGGGCCGGGGGCTCGCCCCCGCGCTCATGGATGAAACCGTCGAAGTGTTGGAGACCTTATGATCCGAGATCTGCTCTGTTGTGTCGGTGTCGGCGCCATCGCCTGCGCGCTTGCCCTGCTCCTCACGCCTTTGGCGCGTGGGTTCATGCGCCGCATCGGCGCGATCGACCTGCCCGACCCGCGCCGCGTCAACCGCGTGCCCGTGCCGCGCGGCGGCGGCCTCGCCGTGGTCGTGGCCTTCTATGCCGCGCTCGCCGCGGGGTGGTTCCTCTGGCCCTGGGTCGTCCAAGCCTCCCCCTTCGTCGCCATCCTGCCGTGGTTCGTCCCGGCGTCGTTGCTCTTGGTCGGCGTCGGGTTCGTGGACGACCGCTTCGGCGTGCCGCCGATCCTCAAACTCCTGGCGCAGCTCGTCGCCGCGGGGTTGCTCTGCTGGGGTGGGGCGCGCCTCTGCCTGCCGGCCGCTTGGGGCGCCTGGGCGCAATCCGCATGGGTCTACGTGCCGCTCACGCTCGCGTGGTATGTCGGCGTCGTCAACGCCTTCAACCTGATTGATGGTCTGGACGGCCTCTCCTCGGGCCTGGCCATCCTCGCGACCTGCGGCATGGCGGGGGCCGTCTTCTTCGTTGACGCCGCCTTCCTGCCGCTCGCCAGCCTGACCTTCATCGGCGCGTTGCTAGGATTCCTGCGCTACAATTACAATCCCGCGTCGGTCTTCCTGGGCGATTCCGGCTCGCTCTTCGTGGGGCTCATGCTGGCCACGCTCGCGCTCGTCTCGCACCGCGGCGACGCCTTCCTCGTCTCCGTGGGCATCCCCGTGCTTTGCCTGGGCGTGCCGCTCATCGACACCTCGCTCGCCATCCTTCGCCGGTCCATCCGCTACGTCCTGCGCCGCACGGCCGCGCGCGAGGGCAACGGCCCCGCCGTCGCCGGCGGCGTCATGACGGCCGACCGCGAGCACATGCACCATCGCTTCCTGGCGCTCGCCCATGGCGACCAACGCCGCGCCGTCTGGGCGCTCTATGGCCTGGCCGCCGCGCTCATGCTCATCGGCTTCGTGGCCCTGATGGCACGCGAGGCCAAGGCCACCGTCTTCATCATCGGCTTCTCCGCCTTCGCCTTCGTCATCGTCCGCACCATGACCAACGTCGAGCTCTGGGATGCCGGCAACCTGCTGGCCCGTCCCGGTGCCCGTTGCGGCCGCCGCGCCTCTGCCGTCTTCGTCTACCTCGTCGGCGATCTGTGCCTCATGGTCGCGCTCTTCCTGCTCATCGTCTGGCTCTTTGGGCTCACGACGCTCCCGGAGGCGACGCTCGCCAGCCTCTTCCTGGCGTGGTGCGTGCCCGTCGCCATCGGCCTCGTCCTCTGCCGCGACTACACGCGCATCTGGGGCCGCTCCACGCGCAAGGATTCCTTCCAGCTCGTCGTCGCCATCGCCTTTGGCTCGTTGCTCTCCCATCTGGCCGTCGCCTGGGTCGTGCCCGGCTTGGCGCCCCGCACGCTCCTGCCCCATGTGGCCTGGGCGGCCTTCCTGCCCCTGCCGCTTCTGGCGCTGCGCCTGGCCAAGACCTGTTTCCTTCAATATCTCGCCTACGCCGAGAACCTCCGCCTCCGCCACCGTTCCCTCGACGATCCCTCCATCCCGCGCCTTCTCTTCTACGGCGCCGGCGTCAACCTCCGCGCCTACATCACCCTTTACGAGACCAACGTCACCCGCAACGCCACCGCCCTCATCGGCGTGCTCGATGACAACCCCGGCCTCCGCGGCCGCATCTTCCGTGACCTCCCCATCCTCGGCGCGCTCGAAGACCTCACCCCCGAGCGCCTCGCCCGCCTTCGCCCCACCCACATCGTCGTCACCACCCCCGCCATCGGCCCCGAACGCCTCGCCGAAATCCAGACCTTCTGCCGCGACCACGCCATCCACCTGGGCCGCGTCTCCATCGAGACCCACGCGTTCCCGACCGCCTGACCCGCCTCACCCCACCCGGAAATCGTCCCACGACGCCAAGCGCCGCACCCCCTCCGGATACGTCTGCGGCGGCGCGGAGGGCGGCGGGCACACGCACACCTCCCCCACGTCCGCCGCCAACGCCGCCGTCGCCCCCACCCGCGAATCCTCGAAGACCACCGCCTCCCCTGCCGCCACGCCGAAACGCTCCAGCGCCAGACGATAGCCGTCCGGGAAAGGCTTCCCCCGCGGCGCGTCGTCCGACGGCACCGACCGCCCCAGATCCAGCAACCCATCCAGCCCCGCCGCCCGCAGATCGCGCTCGATCGTCACCCGCGGGCTCCCCGACACATACCCGCACGGCACCCCTGCCGCCCGCAATCGCCGCAACAGCCTCGCAGCCGGCTCGATGACCGGCGGCGCCGCCGCGAACAGCCGCTCGAAAATCACGCACATCCGCCGCCCCAAGGCCAACCCGCTTGTCTGCCTCATCGCCCGCGGGTAGAGCCTTCCCAACGTGGCGGCCGCGTCCGGCCAGGCCATCCCGTAAATTTGCGCCATCAACCTGTCCGCCGGCTGCCGCTCCCCCAGCTCCTCGAAAGCGAGCGCCAACGCCTCCGCCCACAGCCGCTCCGAATCGAAGAGCGTCCCGTCGATGTCGAAAAGCGCGACCCGCGTCGCCATCACGCCCCCGCCCTCGGCGCCCGCGAGCAAAACCGCGCCACCGGGCACCCCGCGCACCGCGGCCCCACCGGCTTGCATCGCGTCTGCCCGAACGACACGAAAATGCTGTTCCACGGGATCCACAGCCGCTCCGGCAGGCACCTGCGCAGCGCCATCTCCGTCTGAAGCGGCGTCTTCGTCCGCACGATCCCTAGCAGATTGTTGATCCTGTGCACATGCGTGTCCACGCACAGCGCCGGCAGACCGAATCCCAGTGCCACCACCAGGTTCGCCGTCTTGCGCCCAACCCCCGGCAATGCGCAAAGGCCCTCCACCGTTCGCGGCAACACCCCTCCGAACCGCTCCCGCAATACCCCCGGCAAGGCCGCCAGATGCCGCGCCTTCGCATGGAAGAATCCAACCGGCCGGATCAACGCCTCGATTTCCTCCACCGACAGCGCCGCCAAGGCCTCCGGCGTCCCCGCCACCGGCAAAAGCCGCCTCACCGCCTGCGCCGTCACCTGATCCCGTGTCCGCGCCGACAAGATCGTCCCCACCAAAATCAGCCATGGGTCGTGCGTCTGCGCCGCCACCAAATCCATGATCGGCGCCTCCGCCCGCGCGAAAGCCTCCGCCAGCGCGTCGTGGATCGCCTCCAGCTCCGCCACCGTCCTGCTCATCGCGCCGGCTCCCCCGCCTCGTCCAGCAACGCCGCCGCGATATACGGCCGCACCCCCCAGAACGCCGCCAGCTCCCGATACTCCGCCACCGCCTCCCCCAAGCCCGGCCGCACTCCCCGCTCCGCCCGGATCAGCACGTTCCGCCCCGTCGCCTCCGGCGAGACGAACTCCATCACCCGCGCCCGATACCCGCGGATCCTCAGCACCTGCGCCCGAAACGTGTCCGTCAGCAGGTCCGCCAGCCGCTCCCGCAGGATCCCATGCCGTAGCACCGCCCGCATCGCCCCGCCCCCCACCAGCGCATGATGCAGCTCATGCTGGCAGCACGGCACGCACAGAATCCGCTCCGCCCCCGTCCGCACCGCCGCGACCAACGCGTCGTCCGTCGCCGTGTCGCCCGCGTGTAGGCTCATCACCAGGTCCGGCCGCCTCGGCCACTCCGCCTCCGCGATCTCGCACGCCTGGAACGTCGCCTCCCCTTCCCCCAGGCCCAACGCCACGGCCGCCCGCCGGGCGGCCTCCACCACCTCCGCGTTCCGGTCGATCCCCACCACCCGCACGCCGCGCCACCCCTTCGCCAACGTCAGGAACCGTTGCAGGGCCAGCGTCAGATACGCCTTCCCGCACCCGCAATCCACTACCGTGAACGCCTCCGGCGCCGCCTCCGGCAGCAACGGCTCCACCGCCCGCAGCAACGCGTTCACCTGATCGTACTTCCCCCGCATCGAAGCCCGGATCGTCCCATCCTCCGCCGCGATCCCCACCGCCCGCAATAGCGCCCCCGCGTCGAAATCCGTCAGCGGCTGCCGCTTCTCCCGGTCATGCCCCTGCGCCTGCGCCGGCCGCCCCCCCGCATCCTTCGGCCGCCCCCGCGACACCAACGGCCTTCCCTTCCGCGTCACCCGCACGTGCAGGTCGCCCTCCGCCGTCACCAAATGCAGCTCACGTTTCCCGCCCTGGGCCAGGATCTCCTCCAGCCCCTTTCGCGCCGCGCCCTCCGTCAGGTTCCGCGTCCGCGCCTTCGCCCCATCGCGCATCTCCGCCTGAAACAGCGCCTCCCCCTTGATCCGCACCGGGCGCAACGAGATCCGGAACGCCACCCCGTCCCGCGTCAGCCCCTGCGTCAGCCGGATGAACCCCTCCCCGAAGACCCGCCGCCGGATCTCCTCCGCCAACGCCTCCGGCAACCGATCGTTCTCATCCCGCTCGTCCATCCTCGCGCCTCCCTTGCAATGACTCCCCATAAGATACCACACCGCCACCCCTTCGTCAAAACGGCGGGACGGCCCGGGGAGTGGCCGCCTACGCGCCGCTCAGCGGCGGCGGAACCATGCAAGGAGCCGCGCGAGCGGGCCGGGGGCGCGGTCGGCTCCGGGCGGCGGGATGGGGTGGGCGTTGAGGGTGGCGTAGCGGGCGCGGAGGTCGCCCTGCGAGGAGCGGGGCGCGGCGGCACCGGGCTCGGGGAGGGCGTAGGTGGCGTCGGGGCGCATCCGGCGGGCCTTGGCGGTGTCGGCGCGGAGGATGGCGATCACGTCGAGGAGGTCACGGCGGCAGGCGTCGTCGAGGATCGGGGTGTAGACCTCGACGCGGCGGTTGAGGTTGCGGTTGAGGAAATCCCCGGAGCCGATGAAGAGGCGTTCGCGGCCGGGCGCGCCGAAGCAGAGCAGTCGGGTGTGCTCCAGGCTGTCGCCGACGACGGAGGTGACGGTGAGGCGGTCGGTCTTGCCGGGGATGCCGGGGCGGATGCAGCAGATGCCGCGCACCTGCAGGGTGAGCTCCACGCCGGCCTGGGAGGCCTCGATGAGCTTGCGGATGAGCGGCATGTTGTTCAGGCTGTTGACCTTGAGGAAGGCGCGGGCGGGGCGGCCGGCGCGGGCCTCGGCGATCTCCTCGTCGAGCTGGGCGAGGAGGCGCGGCAGGAAGGATTTCGGCGCGACCCAGAGGCGCTCGGTCTCCACTTCGGGCTCGCCGAGGCAGAGGGCGCGGAAGAGGCGGATGGCGTCGCGGCCGATGACGGGGTCGGCGGTGAGGTAGGAGAGGTCGGTGTAGAGGGCGGCGGTCTTCTCGTTGTAATTGCCCGTGCCGATCTGGGTGAGGGTGCGGGGCTCGTCGCCGCCGTCGTTGTAGAGGATCAGGCAGACCTTGGCGTGGACCTTGTAGCCGGGGAGCCCGTAGATGACGGTGCAACCGGCCTCCTGGAGCATCTCGGAATAGTTGATGTTGCTCTCCTCGTCGAAGCGCGCGCGGAGCTCAAGCACGCACAGCACGTCCTTGCCGTTCTCGGCGGCGCGGGCGAGGGCCTGGGCGATGCGGCTGTTGGAGGAGAGGCGGTAGAGCGTGATGCGGATGGCGGTGACCTTGGGGTCGTCGGCGGCCTGCTCCAGGAGCCTGACGAACGGCGCGATCGACTCGAAGGGGAAATGGAGGAGCCTGTCCCGCTCGCGGACGCGGGCGGCGATCTCGCCCTGCGCCCACGCGACGGGCACCGGTTTGCGGGGCTCGGCCGAGAGCGCTTGGGCGACCTCCGCGGGGAGCGCCTTGGCCAGGCCGAAGGCGAAGGCCGGGTCGAGCGGCAGCCCCTGCGCGCGGCAGACGACGCCCTCCGGCAGGGCGAGGCGCTCGGAGAGCGCGGCCTCGAGCTCCGCGCTCGGGGCTTGGGCGAATTGCACGCGCACGGGCGCCAAGCGTTTGCGGCGGCGCAGGAAGTCGCGCATCGCGCCGCGGAAGTCGCCCTCGCCCTCGCGCTCCTCGACGGTGAGGTCGGCGTTGCGCGTGACGCGGCAGACGACGCTCTCGTCGGGGACGTGCCGGCCATACAGTTTGGGGGCGAAGAAGCGGACGACGTCGCTCGTGCGCAGGATCCAGTGGCCGTCGTCGTCGGCGAGGACGCGGAAGCGGGGCAGGCGCCCGAGGGGGATGACGCCGAGGGTCTTCTTGCCCAGGCGGGAGACGATGGCCTCCTCGCGGTCGCGGATGAAGGGGAAGGGATGGTGCGCGTCGATGGCCAGGGGGGAGAGGAGCGGCTTGAGGTCCTCCTTGAAATGGCGGGCCATGGCGGCGGCGCGGGGGCCGTCGGCCTCGTCGGCTGGCAGGAAGCGCACCCCATGCGCGGCGAGCGCCTCGCGGATGCCGCGCCCGACGCGCTCGGCCTCGGCGACGAGCCGGTCGGCCTCGTGGGTCATGGCGGCGAGTTGCTGGCGGGGCGTCCAGCCGGTCTTGTCGTCGATCGGCGGCGGCTCCTCCGCGCAGAGATCCAGGATGGAGCCCACGCGCACGCGGAAGAACTCGTCGAGGTTGTTCAGGAAGATGCCGAGGAACTGCAGGCGGTCGAGCGGCGGGCGCTCGGCCAGCGCGGCCTCCTCCAGCACGCGGCGGTTGAAGGCCAGCCAGCTCAGTTCGCGGTTGACGGTGCAGCCGTAGGCAACAGTCTCGTCCATAAAAACCCTTCCCGGACGCCCGTCGGCGTCACTGAAAACGACTCGCAGCCCAGTTGCCGCGCGATGGCGTCCATCGCCAACGCGCCGGGCAGCAGGGTGGACATCCGCCCCGGGATGACCCGGCGGAGCGTGGCCACCAGCCGTCCCTCGCGCTTGTAGGCCTCGCGCAGGAGCTCGCGCACGGCCTCGCGGGGGACGACGCACGGCCCCTCGCCCCGCGGCAGGGCGCCGGTGGCGCGGAGCACCTTGGCCACGGCGCGCGCGGTGCCGCCCATCGCGTGGAGCGTGCGCGGCGCGGCATCCGTGAAGCCGGGCAGGTAATCCTCGATGGCGCCCTTGACGAACCGCCGGATCGACTTTGATTCCTCGCGGTCGGGGAAGAGCCCCCGCCGCACGAAATGCTCGCCGAGCGTCAGGCAGCCGAAGGGGAGCGAGGCCCCCTCGCGCAAGCCCTCGGCGCGGAAGCGGAAGACCTGGCAGCTGCCGCCACCCAGGTCGAAGGCGTAGCCCTCCCCCACGCCGGAGCGTTGGAGCCCCACGCAGTCGCAGGTCATCTCCTCCTCCGCCGTCAGCGGCAGGATCTCGATGCCGGCGGCCTTGCGCACGGCGGCAATCGCCTCGGCGCCGTTGGTGACGCCGCGGAGGGAGGCGGTGGAGAAGGCCGTCACCGAGGCGCAGCGGCAGAGCGCGCAGAAGCGCTTCATGTGCGCCATCGTGGCGCAGAGGCGCTCGACGCCCTCGTCGGAGAGGCGGCCGTCGCGCACGTAGGCGATGAGGCCGGTGTAGTCGCGCTCGCTGTAGAGCTTGCGGACGTGTTCGCCGCGCCGCGCGTAGACCACCGCGCGGATGGTGTTCGAGCCCACGTCGATCAGGGCGATTTTCTCTGCTTTTTCGGTGTCCATGAAATCGCCCTCCATGCTAGCGTTCGTGTGTTAGGGGAGTGTCAGCGTTTCGTGAGGGTTTCCCGCACCGTCTCCGGCGGGAGGGGGATGTGGAAACGCTTGAGCCGGGCGGTCTGCCCGGAGAGCAGGCGGATGGCGCCCTTGGGGAGGGCGAGCGCCTCGGCGAGGAACCGGCGCGCGGCCTCGTTGGCCTTGCCGTCCACGGGCGGCGCGGTGAGCGCGAGGCGGAGCCATCCCTCCTCGGCGCCGAGCACGGCGTCGCGGGAGGCGCGGGGGGTGACCTTGAGGGTCAGCGCGCACCCCTCCTTCCACGGCTCACACCACATGGGCGAGCCCCCGCGTGAGCAACAGCGCCGCCATCCCCGCGAGCGCCTCGGTCAGCCCCAGCGCCAACAGGGCGGCCAACGGCGTGAAGTCGATCGGTCCGAGCGTCAGGCGCGGCAGGGCGCCGTTGAAGAGGCGGATCGCGTCGTTCAGGAAAAACCGCGAGGCGGGCGAGCCGAAAAAGGCGAAGACCAAGGAGAGGACGATCAGGATGAAAACGAAGCCGCGCAGGTCGCCGATCACGTCCGTCACCGTCAGGAGCGCCAGGGCGATGACGCGCGCGGCGGGCGAGAGCGCGGCGAGGTCGAGCGGGTTGTCCAGACCCGCGGCGGCGAAGGCCTCGCGCACCTGCGGCACCTCCGCGAGCGGATAGGCCACCTGCCCGGCGCAGGCGAGCGCCACGCCCACCCACGCCGCGGCCGCGCCGCACGCCGCCACGCCCTGCGCCCACAACGGCAGGGTCGAGACCGGCCGCGCGGCCAGCCGCGCCAAATCCCCCGTCACCCCCGGCAGGGGGCGCCGCAGGTGCCACAGCCGCAACAGCCACACGCCGGCCCACAGCGCCACGAGGAAGCCCGTGAAGCGGAGCGCCTCCACGCCGAGCCACCCCAGGAAGCCCCGCGCGGGGAAGGTCGCCACGGCCATCCCCCCCAGCACGACCGTCGGCCCGCCCTGGAAGGGCAGGGAGGCCGCCGCCGCCGAGAGCGTCACCGCCAGCGCCACCGCGCAGAGCGCCCGGTCGCCCAGGAAGGGCATCGCGGCGCGGAGCCATCCCAGCATCTTGGCGACGAGCCTGTCGGCGGCCGCGGCGTAAGGGTTCGTCAGCAGGTAACGTTCCGGCAGGGTGAGGCGCACCGCGAAGAGCAGCGCCAGCAGGTGCAGCAGGGCGAAAAGCAGATGGGCCATCAGTCGCTCCCCCCCTTCTCGAAGATCACGCCCAGGCCGAAGAGGGTCAGCGTCGGGTCGAGCGCGCAGTCCAGGTCGGCGCCTTCCAGCACCCAGGCGGCGTAACCGCCGGTGGCGACGACCTTCGCCGCGCCGCCAAAGGGGCGCTGCAGGTGGGCGACGAGCTCGCGGACGATCCCGCGGTAGCCGACGCGCGCCCCGAGGGCGATTGCCTCCTCCGTGCTCTTCCCGATGGGGGGCGTCTCCCCGCCCAGGGTCACCTCCGGCAGCAGGGCCGTCTTCTCATGCAGGTACGTGGTCATCAGGGGCAGTCCCGGCGTAATCACGCCGCCCACGTAGGCCGGGCGCGCGTCGAGCACCTCGAAGTTCAGCGCCGTGCCGAAGTCCACCACGATCAGCGGCGCGCCGTATCGCGCCAGTCCGCCCGCCGCGTCGGCCAGGCGGTCGGCGCCGATCCGCTCCGGGTGCGGGTAATCGAGCGTGAAGCCCAGCGGACTCTCGTGCGTGACGAACCGCGGCGCGCACCCGAGCGTCTCGCGCGTCAGGCGACGCCAGGCGGCGTTCACCCCCGGCACCACCGAGGCCACGCTCACCCCCTCCACGCCCCCCTCGGCGATCAGTCGCATCAGGTCCGAGCACGCCTCCGGGTTGACGCGGATGCCGCCCCGGATATGCGCCACGCGCGAGACCTCGCCGTCCTCGTAGAGCCCGAGGGCGGTCGAGGTGTTGCCCACGTCCACGCAGATCAGCCGCATCTCAGATGGCGCTCCATTCGAGGGCCAGGTCGACGCTCGGCGCGGAATGCGTCAGCGCACCCACGCTCAGCGCGTCCACGCCGGTGGCGGCGATGGCGTTGGCCGTCCGCAACGTGATGCCGCCGGAGGCCTCCAGACGCGTCTTCTTGCCGGAGGCGCGGACGATCCGAACGGCCTCGCGCATGAGGTCGAGGGGCATATTGTCGAGCATGATCCACTCCGGCTCGGCGCGCAGGGCCGATTCGAGCTCCGCGAGGCTCTCCACCTCGATCTCGATGGCCAGGAGCGGGTAGGCCTTGCGCGCGGCCTCGACGGCGAGGTCGAGGCGATCGGGGTCGCCGCCGGCCCAGAGCCGCCGGTGGTTGTCCTTCATCAGGATGCGGTCGTAGAGGCCGAAACGGTGGTTCGCGCCGCCGCCGCACCGCACGGCGAACTTCTCGAAGACGCGCATGCAGGGCGTGGTCTTGCGCGTGTCCAGCACCAGGCAGTCATACGGCTTCACCGCCTCGACGAAGCGGTGCGTCAGCGTGGCCGTGCCGCACATCCGCTGGATGAAGTTGAGCGCCGTGCGCTCGGCCGTCAGGATGGCCGCCGCGCGCCCCGTGAAGCGCGCCAGCACCGACCCCTTGGGCGCGAGGGCGCCGTTCGGGATGAGGATCGTGCTCGTGAGCGTCGGGTCCAGCGCCTGCAGCACGTAGAGCGCCACGTTCAGGCCGGCCACGCAGCACTCCTCGCGCGCCTGGATCTCGCCGGTGGCCATGACGTCGGGCCCCACGAGCGCCAAGGTCGTGGCGTCGCCGGAGCCGATGTCCTCCTTCAGCGCCGCGCGGATGGCCAGCATCGCGCGGGGGTCTTTGGTGATGTCGGGCAGAGAGGCGGGGTTTTCGTGCATGGGCTCCTCCTTTTATAGTTCGGGGGTGAGTTCGGGCCGCGCGGGCAGCCCGCCGATCAGGGCGCACAGCAGGCGGATGACGCGGTCGACGTCCTCCAAATCCGCCACTTCCACGGGACTGTGCATGTAACGCAAAGGGATCGAGACGAGCGCGACGGCCGCGCCGCCGCGCTGCATCCGCATGGAATAGGCGTTGTTCCCCGAGGCGCGCGCCCGCACCTGCCGCTGCAGGGGGATGCCCTCCTCCGCGGCCGCGGCCTCCGCGCAGCGCGCCAACGCCCTGTTGTAGAAAGGCCCCGTCCCGAGGATCGGGCCGCCGCCCAGGCGCACGTCGCCCATCTTGCGGCGATCCTGCGGGTGCGCGTCCGTCGCGAAGCCCACGTCCACGCAGATGCCGATGTCCGGCGCCACCTGGTAGGCGGCCGTCTGCCCGCCCACGAGCCCGAGCTCCTCCTGCACGCTCCCCACCAGATGCAGGGCCACGTTCAGCGGCGCGAGGGGTTCGCTCGCCAAGCGCCGCACCACTTCCGTCACGATGAAGGCCCCCAGACGGTTGTCGAGCCCCCGGCACGAGACGCGCGTCCCGGCCAAGGGCCGCCACCCGGCGTCCACCACCGCCGGCGCGCCCACCTCCACCAACGCCTCGGCCTCCTCGCGGGAGGAGGCGCCGATGTCCACCGGCGCCTCGGAGAGGTCCGTCGGCGCCACCCGCTCGCGCTCCTTCGCGCTCATCAGATGCGGCGGCCGCACCCCGAAGACGCCGTTCACCGTGCCCTTCCTGCCGCGGATGGCCACCCGCTCCCCCACCACCGTCTGGGCCGTCACCCCGCCGTTCGGGATGAGATACAGGAAGCCCCCCTCGTCGATGTACGCCACCAAGAAGCCGATCTCGTCGCAATGCGCCTCCAGCATCACCTTCGTCGGCGCGCCCTCATTCAGCACCGCGTGCAGATTGCCGTGCACGTCCAGCGCGCTCGCCACCCCGGCCTCCGCCAGCTGCCGCGCCATCAGCCGTTGCCCCTCCCGCTCGAACCCGCTCGGGGTCCGGCAACCGACCAACTCCTTCAAAAACGTGATTGCCCGTTTGCTCAGCATGGCGCGTGTCTCCTCGATCAATGGACGGCTTAGTATAGCACATCCCGCCCCCGCGGGAAACGGGATTTTCCCCTCCCCGCACCGCAAAACGGCAAAAAAAGAGACCCGGCGCCGCCGGGCCCTTTCGGGAAATGGTAGGGGTGCACGGGCTCGAACCGTGGACCCAGTGATTAAGAGTCACTTGCTCTACCAACTGAGCTACACCCCCATATGGAGCGAACTAAGGGACTCGAACCCTCAACCTCCACCTTGGCAAGGTGGAGCTCTGCCAATTGAGCTAAGTTCGCCTCTTGGCATGTCCTCCTGAGCATCCATCCTTGGATGGTAGGGGTGCACGGGCTTGAACCGTGGACCCAGTGATTAAGAGTCACTTGCTCTACCAACTGAGCTACACCCCCAAAAGGATGGAGCGAACTAAGGGACTCGAACCCTCAACCTCCACCTTGGCAAGGTGGAGCTCTGCCAATTGAGCTAAGTTCGCACTCAAAAGAACGCCGCATAGTATACCAAAAGCCCTCCCCCCGCGCAACCCCCTTTTTTCGACTTTTTTCAGTCATGGCGTCGCCATAGGCAACGGTCTCGACGAAAGCCGTTATTTCCTGATCGTCCATCGGAGCTTGGCGGGCCCATCCTGAGAGCCGGAGGGTCTGGGGCGAAACCCTAAGTCAACTATATTTTTTGTTGGATGGTAAGATTTTTGAGAGGGGTGGTGTATCAGGGCGTTTA
>CALXMV010000019.1 GCA_944389565.1 uncultured Kiritimatiellota bacterium
CGCTTCAGAGCTTCCTTCGACATCTCGACACTTGAGCAACTACTCTTCCCTTGATTTTTATGCGTTTGCCCTGTCCCAAACCCCTCCCGATTTCCGCCCCGACCCCTCCCGGCTTCCACCCCGGGCCCTCGGGTTTTTGGCGACCACCCCAAGGGTTCGCCTGAGGTGTCCAGCCACTCCGCCGAGGTCCGCTGTTGTGCTATAATGAGGCTAAGGAATGGACATCATGGACAAAGAGACTCTTGATGCTTGGTTTGCCGCACACCGTGCCGCCATCCTCGCCGATTACCACGCGCTCCTGCGTTTTCCCTCCATCGGGGCCGACCCCGCGCGGTTGGGCGATTGCAAAGCGTGCGCGGAATGGATCCGTGCCTTTCTCGACACGCTCGGCTTCTCGGTCGACCTCGTGAGCGGCGACCCCGCCAAACCGCCGCTCGTCGTGGCCGAGCGCCCGGCGCGGGAGGCCGCGCGCACCGTCCTGCTCTACGGCCATTACGACGTCCAACCCGTCGATCCGCTCGATCAGTGGGAGACCCCGCCGTTCGAGCCGACCGAGCGCGACGGACGTGTCTACGCCCGCGGCGCGCAGGACGACAAGGGGCAGTGGTTCGCCCTGCTCCAAGGGCTCAAGGCCGCCATCGCGTGCGGGGCGGACCTCCCCGCCATCAAGATCGTCCTCGAGGGGCAGGAGGAAAGCGGCAGCGGCGTCTTGGCGGATTTGGCCTACGACCTGCGCAAGCGGCTCGCGGCGGACGTCCTGCTCGTGGCGGACACCGGCAAGGAGGCGTCTGGGCGGCCCGCCATCGTCGCCGGTCTGCGCGGCGTCATCCACTTCACCGTGACGCTCCGCGGCCCGAAGTATGACCTGCACTCCGGCCAGCATGGCGGCCTCGCGCCCAATCCGGCTCAGGGGATCGCCGCGCTCGTCGCCACGCTCCACAATCCAGACGGCTCCATCGCGGTCGAAGGTTTCTGCGACGGGATCGTCGACCCCACCGAGGCGGAGTTCGCCCTGGCCACCGAGGGCGGCTTCGATGAGAACGCCTACTTCGAGGAGGTCGGGGTCTACCCCGTCGGTGGCGAGCGCGGCGTGCCGGCGATCGTCCGCAACGCCTTCCGCCCCACCATCGAGGTCAACGGCATCCACGGCGGCTACGGCGGCCCCGGCTCCAAGACCGTCATCCCCACCCACGCCTTCGCCAAGCTCTCCTGCCGGCTCGTCCCCGACCAATCGCCCCAGCACGTCTGGGAGTGCCTCCGCGCCCACTTCGAGCGCCATTGCCCGCGCGGGCTCTCGCTCGAGCTCACCGAGGTCACCGGGAACGAGCCCGGGTTCCGCCTGCCGATCGATTCCCCCGTCACCCGTATCGCCCGCGATATCCTTGACACCTTCGACCCGCGCGGCGCGGCCTTCACGTGGGAAGGCGCCTCCATCCCGATCGTCGCCCGTCTGCGCGACCTCACCGGCGCGGCGCCCCTCCTCGTCGGCTTCGGGATGCAGGAGGACCGCATCCACTGCCCCAACGAATCCTTCTCGTTGGCGCAGTTCCAGGAAGCCTTCCGTTGGGGCGGGCTCATCTTCCCGGCCTTGGCATGATCCGCCTGACCGTCACCGACGTGGCCTACGGCGGCGACGGCGTCGCGCGCGACCCCGCGTGCGGTGTCGTCTTCATCCCCGGGGCCTTCGCCGGCGAGACCGTCGAGGCGGAGATCGTCGACCGCCACCGTAAGTTCGCCCGCGCCCGATTGGTGCGCGTTTTGGAGCCTTCGCCCGACCGTATCCGGCCACAGGCGCCCATCGTCCCCGGCATGGCCTACGCCGCGCTCACCTACCCCGCCGAGATCGCCCTCAAGGATCGCCAGCTCCGCACGCTCCTCGCCCGCATCGGCCGCCTCCCCGCCGACCTTCCGTTCGGCGCGCCCGTCCCCTCCCCGCTCCGCGACCACTACCGCAACAAACTCACCCTCCACTGGGACGGGCACGCGCTCGGCTACGTCGGCGAGGACAACCGCACCGTCCTCGACACCCCCCACTGCCCCCTCTCCCGTCGGGAGATCAACGCCGCCCTCGCCGACCTGCGCCACGCCCCCGCGCTCCGCCGCCTCCGCCCCGGGGCACGCGTCGTCTTCCGCCACACCGCGCGCGACGGCGTTCGCCTCGGCCTCGGCAAGCCCCCCGCCGGCACGCTCACCGAGCACCTCGCCGGCCTCGACCTCACCGTCGCCGCGGACGCCTTTTTCCAAGTCAACCCTGTCTGCGCCGAGCGCCTCCTCGCGGACTTCCGCGAGGCCGTCCGCGGCGCGGCCACCGTCTTCGACCTCTACTGCGGATGCGGACTCTTCGGCTTCGTCGCCGCCCAGGCCGGCGCCACGCGGCTCTTCGGTTTGGAGACCACCCCCTCCGCCGTCCGCTCCGCCACCCGCAACGCCGCCGCCCTCGGCATCGACGCCGACTACCGATGCGCCCCCGCCGAGGAACTGCCCGCCGACCTCCCACCCGCCGACCTCTGGGTCGTCGACCCGCCGCGCGCCGGGCTCTCCCCCGCCGTCCGCGAACGCATCCTGCGCGAACGCCCCCCACGCATCGCCTACGTCTCCTGCGGGCCGGATACCCTCGCCCGCGACCTCGCCGCCCTCACCCCCGCCTACGCCATCCGCTCCATCCGCCTCTTCGACTTCTTCCCCCAGACCCCGCACTTCGAGACGCTCACCCTCCTGAAACGCGCCTGACCGCACGCGACCGCGCCGGATATGCTAGACTAGGGGTATGAATGACCCCCAATCCATCGCTCGGCGACTGGTCGCCAAAAGTTCCCCCGAAGGCCATCTCTGGCTCCCGCTCCGGATGCACGCGCGCGACACCGCGGAGGTGATGGTTCGCCTGGTGCACGAACGCCTCTCCGACGCCGCGCGGGCCGCCATCGGCTTGGACGAGGAAGACCTTCGCCGCACGGCGCGCTTCCTCGGTGCGACGCATGACCTCGGCAAGGCGACGGCACTCTTCCAAACCAACATCACGCGTCAGCTCCCGGATGCGCGAGAGCGCCTGGAACGCGCGGGCATGGTTTTCCCAAGCCGTTTTCACAACTCGGCCGAGTCGCACCATGCCGTGGCGGGCGAGGCCATCGCGGTGGCGTTGGGCTGTCCGCGAGGAGTGGCTTCCATCATCGGCACGCACCACGGCCGGCCGCAGGAGTTCACCGAGGTCAACAACCAACTGCGAAGTTTCTGCGGTAATTATTGGGCACAGGGGCAGAAGGAGTTGTGGCAGGGTGTCTGGCAGACGCTCTGGCAAGACGCTTTGCATGAAAGCGGATTCGCCTCGTCGGCGGATCTGCCCGAACTCACAGTGCCGGCGGAATTGCTCTTGGCTGGCTTGCTGACGATGGCCGACTGGATCGCCAGCAACACGTGCTACTTCCCGCTCCTTCCCGTGGAGGAGTTGGGCGACGAATCGTGCTACCCGAAGCGCACCGGCGATGCATGGAAGGCCTTACGTCTGCCTCCCTATTGGGAGAGTCTCTGCCAGACGATGGACGCGGACCTCTTCTGGGAACGCTTCGGTTTCCCGCCCAATCCCCTTCAGGAATCGGTGATGGCGGTGGCCAACGCCGCGGAGGCTCCTGGCTTGCTGATCATTGAGGCGCAAATGGGCGTGGGCAAGACGGAGGCCGCGCTCGCCACCGCGGAGGTCTTCGCGGCGCGTTTCCGGTGCGGCGGCCTCTTCTTCGGCCTGCCCACGCAGGCCACCGCCAACGGCATCTTCGGGCGGCTGGGGAAGTGGGGCAAGACCCAAGCCCAAGGCGACCGGATCTCCATCCGCTTGGCGCACGCCGCCGCGGAGATGAACGAGGACTACCAGGCGCTTCAAGAGGGGACAACCCGGACGTCGGAGGACGACCCGGAGGCCGGCTTGGAGGTACACCCGTGGTTCCAGGGCCGCAAGGTCGCGCTCTTGGCCGACTTCGTCATCGGCACGGTCGACCAGCTCCTCATGGCTGCGCTCAAGCAGAAACACGTGATGCTGCGCCAGCTCGGCCTCGCCGGCAAGGTCGTGGTGGTGGACGAGTGCCACGCCTACGACGCCTACATGAGTCGCTACCTCGACCGCGCGCTGGAGTGGCTGGGCCGCTGGCGCGTACCGGTCATCCTGCTCTCGGCCACGCTCCCAGCCGGCAAACGCGCGGAATTGGTGCGGGCCTATCTGGGTGGAATCGTACCCGGCGGCGATTGGCAGACCTGCCGCGCCTATCCCCTGCTGACGTGGGCGTCGCAAGGCGATGTCCGTCAGACGATCGTGCCCGAGACGGCCGCCCCGCATACGGTGCGTCTGGAGCGGGGCGTGGCGGCCGACCTGCCGGGGCGTCTCCGCGAGGCTCTGCGCGAGGGCGGGTGCGCCGGCGTCGTCGTCAACACCGTCCGCCGCGCCCAAGAGTTGGCCGAGGCACTGCGTGCCGCCTTGCCGGACTGCGAAGTCCTCCTCTTCCATTCGCAGTTTATCTTGGCCGACCGCGCGGCGTTGGAAGGGGACATCCTGCGGCGCGTGGGCAAGGGCTCTACGCCCGAGACGCGCGACCGCCTCATCATCATCGGCACGCAGGTAATGGAGCAGTCGCTGGACCTCGACTTCGACTTCCTGGCCACGGAACTCTGCCCGATGGACCTCCTCCTGCAACGCGTCGGCCGCCTGCACCGCCATCCCCGCGAGCGTCCCGACCCCTTGCGCGAGGCCGTCTGCCTGGTGCTCGACACCGTCGAGGAGGCCTTCGACCCCGGCTCCGTCGCCGTCTACGGCGAATGGCTCCTCTGGCGCACCCGCCGCCTCCTGCCCGACGCACTCTCCCTCCCCGCCGACCTCCCCCGTCTCGTCCACGACACCTACGGCTGGGAGCAAAACGACCCCCTGTCCGCGGAGCGGGATGAGCCCGCCTACGAAAGCTATCGCAATCACCGGTACAATCAACAGGACAATGCCGGCAATTATGTCATCCAAGGCCCCGACGATTCGCTCGACGACACCTTGGACAACTTTCTGGCGGACTCGGCGGTACGCTCCGACGCCGCCGCCCGGGCCGCCGTGCGCGACGGCGACCCCTCCATCGACGTGCTGGTGATGGTGCGCCACGCGGATGGCACGCTCCATTTCCTGCCGTGGCAGGAAGAGGGCCGCGCCATGCCCACGGACACGCCGCCTTCCCGCGAGGAGTGCCGCGCCATCCTGCGCCAGTCGCTCCGTCTGCCAGCCGCCTTCTCCAAACGCTGGGCCATCGATGCCGTCATCCGTGAGCTGGAGGAACGCACCGTCGCCCTGAAGGCCTGGCAGGAGGCCCCACTGCTGAAAGGCGAGCTCGTCCTGGAGCTGGATGAGCGCTTGACAACCACCCTGCAACAGTCTATACTCCATTATAGTCAAGCAACAGGGTTGCGGTATCACAAAGAGAAATCTGATGAAGGATCGTGAGTTCAATCTGTTGGAAGAGCCGTGGGTGCGCGTGATGCGCCCCGACTGCGCGGTGGCGGAGGTCTCGCTCGCCGAGGCCCTGCTGAACGCGCATGAATACGTCGACCTCGCCGGCGAGATGCCCACGCAGGACGCCGCCGTGCTCCGCGTGCTTCTGGCCCTCCTCTTCGCCGTCTTCACGCGGGTGGACGCCGAGGGGCGCGAGGCTCCGTTCGTCCGCCCCAAGGACGCCATCGCCCGTTGGCGCGAGATCTGGACGCTGGGCCGTTTCCCCGAGAAGCCGCTCCGCGACTACTTCGCCCGCTGGCACGACCGCTTCTGGCTCTTCGACCCCGACTATCCCTTCTTCCAAGTTTCCGACAAAGCTTGGCCGTACAAAAAAGCAGACAATCTTATCGGTACGCAGGGAAATGTCGCGAAATTAAACGGTGAGATTTTTGAGGGTAATAAAACCCGTCTTTTCAGATGTGCCCTAGATAATGATGGACTGACTTACACCCAATCAGCACGTTGGTTAATTTCCTTGATGGCGTGGGATGACACCGCGTTGAAACCCAAACAAGAAGGGTTGCCTTCCGCGAAGACTGGGTGGTTGGGGCAGTTAGGCTACATTCAGGCGCAAGGGGGAACACTCTTTGAGACATTGATGCTCAATTTGACACTCTTGAAGGATGGGGCGCAAAAATGGGATACGAAGGTGTGCCCGGAGGATAAATATTTGATTTGCCCATGTTGGGAATTGGAGAAAACTCGCTCTGGAGAACGTTTAGTAATCCCACAGCCAAAGACTCCAGCCGCGCTTTATACCACCCAATCACGTCGCATCCATCTCCATCGTCAATCGGGGAAAGTGGATTCTTTTCTTCTGTTGGGAGGAGATTCTTTTCAACAGGAAGATAACCGCGGGACATTTCTGCATGAGCAAATGACACAATGGGGAATAGCAAAAGAAGGAGAGAAGAATGGCCCAGCTCGATTTGAGCCTAAACGCCATGATGCGACAAAGCAATTTTGGCGGGAATTTTCTACAACCTTCGCTCAAAAAGAAAAGAAAACGGGAAAGCTTCCCGGGATTGTCGCTTGGTTCATTGCTCTGCAACGAAGTGGAATACTTTCGAAAGATAAACAGGCGACCTTTCGGATTTGCTCAATCCAATATAAAAAAGACGCGTCTTCAACCGTGTACGACTTTTTCTGGGATCAGCTGAGGTTTCATGCAAGGCTATTGCGCAAAACCAACGCATATATAGGGGTACGGACTCGGATTGTTGAAGAAATTCGGCTGTTATGCGAGGAAGTCGCTAGCGCAGTTGGATGGTTGGGGCATAATCTTGATGTGGCGGCAGGTACGAAAGAAAAGGTTCCTGTAAGGAAAATGAATAATGCCGGTAGAGAAGCTATGGCGCAGTTCTATCATCGGATAGATAGACCCTTTCGTCAGTGGCTAGAAAAACTTGATCCTGCAGGCGACGTCGATGTGGCTATTGACACTTGGCGTACAATGGCACGGAACGTTGCTTTGGCGTTAGGTGAAGAATTAGTGCAGGCGACGGGACAGATAGCTTTTGTTGGGCGCATGGTTAAGGATCCGAAGGAGAAAACAGAGCGACATTACTCCGCGCCAGAGGCCATGCAATCATTTATGTGGAGAATATTTGCTATTTATCCGAGACGAAAGGAGAAAGGAGCAAGATGACACGCAGGAGTAAATTGGTGCATAAATTTGTTGCCGAGCGTTTAAAAGCGTTGGCGACCTTGCCTGAGCGCCCGCGGAAGGCTATGTTGGCTAAATTACGGCGTGGCGTGGGGCGCGTACCGGGAGATTTGCCGGAACTGTGGGGCGTCTTCTTGGAGAACTTTCCGTTCGAGTTGGAGATCAAGACAGACCGGCCGACCTCAGGCGAGTGGGCCGTTTACCTGGCGTTGACCCTCTACGCCCTCCACCAACAGGGGCACGATCTGTCGCGTGAGAACATGAATCGCCCCGGCAAGAAGTTTAACCTTGGCAAGGCTGTACGCCTATTGGCGAACACGCAAATTGAGCCTGACGAGGGCCCAGAGAACGCATCTGTTCTGCGCCGTTTCAACGCATTGGCCACGGCTGAGTCTATGCCAGAGCGTGTTCATCATTTGCGCGGTATCGTCCAACTTTTGCGGGCCAAGGACATACCGCTTAACTACGCACGTTTGGCTGAGAATCTTTATCGCCTGCAGGATCCCGACCATGTTCACGAAATCCGCCTTGAATGGGGGCGGGATTACTACCGTTTTCAGAAAGACGAGAACCACAAAAAGGAGAACTGACATGGGCCTTTACATCGATATCCACGTGTTGCAGACCGTCCCGCCGAGCTGCGTCAACCGCGACGACACCGGCAGCCCCAAGACCGCCCGTTACGGCGGCGTCACCCGCGCCCGCGTCTCCTCGCAGGCCTGGAAGCGCGCCGTCCGCCTGATGTTCCACGAGTTGTTGGGAAAATCGCAAATTGGCGTACGTACCAAGAACATTGTTGGAATGGTGGCGCGTGAAATCGATCCTGAACTTTCAGAAGATGCGCGAAAGCGTGCCATTGTGTTGCTGAGTGCTGCCGGACTAACGATTAAGGGAGAGAAGAAGGGAACGGACACGCTTTTCTTCATGAGTCTAGACCAGGCAAAAACTCTTGCACAATATGCTGATGTCATTAACAGTAATGTCGTATTAGACCTAGCAGCGAGGCTTGGTCAAGAGAAGTTGTCCAAGAAGGAAAAGGAGAAGTTTGAAAAAGAATTGAAGGTGTTGAAAACCGCTGAACAGAATCTATTGAACGAGGAATGTAAGAAAGCGCTGAAGACATTACCCTCCGTGGCCATGGCGCTTTTCGGGCGCATGGTGGCCGACGCCCCCTCGCTGAACTTCGACGCCGCCTGCCAGGTGGCCCACGCCATCTCCACCCACGCCGTGCAGAACGAGTTCGACTATTTCACGGCGGTGGACGATTGCGCCCCCGAGGACAACGCCGGTGCGGGCCACCTGGGCACCGTGGAGTTCAACTCTGCCACGCTCTACCGCTACGCCACCGTCAACGCCTGCGCGTTGGAGGAGAACCTCAAGGCCGACACGCCCCAGGCCGTCCGTGCCTTCGTCGAGGCCTTCGTCCGCTCCATGCCCACCGGCAAGCAGAACACCTTCGCCAACCGTACCCTCCCCGACGCTGTCGTCGTTATGCTCCGCGAGGATCAGCCCGTGAACCTTTGTGGTGCCTTCGAGACGCCCGTCGCCGCGAAGGAAGACGAGGGCTACGGCTACGTCGAGGCCTCCCAAAAGGCACTTGAGCGGGAGGCCAAGAAGGTCCTGAAGTACGTTGCGCCGCCTGTTGCACAGATTGAGGTCGGCCCGAACGGCACGCTGGCGGAGGTGCTCACGAAGCTGGAGGCGGAGGTTCGGACGCGACTGGGGGACTGACGATGGCGACACTCCTCCTGCGTCTGGCCGCGCCGCTCCAAAGCTGGGGCGTGAACTCCAAGTTCGAGACGCGCAGAACCAACCGTGAGCCCACCAAAAGCGGTGTCCTCGGCCTCGTGGCCGCCGCCATCGGCCTCCGCCGTGACGATGAGGAGGGCCTTGCCCGTCTCGTCCGCCTCCGTTTCGGCGTGCGCGTCGACCGTGAGGGCGACTTACTCGTGGACTACCATACGGCAAAGAATCCATTGCCTAAGGAAGTCAAGGAGTATCGGCAAAAAGGGAAAAAGCCGCCAGCCCCTTATGTCACGCATCGCCATTACCTGTGCGACGCCGTCTTCCTCGTCGGGTTGGAGAGCGATGACCGCGCGTGGTTGGGCGAGATCGAGGCGGCCCTGCGCCGCCCCGTCTACCCGCCCTTCCTCGGCCGCCGCTCCTGCCCGCCCACTCAGCCGCTCTGCCTGGGCCTCCGCGAGGCCGCGCTGGAGGAAGCCCTCCGTGCTGAGCCGCGTCTGGTCAAGCCCCGCCGCGGGGACGGCGATGTCCTTCGTCTGGTGATCGACGCCGCGCCTGGTGAGCCCGGCGTGCCCGTGCGCGACCTGCCGCTTTCCTTCAGCCCCCTTCACCGTCGATTCGGCTTTCGTCCCGCGCGCGAAGTCTTCATAGACGCGCCCCCGCCGCCCGAGACCGAGCACGACCCCTTAGCGGAACTGTGAGGTGCCCCATGTACTTATCCCAAGTGGAATTGGACACACGCAACCGTGAGACCCTCCGTGCCCTTGGCGTGCCGCGTCGTCTGCATGGCGCCGTCGAGGCCGCCTTCACGGGCCCGCGTACGCGCCGGCTCTGGCGTCTCGACCGTCGCGCCGGCCGCCTCTGGCTTCTCATCCTCAGCGAGGAAGTGCCCGAACTCTCCGGCATCGTCGCCCAGTTCGGCCCGCCCGACGGCTCCGCCGAGACGCGCGATTACGCGCCCCTCCTCGCCCGCGTCGCCGAGGGTACCGCTTGGCGCTTCCGCCTCACCGCCAACCCAGTGCAGAGCATCTCACACAAGAAAGGTCCCAAAGCCCGAGGCACCATTCACAACCACGTCACCGTGGAACAACAGGAACGCTGGCTCGCCGAGCGCGCACCCAAACACGGCTTCGCCCTTGAGCCCGACGCCTTCCGCGTGGTCGGCTCGCGCTGGATCGCCTTTGACAAGGCCACCGATGGCAACCGCGTTCGCATCCAAGCCGTCACCTTCGAGGGCCTCCTCCGCGTGACGGACGCCGCACGTTTCCGCGAGACCCTCACCCACGGCATCGGCCGCGGCAAGGCCTACGGCCTCGGCCTCCTCACCCTCATGCGGGCATGAACGGCATGGGGACGCCGCCTGGCATCAAGCGCCCGGATCTGCAAACCCTCCCGCAGGTCAAGGATCGCATGACCTTCCTCTATTTGGAGCACTGCACCCTCGGCCGCCAAGACGGCGCCATCACCGTCACCGACGACAAAGGCATCATCCACATTCCCGCCGCCGCCATCTCCGTCCTCCTCCTCGGCCCCGGTACCCGCGTCACCCACCGCGCCATGGAGCTTATGGGCGACACCGGCGTCGGCGCCGTCTGGGTCGGCGAACACGGCGTGCGCTACTATGCCCATGGCCGCCCCCTCACCACCCGCGCCGGGCTCCTCATCCGCCAAGCCGAATGCGTCTCCAACGTCCGCCGCCACATCGAAGTCGTCCGCCGCATGTACGCCATGCGCTTCCCCGGCGAGGACGTCTCCCGCCTCACCCTCCAGCAACTCCGCGGCCGCGAAGGCGCTCGCGTCCGCAAAGCCTATCGTGCCGCCTCACGCGCCACCGGCGTCCCTTGGTCTGGCCGGGAATACGACCCCGACGACTTCGCGGCCGGAGATCCCGTCAACCAAGCACTCTCCGCCGCGCATGCCTGCCTCTACGGCCTCGCCCATGCCGTCATCGTCGCCCTCGGCCTCGCGCCTGGCCTCGGCTTTGTCCATGTCGGCCACGAACGTTCCTTCGTTTACGACGTTGCCGATCTTTACAAGGCCGAGGTCACCATCCCCATCGCCTTTCGGATTGCCGCCCAAGCACCCGAAGACCTCCCCGCCGCCACCCGTCGTGCCGTCCGCGATGCCCTCGTCGAACACCACATCCTCGAACGCATGGTCCACGACATCCGTGCCCTCCTCCTCCCGGAAGATGCCACAGAGCCCCCCGAAGAAACCGTCTACCTCTGGGACAACACCCTCGGCACCATCGCCAGCGCCATCAACCACTCCCACGCCGACCGGGAGGAACCGCCATCCTAGTCCTCACCCTCACAGACTGCCCGCCTTCTCTCCGCGGTGATCTTTCCAAATGGCTCTGCGAACTCAATGCAGGCGTCTACGTCGGTCACGTCAGCAGTCGCGTGCGAGACGCCCTGTGGGAACGCATCTGCCTACACCTCAAACACGGGCGCGCCACCCTCGTCTACTCCACCGACAGCGAGCAGCGCCTCACCTTCCGCGTCCACAACACCCCCTGGCAGCCAGTGGACCTCGACGGCATCACCCTCATGCGCCGCCCCCTCCCCACCGCACCCGCCGAAGGCGAGACACTCCGCCCCGGCTTCAGCAAGGCCGCCCAACGCCTCATCGCCCAACGTACCCAAGCCAAACGCGCCCGCGCCAACACCGACTACGTCGCAATCGACCTCGAGACCACCGGCCTCAACCTCACCACCGACTCCATCATCGAATACGGCGCCGTCAAAGTCGAGCACGGCACCCCCACCCAAACCTTCTCCGCACTCGTCCGCCAACCCTCACCCCTCCCACCCCCCGTCGCCACCCTCACCGGCCTCGACGACACCACCCTCTCCCGCAAAGGGCAGCCACCCGAACAAGCCCTCGCCGACTTCCTCGCCTTCCTTGGTAAACACCCCCTCATCGGCTATAATGTCGCTTTCGATTTCGCCTTCCTTCGCGCCGCTTGCGCCCGCCACACCCAACCGCCCCCCACCAACCCCGCCCGCGACATCCTCCCTCTCGCCCGCCGCAAATGCCCACACCTCCCCGACCACCGCCTCGAAACCCTCGCCCGACACTTCGCCATCCCCATCACCCACCCCCATCGAGCCCTCGACGACGCCCTCCTCACCCATCTCCTCTATCTCAAACTCAATGAATAACCCACCCCTTAAAACCTCAACCCCACTCACCACGCCATTTCGTAAGCCTACTCCCCGCACACGCGGGGATGATCCGCAGGGAGGCGAGGATTGACATGGAAGACAATCCTACTCCCCGCACACGCGGGGATGATCCCGATGCAGGACCGGCTCGATGCCATTCGAGAACCTACTCCCCGCACACGCGGGGATGATCCCGCGACGGCGTAGAAGGCCAGTTGCTCCCAGTACTACTCCCCGCACACGCGGGGATGATCCCGCAAATGAAACCGTCTGCCCCTAACTCTTCCGCTACTCCCCGCACACGCGGGGATGATCCTGGATGGAATGTGACGATAAAAGTCCAATCATACTACTCCCCGCACACGCGGGGATGATCCCGTCAAAAGTTCGTAACATAATCAATCCAATGGCTACTCCCCGCACACGCGGGGATGATCCCGACGGGCGGCGAGGTCCTTGAGGTGAGCTTTCCTACTCCCCGCACACGCGGGGATGATCCTCAGATGCGGGGAAGCGTATCCCAAAGACAGCGCTACTCCCCGCACACGCGGGGATGATCCCATCTCGAAAGCGACGTTCGTCGCCATCGGCAGCTACTCCCCGCACACGCGGGGATGATCCCCGTCCCCGTAGCCCACGACGCGTAGTCCATCGCTACTCCCCGCACACGCGGGGATGATCCGAGCTCGCCCTCGCCGTTGCGGATGGGCGGGAACTACTCCCCGCACACGCGGGGATGATCCGTGCGGGGCGCGGGAGATCCCGTTGTAATTGCGCTACTCCCCGCACACGCGGGGATGATCCTCGCAGGAGGGCACTACGCCTTCTTCCTGTGCGCTACTCCCCGCACACGCGGGGATGATCCCACACACGACGATTTTCCGCCAGAAGTTCTGAACTACTCCCCGCACACGCGGGGATGATCCTTTGTACCCGAAGTACAACTGAGAAAGGAGGAACTACTCCCCGCACACGCGGGGATGATCCCGAGGGCTCCGACTGGCTCGGGTATGCCATGGACTACTCCCCGCACACGCGGGGATGATCCGGCAGAATGAGGAAGGAATCAAAATGAAAGACGCTACTCCCCGCACACGCGGGGATGATCCCCACATCGACGACAGCTACGACAAGGATTTTTCCTACTCCCCGCACACGCGGGGATGATCCGAGAGGATGAGCAGGGCATCGGCCGTTTTGAGCCTACTCCCCGCACACGCGGGGATGATCCGGAAAGATTCCAAATCTTGCTGCAGGAAAGAAACTACTCCCCGCACACGCGGGGATGATCCCATCCTCAACGTCGCTTGCGCCCACCTCATCGACTACTCCCCGCACACGCGGGGATGATCCCGCCCGAGTGTCACCGTTTGATTTTTGTAGTACCTACTCCCCGCACACGCGGGGATGATCCCTCGACCTACTCTTCGTCCAAAGCGACGCTCATCTACTCCCCGCACACGCGGGGATGATCCTGAGTATGGGAGGCGGTCTTGGTGGAGGAATGGCTACTCCCCGCACACGCGGGGATGATCCCTTGACGCGCTCTTGGTCCCCACCAAGCTCGTCCTACTCCCCGCACACGCGGGGATGATCCCGACGGCGAGCCCGTCGTCAAGGACGTCTCCGACTACTCCCCGCACACGCGGGGATGATCCCTGCCTGACCTCGACCAAGTTCGTCCCGACCATCTACTCCCCGCACACGCGGGGATGATCCCTTCTTGAAAACTGCGACTGAAGCGATGGAACTCTACTCCCCGCACACGCGGGGATGATCCCATCAGCGACCCCGCGCTCTTTCTGGACATCTCCTACTCCCCGCACACGCGGGGATGATCCTTCGGCCGGCGAAGGTCGGGAGCTCGTCTTTCGCTATTCCCCGCACACGCGGGGATGATCCAGTCATCCCTGCAGCCATCAGCCGTTGAGCGTAGGTGTAGACGCTCTGCGCGTAGTCGTTGCGAGCCTTCTGCTCCTGCTCCGATAGCGCGACCTGCGCGGCTAAGTTGGCGCGTTGCTGCTGGTAGGCCTCGTTCTTGGCGACCGCCTGCGCCTCGGCTTGCTCGCGTTCGCGTTCCGCCTGCTTGGCCGCCTCTTGCACCTCGCCGACAATGCGGTCGTAAATCATCCCGTTCAGCACCTTGAGAACGGTATCCATGTCCTCGGGGTTGTCGAGGCCGGTATGTTTTCCGAAGGTGAGCCGAATGGCCTCGCTGTTGTATTCCGCCGGGGTGATAAGCGTCCTGCGCCCGTTGAGGATTTGAGAATAAAAGTATTGCGCCATCTCCCCAGCCTCATCGAGATCGGAAAGGAGCGTACCGGCACGCTCAGCCGCGCCGATTCGCTCCTCGCGCCGCTGTTGCTCGTTGGCAATCATGCCGGCGAGCACCTCTTTTTGCGCCCCGATGGTCTTGGTCGCCCCCGCGATGCGCTCCCACGCCTCGGCCTGTTCCTCCAGCGTAGTTTTTCCGCTCTTGATGTCCTCCATCGTCTGGGCGTATTCTTTCGCGCCAACGCCGGCGGCCTTTGCGGCGGCCTCCAATCGCACTGCCTGTTCTGTGCTCGTGCCGAGGTCTTTCGTAGTCTTGTCCACTTGCTTGCCGAGCTCAGCATAGGACTGCTTGGCGTTGAAAATACGCATACTAAAATCAGCTAAAGCGTCAATTCCTCTATTGATAAGGTTTGTGATTGTCGCTCCGATAACGGACAATGGCGTCACCGCGCCGATTATCGACTTGATACTCTCTTGGGATTTCGCCTTCATCTCATCGGCGACCATTACGCCTTGGACAGAGAGCTTTTTAAGTTCTTCGGTCGCTTGCGAAACGTCTGCCGTCGCTTTTACCTCAAGTCGTGCCTGTGCCATTTACTTCCTCCAATCAATATGCTATCATTTAAGTATGGCAGAGTTTGTGGTATGTTCTGTGATTTTTGTATTGGCGCTCCTTATTTGGCACGTCTATAGCCGGTACGTACTTATCCCGAAAATCGACCGGGCTTTCACCGAGAAGGAAAGCGGAAAAGTCGTAATCACAAAAATTGTGTTTGTGAAAGACAATGGAGACGGGACGTATACGGTCGTCCCAGAGCAGTCCGTCCGTCGTGTCGTTGGCACGCGAAGCGTTAAGTAATCGTGCCATCTCTTAGCCCTCCCCGAAGATTTCGTCCTGCCGCTTCTGCGTCTCATAGTCCACAAAGTGAGCACCTGCCAGCTCGTCCTCGGCGAGGAGCCATGCGATGGCGTCCTTGGCCGGCAAGTCAAGAACGCTCCGCGTCCCGGCCAAATCCTCGGCCACGCCATGCAATAACGCGACGCGCAATGCGAGGCGCATGACGGCGGACGCGACGAACGGCGGGATTCGACCAACCGATGCGGAATGAGTGCCGGTCCATATGCATGCACTGAAGGTGGTGGAGCGTTTCCATGCCTTGATTCATGCAGGACACCTTATCAGAATCCCAGGGAGACGAGGACGGGTAATCGCGTCTCTCCCTACGAAGCCAGATTACGAAATTCGCACCCCTCGCGCAAATATCTCGATTTGAGGCGTTCACGACTTTAGACATCCATGATATAATTGGCTTCGTTTGTCGGAGGAAATCATGAAATCGTTTGTTCGAAATTGTGTTGTCTTGATGTTTGACAAGTTCATCTATGACATTCCTTCAGAAGAAAAGCGAACCATATGGGAGAATGTCATAGACTACGTCCGCCAAGCAAACATGATCCATAAAGTCGTCGATGGGGCAAAGGCGATCGTGATCGTCAATGTTTGCATTGACGACATTCTTGACATCGTCAGCGACAAAACGATCAGATCCTTCGATGTCATCGATTTCAACAAAGATGGCTCCAAGAAGCTCATACATTATGAATTGGATGACATGTTCTTCTCAAAGAAAGGGCGTATCATACAAGAACGCTTGGAGCGGGGAATCTTCACGAAACCCAACGTCAAATATTACGCCCAAACCACGCAGGAAGCCACCGGATCCAAAATATCCACCGACATAAGCGGGTTTGTCGCGGCTTATAATTCACATATCATCAGTTATTTGAATACGACCGACGAAACCGAAGGTGACATCATGCTCCGCATAGATTGGTCGCTCGACCCACGCCTCACGAAGAGGGCCCGTTGGGAAAAGCGTGGATGCATGAGAATCGCATTCGGAAAATCATGAACGCTCATGCCCCCAATGCGTTGTGAGCGTGAACGTTTTTGCCTCAGATCGAACGTAATTGCGACGGGAATGGGCAAATGCGCGGGGGCGCGGCCAAGGGGGCGAGGAATGGCTTGTGAGGGGGCGTTTTTTTGGGGGGGCGGGAGTGGCGGGGGATGGGACGCTGTGGGTGGGGGGAGAATGTGTTATCATGGTGGGCATGGACGCGAGTGAGATCGAAAAGGCTTGGCGGGATGTTTATCGGCGGCTGACGGCGTTGGAGCGCGGGTGGGAGAAGCCGCGGTTCCGGGCGGCGGCCATCGCCGACTTAGGGCGGTTCCTGCGTGAGCGGTGCGTGGGGGTGCCGCATCTGGCTGATCTGGCGCGGTTGGCCAGGCCAGGGATGACGCGGCAGGATCTCTTCGCCTTGCTCGTGCCGTGCGAGCGGACGCTCACGCGGATCAAGGTGACGGACGTGGAGATTCTCTCGTCCGACCGCGACGAGGTCGCGGCCTGCGCCTCGGCGCGGTTGCCGCTGACGGTGGTGGCCGACAATTTCCGGTCGGCGATCAATGTGGGGACGTTGTTCCGGGTGTGTGATTGTTTTGGCGTGGCGGAGGCGGTGCTTTGCGGGTACACCCCGGCGCCGGGCGATGGGCGTGCACGGCAGGCGGCGCTCGGCGCGGAGGCATGGGTGCCGTGGTCGCGTGCCGAGCGGACGGTGGAGGCCATCGGGGCGTTGCAGGCGCGAGGTATCCCTGTCATCGCGTTGGAGACGGTGCCTGACGCGCCCACGTTGGAAGGGTGGCGGTGGAGGTTCCCGTGCGCCGTGGCGTTGGGCAGCGAACGGTTCGGCCTCGGGCCGGACGCCGTCCGCGCGTGCGACGCGACGATGCGTATCCCGATGTATGGCCATAAGAACTCGCTCAACGTGGTGATGGCCTTCACGCTTGTGGCCCATGCGGCCAGGGTCGCCTATGAATCGGAGGGTCGCCATGACTGAATCCACCCCGAAGTCGCTCCGTCTGACCATCGCCCTCGTCGGCCGCGCCAACGTCGGCAAGTCCACGCTGCTCAACCGCATCGCCGGACAGGATGTCGCCATCGTCTCCCCGCAGGCCGGCACCACGACCGACGTGGTGGAGAAGGCCATGGAGCTACGTCCGTTCGGGCCCGTGCTGTGGTTGGACACGGGAGGGTGGGACGACCCAACGGCGCTTGGCGCGGCACGCCGGGCGCGCACCGACCAGGCCATCGCCCGTGCCGACCTAGTCGTGGCCGTCGCTGCCGACGACGGGCAGGCGCCGGATCCCGATCTGCTGGCCTTGGCCAGGACGGTGCGCAAGCCGCTCCTGATTGTCGTCACCCAATGTGACATCCACCCCCCGCGCGAGGCTTTTCTCGCGACGCTCCGTGCGACGGGCGCGCCGGTCACGGAGGCTCGGGGTGACCGTGACGCGTTGCTGGCCGCGATCAAGGGGCCGCTCGCGAAGTTGGCGCCGGGGGCCTTCCGTGCGCCGCCCAGCCCTTTGGAGGGGCTGTTACCGCGTGGAGGGGTGCTGCTGCAGATCATCCCCGTGGATTCGCAGGCGCCCAAGGGCAGGATCATCCTGCCGCAGGTCAACGTGCTGCGCGACGCGTTGGATCACGACATGCTGTCGGTGGTCGTCACCGAGGGGCGTATCCGCGAGGCCGCCGAACGGATCCGCCCCGACCTCGCCGTCTGCGACTCGCAGGTCGTCCATCGCATGATCGCGGAGCTTCCCGCGGGGATTCCCGCCACCACCTATTCCATCCTGATGGCGCGGCTGAAGGGCGACCTGCCCACCCTCGCGGCCGGGGCCTCGGCCATCCGCGCCCTGCGCGACGGCGACCGCGTGCTCATCGCCGAGGCCTGCACCCATCATGCCGCGGAGGATGACATCGGACGCGTGAAGATCCCCCGTTGGATCCGCCAACGCACCGGCAAGGAGCCGACCTTCGAGGTCGCCTCCGGGAAGGACTTCCCCGCCGACCTCACGCGTTACGCGCTCATCATCCATTGCGGCGGGTGCATGATCAACCGGGCCTTCATGCGGTGGCGCATCGACCAGGCCCGCGCCGCCGGCGTGCCGATCACAAACTACGGCGTCGCCATCGCCGAGACGCAGGGCGTCCTCGACCGCGTGCTCCAACCTTTCGGGATCCGGCCATGAACGAACTCGAACAGCGCGTCACCCACCTCGAATCCATCATCGCCGAGCAGGACCGCCTGCTCGACGCGCTCAACGGCGAGATCCTGCGGCTCAACCGCCTCCACGAGGCCCTCGCCGCCCGCCTCAGCGCCCACGAGGCGCTCCATGACGCGGACCTCGGCCTCCCCGCCGCCGGCGACGAGCCTCCGCCGCCGCATTGGTGAGCAATGTGCTATACTTTGCGGGAACAAGGAAAGGAGCGTCGCGATGGCTTTGTTGATGTTGCTTGCGAACGGGTTCGAGGAGATTGAGGCCTTGGGCACGCTGGATCTCTTGCGGCGGGCGGGGGTCGAGACCGTGACCTGCACGCTGAACCGGACGCCGCTGACGTTGGGCGCGCATGGGATCGCCGTGGAGGCGGAGCTGTGCCTGACGGAGTTGGACAGCGCGGCCTATGACGGCGTGATTCTGCCGGGCGGGATGGAAGGGTCGCGCAATCTGGCCGCGACGCAGGGCGTGTTGGAGCTGATCCGCGAATACGACGCCGCGGGCAAGACGGTGGCGGCCATCTGCGCGGCGCCGGCCTTGGTGCTGACGGCCGCGGGGATCCTGCCCGGGCGGAAGGCCACGTGCTACCCGGCGCCCGACCTCACGGCGGCGCTGGGCGCGGATTACGTCCGCGCGAAGACGGTCGTCTCCGACCATGTGATCACGGGCGAGGGGCCGGGCCGTTTCGCGGATTTCGCGCGCGCGATCATCGCACGCGCCAAAGGCGAGCCGGCGGCGCGGGAGACCTTCGCCGCGGCCTTGCTCGACGACTGACCGTGCCCGCGCTTTCCGCAAGCCTCGGCACGGCGCGGGAACAGCGCCAGACCCAAGAGCGCGCCTTATCGATGCAGGCGCGGCAACGCTTGCGGCTTTTGCCCCTGGCATTGCCGGAGTTGCGCGCGGAATTGCGGCGGCAGGCCGAGCAGAACCCCTTCCTGGAGCTGGAGGAGCCCCCGGGCGAGACCGTCTCGCTGGAGGCCTCCGCCGAACGCGCGGCACAGGAAGAGGACCAACTGGACAACCTGGACTACTTCAACGCCGCGTTGGAAGGCTTCGGGGAGCAGGCCGATCCCGCGACGCGGGCGGAGGCCCAGCGCCGGCACGAGTGGTTGGTGCTTTCGCAGACGGAGCCGGAGACGCTCTTCCGCCATTTGGAGCGCCAGGTGGCGCAACAGATCCCTGAGGGGCCCCGGCGCGAATTGGTCCTGCTCGTCTGCGACGCCTTGGACGCGGATGGCTATCTGCGCGCGGATCCGCACACCTTGGCGAGCGACTGGTGGCAGGCGAACGGCGGCCACCCCAAGACGCGCTTCGACGAGGCGGATGCCGAGGCCGCGATTCGGTTCGTCCAGACGCTCGACCCCGTGGGCGTCGGGGCTCGGTCATTGGCCGAGTGCCTGGCGCTTCAGACCCGCGCCGACCCGCGCACCCTTCCCGAGCGTGCCCTCTACCTGCGCCTCTGCGACCGCTTGGGGAGCGTGCTCACCGAATCGCCGGACCGCCTCGCGCGGACGCTCCGGTGCACGCCCGAGGCGTTGGCGGGGGCGCTTGCCTACCTGCGCACGCTCAATCCCTTCCCAGGGCGGGCCTTCGCCCCGCGCGAGCCGATCGAAAGCCCGGAGATCGTCGCCCTGCGCAAGGCGGACGGTCATTGGGAGGCGGTTTGCGACGAACGGCGCTTCCCGCTTTTCCGGGTGGACGAGGCCGCGGTGGAGGCGGCCAAGGCCGCCGCGCGCGGGCATGACGAAAAGGCGTGCGTGGCCGCGCTCGAAGGGCAGGCGCGCATGGCGACGGCCGCCTTCTCCGAGCGTAACGACACGCTGCGAAGCGTGGCGCAGGCGATTTTCGACCGTCAGGGTGCCTTCCTCGACAGCGGGGGCGACCCGGCCACCCTCACCCCCCTCCTGCAACGCGACATCGCCGAGACCGTGGGATACGACGAGAGCATTATCTCGCGAACGGTGAAGGACAAGACCGTGCGCGTGGCGACGAGTCGGAAGGTCCTGCCCCTGCGGGCCTTCTTCACGCGCGCGGCGACCACGGCGGAGGGCACGGGCATTTCGGACCGTCAGGCGAAGGCGGCGCTCGCGGCGCTCGTGGCGGGGGAGGATCCGGCCCGGCCGCTCTCGGACCAAGCGCTCGCGGACGCGCTCGCCGCGCAAGGCATCCCTTTGGCACGGCGCACGGTGGCGAAATACCGCGAGGCCGCTGACATCCCCGCGGCGCACGCACGGCGGCGCAAATGACTTCACGGAGTGCGATCATGAAACCCATGTTGCTGATTTGGCTGACTTTCCGAGGCGTCGCGGACTTCACCGCGACGCGCGATCAGGTGGCGCGGTGGGCCGCGCAGGTGCCGGAGCTGGACGTCGTCTTCGCCGAAAACCAGGAGACCTTCGTCAAGAATCTCTCAAAGGCCACGTATGCCCTCACCTTCACCTTCTCGGAGGCGTGGCTACCGCTGACCTATCGGCTGAAATGGCTGGCCACGCCGGCCGCAGGCCGCGAATTGCTCGGCGCGCGCATCCCCGATCGCATCCGGCTGACGCACGGCACCTTCCATGGCGACCTGATGGCCGAGACGGCGGTGGGGATGCTGCTGGCCGTGCGGCGCGGGCTCCTGCCCGGCCTCGGGCTGTGCGGCACGGGCACGGGCGAGGAGGCCTGGCCCATCCATGTGCCGGGGCGGCAGGCCATCGCCGGGAGCCATGCCGTCATCCTCGGATACGGCCACATCGGCCGGGCCGTCGGCCGCAAACTCGAGGCGCTCGGCGTGCGCGTGACAGGCGTCACCCACGCCAACCTCGGCGCGCTCGACACGCTCCTGCCCGCCGCGGACACGCTCGTCCTGGCGCTCCCCGCCACGCCCGAGACGACCGACCTCCTGGACGCCCGCCGCCTGGCGCTCCTGCCCCGCCATGCCGTGGTCATCAATCTCGGCCGCGGGAACGCCATCGACGAGGAGGCCTTGGCCAAGGCGCTCCGGGCGGGGGCGCTCCATGCGGCCTTCCTGGACGTCTTCAAGGAGGAGCCCTACCCCGCGGACGGCCCGCTCCGCGCCGCCCCCCGCTGCTTCCTGCTCCCCCACGCCTCGGCCTTCGCGCCGGATTACCTTGACCGTGCCTTCGCCGAATGGCTCGCGGCCTATCGGGCCATGGCCCATGCGTGAGACGCTTCTGCTCAAAACGCACGCGATCTGCCTGAACGTGCGCCCCTTCTCCAAGACGTCGCACATGGTCACGTGGCTGACGGCCGACCACGGACGCGTGACCACCCCCATCAAGGGCGCGCAACGCCCGAAGAGCGCCTTCATCGGCCGTTATGACGTCGGGTACACATGCGAGCTCGTCTATTATGCGCGTGAGAGCGGCGGCGTCCACCATATCCGCGAATGCTCGCCGTTGGCCTTTCGCGAGGGGCTCCGCGCCACGTGGCGGGGCGCCGAGGCCGCGGCCTACGCCTGCGACCTTACGCTCCGCACCGCGCAGCCGAACCTCGCCAACCCGGCGCTCTTCCAAGCGCTCGGGGACACGCTCGACGCCCTGCAGACGAGCGCCCCGCATGAGACGTCGCTGACGTTGCTCTGGTTCGAGAGCAATCTCCTGCGCGCGCTCGGCCTGGGGCCCGACTTCACGCCCTGCGCGCACTGCCCGCTCACGCCGACCCGTGCGTTCTCGGTCGAGGAGGGGCGTTTCTTCTGCGGGCACCGCCCCTCACGGTCGGCCCGCCCGCTCACGCTCGCCCTGCACGCCGACATCCCCGCGTTGTACCTGCGCTTCCTCGCCCAACCGCTCACGGCCGTGCTCGATGCCGCCAAAGCCTCCCCGCGGTTGGACGATCTGGGGCGGCCGGAGCCTTTCCCCGGCATCTTCGGGTTGCGCCGCTTCCTCGGCGTCTTCCTCTCCACCCATCTGGACCTCCTGCCCGGCCCACGCCGCACCGTCCTCGACCTTTTGGCGTGAGCCCCGCGAAAAAAAGCCCCCATCCGCACGGATGGGGGCTTTTTTGTGCCGCCGTGCTCAGGTGTTGTAGATGGGCTTGGCGGTGTAGTGGGTGTGGAGGAGGTGATGGGCCTTCTCGCCGCACGGCTCGCCCAGGAAATCCTTGTAGATCTTCTGGATCTGCGGGTTCTGGTGGGAGCACCGATGGGCGGACTGGCGGTCGTCCTGGTAAAGGCCCTCCATGCGCATCCTGCGGATCTCGTCGGTGGCGAGGGTGGGCTGACCGCCGCCGCCGATGCAGCCGCCGCGGCACGCCATGACCTCGATGAACTGCCAACGGGGCGGGCGCCCGGCCTTGCGATCCTCGCGGATGGCATCGAGCACTTGCTCGACGTTGCCCATCTGATGGGCCACGGCGATGGCGACCTTGGTGCCCTTGATGTCGATGACCGCTTCCTTGACGCCTTGGAGGCCGCGCACCTCGACGAAATCGACGTCCGCCAGCTCCTCGTGGGTGATGAGGTGATAGGCGGTGCGCAGGGCCGCCTCCATGACCCCCCCGGTGGCGCCGAAGAGCGTCCCGGCGCCGGAGTACTCGCCGAGGATGGAATCGGCGGGGCTCTCGGGCAGTGCCGTGAAGTCGATGCCGGCGATCTTGATCATGCGGGCGAGCTCACGGGTGGTGAGGGCGACGTCGACATCCTGATAGCCAGAAGCCTGCATCTCCTCGGAACGGGTGATCTCGTATTTCTTGGCCGTGCAGGGCATGATGGAGGTGAGGTGGATGCGGGCGGGATCGATCCCCATCTTCTCGGCGAAGTAGGTCTTGGCCATGACGCCGAGCATCTGCTGCGGGCTCTTGGCGGTGGAGAAATTGGGGATGAAGTCCGCGGCGTACTTCTCCATCCAATCGGTCCACGACGGGCAGCACGAGGTGATGAGCGGGAGCGCGCCGCCCTTGGTGAAGCGGTTGACGAACTCCGTACCCTCCTCCATGATGGTGAGGTCGGCCGAGAAGTTGGTGTCGAAGACGGCCTGGAAGCCCAGCCGGCGGAGCGCGGTGTAGATCTTGCCGGTGGAGAGCTCGCCGGGCTTCATTCCGAAGGCCTCGCCGAGGGCGACCCGGACGGCGGGGGCGATCTGCACGGCGGTGAACCGCTGGGGGTCGCGCAGGGCGTCCCACACCTGGGCCGTCTCGTCACGCTCGTAGATGGCGCCGACGGGGCAATGGGCGGAGCACTGGCCGCACTTGATGCACGGGGAGTCGTTGAGCGGGACGCCCGCGGCGGGGGCGATGCGCATCCGCTCGCCGCGGCCGATGAACTCAAGCGCCCAGACGTTCTGCATGTCCTGGCAGACAATGGCGCAACGGCCGCACTTGATGCACTTGTCGGGGTCGAGCACGATCGAGGGGGTGCTCTCGTCGCGCTCGACGTGCTCGATGGCGGGCCGGGGGAACGGGGCCTCGCGGATGCCGAACTCGGTGGCCACGCGCTGGAGCTCGCAGACGCCCGAACGGGGGCATTTCAGGCAATCCTGCGGGTGGGTGCTGAGGATGAGCTGGGTGACGGTCTTGCGGATCTGGACGATGTCGGGGTCGTGGGTGGTGATCTTCATGCCCTCGGCGACCTCGGTGCAACAGGCCCGCAGGAGCTTGGGGCTGTTGCCGTTGCGCACGACGCAGAGGCCGCAGGCCGCCCACGCCTTGACGTCGGGGTGGTGGCAGAGGGTGGGGATCTTGACGGCGACCTTCTTGGCGGCGTCGAGGATGGTGGTGCCCTCGGGGACCTCGACGGCGATGCCGTTGATCTCAAGGTGAATCAATTTCTTGTCCATGGGTGGCTCCTCCTCAGGCGATCTCGATGGCGTGCAGCTTGCAGGTGTTGTAGCACTGGCCGCACTTGACGCACTTGGCGGGGGCGATGACATGCTTCTCGCGCACCTTGCCGGAGATGGCGCCGACGGGGCAGACGCGGGCGCACATCGTGCACCCGACGCACCGCTCGGGGTTGATGCGGTATTGCACCAGCTTCTTGCACTTGCCGGCGGGGCAGCGCTTGTCGTTGATGTGGGCCTCGACCTCCGGCATGAAGTAGCGGAGCATGGCCTGGACGGGGTTGGAGGCGGTCTGCCCCAGGCCGCACAGCGAGGCGCGGGCCATGGCCTGGCAGATATCCTTCATCTTCTGGATGTCGGCGGGTTCGCCGCGGCCGTCGGAGATGCGGGTGAGGGCGTTGAGGAGCGCGCGCCCGCCGATGCGGCAGGGCATGCACTTGCCGCAACTCTCATCCACCGTGAACTCGAGGTAGAACTTCGCCACGTCCACGATGCAATCCGTGTCGTCCATCACGATGAGGCCGCCGGAGCCGACGATCGAGCCGATCTTGGCGAGGGACTCGTAGTCGATGGGCATGTCAAGATACTCGAGCGGGATCATGCCGCCGGAGGGGCCGCCGGTCTGCGCGGCCTTGAACTTGCGGCCGTTGGGGATGCCACCGCCGATGTCGAAGATGATCTCGCGCAGGGTGATGCCCATCGGCACCTCGATGAGGCCCGAGTTCTTCACCTTGCCGGTGAGGGCGAAGACCTTGGTGCCCTTGCTCGTGGCCGTGCCGATGGAGCTGAACCACTTGGCGCCCTTGGTGATGATGACCGCGACGTTCGCGAGCGTCTCGACGTTGTTGATGATGGTCGGCTTGCCCCACAGGCCCTTGACGGCCGGGAAGGGCGGGCGCGGCGTGGGCTGCCCGCGCTTGCCCTCGATCGAGGCCAGAAGCGCCGTCTCCTCGCCGCAGACGAAGGCGCCCGCGCCAAAACGCAACTCGATGTCGAAGGTGAAGTCGCTCCCCAGGATGTTCGGGCACCCGAGCAACCCCCACTCCCGCGCCTGGTCGATGGCGATCTGCAGGCGCTTGATGGCCAGCGGGTATTCCGCGCGGATGTAGATGAAGCCCTTGGTGGCGCCCGTCGCCCGGCCGGCGATCATCATGGCCTCGAGGATGGCGTGGGGATCGCCCTCCAGCGTCGAGCGGTCCATGTACGCGCCGGGGTCGCCCTCGTCGGCGTTGCAGACGATGTATTTCTGGTCGGCCTCGACAGCGGCGGAGAAGGCCCACTTCTTGCCGGTGGGGAAGCCCGCGCCGCCGCGGCCGCGAAGCCCGGAGGCCAGGATCTCATCGATGATCCCCTGCGGGGTCATCTCGAAAAGCGCCTTCGACAGGCCGGCGTAACCGTCATGCGCGATGTAATCCTCGATCTTCTCGGGATCGACCAGGCCGCAATGGCGGAGCACGATGCGCTGCTGCTTGGCGTAGAAGTCGATGTCCTGGCCGGCGTGGCCGGCCTCGGCCTGGGATTTGTCGTAGAGCAGGCGGGTGACGACCTGGCCGCCGACGATGTGCTCGTTGATGATCGCCGCCGCGTCCTCGGGCTTCACGTCCACGTAAAAGACGTCGGAGGGGAGCACCTTGACGATCGGCCCGCGCTCGCAGAAGCCCATGCACCCCGTGCGCACGATGCGCACGTTCGCGCCGGCGTACTCGGCGGCCTTCACGAGCGCGGCGTAAAGCGCCATCCCGCCGTTCGAGTCGCAGGCCGTGCCGCCGCAGACCATCACGTACTGGCGCCCGCCCTGCTCGGCCTTGGCGTTCTCGGCCGTCAGGCGCGCGCGGAGCGCGTCCAAACCTTCGCGGGTCAGTTTCTCTGCCATGTCTCAGCCTCCTCTCAGCGCTTTTGGCGGAACTTGTCCAGGATACCGGGCAGCGCGGCCTTCGTGACCTTGCCGAAGACCTCGCCGTTGATGACGATCACGGGCGCCAGGCCGCAACATCCCAGGCAACGCACCGCCTCGGTGGAGAACTCGCCGTCGGGCGTCACGGTGTTCACGCCCACGCCGAGCTCCTGCTCCAACGCCTTCATGATGTCGTCGCCGCCCTTCAGGTAACACGCCGTGCCCAGGCAGACCTGGATGAGATTGCGCCCCGGCTGCTTCAGCTTGAAGAAGTTGTAGAAGGTGATGACGCCGTAGATCTTCGCCAACGGGACCTCAAGCAGATCCGAGAGCTCCAAGACGATCTCACGCGGCATATAGCCATACGTCTGCTGCACCCGATGCAGCACCATGATCAAATTGCCCGGCTTCGGCTTCCATTCCTCGATGAAAGCGCGCAACTCAGGCGTCAGCGTCTTCCGGTCCTGACCCATAAGAACTCTCTCCTTTACGTCTGCGGGTGGGTGGTGGGCTGTATGCCGATTCAGTATGGCCATTGTCCCAAACGCGCCCCCCGCTGTCAAGCGCGGTTTTCCCCCTCATGCCAAAAAGCCCCCGTCCTTCCCGGACGGGGGCTGGCCGGCTCATTGCGCCCATTCCATGAGCCCGATCGCGACGGACGCCGCGTTCGTCATGTCCGCCCCCGACAGATTGATCTCGATCCGCCCGCGCAACGTCGGGACGTACAAAGAGCCTGCGTCCTGATCGATACCAGACCACTTGGCATATTTGAGCAACGGCACCCACTCGATGCGGCTGGCGGGACTGAGACCGCCAGGGGTCCGAAACGCCGAGCGATAGAGCAACGCTTGCGTCGGGATGGAGAACTGCGTCTGCGCCAAGACGGTTCCCTGCTTATCCAGGATACGCAGGAAGTAATCCACGGTCGCCATTTCATGGTCACGCTTGAAGTAACGTTTGTCCCAGGCGGCGTACGCCTCCGCGACGGCCGGCGCCAGGAAATAATCCCTGACGGTGACCGCCGAGAGCGAGGCGTTCATCATCGTGACCACCGAGAGCACGGACCCCTCCTGCTCGCGCCCGCGGACAAACCCTTTAAGGTCGTAGTTGGTATCTTCATAACCGCCCTCTTTCCATTCGCCCTTGCCGACGATGAAGGCATAGTGCGGCCCGGCTCGCAGCCCGCCGGAGTAATTGCCCTCCCGGTATGCGTTCGCCAGATTCGTGTCGTCCGGCTTGGAGGGCTCTCGCTCCTGGAAGACGCGCGTGCGGGCATAGAAGGTGCGGGGCTGGCGGACGGAAATCTGCTCCAGGATCTGGGTGAAGCGCGGGACGAAGACATCGAAGTAGACATCCGTGAGCGGGTAGATCTCGTAGAGGTAGCGCACGGTGTAGAGGCCGTCGACCATCTTGGGCTTGCCCTGCTGATCCACGACCAGCGAGGGGTTTTGCGTGCCCGCCTCATTGACCAAACGGATGCCAAAGAGTTGCCGCACGGGGTCCAGCCCGTCCAGCTCGCGATTGAGCAACGCGATGGCGCGCCGGTCACGGCGGTCCTGCGTCGTCACGGTGCCAAGCAGGGACTGAAGGTCGCCGGGGGCGGCGGAGGTCGGGCGCGCGATGTCCCGCAGGGAGTGGGCGATCTCCTGGACCTTCACCTTCGCCTTGATCTGTATGCAATGCCCACGCGAGGAGGGCCCCTCCCACATGATTTCCACCCCGTCCGGCACGATGTACCCATTGCTCTGGGTCAGGATCTCGTCCTTCTTCAGCTCGAAGTTCTCGACCAGTGTCTCGGAATCGACCCACAGCCCCACGGCGCACTCGACCGCGTTTCGGCAGGCGTCGTCCAACGCCTCCTCGCGCGTCATGCCATAACCCTTGCCGATCACCTCCCGGACGGAGGAGGGCGCCGCAGCCTGCCCCCCACCCCACGAGCCGGAGGCGCGTTGCGTGGCGGGGGTGGCGAGCGTGGCGGGAAGCCCCGCGCCGCCCGTCCGCCCCACGGAGAAACGCCCTTCCGCCGATGGCGCGGCGGCGGGGGCCTCCTGCGTCTGCCGGGGCGCGGCGGCGGGTTGCGCCTGTTGCTCGGGGACGCGCCGGGGCGATGCCTCCCCGCCCGAAAGGATCCGCGACAATTGCGACAGGCTCGCGTCCTGCGCGGCAAAGCCCCACCACGGCGCCAAGCCAAGCGCCAACACCAACAGCCATTCACGACTTCGCTTCATCGTCCTGCTTCTCCGCTTTCGCCTTCGTTTTCTCCGCGCTTTCCGCCGAATCTTTCTTCCGCGCCTGTGCCTCGGCCTTCCCCTCGGTGGGGTTGGGCTTCGCCGTTTCCGTCGGGAGCGGCGGCTTCGCGGCCAGCGCGCACGCCGCCCGGGCGACCGTCCAGCGCGTCAGGAACCGCCCCTCCGCCATCTCGGCGGAGACAAGCGTCAGCCCTTGGCACGTCATGGTCTCGCCGCGCTTCCCGCCCAGGAAGCGGAAGAGCGCCTCCTGCGCGAAGCCCCTCGCGAATTGGCCGTCGGTCAATTCCGCCATGTTCTCCGGCAGGCTCCGCACCCGCCTCTGCGAGACGCGGACCTCCAGCACGCCGTCCGCGACGGCCTCGACCGTGGCGGAGGCCTCGACCGGCGCACGAAAGGCATAGGTCTCCCCCGCCCCGAGCAGGGACGGGAGAGCGCTCACGGCGATGAGCCATGGCAACCGCATGGCGCCTCTGCCGCTTACAGGAACTCCGCGGCGTCGTTCGAGACGGAGCCGCTGGGCTGGACGGCGCGGATGTTGCCTTGGCCCGCCGCGCCGCCTTGGCCCGCCGCGCCGCCGCCCACGCCGCCCCACGCGCCCTGCCCGCCGGCGTTCTGCGCGGGCGTGCGCAGGGCATCCTGCATCAACGCGTTCACGGCGGAGATCTGCGCCGTGTTCTTCGCGCTCCACCCATAGACGATCACGTACATGCCGCGACTGTTCACGCCCTCATAGATGGTCTGCAAGCCGGCCACGATGCCCTCGGTCACCGTCTTGATCTCGTCCGACGTCAGCATCCGGGCGTCCGAGGTCTGCGTCGCGGAGGCCGGCCCCGTGTCGCCGGCCGCGCTCCCCTTGGTGCGCAGCTCAAGCCCGTTCTTCTGGGAATACGTGGCCTCGACCTTGGTCGACATCCACTCACGGAAACGGCGCTGGGCGTCGGAGGCGGCGATGCGGGCGGCGAACAGCTCCGCCTGGTTCGCCATCATGGAGCGCGACACGTCCGCCCGGCCGATGACGACGAGCGAGGTGATGCCCCCCATGGCGTCGCGCTTGATGTTCTGGACGCCGGAGATGCGCCCCTCGGCGAGCGCGGACAGCGTCTCCGCGGCGGAGGGTTTGGCGGCCGCGGCGGGTTGCGCCGCCACGGGCTGTTGCGCGAACGCGCCAGAGGCCATCGCGGCGCCCAGGCAGAACGCGAAGAGTTTCAGGGTCTGTTTCATGTTTCCTCCTTGATGGGGATGGTTGGGGCGATGGGAACCGTCCTCCGGCGACGCGTTCGCCAAAGGCGCAATCTCCCTTCACAAAGCTTCTGCGCACCGCCATCCGAAAGATGGCGGACTTTTCCGCGAAAACATCAGATTGGACTTGACGGTCTTTGCCATGAAGCACGCCTTTCGTTGCAATGATGACGTAAGTATACCACCCCCCCCCTAAAGTCAAGCCTTATTCAATCTTTTTTGCGTTTCCCGCCCATAGGCGGGCGGATGACGCGTACGCAAGGAGGCAAGCGCACCCGTCGCCCGCACGGCCCGCCGCCCGCACGGCGCGTTTATGGTATCCTGTGGGGCATTATGGAAACGACACAGGGCAAGACGTTCGTGCCATGGATGGGCTGGTTGCGGCTCATCGCGATGGCGATGGTGTGCATCTGCCACGCGGGCGACCCGTTGGCGGCCTTCGCGGGGCCGGAGGATCGCGTCTGGAGCGAGATCTACGGCTCGTTCGTCAGGCCGTGCGTGCCGCTCTTCGTGATGCTGACGGGGGCGCTGCTCCTGCCGACGCGGGAGGGTTTCGGCGGGATGGCGCGCAAACGGGTCTCGCGCGTGATCCTGCCCTTTTTCGTGTGGACGGCGGTGTACTCGGCGCTGCCTTGGCTGTTGGCGACGCTGGGCGTGGCGCGCGAGCTGATCCAGCAGGTCTTCTTCCCCTTCGCGTCGCCGCTGCACACGGACGCGCCCAGCATCGTGCGCACCTTCTTCCTCTCCATCATCCAATACAACCAGTACGCCGTCCAGCTGTGGTACGTCTACCTTCTGGTCGGCCTCTACCTCTTCATGCCGATCCTGTCGCCGTGGCTGCGGCAGGCGACGCGCCGGGCGAAGCTCGTCTTCCTGGCGCTCTGGGGCGTGACGCTGGCCCTGCACTACTGGCCGCTCGCGCTCGAGGCGCTGACGCGGACGGCGTGGGGCGCGGCCTTCTGCGGGGATTACGCGACGCGCTTCCTGGGCACGTCGGCCTTCAGCCTGGCCGAGGTCTCGGCGTGGGACGCCTTCCCCATCCTGGGCGCGTGCGACTGGAACACCTTCGGCGGGCTGTACATGTTCGGCGGGTTCGTGGGCTATCTGGTGCTCGGGCACGTGCTGCGCGAGGTGCGCCTCTCCCTCGGCAAAACGCTCGCCATCGCCCTGCCGCTCCTGCTCGTGGGCTACGCGATCGTCGGCCTCGGCACGCACTGGATGTGGAACCGCCCCGGATGCACGGCCAAGATGATGGAGTACTTCTGGTGGTTCTGCTCGGTCCCCGTGGCGATGATGAGCGCGGCGGTCTTCCTCCTCGCCAAGCAGATCTCCTGGGCGCCCGCGCCCATCCTCGCGCTCCTGAAGCACTTCACGCGGTGCGGCTTCGGCGTCTTCTGCGCGCATTACGTCTTCGTCACCGGCGCCTTCTACCTGCTCCGCGACCATCTGCCGCTCCCCGCGCTCGTGCCCACCGCCGCGCTCGGCGGCCTGTGCGTCACCTGGCTGCTCGTCGGCACGATCGAGCGCCTCATCCCCGGCGCGCGCCGTTTCCTGGGATAATCCGTCATGCTCACCATCGCCCTCACCCATCACCCCCACGCCCGCAAAGAACGCTTCTGGGACAACGCCCTGCGCGTGGTCTCGCGCGGCGGGCTCAACCCCACCGAGGCCGCCCTCCTCGCCCGCCTCCCCGGCCTGCCGAGCGCCGAGCGCCCCCTCTTCCTCGGCGGCCGCACCGGGGCCCTGGCCCTCGCCGCGCGCCTGCGCGGCTGGGGCGCGGGCGGCGTGACCCTCCACACGCTCGACGCGCACGTCGCCGGCGTCCTCCGCCGGAACCTCGCCGAAAACCCCCTCCCGGGCGGCGACAGCCTCACCGTCTCCACCGCGCTCGACCTCTCGGCGTGCGACGCCGACGCCGTCTTCTGGCAGATGACCGACGGCGACGCCACCGCCGAGCTCAACCTCTTCCTGCTCGAACGCCTCCTCTGCGACGCCGCCCCCGCCAAGCGGCGTCTCCACCTCGCCATCGAAACGCCCAACCCCACCTTCGTCGAGCGTTTCCGGAAGGCCTGCGACAGGGTCTCCCTCTCCCGCGAGGGCCCCGTGACGCTCCTCTGCGGCACGCTCGCCCGCCCCATCCCGCGCGACGCCCTGCCCAACCATCGCGCCGTCTTCCAAGCCTCCCTCCCCGGCCACGCGCCCATCGACCTCGTCTCCTGGCCCGGATGCTTCTGCCACCGCCGCCCGGACATGGGCGGGCTCGCCCTCACGGAGGTCGTCGCCCGCGAGGTGACGCTCGACCCCGGCGACCGCATCATGGACCTCGGGTGCGGGTGCGGGATGGACGGCATCCTCCTGGCCACCGCCTTCCCGGAAAAGGACCTCCGGATCGACTACCAGGACTCCTCCGCGCCCGCCCGCGACAGCGTCGCCGAGAACCTCCGCCTCCACCCCCACCGCGCGCGCTTCATCTTCTCCGCCGACGGCGAGGGCGACCCCGCCGCCTACGACCTCGTGCTCGCCAACCCGCCCTACTTCGGCGACTGGCGCATCGCCGACTTCTTCGTCGAGACCGCCGCCCGCCTGCTCAGGCCAGGCGCCCTCCTCGCCTTCGTCGCCAAGCGCCCGGACAAACCCGCCGAGCTGCTCGCCAAACACGCCTTCGACCTGCTCAACGTCTTCCCGCGCCGCGGCTACGCCGTCCTCCTCGCCGCACGGAAAAACCGCTGACGCACGCAAGAAAAGCCCCGCGCCTTTCCCGGGCGCGGGGCTTTTCTCTTGCGCTCACGGCTTGGCCGGGGCGGGCGGCGGGGCGTCCTTCCCCAGGAAAATCCACTGCGTGGGGCACGGCTCGGCGAGCGCGGTGGCATAGGGGGCCAGATCGCCGACGGTGACGCCGGGCTCGGCGTAGAAGAAGACCACGTAGATCTTGCCGGCGTTGACGTCCACGCGCCGCATGACCGGCAGGATCGTCTGCGGCGTCACGTCGGGATAGCACTTGCGGGTGAGGGCGGGATCCGGGCCGTCGACCAACCAATCCTCGATGATCTGGCACAGGGTGGCCCGCGCGGGCCTGCCCTCCCCGCCCGGCGCAATCTCGACCTCCCACGGCTGGAAGACACGCGCGGCGCGATCCCGCCAAGCCTCCTTGGGCAGGAAGGCCCGCAGGGGGATCTGCCCGGGGGCGGGGGCGTCGAGGGTGAAGCCGCCCTGCGCCTCAAGCGCGACCAAGAGCCGCGCGAAGGGCGCCACCTTGGCCAATTCGAGCTCCGGCGCGAGGCGGACATCCAGGAACACGTCGCGCGGGTCCTCGCACAGCGCCTTGAGCTCGTCCAAAAGCGCGTCGGGGGCGGCGAGCGTCCCGGCGGTGACGGAGACCTGCCGCTTGAGCACGCGCGGGAGCCCATCGGGCAGGCGCTCCCAACGGAGCGCGACGACCACGGGCGTGCCGGGCGCGTCGTCGGACTTGGCGCGGAAAAGCCCGTACACATCCCCCTTCGGCGCGTTGAACGGCAGGCCGAAGGTAGACTTCGTCTCGGTGTAGCCGGCCAGGATGGCGGCGGGCATGTCGTCGTCGAACCCGGTGGAGCCGACATAGGGGAACCCCCGGGCGAAAAGGTTCTGCGCCGGCGTCGAGCACTCGTCCTTCACGAAATCGGCCAACGGCCGGAAGCCCCCCTCCTCCCCCACCCGACGGAGCGCCATGGTCACGCGTTCGCCCTGGGAGACCGGCAAGCCGCGGGCCAGATTCGCGCGCGTGCCCTTGGGGACGCCCAGCGCGTCGAAGGCCTTGGTGACCGTGGAGGGGTGGTCCCACGCGATGGCGAGCCCCTCGTAACCCCGGTCACTCAGCGGCCCAAGCAGGAAAAACTCCACCTCGTACCCCTCGCCCAGCCCGGTGAGCTCGGCCAGCAGATAGACGGTGCGCTCGGCGGGGCTGTAGACGCAGGTCGGCGTCACCGCCACGCAATCGGCGGGCAGACCCGCGCGCCACGTCTCCTTGGCCTCCGGATGGCGGAACGTGTACGCCGCCGGGGCCGTCTCCACGGGCTCCGCGCACAGGCGGTGGGCGTCGCAATGATGCACCCCCGCCCCCAGCAGGCAACACAGCGCGGCCAGACGCGCCCACTCACGGATGGAACAGCTCATCTCTCGTCTCCCAAAGCCCGTCGGTAATCCACCACGGTTCGCAAAGCCCCGCCCGGCGCCGCGCCACGGACCACGAGCGCGCGCCACGCCGCCACGTCCCGCGCCGTCAGCGCCACGCCGAACGCGTTGAGCGCCGCCGCCGCCACGGCCGCCGGCGGCGCATCCGGGGCGATCCCTTCCGCCACGCGCGAATACGCGTCCCGCACGGGCGCCGGCGGCGGGAGCGCCTGGGCGATGCCCCAGGCCGCGGCCACCGCCGCGGCCACCGCGAGCGCCGTCCACGGCACACGCGCCCTCCGCGGCAAAAGCCCCATCACGGCTCCTCCAGCAAAGCCAGGACGATCCGCGCGGATTGGTCGGCCGCGCGCTCGAAAAAGTCATCGTACATCGCATCCGCCTCATCGTCCGCGCAATCGCTCATCGTGCGCAGGACAAGGCAGGGCCGTTGCGCGGCGAAGGCCACGTGCGCGATGGCGGCGCCCTCCATCTCCACGCAATCGGGCGCGCACGCGGCCACGATCCGGTCACGCGTGGCACGGTCGGTCACGAAGCGGTCCCCCGTGGCGATGCGCCCCTCGCGGTAAGCCCCCTGCAGGATGCCCGGCCGCGCGCACGCGCGCCGGCACCGCGCCAAGAGCGCCGGGTCGCCCTCGAAGAAACGCCGCTTGGGGAAATACTTCAGCATCACCGGATCCTGATCGTGGAAGCACAGCTCGCGCGAGGCCACCACGTCAAGCGTGCGCAACCCATGCCCCACCGCCCCGGCGATGCCCAGATTGATCACGCACGCGCAATCCCGCGCGCACAGCGCCCACGTGGCGCACGCCGCCGCGTTCACCTTCCCCACCCCGCAGCACGCCACCGCCACCTCACGCCCGCACAGCCGGCCGAAGACGAACTCCGCGCCCAAGGCCCGCTCCGTGCGCGCCACCTCCATCCGCGCCCGCAACAGCGCCACCTCGCGATCCAACGCGCCCAGAATCGCCCACGGCCGCTCCCGACTGTCCAAAATCGTTTCCATGCCATGGATTATAGCAAATCGGCCGGATCGGCGGATTGGCCGATGGCCGGGGACGGCTCGCCCTTCGGGCTCGCGGGCCGACGGCCCACAATCGGCCCCATTCCGCAAAATCGACGGATCCCCCGGCATGACCCGAAAGTCGGGAGGGTTCGGGTCGGAAGTCGGGAGGGTTTGGCCTTGGAGGCGGCGGCAAAGATGGGGCGCGCTTGTCTTTGGCGGTGGGGTTTTGCTATAGTGTCTGCGTTCGGGCGTGGCCCGTGAGATAAGCAGGACGGAAGCGGATGTACGAGAACGAGAGACGTGAGGGCGAGGCCATCATCCGGGATGGGTGGCCGTTGATTGGTGTGCCGTTGGCGCTCGGTGTCGGCGGAGGGTGCGTGTTGTGCCCGGTCTTCGGCCTGCCGTGGGTGGCGACCGGGTGGTTGGCGCTGTGCGTGCTTTTCGCGGGGTTCATGACGTGGTTCTTCCGGAATCCGCGGCGGACGCCGCCGGAGGGCGAGGAGAACATCGTCTCGGGCGCGGAGGGGACGGTGCGCTCGGTGCAGTTCGTGACGGAGGACGACGGTTCGCCGGCGAGCGCGGTGGCGCGGGAGTTCTTCCCCGGGGAGCGGGCGGTGCGGATCTCGACCTTCCTCTCGCCGCTCCATGTGCACGTGAACCGCCTCTCGATCGGGGGGAAGGTGACGCGTTGCGAGTATCGCCATGGGCGCCATCTGCTGACGATGGACGAGCGTTCGAGCCTGTACAACCAGCATTCGGTGGTGGTGGTCGAGGCCGAGGACGGCCTGCGCTGCCTGCACAAGCAGATCACGGGGCCGGTGGTGCGGCGGGTCATTTACTGGCTGGAGCAGGGGCAGCCGGTGAGGCGCGGCGGCATCCTGGGGATGATGAAGTTCGGCAGCCGCATGGACATCTGGCTGCCGGCCGACCGCGTGGAGGTGTGCGTGAAGCCGGGCGACCCGGTGCGCGCGGGCGAGACGGTCATCGCGAAGCGGAAGTAAGGCCATGAAGCGGAAACTGTTGCGTCTCAAACGGCCCTCGGCCCACGCCAACCGGGTGGGTTTCGTCAATTCCATCACCTCCGGGGCCTTGGTCTGCGGGCTGATGAGCATCCTTTTCTCCGCCACGGGGAACTTCTATTGGGGCGCACTCCTCATCCTCGGCGCGATGATCCTGGACGGCATCGACGGGACGATGGCGCGGATGCTCAAGGCCTCGACGGCCTTCGGCGCGGAGTTCGACACCTTCGTGGACATCACGGCCTTCGGCATCGCGCCGGCGATGCTGATCTATTTCTATCTCTTCCACGACTTCACGGGGGGCGGGGTGCACACGGTGGGCGCCCTGCTGGCCATCGCGATCGTCCTCTCCGGTGCCATCCGCCTGGCGCGCTTCAAGGTGGTGGACGAGGATCACGGCATGAGCGGCTACACGGGGATGCCCATCACGGTGAACGCGCTGTGCCTGGCGGGGATCGTGCTGCTCATCGAGGCCTGGAAGAAGGGTTTCGGCGCGGAATGGCCCCTGCCGGCGTGGCTGACGCTGCAGGACGGCGGGTGGCTCTCGTGGGCGATGTACGCCAATTGCGTGATCTGCCTCCTCCTCCAGGTGTCGCCCTTCAAGTACCCGAAGCCGACGAACACGCCGATCGGGCAGTTCATCGGGGTGCTGGCCTTCCTGGGCCTCTTCATCGGACCGAAGACGGCGGTGGTCTGTTGCTGCTATCTGGTCCCCGTCACGCTTTTCTTCGTCTATGTGGCGCCCTTCTGGTTCGCCCTGAAGCGCCGTTGGCAGGCCCGCAAGGCCCTTTGACGCAATCCGGCTTATGAACGTTACCGAGAAAATCCTCCGCGCGCACCTGCTTTCCGGCGAGCCCGTCGCCGGAAACGAGGTGGGCATCCGTATCGACCAGACCCTGACGCAGGACGCCACCGGCACGATGGCCTGCCTGCAGTTCGAGAGCATGGGCATCGACCGGGTCCGGGCCGAGCTCGCGGTGAGCTACGTGGATCACAACACGGTGCAGATCGGCTTCGAGAACGCCGACGACCACGATTACCTGCAGAGCGTGGCCAAGCGCTACGGCATCGTCTATTCCAAGCCCGGCAACGGCATCTGCCACCAGCTCCACCTGGAGCGTTTCGGCAAGCCGGGCAAGACGCTCATCGGCGCGGACTCCCACACCCCCACCGGCGGCGGCCTGGGGATGGTGGCCATCGGCGCCGGCGGCATCGACGTGGCCGTCGCCATGGGCGGGGGCCCCTACCACATCGCCTGGCCGAAGGTCGTGGGCATCCGCCTGACGGGCCGCCTGGCCCCCGGGCTCTCCGCGAAGGACGTGATCCTGGCCGTGCTCCGCAGGTTCGGGTCGAAGGGCAACGTCGGGAAGGTCTTCGAGTACTACGGGCCCGCGTTGACGACGCTCGATGTCCCCAGCCGCGCGACCATCGCCAACATGGGCGCCGAGCTCGGCGTCACCACCTCCGTCTTCCCCTCCGACGCCATCACCCGCGCCTTCCTCAAGGCGCAGGGGCGCGAAGAGGACTGGGCGCCCATCGAGGCCGACGGCGAGGACTATGACGAGACCTGGGCGCTGGACCTCTCGACCCTGGAGCCGCTCGCCGCCGCCCCGCACAACCCCGGCAACATCGAGACCGTGGCCGAGCACCTGGGCCAGCGCGTGAACCAGATCATGATCGGCTCGTGCACCAATTCCTCGTACCGCGACATCAAGACCGTCGCGCTCATGCTCAAAGGCCGGCACGTCCACCCTGACGTCGAGGTCGGCATCGCCTGCGGCTCCAAGCAGGTGGTGCGGATGCTCGCCGACGAAGGGCTCCTCGGCGACCTGATCGCCGCCGGGTGCCGCATCCTGGAAAACGCCTGCGGTTTCTGCATCGGCGCGCACATGAGCCCGGCCACGAACGCCGTCTGCCTGCGCACGAGCAACCGCAACTTCGAGGGCCGCTCCGGCACGCAGTCCGCCAAGGTCTACCTGGTCTCCCCGGAGACCGCCGCGGCCGCCGCGATCGCCGGCGCCTGGGCCGACCCGCGCACGTGCGCCGCGCCGCCCGTGGCGATGCCCGAGGCCTTCACGATCGACGACGGGATGTTCCTCTACCGCGACACCGCCGGCCGCGGCGTCCCCGGCACCCCCATCCTCCGCGGCCCGAACATCGGCCAGGTGCCCCCCGGGAAGCCCCTCCCCGACGCGCTTGACGGCGTGGCCACGACGAAGGCCGGCGACAAGATCACCACCGATCACATCATGCCCGCCGGCGCGCGCCTGAAGTACCGCTCGAACGTGCCCGAATACGCCAAGTACGTCTTCGAGCACACCGACCCCGGCTTCTACCGTGACGCCTCCGCCAATCGCGACGCCGGCAAGGCCAACGTCATCATCGCCGGCGAAAGCTACGGCCAGGGCTCCTCGCGCGAGCACGCCGCGCTCTGCCCCATGTACCTCGGCGTCCGCGCCGTCATCGCCAAGTCCATCGAGCGCATTCACCGCGCCAACCTCATCAACTTCGGGATCGTCCCCTTCGCCTTCGCCGACCCGGCCGATTACGACCGCGTGTCCAAAGGCGACGCGTTGCGCATCGAGGGCTTGCGCGAGGCCATCGCCGGGGACGGCCGGGCCACCGTCAGAAACCTTTCCAACAACACCACGTTCGACGTGACGACCACCCTGTCCGACCGTCAGAAACGCCTGCTTCTCGCCGGCGGCCTCCTCGCCGCCGTGGCGTCCGGCCAGGCCTAAAGGAGCGAGCGCCATGAGCGACGCAGACAAACCCGAAGAGTCCCTCGGCTTCGACTTCGCCCCCGCGTGGGCGCGGGAGTCCGCCGACGCGTATGTCAGCCGTTACCAAGGCAAGAACTACGACGAACGCACCGGCCGCGAGGAGCGTCCGCGCCGCGAAGGCGGCCGCGACAGATCGCCGCGGAGGGATGGCCGCGAGGACGGGCGCGCACGCCCGCCGCGCCGCCGCGAGGGCGCCGCCGCCGAGGGCGGGGAGCGCCGCGCACCCCGCCGCGAGGGCGAGGCGCCGCGCGCCCGCGGCCCGCGCCGCGAGCCCGTCAAGCCCCTCGACGCCGAGATCCGGATCCTGCCCAACCAGAAGAACCTGGGCGTCATCATCAAGACGTTGCAGGGCACGCACGTGGCCTTCCCGGTGAAGAAGTTCGTGAACCTCTTCCTGGAGAACCCCCAGGCGTGCCTGGTGCGTTTCGAGGCCAAGCCCGAGACGGAGACGCGGTTCTGGTCGTGCAAGCGGTGCGGGTTGGTGGCGCTCAGCGAGGCCGAGATCGCCCAGCATATCCTGACGAGCCACCTGGGGGACTTCTTCGACGTGGCGGAGGAGCCCTGCGAGCCCCCCGCCGGCAATTTCCCGCGCGTGGCCAAATGCACAATCACCGGCGAATGGGTCGGCGCGCCGAACCATCACAGCTACCGCCACCGCGTGGCCGAGCTCGCCGCCCGCGCGGGGATGCCCGAGCGCGACTACCTGCGCACCGTGGAGATGCGCACCGACCCCGAATCCATCGAGGCGTGGAAGCAATCCGTCACCAAGCAGACCGTCTATCGCCTGAAGCCGCAGACCGCGCCCGAGGAGCCCAAACCCGCCGCCGAGGGCACGGGCGAGGCCACCCCCGAGGGCGAGGCGGCGCCCGCCGAGGAGACCCGCCCCGCCTACAACCGCGACCAGGCCGAGGCCATCCTCCGCCGCGACCTGCTCGCCGCGCAGATGACCTCCGCCAAGCACGTCTGCCTGCCGGTGACCTTGGCGCAGACCTCGCCCTCGCTGCCCCTGCGACTCCTGCTCAAGTACACGCTCCGCGACGAGCAGCGTTACCCGCGCTCGCTGTTCTTCGCCCTGCGCGGGGCCTTCCGGCACCACAAGTTCGCGCTCTTCCGCGGCAACGACGCCCGCGGGCCGGAGTTCGTCGCCAACACCACGCTCGCGCCCTTCACCGCCGAGCACGCCGTCCGCGAGATCCAGGCCGCGCTCGATTACGTGACCGCCCACCCGCTCTGCACGCGCGCCGAGCTGCTCACCGCGCTCAAAACCGATTTGGCGGACATGGACATCGCCGTCGTCGCCCGGCAGATCGCCTTCCTCTTCCAAAAGGGACACATCGTCGAGTACTACAACGGCGTCCTGGCGTTACCCGAGGCCAACCCGAAGTTCCGCCGGCTCCCCGAGGAGACGCGCCGCGAGGAAGCGGCGAAGCCCGAGGCGGGGACACCCGCCGAGGAGGCCGCCCCCGTGGACGGGCCCACGGAGCCCCCCGCGGCCGAGGCACCCGCCGAACCCGCCGTCGAGGAGCCCACCCAAGCGAGCGAGGCCGAGGCGCCCGCCCCGGAACCGGAGGCGCAGCCCGCGCCCGCCGAGGAGCCCGCCGCCGAGGAACCCCACGAGGAAGGAGAGCCCCATGCTGCTGAGTAAGGTCGCGAAAGCCGTCAACGGCACCTTCGAGGGCAACGGCGAGGCCGAGATCCGCGCGATGGCCAGCCTGTTGGAGGCGCGGGAAGGGGATGTCTCCTTCCTGGCCAACCCGAAGTACGCCCCGCAGATGAAGGACACCAAGGCCACGGCCGTGCTCGTGGCCAAGGATTATGAGGGCGAAAGCCCGGCCACGCTCATCCGCGTGGACGACCCGAACAAGGCCTTCGCCTCCCTCGCCCCGATTTTCGGCCCCAAGCCGGTCGTCCGCGAGCCTGGCATCCACGCTACCGCCGTCATCGGCGAGGGGGTCACCCTGGGCAAAAACCTCTACATCGGCCCCTACACGGTCATCGAGGACGGCGCGACGATCGGCGACAACACGATCATCGACGGGCTGGTCTTCATCGCCCAGCACGTGCGCATCGGGCGCGACTGCCACATCTACCCGCAGGTGAACATCCGCGAATCGTGCGAGATCGGCGACCGCGTCATCCTCCATGCCGGGGTGAAGATCGGCACGGACGGTTACGGTTACACCGTCGAGATCGGGGCGAAGGGCCCCATCGTCACCAAGGTGCCGCAGGTGGGCATCGTCGAAATCGGCAACGATGTCGAGATTGGCTCGAACACCTGCGTCGACCGCGCGCGTTTCGGCCGCACACGCGTCGGCGACTGCGTGAAGATCGACAACCTCGTCCAAATCGGCCACAACGTCCAGATCGCGCCGCTCGTCGGCATCATCGCCCAGGCGGGGATCGCCGGCAGCGCGAAGATCGAGTCCGGCGCACTCATCTGGTCGCAGGCGGGGGTCTCCGGGCACCTCACCGTGCACGAACGCGCGCAGGTTGCGCCGCAGGCCGGCGTCAAGGAGGATGTCCCCGAGGGCGAATACGTCGCCGGCACGCCGGCCGTCCCGAAGCGTAAGTTCGCCGAGAGCCTGCTCATCCCGCGCATCCTCGACAAACTCAAGAAGAAAGTCGCCGACTTGGAGGCCAAGGTGCGGGCGCTGGAGCAAGCGTGATCGTCGCCTTCGCCAAGGATCTGCGGGACTTCCTCGCACGTCTCCACGACTGCTGTTTCGCGATCCACTCCCCGGGGCGCCTGCTCGCGCTCCGGGTGCTCTTGTCTTTGGCCCTCGCCGTCGCATGGGGGCTCTTCCTCATTTCCAAGGAACGCTGACATGGCCTTTCGCTACCTCTCCGCCGGGGAATCCCACGGCCCGTCGCTCACCGTGATCGTCGAGGGCGTGCCCGCCGGCCTCCCGCTCGACGAGGCGGCCCTCGCCGCCGATCTGGCCCGCCGCCAACTCAAGGCCGGCGCCGGCGGGCGCATGGAGATCGAGACCGACCGCGCCACCATCACCGCCGGCGTCATGGGGGGCGTCACGACCGGCGCGCCCATCGCCCTCTCCATCCCCAACCGCGATCACGCGGCATGGCAGGGTAAGGCCATCCCGGCCTACACCGTGGCCCGCCCGGGCCATGCCGACCTGGCCGCCTGCGTCAAATACGGGTTCGACGACATCCGCCGCTCGCTCGAGCGTTCCAGCGCGCGGGAGACGGCCTGCCGCGTCGCCGTCGGCGCCATCGCCCGGGCCTTCCTCGGCCATTTCGGCATCCGGGCCTCGTCATACGTCGCCGCGCTCGGCGCGGTGCCCGAGGCGTCGGGAATCGCTTTGGAGGAGGCGTTGGCCTTCGCCGAGCGCTCCCCCGCCCGGGCGCCCTCGCAGGCGCAGGAGGATGCCTACGCCAACGCCATCCACCTGGCCCGCACGCGCGGCGAGACGCTCGGGGGGGTCATCGTCGCCGCCGTCACGGGATTGCCCATCGGTCTGGGCTCCTACGTGACCCCCGACCGCCGGCTCGACGCCCGCCTCGGCGCGGCCGTCCTCTCCGTCAACGCCATCAAGGGCGTGGCCTTCGCGGATGCCTTCGCGAACGCCACACTCGACGGGAGCGCGTGCCATGACCCGATCGCCGTGGACGCCGCCGGCGCGATTTCCAGGCCGACCGATCGCGCGGGGGGGCTCGAAGGCGGCATGACGACCGGCCAGCCCCTCATCGTCCGCGCCGCCATGAAGCCGATCCCCACGACCCTCACGCCCCAGCCGAGCGTCGACCTGGCCACCCACGCGCCCGCGCGGACCGCCTATGAGCGTTCCGACACCTGTCCCGTGCCGCGCGCCTGCGTGGTGATCGAGAGCGTGATCCTCATCGAACTCGCCGCCGCGCTCTGCGAGAAACTCGGCGGCGACTCGTTGGGCGAGATGCTTGCCCGGCACGCCGTCTTGCCGACCGCCGGGCAGATCCGCCTCTCCCCCGAGCCCAAGGTCTTCTGGCCGTGATCGACGCGCATCTCCACCTGCGCGACGCGCGGATCGAACCTTACCACGCGCGCTTCGTGCAGGAGGCGTTGGCGGCGGGCGTCTCCGCGTGCATCGACTGTTCGGCGCGGCCGGAGGAGTGGAACGTCACGGTCGCGTGTGCGCTGGACGTGACGACGGCTTTCGGCCTGCATCCATGGTATGCCTCGGTGGCATACCCGGACTGGCCTGACTTCCTGCGCTTGGCGCTCCAGGCCGACCCGGGCGCGCTCATCGGCGAAATCGGTCTCGACGGGCTCCGCCGCACGGCGGATGGCGGCTTGGCGCAGCGTGCCGCGCTGGAGACGCAACTCGCCTTGGCCGCGCGTCTGGGGCGCCCGGTCGTCCTGCACGGCGCACGCGCCTGGGGGGCGCTGCTCCACGCGGTGGAGCCTTGGGCCGCCCGTCTGCCCGCGCTTCTCTTCCATGGCGTCTCCTTCGCGCCGGATCTGCTCGCCCACCCCGTGCTTCGGCGGCGGAACGTCTGGTTCGGCGTGGGCGGGGCGTTGCTCTCCCCCGAGGCGCGCACCCTGCCGCGCCTGGCGGCGGCCTTGCCGCTCGACCGCCTGGTCGTGGAGACGGACGCGCCGGACGCGTTCCCCAGCGGCGGGGAGCCCTTGGTGCTGGGGCAATATCACGCGTTGCTCAACCACCCCGGCAACCTGCCGCGCATCGTCCGGGCGGTGGCGCGTCTGCGCGACATCCCGGAACCCGAGCTCGCCGCGATCGCGGAGGCGAACACGCTCGCCTTCCTCGCGACGCGATGATGCGCGCAGGGCAAAAAAAAAGCCCCGACTCGATTGAGTCGGGGCTTTTTGGTGCCGTTCGCCACGAATCAGACGTTAGAGGCGCCGGTCTGGGAGAAGATGTACTTGTAGTAATCCTTGTTGCGGAGTTTGCCGGCGGCCTCCTCGTCGCAGATGACCACGCAGTCGTTGTGGTACTGCAGGGCGGAGCAGGGGCACATGGCGGTGACAGGGCCCTCGACGAGCCCGGCGATGGCATCCTGCTTGCCCTTGCCGAAGGCGAGCAGAACGACCTTGCGGGCGTCCATGATGGAGCCGATGCCCATGGTGACGGCCTGGGTGGGCACCTCGTCGACGCGCCCTTGGAAGAAGAGGCGGGCGTTGTCGTTGATGGTCTGCTGGGTGAGCACCTGGCTGTGGGTGCGGCAGGCGAGGGAGCAACCGGGCTCGTTGAAGGCGATGTGACCGTCAGAGCCGATGCCCAGGAGCTGGATGTCGATGCCGCCGGCGGCCTGGATGGCCTCCTCATAGGCCTTGCAACTCTTGGCAATGTCCTTGGCCATGCCGTCGGGGACGTGCGTCTTGGCCTGATCGATATCGATGTGGTCGAAGAGCTGGGTCTTCATGAAATAGTGGTAGCTCTGGTCGTGATCGGGGGCGAGCCCGAGGTACTCATCGAGGTTGAAGCTCTGGCACTCCTTGAAGGAGACGGTGCCGGCCTTGCAGGCCTCGGCGAGGAGTTTGTACATCTTCACGGGGGTGGAGCCGGTGGCCAGGCCGAGGACGGTCTTGGGGTTGCGCTTCACCTGATCGATGAAGATGCTGGCGGCCAGGCGGCTGCCTTCTTCGGGATTCTGAACGATTGCGACTTTCATGTCTTTGTCCTTTCGTTTTCGGAAGTGGGTCAGTTTCTGCCGACGGCGCGCGCGCATCGCTGGACGATGGCCTGCATTTCCTCGCGGGCCTCCTCCATGCACAGGGCAAGGCGGAACTGGGTGCGGCAGCGGTCGACGTTCTGCTTGGGGTAATGGGTCTTGAAATAGGTGTCGCCCTGCAGGTAATCGGTGAGGAAGCGGATGCCGATCATGAAGGGCAGGAGCCACGCGGAGAAAGCGAGCTCCTGCACCTCGGCGGGGACGAGGAACTTGGCGGTGTCGAGATACCCGGCGGTGACGGCCTCGAACATGGCGAGGTCGAGGTGGACGTTGTCGGGGTCGGGCTCGGATTCGTCGGCCGTGTTGCACGTGGTGCGGCAAAGGTCGCCGAAGTCGTAAAGCGCGAGCCCGGGCATGACCGTGTCCAGATCGACGACCGCGACGCAACGCTTGGTCTCCGGGTCGAAGAGGGCGTTGTTGATCTTGGTGTCATTGTGGGTGATGCGCTCAGGGATCTGCCCCTTGAGATAACGGTTGAGCAGATGGGCCACAAGGTGCCTGCGCTGGCGCACGAAATCGAGCTCGGCGGCCACCTCGTCGGCGCGGTTGCGGATGTCGAGATACGCGGCCTCCTCCAGCGTGGCGTAACGCATGGGCGTGTGGTGGAAGTAAGGAATCGTCTCATGCAGACGGGGGAGCGGCAGGTCGGCCATCAGGTTCTGAAAATGCGCGAAGCCGCGGGCGGCCTCGAAGGCCACGGCGGGGTCGCGCACGTTGTCATAGCTCTCCACGCCATCGATGAAGTCGTACACCCGCCACCACTTCCCCTCGAACGTCCGCACGCAGTTGCGCTTCTCGCGGGTGCGGACGAGACGCAGGGTCTTGACGTCGGCGTTCTCGCCGACCTTCTGGTTGATGTGATCGAGCGCGCGCTCGATGTTGTCCATCACCTGCTGCGGCTTGCGGAAAACCGCATGGTTGATGCGCTGGAGCGTATACAGATGGCGCGTGCCATCGGGCTCCTCCGTCGTGACGCGGAAGGTGTCGTTGATGTGGCCGCTGCCGAAAGGCTTGGCCTCCGCGATTTTGCCCTTGATGGCGAAATTGCCCAAGATTTCCTCGATCTTGCGTGTGTCCACGTTCTCTCCCTCCTGTTTTCTCTCCTGGCAGACAATGCCGGCGCGCCCGCGGGTTCGCCCCCCGCGGGCGCGCGGCGAACCTTATTCGGCGGCGAGCGCGGCCTGGATGATGGCCTCCATCTTGTCGGCCTGCTCCTCCATGCTCCGCACCATCTTCAGCTGGGTACGCGTGCGGTCGACATTGTGCCCAGGGCGCTTGATGTGGAAGTAGGTATCCCCCACCAGATAGTCGGTGAGGAAGCGGATGCCGATGGTCATCGTGATGAGACGGGCGGAGAAGGCGAGTTCCTCCTTCTCGCCGGGCGTGAGGAACTTTGCGCCGCGGCAATACCCCTTGGCGATGGCCTCGAACATATCCATGCGCGAATAGACCTTCGCGAGATCCTGCTCGTCCTCGGCGGCATTGGCCGTGGCCGTGCGGCACATATCGCCGAAGTCGTAAAGCGCGAGCCCGGGCATGACAGTGTCCAGGTCGATCACGCAAATGCCGCGGCCGGTGGCGTCATCGAGCATCACGTTGTTGAGTTTGGTGTCGTTGTGCGTCACGCGCTCGGGGATCTCGCCGCGGGCGCTGCGGTCAAGCAGGCGCGAGAAGGAATCGGCGCGCGCCTCGACGAACGCGATTTCCGCCTTCACGTCCTTCGCGCGGTTGAGCGCGTCTTTCTGGATGGCGGCCTGAAGCGTCTCATAGCGCTTGACGGTGTTGTGGAAGTGCGGGATGGTCTCATGGAGGCGCGGATCCGTGAGGTCGGCCACCATGTTCTGGAAATCGGCGAACGCCTCGCCCACGAGCTCCGCCTGATGGACGCTCTGGATCTGGTCGTACGTCTTCGCCCCCTCGACAAAGACATACATGCGCCACCAATTGCCGGCCTCGTCATGATAGACCGGCTCGCCCTCGCGCGTGAGGATGAGGGTGAGCGTCCGGCGCGAGATATCCTCCACGCCCTGCGCGCGCAACTTCTCGGCGATGTGGCGCGTCACACGCAGGATGTTCTGCTGCACGTTCTGAGGCTGGGTGAAGACGTGGTGGTTGATGCGCTGGAGCAGATAATGCACCTTCGCGCCACCCACCGAGTAATCGATCTGATACGTGTCATTGATATGGCCGCTCCCGTACGGGCGCCCGCCCGCATAATCGCCATAAATCTGAAACGCGGCGGAAATCGCCTTCAATTCCGCCTGAGTCGCCTTGCCAAGCTCAGCCATGACCAAATCCTTTCGCAGTGTGAGGGTTCCTTGTTATCCTTGACGACAATACTTTACCACACCCGCGCGAAAATGGAAAGAGGCAAAGGGAAACACGGCTCTTCAGAGTTTTTAGTGGGTCGGAGTGGAAGCGCGGGGGAAAGTATGGTAAAGAGGGGACATGAAAACGACG
>CALXMV010000020.1 GCA_944389565.1 uncultured Kiritimatiellota bacterium
CGGCGCACGCCTGCAGAGGAGCTCTCTTCCTTGAGGATCTTGAAGGCGACGAGCTCGGAGGTGTTGGCGGCGTGGGGGCCTCCGCAGACCTCCTTGGAGAAGTCGCCGATGGTGTAGACTTTGACCTGCTCGCCGTATTTGGCGGTGAAGAGTGCGGTGGCGCCGGCGGCCTTGGCGGCCTCGATGGGCATCGACTCGCAGGTGACGGGAAGCGCGCGGGCGATTTGCTCGTTCACGAGGTCCTCGACGCGTTGGAGTTGCTCCTTGGTCATCTTCTCGGGGTGGGAGAAATCGAAGCGCAGGCGTTCGGCGGTGATGTTAGAACCCTTTTGGTTCACATGGTCGCCCAGAACGATTTTGAGCGCCTTGTGGAGCAGGTGGGTGGCGGTGTGCAACCGGGTGGTCTGCTCGGAATGGTCGGCGAGCCCGCCCTTAAAGACGCCCTCGCCTTGCTTGGAGGCCTCACGATGTTTGGCCTCGGCCTTGGCGAAGCCCTCGGCGTCAACGGTCATGCCGCGCTCGGCGGCGAGTTCCTGGGTGATCTCCAGGGGGAAGCCGTAAGTGTCGTAAAGCTTGAAGGCGGTCTTGCCGGAGATTTGGCTCTGCCCATGCTCGGCCATGACGGAGGCGACCTTCTCGAATTCATGCCGCCCTTGGGCGAGCGTCTTGGCGAAACGGCTCTCCTCCGCGGTCAGCTCGCTGAGGATCGTCTCGCGCTTTTCCTGCAATTCGGGATAAAAACCCTTGTAGATGGCGATGACGAGGTCGGCGAGGGTGGCGGTGAAGCCGGTCGGCAGGCCGAGATCCATTCCGTAGCGCACGGCGCGGCGAATCAGGCGGCGGAGGACGTAATTGGCGCCCACGTTGCCGGGCTTCACCCCGCCCTTGGGATCGCCTAGGATGATGGTGGCCGTGCGCATATGGTCGGCGATGATGCGCTCGGCACGGATGCGGCGCTCATCGGGCAGGGCGACCGTGGCGAGCGCACGGATCTTCTCCAGCAAAGGCAGAAAGAGTTCGGATTCGTAAACGTCCGCGTAGCCATTGACCATGCAGATGGTGCGCTCCACGCCCATGCCCGTATCGACATTGTGCTGTCTGAGCGGCTCGTAACGCCCATCGGCGGTCTTGTTATACTGCATGAACACGTCGTTCCAGATCTCGATGAACTTACCGCATCCGCAACCGGGGCCGCATTCGGGGCCGCAAGCCGGCTTGCCCGTGTCCACGAACATCTCGGTGTCCGGTCCGCACGGCCCGGTCACGCCGGCGGGCCCCCACCAGTTGTCCTCGCGTCCCTTCAGGAAGATGTGCGCCTCCGGCACCCCTTGCGCCTTCCAGCAGGCGATGGCCTCGTCGTCGCGCGGGATGCTCTCCTCGCCCTTGAAGACGGTCACATAGATGTCCTCGGGGCGGAAACCGAGTTTCGTGGTGAGGAACTCAAAACTCCAGGCGATGGCCTCTTTCTTGAAGTAATCCCCCAAGGACCAGTTGCCCAACATCTCGAAGAAGGTCAGGTGCGCGCTGTCGCCCACCGCGTCGATGTCGCCCGTGCGCACGCATTTCTGCACGTCCGTCAAGCGGCGGCCCGCCGGGTGCGGCTCCCCCAAAAGGTACGGGACCAACGGATGCATCCCTGCCGTGGTGAAGAGCACCGTCGGGTCGTTCTCCGGGATCACCGATGCCCCGGAAATGATCGTGTGCCCCTTGGACTCAAAAAACTTCAGAAACATCTCGCGCAACGCGTCGGCCGTCAACTTCGCCATGATCTCTGCTCCAAAAAAGAAACGATTACCCGTCATTATAGCATATTCGTGGGGAATCGCGTTGCGCCACGCATGAAGTCAAGGGGAAAGGCATGAAACGGGCTTCACGGAAGGCGTCAAAGGGTGAAGGAGGCATCGGAGGGCATTCGCCAGTCGCCGCGCGGCGAGAGGGCGACGGTGCCGACTTTGGGGCCGTCCGGGATCGCGGAGCGTTTGAATTGCTGGGAGACGAAGCGGCGGCAGAAGATGTCGAGCGTGCGGTCGATGACGGCGGCCGGGAAACGGTCCCGGAGGAGCAGGGTGGCGAGGTCGCGGAGCTCCTGGCGGGAGGAACCGTATTTCATGAAGTAGTAGAGGAAGAAGTCGTGGAGGTCGTAGGAACCGACGATTTCCTCGGTCTTCTGCTCGCCAGGGAGGAGTTCGGGGGAGACGGGCGTGTCGCAGATATCCTGGAGGACGGCCGCGAGGTTATGGGGGGAGGTTTGGGCGACGGACTGGACGCAGTAGCGGACGAGGGTCTTGGGCACGCCGCAATTGACGGCATACATGGACATATGGTCGCCATTGTAGGTGGACCAGCCGAGGGCGATTTCGGAGAGGTCGCCGGTGCCGACAAGGAGGCCGCGCGTTTGGTTGGCGAGGTCCATGAGGATGTAGGTGCGGGCGCGGGCCTGGGCGTTTTCGTAGGTGACATCGCGCAGGGCGGGATCGTGGCCGATGTCGGCGAAGTGTTGGGTGACGAGGGGGGCGATGGGAATCTCGCGGAGCTCGACGCGGAGTTCGCGGGCGAGTGCCTCGGTGTTGGAATGGGTGCGGACGGAGGTCCCGAAGCCGGGCATCGTCACGCCGAGGACGGTGGTGGGGGGGAGGCCGAGCGCATCGCACATCCGCACGCAGACGAGGAGGGCGAGGGTGGAATCAAGGCCGCCGGAGAGGCCGATAACGAGACGTTCGGAACGCGTGTGGGCGAAACGTTTGGCGAGGCCGGCGACCTGGATGCGCAAGATCTCTTGGCAACGCTCCTGGCGGAGCGCATCGTCGGCCGGGACGAACGGCGCGGGGTCGAGCCCGGCAAGCGTGCCGTCCGCGGGAGGGAGGGCAAGGGGGAGGGCGACCTCGCGGCAAGCGGCGAGGGGAAGCTCCGGGAAGGAGGTCTCGCGACGGCGCACGGCATCGATCCAGGCAGGACGGATGTCCATGAGCGAAAGTCCCTCCTCCCAGCGGCTCTCGGCGAGAAGCCGGCCGTTGTTGGCGAGGAGGCGATGCGCGCCGTAGACGACATCCGTGGTGGACTCGCCGGTTCCGGCGGCGGCGTAGGCGTAGGCGCAGGCGAGGCGTCCCGACTGCATCCGCACCAGGTCGCGGCGGTATGCGGCCTTGCCGACGGCCTCGGTGGAGGCCGAAGGGTTGAGGATCAGGTGCGCACGGGCGGCGGCAAGCCGATGGGAGGGAGCGTCGACGGCCCAGAGGTCTTCGCAGAGCTCGATGCCGAAGCGCAGGTCGCCGAACGTGAAAATCAGGTCGGCGCCGATGGGCACGCCACCGACCGTCGCGCCGGGCGGGAGGGTCGTGGCGGCGACGAAGTGGCGCTTCTCGTAAAATTCACGGTAGGTCGGCAAGTGGGTTTTGGGGACGAAGCCGCGGACGGCGCCTTGGTGGATGACGGCGGCGCAATTGTAGAGGCGGTCACCCACGCGCACGGGCAGGCCGATGACGCAGACAGCCTCGCGGGGAAGCGTCGCGCACAACGTCCCGAGCGCGGAGGCGGTCTGCCGCTCCAACGCATCCGTCCCGAAGAGGTCGCCGCAGGTATAGCCGGTGAGCGCGAGTTCGGGCGCGACGATGAGGTGCGCGCCCTGGGCCGCGGCCTTGGCGCAGATCTCGGCAAGCGCGGCGGCGTTGCCCGAAGGGTCGGCCACGCGGACTTTCGGCGAAACCGCCGCGACACGGAAAAACGCAAGCATGTCAGTCTCCTTTCTTGCCAGATTTGCGCAAGAGCCACAGGCCGAGGGGGATCTGGATGATGGCGAAGGCCGCCAACGCGCCGAGGGCGACGGCGGAGTAAGCGGTGAGGAAAAGAAGGGCGAGTGCGACGAGGAAAAGTACCTCGACGACCAAGAAAAGAAGGGCGGGGCGTCTCATGCCAAATCTCCGAACAGATCATCCTGGATGGGCGCGGGCGTCCCGGTCGGTGCGGCGACGGGGGGCGTTGGCGCCTCGCCGAGAAGCGCGTGGAAGGCCGCCTCGTCGAGTTGCGGCGTGCCAAGCGCCTGGGCTTTGTCGAATTTGCCCCCACCGGGATCCGCGCCGACCAGAAGGTAATCGGTCTTTCTGGAGACGGAGGATTGGACGCTCCCTCCGTTTTCGCGGATGAGGCGCTCAAAGGTCTCGCGCGGCTGGGAGAGGGTGCCGGTGATGACGAACCGTTTGCCGGCGAGCGGCCCCGTCCCAGGCGTGGCGGGGGCCTCCGGCGCGGGATCGATGCCCAGCGCGGCGAGGCGCGCGGCGAGACGACGGGCGTAGTCGGAGCGCAGGAAACGCTCCATCTCACGCGCCATCTCGGGTTTCACGGTGAGGAGAAAGCGTGCGCGGAAATCCCGGGAGGGAGCGTCGCGCAGGAGGAGGCCGCGCGCGGCGAGGGCATGGGCGCGGGTGGCGATCTCGCCGGCGAGAAGGTCGCGCGCCTCCTTGGTCTCGACCTTGCGCTCGGTGGCCTCGTAAAAGGCGAGCACGTCGCGGAAGAGCGGGTCCCCGGCCATCGCGGAGAATGAGGCGAACGGCGCGGCGACGATTCGCGCGGCGGCGAGCCCGATGCCGGGGATGCCGAGGGCGAAGAGCCATCGGTGGAGCGGCAGGAGGCGTGCGCGTTCGAGCGCGGCGGCCACTTCGGCGGCCTTTTTGCCGAAGCGGCGCTCCGACCCATCGTCCCCCACCAACCGGAAATCCGCGAGGCGGGCGGGGTCGAGCCCCCAGAGATCGAGCGGGGTGGTGACGAGGCCGGCTTGGACGAGCGCCTCGGCCATGCGTCCGCCGATGGCCGAGACGTCCAAGGCGTTGCGCGAGACGAAGAGTTCCAGGCGGCCGACACGCTGGGCGGGGCATTCCGGATTCACGCAACGGATGGCGACCTCGCCGTCCAGGCGTTCGACGGGGCCGCCGCAGACAGGGCACCGCTCCGGGAAGGGGAAGGGCACGGCGTCGGCGGGTCGTTTCGCGGGCACCACGCGGTCGACGGCCGGGATGACGTCGCCATGTTTGGAGATCTCCACCCAATCGCCCACCCGGATATCCTTGGCGCGCAGGTAGTCGGCGTTGTGGAGCGTGGCGCGGGCGATGACCGATCCGGCGAGCGGCACGGGGTCGAGCTCGGCGACGGGGGTGAGCACGCCCGTGCGTCCGACCTGGACGGTAATGGCGCGAAGGCGCGTCTCCGCCTGCTCGGGCGCGTACTTGTAGGCACGCGCGCTGCTTGGGGCGTGGGCGGTCGCCCCGAGCAAGGGATAGAGGGCCCGTTGGTTGACCTTGACGACCGCGCCGTCGATCTCGAAGGGAAAGGCGTGGCGGAGGCGTTCCAATTCGTCGATGGCCTCCATCACTTGGTCAATGCCCAGGCAGAGGCGTTGCCATGGCGGAGTGCGCAGCCCCCATCGCGCGAAGGTCCTCGTCATCTCGGTGTGCGTGGCGAAGACGACCCCCTCCAACCCGCCCGTGGCGTAGAGCACGGCGTCGAGAGGGCGAAGGGCGACCTCGCGTGGGTCGAGCAGCTTGAGCGAGCCGGCGGCGGCGTTGCGCGGGTTGGCGAAGGGTTCGTGCCCGGCCTCCTCCTCGGCGCGGTTGAGCGCGGCGAAACCTTGGCGTGTCATGTAAATCTCGCCGCGGATCTCGACGGTCGGCGCGTCGCAGGGGATGGCGAGCGGGATGGAACGGATGGTGCGGACGTTCGCCGTCACGTCATCCCCCTCGATACCGTTCCCGCGCGTGGCGGCGCGGATCAGGCTGCCATGGCGATAGAGCAGGGAAACGGAGAGCCCGTCGATTTTGGGTTCGACCACATAGTCCCAAACCGCGTCGCCGGGGAGTTTGGCGCGCAGGAAGGCGTCGAACTGCGCCAACGCGGCACGGTCGTAGGTCTTGTCAAGGCTCAGCATGGGCGGGTCGTGGCGGACCTTGGCGAACTTGCCGGTCGGCTCGCCGCTGACACGCTGGGTGGGCGAGTCGGGGGTGATGAGCGAGGGGTTCGCGCGCTCCAACGCGGCCAACTCCTCCCAGAGGCGGTCGTATTCCGCGTCGGGGATCTCGGGGCGCGCCTCCACGTAGTAGAGGCGGTCATGCCTGCGAATGGTGTCGCGCAGGGTCTGGATGCGTTCGGCGGCATTCATGTGAGGGTGCACCAAAGGAAGAAGATAAGCGCCCCTGCAAGCAGGGATGAAAGGGCGATGCCGAGCGCGACGACGATCCACGAGGGCCCCGCGCGTCGCGCGGCGAGTTCTTGGCGGAAGGCGCGCAAATCGCGGACCGAGAGGCGGATGGTGCGTCCGGCACGGGCACGGGCCGAGGGGTCGGGCTGGGCGATGACCGATCCCGCCGGGTCCGCGCCGGCCGGCGCGATCCCCTCACGTGACTGATGCAGGGCGAAGCGCACCTCATCCCAGTCCTCGAAGCGGTCGGCCGGATCGCGTTGGGTGAGGGCGACGAGGACCGCGGCGAGCGCGGGCGGGAAGTTCGGGCTGATGTCGCAGGGCGAGGGGATGGAGCGTTCGCGCTTGGCCGCCGGCAGGAGGTCGGGCGGCATGGCGCCGAAGGGCGTCTGCCCGGTGGCGAGGGCGTAGAGCGTGAGCCCGAGCGCGAACATGTCGGCACGCGTGTCGGCGAGATCGGGGGCCTCATGGAGTTCGGGCGCGGCATACGGGAGCGCGCAGGCGGGAGGGGCCCAAGCCGCGGGGTTGTCGCCCCGGCCGTGCTCGAAACGCGCGGGCGTGATGTCAGGCAGGACAGGCTCGGAGTCCTCGGAGAGATAAAGGCGCGCGGGGCAGAGCGCGGCATAGAGGAGCCCATCGCCGTGCAGGGCGGCGAGCCCCTCCGCCAAACGCATGGCCAGACTGACGATTTGGCGGGCATCGAGCCGGCGCCCGGCGAGCAGGGAGACGATGTTCTGCGCGTGTGGGTCCTCGGTCATCACACAGGTGCGCCCATCGGCATCGAGGATGTCGATGACCTCGGGCAGGAGCGTGGTTTTCACCTGCGCCAACGCGCGGATGAGGCGGAGGCGCCCCTCGTCCTGCGTGTCGAGCAGCGCCACCAGCACATCGCGTTCCAAGGCCAGTTGCTCGGCGCGCCACAGCATCCCGGCGTCAAGCCGCGCCAGCGGTTTGCGGAAGATGAGCCCTTCGATGGTCGGCGGTTCGGGGTGGGTGTCCATGGCGGTCAGCGGGCGGGTGGGTGGTCCTCGGGAAAGCGGAAATCGGCGGCGGCGTCGAAGGCGTGGAGCGCCTTGGCTTGGGCACGGCGATAGGCGTCTTCCAGCGTTTTGACGAAGGGCTCCTCGCCGCGCCAATAGGGCAATGCGCCGAGGCGACGGGGGAGGAGCCCGGCCTGCGCGGCGGGGTGAAGCCCCAGGATCTCCGCCTCGGGCACGACGCGCGGCTCCAGCCGTGGCGGCTCCTCGGGGAAAAGGATCCCGCGGAAGCGCAGGAGCAGGAGCGGATCCGCGGCGGTGGCATCCGCGAAAAGGCAGAGTGCCGCGGCGAGGTGTTTGCAGGGCCGCGCCCAGTCCTTGCAGTCGCACCGCAACCGCATCGCCTCCCGCGTCTGTGGGAGCAGGGCAAGCCCGTGCCGGCGGAGCGTCTCGTCGAAGGCCATCGGCAGATTGCGCGCGGCGAGCTGGGCGGCGAGCATGGGGCGTTCGCGCAGGATCTCCCCGACGGCACCCGCGTCCAACGGCGCCATCTCCAGCGAGACCTGATAGGGGGCGCGTTCCGCGCCCTGGACGACCGCCCGAATCAGGCCAGGCTCGACGGTGAGCGCCCGAATCTGGCCGCTTTGCGCGTAACTTCGGCCTCGCCCGAGACGCGCCCCCATGCGAAACCCCTCAAGCCATGCGATGAGCGCGCGCCTCCACCACGCCTCACGGCGGCCTCCTTGGAGTCGGAGACCGCCGCGGACGGTGCGCGCGTGTCGTGGGGCGTAGGTGCGTTTGGCGCTCATGGCGGGGTGGGGCGGGTCAATCGTCGCCGATGCGGCCGGAACAGAGGAAATCGAATGAGATGAGATCGCCTTGGCGGTCGGTGTCGCGTTCCCGGACGCGGAGGGTGAAGGGACGCGTGGTGCCGTTGGCACGGACGGTCACGGCGAAATGCTCGGGTTCGGGCTCGCCGCGGCGACGGGGGGAGACATCCTCCTCTTCCTCGCCCTGCCCGGCGACGCGCCGCGTGAAATCCGCGGCCGTGCCATCGACCGTGCGCCCCTGGGAGACGGAATCGTCGTATCCCACGAAGGCGAAGGAGACGGCGTCATACCTTTTGGTGAGGCCGACGGTCTCCAGATCCCCCGCCTCGAGGGCGTTCTTGGCGCGCGGTTTCTCCTTGGCATCCTCGGGAGTTTCGGTGTCCTGTGCGACGTCGGCGGTCTCCGTGTCGAAATCCGATGCGAGCCGGATGAGGCCGGGCTCGAAATAGAGGGTGACGGGTCGCTGGGTCTGGAGCGCCATGTTGCGCGCGTAACGCATGAGCCGCAGGGAATCCTTCGCCGCCATGGAGACCTGCGCGGAAGGGATGGCGCTGAGGGAGGGCACGACGACCACCGACACCACCGCCAGGATGGCCAGGACGATCAGGAGCTCAACGAGGGTGAAGCCGCGGCGCAGACTCACAGGATGCCCATCAGCTTCAACGCCAACACCACCAGCAGGACGACGATGACGATGATGGAAACGGCGATGATGACGTTCAGCGCCTTTTTGCTTTCGGATTTCTTGCCGAAGCCATCGATGGGCTTGGTGACTTTGGTGGCCGGCCGCATGACAATCGTCGTGCGCGGGATGGAGTCCGCGCTCTCCACCGTGCCAGGCTCGGCCTCCGGCACGTCGTCCCCCTGGATTGAAAGGGCGATGTCGCCGAGGGTCACGACGTCGTTCCGATGGATCGTGGCCATCGAAATGCGCTGGTCGTTGACGCGCGTGCCGTTGGTGGAGTCCAAATCCTTCACGCGCCAGCCGCCCTCGCCGCGCTCGATGATGCAGTGTTCGCCCGAGACGGATGCGTTGGCGATGACGAAGTCGTTGGCACTGTTGCGGCCGATGCGGATCTGATCGGACGTCCAAGCGTATTCCTTGCCGAGTTCCTCGCCGTTCAGGATGGTGATTTTTGGCATGATTGGCTCCTTAAAAGGGATATGGCGTAAGTATAGGAAAGCGGCGGCCGCATGTCAAGGGCGCGGCCGCCGCAAGCGCGTCCTCACTTGGCCAGCAGGTGGATTTGCGCACCGGCCTGGAGGAACGCACCCACGCCATACACCTCGGTCATCTCGCGCGTCACCTTGCGGGGATCTTGGCCGATGGGCTGGACGTACCCCAGCTTGCCGTCGCTCTGGACGGCGTCGCAGAGGGCCTTCCAGCCTTTGGTGATGGCCGGCATCGTGGCGGCGCGATCGAGCAGGCCGTTGTTCACGCCCCATGCCAAACCGTAAACGATGAATCCCGTGCCGCTCGTCTCGGGGGATGGATAGCTCGCGGGATCGAGCAGGCTGGCGTGCCAGTAACCGTCCTCGCATTGCAATTCGATCAGCCGGCCGGCCATTTCCTTGTAGAGCGTCACATAGTAGTCCCGGCCCGGGGCATCCTGCGGCAGGACACGCAGGAGGTTCGCCAACCCCGCGAGCACCCATCCGTTGCCGCGCCCCCAGAAGACCTTCTCGCCGTTGGCCTCCCGATGGGCGAACTGTTTGTTGGGCGCGTCGGGGAAGTAGCGGCTGTCACGGAAAAAGAGCCGCTCTTCCTTGTCATAAAGGTAGTCGGTCGTTGCCTTGAATTCCGCGTCCATGAAATCGCGGTACTTCTTGTCGCCGGTGATTTGGGTGAGCATCGCGTAGACCTGCGGGGCCATGTAAAGCGCGTCGCACCAGCTCCACCGCTCCAAGGCGTTCCACTTGTGCAGATCCAGCCCAACGGTCGCCGGCTTCTCCAGGATGGCGTCGACGCGCTTGCGCGTGGGCGTCAGGCGGTTCTCCCCGCCGAAACGCTTGTACAGCCGCAACCACGCTTGGCAAACCGTGAAGTCGTCCGCGTGCGATGCCTTGCCAGGGCCTTTGCGCACGGGTGCGGGTTTCCATTCCGCGCCTTCGCCGATGCCCAGGACCCAATGGGTGTAGGAGGCGTCCTTCTCGGCGGCCTCGGCCAGTTCGGCCCAGTCCAGCATCCCCACGTAGAGCGCGCCGTTCGTCCAGTTCGTCGCGTCCCAACGCACTTGGGACTGGTGACGGATCTGCCAATCCGCCACTTTGCGCATCACGCCGCGCACCTCCGCCTGCGACGGCAACGCCTGCGCGCAAGCCGTCGCCGCCGCCGCCGCGCACACCAACAAGCCAATCATCTGTCTGACCATCGGGACTGTTCCTTCGTGTTGGAAAGGTTCACACCGGTCGGCCATCACCATGACGGCCTGACCTACACTCATAGCCTAGGAAAAACACGCCGTTTTTGCAATCGTCTTCCCCGCGTCGCGGCTCCTGCCTCCTGAAGGACGCAGGAGCCACTGCGCCGTCCTTCCCGGCGCCTACGCGCCGGAACGTCGTCTGGCCGCGCGAGTAATGTTTGACGTGACAGGTCGGAAACCGTATAATAATGCGCAACTCGTCCTCATCAGGCGAGCAACGCGAGAGGAAAACTTATGGCTTCGTTATTCGAGCGCATCTTCGAGGATCCCAGCAAGTTCACCTTCATCACCGAGAATCTCGGGGAATGCAAGGTCGATTCCCCCGTCCGGAACGCCAATTTCATCCGTGAGGACGACCTTTATTCGATGCTGAGCGTCCGCGCCGGTTATGTTCATGAGTTCGTCAAGAAATATGGAGGCGTGCCCAAGCTGGAGAGCGCCGGCCCGCACCGCAAGATCTTCCATGACCCTTCCGCCACACGTGCGGCCGTCGTCACCGCCGGCGGGCTTTGCCCGGGCCTGAACAATGTCATCAAGGGGCTCGTCGAAGTCCTCACCTTTGGCTACGGCATCAAGACTATTTACGGTTTCCGCTACGGCTATGCCGGGCTGATCCCCGATTTCGGCTACGAGCCCATGCTCCTCACCCCCGACAAGGTTGACACCATCCATGAATGGGGCGGCACGCTCCTCGGTTCTTCCCGCGGCCAGCAGGACACCTCGCGCATGGTCGACACCCTTGAGCGCATGGGCATCAACGTCCTCTTCGCCATCGGCGGCGACGGTTCGCTCCGTTGCGCCCGCGACGTCTCCAACGAGTGCCGCCGCCGCGGTCTCAAAATCTCCGTCGTCGGCATCCCCAAGACCATCGACAACGACCTTCACTTCGTCGGCCGCACCTTCGGCTTCGAGACCGCCGTCGCCGCCTCCGTTCCCGCCATCCGCGCCGCCCACGCAGAGGCGCTCGGCGCCCATTACGGCATCGGCTTGGTCAAGCTCATGGGGCGCGACTCCGGCTTCATCGCCGCCTACGCCGCCCTTGCCAACCCCGTCGTCAACTTCTGCCTCATCCCGGAGTCGCCTTTCACGGTCGATGGCGACCATGGCCTCCTTGCCGCGCTTGAGCGTCGCTTCGCCTCCGGCAAGAGCCACGCCGTCATCGTCGTTGCTGAGGGTGCCGGGCAGGAGCTCATGGAAGGCGAGGTCAAGAAGGACGCCTCCGGCAACATCCTCAAGAAGGACATCGGCGAATATCTCAAAAATCGGATTTTGGAGCATTTCAAGGCCCGCAAGGAGGATGTTACCGTCAAGTACATCGACCCCTCCTACACCATCCGTTCCTGCCCCGCCGACGCTTCCGATGCCGTCCTTTGCTACCGGCTCGCCCGCATGGCCGTCCATGCCGCGATGGCCGGCCGCACCAATTGCGTCGTCGGCCGCCTCAACGACGATTACTCCTTGGTGCCCATCCCCCTGGCCACCATCGAGCGCCGTAAGGTCGAGCTCACCTCCAACCTTTGGGCGTCCGTCCTCGATGCCACGGGGCAGGAGTTCTATCTCAACCCCGACAAGAACAAGGCCAACGGCACGCTTTACGTGCCTTGAGAATCGACGGTCACCACGCAAAGGGCCCGCTCTCTGAGAGCGGGCCTTTTTTAGGAAGTCGGGAGGGTTTGGGGTGAAACCCTTAAGGGTTTGGGTGGAAAGCCTTAAGGGTCTGTCAGGCGAGAGGCCGTGGGGCGAGGCGAAGCATGGCGGCGCCTGGCGTGGCGATGGGCAGACGCACGCGGGTATCCCAAGGAAGTCGGTCGGTCTGCGGGGGAAGTCCGTCGGCTTGGGAGGTGAGATCGCTCTCGGCGAAGGGGTGCGGGGGCGGCTGGGCGTGGATCAGGTCTTCCGGCCGGAAGGTCAGAACGGCCGGTTTCCCGGTTGGGAGCACGAAGGCGGCCAAACGGTAATGGCCATTGCCCTCGCGAAAACCAAATTGCAGGAAGTGGCCAGGCTCGCCACGTGGGCACCACCGCTCGGCGGGAGGTCGGCGCAGGAAGGCGACCAAAAGGGCGAAGGTCTCGCGCCAGAGCGGGGTGAATGCCTCGGCGTCGGCCAGGCGCCACGGGAGGTCGGGGCGCAACGGCATGGCGCGAAAGGCGTGGAAGAGTGCTTGCGCCGGGGTCTCGAATGGCTCGGGCTCGGCGGGGAGGTCGGCCTCTGGGTCTGGGGGGCTTGCGAGCAATGCCGCTGGGTAGGCAACGACACGCCCACGCCACGCGCCGCCCCGGACGCGGTAACGGAGGTGCGTGCGTCCGAGCGGGTCGTGGTAGAGGTTGATGGGCGGCCTCAAAGATCGAGCCCCGCGAAGGGGTTGTTCGCGAGTCCAGCGTTCTTTGCGCGGTTCTGGCGAATCCATGCGGAGGGATCGTCATCCGGGTCATTGGAGGGGGCGTCTTTGCCTTTGGCGCGGGGTTCCTCGGCGGTCACGGGGCGCAGGGCGATTTTGCGCTCGGCGGGGTCGATGGAATCGATCTTGACCTCGAGTTCCTGCCCCTCCTCGACGACCTCGTGCGCGGAGACGATGCGATGGTTCTTGGCGAGCGCGGCGAGGCGGCCGTTGGAGAGCAGGCCGTCGACGCCGGGCGCAAGCTGGGCGAAGGCGCCGAAGGTGGCGATGCGCACGATCTTGGCGTTGAGGACGTCGCCCGGGCGGTATTGCGTGGCGAAGGCCTCCCACGGATCCTGGCGCAACGCGCGCAGGGAGAGGGTGATGCGCTCGGAGGCGGCGTCAAAGCGTTGGACAAGCACCTCGACCGTGTCGCCCACCTTGACGAGATCCTCGGGCTTGGCTCCGCGCTCCCACGAGAGTTCGCGTGTGGGGATAAGCCCCTCCGCGCCGCCCAAGTCGACGAACGCGCCGAAGTCCATCACGCGCGTGACGGTTCCCTCCCGCGTCTGCCCCTCGGCCAAGTCGGCCAAGAGCGCGTCCTTTTTGGCCGCGCGCTCGCGTTCGAGCAACACGCGGCGCGAGACAAGCAGATTGACACCCCGGTCGTCCTCGCCGTATTCCGTGATGAGGAAGGTTTGCTTCGTGCCAATGAAGTCGGCGGGGTTGTCCACCCGGTGGAGGGCGATCTGCGAATAGGGGCAGAAGGCGCGTTGGCCGGCCAAGTCGATCTCGTAGCCCCCCTTGACCTCTGCCTTGACGATGCCATCCATCGGGGTGCCGGAATCGAAGGCCTGCTGGATGGCGGCGTCGCCACGACCGGTCGCCTTCTCCCGCGCCGTGAAAATCAGGTTGCCTTGGCGCATGGCCACGAAATGCACGGTGATGCGCTCCCCCTCCTGCGCGCGAAGCGTGCCATCCTCGCGGATGAATTCCTCCTTGGGCACCACACCCTCTTCCTTCGCTCCGACGCTCAGGATGACGTAATTGCCCTTCGTGGAGAGCACGGTGGCGGTCACGGCCTCTCCCGGCGTGAACCCGCGGCGATAATCCAACCCGCCAGCGGCGAGCAGTGCGGCGAAATCGGCTTTGGAATCTTTCATGGCGTTCCTTCCTCAGATGGGCGCATATTCTAACATACGGCGGCCAAACCGCAAGACGGAAAACGCCTTTGCGTCAGCCGGCGCGCCCGCCACGGCGCCGTGGCTTTGGTCTTGGGAGTTGGGGAAAGGCAGGGGTTATGGGGTGAGGCCGCGGCGTTCCTCGGCGGCTTTTCGGAGGGGAGCCCACCAGGCTTGGTTGTCGAGATACCATTGGATGGTGCGCCGGAGGCCGGTGTCAAAGGTTTCTTGGGGGCGCCAGCCGAGCTCGGACATTATTTTCGTGGGATCGATGGCGTAGCGGGCGTCGTGGCCCGGGCGGTCTTTGACGAAGGTGATTTGGTCGGCGTAAGGCTTGCCGTCGGGGCGCGGGCGGAGCGCGTCGAGAATGGCGCAGATGGCCTGGACGACCTGGAGGTTGGTGCGCTCGTTGTGTCCGCCGACGTTGTAGGTCTCGCCGGGACGGCCTTGGTTGAGTGCGAGCCAGAGGGCGCGGGCGTGATCCTCGACGTAGAGCCAGTCACGGACGTTGTCGCCCTTGCCGTAGATGGGGAGGGGGCGGCCGGCGAGGGCGTTGAGGGTGACGAGGGGGATGAGTTTCTCGGGGAAGTGGTAGGGGCCGTAGTTGTTGGAGCAGTTGGTCTTGAGGGTCGGAAGGCCGTAGGTGTGGAACCAGGCGGCGGCAAGGTGGTCGGCGCTGGCCTTGGAGGCGGAGTAGGGGGAGCGGGGGTCGTAATTGGTGGTCTCGGAGAAATAGCCGGTGGGGCCGAGGGAGCCGTAGACCTCGTCGGTGGAGATGAGGAGAAAACGGAAGGCGTCGCGTTCGGCGGGGGAGAGGCCGGCCCAATAGGCGCGGGAGGCCTCGAGGAGGGTGTAGGTGCCGATGACGTTGGTCTGCAGGAAAAGCCCAGGCCCCTCGATGGAGCGGTCGACGTGGCTCTCGGCGGCGAGATGGAGGACGCCGTCAGGGCGGAACTCCGCGAAGGCGCGGGCCATGGCGTCTGCATCGCAGATGTCGGCGCGGAGGAAGTGGTAATTCGGGGCGTGGGCCACAGGCTCCACGGAGGAGAGGTTGCCGGCGTAGGTGAGTTTGTCGATATTGAGGATCTCGATGCCTTGGGGCACGAGCATACGGACGACAGCCGAGCCGATGAACCCGGCCCCTCCGGTGACGATGACGCGTTGCTTCATGGATGCGCTCCTTGCGTGCTCAGAGTCGGTTGGCGCGGAGCCACCCCTCCAGGGTGTCGGCCCATGCGCGGAGCTCGGGGTTCGGGCCGGTGCGGAAGCCGAAACCGTGGCCGCCGCGGGCGAAAAGGTGGTAGGCCACGGGCTTGCCGGCGCGGAGCAGGTGCCCGGCGTAGGCCAGTGAGGAGAGGACGTAGGCTCGGTCGTCGGCGCATTGGGCGATGAAGACCGGGACGGCGGGGATGGCGGGGACGACCTCCTCGGCAAGGGTGTTCCCGTCGGTGGAGAGATAGGCGGGGTAGTAGAGGATGGCGAAGGCCAGACCGTGGTCTTGGCGGGCGAGGAGACGCGCGGAGAGGTGGGCGCCAGCGGAGAAGCCCATCACGCCGATACGCTTGGGGTCGATTTTCCAAACCCCGGCGCGGGCCTTGAGCAACTCGACGGCGCGCCGGGCGTCGTCAAGGGCGGCGCCGCGGTCGCCGGGGACGCGATATTTGAGGACGGCGGCGTTGAGGCCGCGCTGATTGAGCCAGAGGGCTGGCTCGACGCCTTCGCGCCAGTAATCGAGGCAGGCGTATCCGCCGCCGGGGGAGATGAGGACGGTGGGGAGCGGACGCCCTTTGGGGTTGGGCGCGGGATAGAAGGCGACGGTCGGCGCGGAGACCTCGTAGATATGGTCGTTCTCGACACGCTCGGGGTTGGCGGTGGCCTTGCCTGGCATGGCGCCGGCGTCCCAAAGCGGGAGCGGGTCGTCCGCTCGAAGGGAGGCGGCGAGGGAAAGCGCGACGAGCACTGTGGCGATGATGCGCATGGGGGAGCCTTTCACCATTGGATGGGTGTTTGGCCGTGCGCCATGAGATAGGCGTTGGCCTTGGAGAAATGCCGGCAACCGAGGAAGCCGTTGTGTGCGGAGAGGGGGGAGGGGTGGGCCGCGGTGAGGATCAGGTGCCGGGAGGCGTCGATGAGCGGGATCTTGGCCTTGGCCTTGGACCCCCAGAGAAGGAAGACGACGTGGTCGCGGCGCGCGGAGACGGTGCGGATGATGGTGTCGGTGAAGCCTTCCCATCCGTGCCCGGCGTGGGAGAGCGGGGCGTGTGCGCGAACGGTGAGAATGGCGTTGAGCAGGAGGACCCCTTGGCGTGCCCAAGGCGTGAGATCGCCGCCGGTGATGTGCGCGGGGCCGACATCCGCCTCGATCTCGGCGAGGATGTTGCGCAGGGAGGGAGGGGGCGGCGTGGGGTGGCGCACGGAGAAGGCCAAGCCATGTGCTTGCCCAGGCGTGGGGTAGGGGTCCTGGCCTAAAATCACCACGCGGGTCTGCGCCAAGGCGCAGAGTTGCAATGCGGCGCAAAGGCAGTCCTTGGGCGGGAGGGTCTCTTCCGTGGCGTAGACGTGATCGACGAAACCCCACAGTCTGCGGAAGTCTTCCGTGGCCAGATATTTCCCCAACGCCTCACGCCAATCGGTTTTCATGGTCTTCCTCAAGGTTCGTCGTATGCCCCGTCCTCCGCGTCGTCTTCCGCGCAACGAGGCAGGAAGGGGAGCACGAAGGCGTCGTGGAAGTTGTAGAGCGCGTGGAAGTCCGTGGGTTTGTCGTTGGGTGACGTGCCGAGCGCCCCCACGCCCACGAGGTTGTAGACCAGGTTGCCGATGTCATCCGTCGAGCGAATGCGCAGGTCGGCCAACACGTATTGCGCGAAGGGGCCGTATTCGGCGAGCATGTAGTCTCGCAGGCCCTCGGCCAATTGGCGTCCCGTGAGGTGCCCGCCGACCTGCCTTTTGCCTTCCGTCATGAGGCCGCGCATCGTGTAGTCCAGGACGGCCGGCATCAGGTCATAGGCTTGGCGAGGGTAGCGGGCGTCTTGGCGGAGTATCTGGGTGACCGCCTCATCGAAAAGTTCATTACGCATGGCCGACCTCCGTTCCCCCGCGCACCGGGATGCCAGCGGCCCGCAGGCCTTCCTTGATGCCTTGGCAGGTAAATCCCATCGTGTGCACCATCGAGGCCACCAAGGCCGCGTCCGCGCCACCCTGCCTGAAGACGTCCACCAGATGCCGCACCGCGCCGGCGCCCCCGCTCGCGATCACCGGCACCGGCACAGCCTCGGAGATCCGTCGCGTGATGTCCAATTCGTAGCCTTGCCGCACGCCATCGGTGTCGATGGCGTTCAGGCAGATTTCCCCGGCGCCGCGGTCGACCGCCTCGCGCGCCCACGCCACCGCGTCGCGCCCCGTCGGCTCGCGCCCCCCGCGGATCACCACCTCGTAACCCGAGGGACAGGCCGACGAGCCCCCTACGCGTCGTGCGTCCATCCCCAACACCACGCATTGCCGCCCGAAGGCTCTCGCCCCCTCCGTGAGGATCTCGGGGTCTCGCACGGCCAATGAGTTCAACGACACCTTGTCAGCCCCGGCCAAGAGCGCCGCGTGCATGTCCTCCACCCCGCGGATGCCGCCGCCCACCGTGAAGGGCACGTCCAACGCCCGCGCCGCCCGCGCCACCATTTCGAGGTCGCACGCCCGACGTTCCGCGCTTGCCGTGATGTCATAGAAGACCAATTCGTCCGCGCCATCCGCGGCGTAGCGTGCCGCCATCTCGACGGGGTCGCCGACATCCACGTTGCCTTGGAAGCGCACACCCTTCGTCACGCGCCCGTTCCGCACGTCCAGGCACACGATCAACCGTCTCAGGAGCATCTCAGCGCACCTCCCAGGCCAAAAAGTTCCGTAACACACGGGCACCGGCCGCGCCGCTGCGCTCCGGATGGAACTGCGTGGCGAAGATGCTCCCTCCCGCCACCGCGGCGGCGAACCGTTCCCCGCAGTAATCCGTCCAGCCCGCCGCCGCGCCATTCCCTGGGGCGAAGAAGGAGTGGACGAAATAGAAGGCCTCGTTGTCCGGCACGCCCGCCCACAGCGCGTGCGGCCGGTCGCCCTGCCCCACCGTGTTCCAGCCCATATGCGGTACCTTCGCGCCTGGGGCCTTGGCGCTGTCGAACCTCTTGCAACGTCCCGGCAGAAGGGCGAGTCCCTCCACCCCGCCGTCTTCCTCCGAGCCCTCCAGGAGCAATTGCATCCCGAGGCAAATCCCCAGGATGGGCGTTCCTTCGGCCGCCGCCCGCCGCAACAGCGCGTCGAAACCACGTGCCCGCAGGCCGGCCATCCCGCTCCCTGCGGAGCCGACCCCGGGGAAGACGATCCGCCCACCACCCCATTCCTCCGCCCGTGCGATCACGCGCGGTTCCGCGCCCAGACGCTCGAACGCCAGGCGGACGCTCGTCAGGTTTCCTGCTCCGTAATCCAAAATCGTGACCATGACGCATAGTATAGCACAATGCCGTTTCTTCGATGGGCGTGCGTGTGCTACAATTGCGGCATGGACGAATGGGTTGAGACTGGCGAGGCCGAACGGGCATGGCTGGGGCGGCGGGACAGACGTCTGGGCGAGGCGATCGCCCGAATCGGACCGTTGCGCAGGCCGGCGATCCCGAATCTCTTCGCGGCGCTGACGCACGCCATTGTGGGGCAACAGATTTCCAGCAAGGCACACGCGGCCATCTGGGGACGTGTGCGGGCATTGGGGCCTGTGACGCCGGAGCGCTTGGCGGCCACGCCGGAGGAAACGTTGCGTGGGGTGGGGCTTTCGTCGCGGAAGGTGGGGTACATCAAGCGTGCCGCGGAGCGGATCGTGGACGGGACGTTCGACATCGAAGGGTTGGCGGCATTACCGGACGCGGAGGTCGTGGCACGGCTGACGACGCTCGACGGCATCGGCACATGGAGCGCGGAGATGCTGTTGCTCTTTTCGTTGCGGCGCCCTGACGTGCTGAGCTACGGGGATTTTGGGATCCGTCGGGGGATTTGCCTGCTGTATCGCCACCGCGACCTCCCGCGTGAGCGGTTTGAACGCTATCGGCGGCGCTATTCGCCCTATGGCAGCACGGCAAGCCTTTATCTCTGGGCTATTGCCGGCGGTGGCGGCCTGGCCACCAAAAAGGAGTGACATGCACCACATGACGCGTCTGGACACCCCGTTGGGCGCACTGATCCTCGTGGCGGATGAGGAGGGGCTTTGCCGGGTTTGTTTCGCGCAAGGGGAACGTTATCCCGCGCGGATCCCCGCCGATCTCGCGCCCGGGGGCAACCGCCACATCGATGCCGCGGGCCTTTGGCTGAACGCTTATTTCAGAGGGGAGGTCATGCCTTTGCCGGTGGTCGCGCTTCATTGGCCGCCCGACATGACGGAGACGCGACGTTTGGTGTGGGAGCGGCTGCAAAACATCGGTTACGGCGAGACGCGCTCATACGGCGCGTTGGCGAAGGAAATCGCGGCGGACACCCAAGGGCGTGCGCGGCCTTCCGCGCGCGCGGTCGGCGGGGCGGCCGGCCATAATCCCTTCAGCATCTTGGTGCCGTGCCATCGGCTGATCGGCGCAAACGGCGAGCCCACCGGCTATGCCGGCGGGCTCGGCCGCAAACGTTGGTTGCTCGGTTTCGAGCGGCGGAACAGCGCCCGCCGTTAGTCGCGCTGCAACAGCTCGACCACTCCGGCGGAGTCATTGGATTTGTGCCCGCGGACGCGTGCGCGGAGGACGCACCCATTGTTGTCGGTGGCGTCGGCGGGGATGACAGGACGGATCACGTTGCCGCGCGAGGGCGTGCCCGCGAAGGCGTCCGGCTTGGCGGACCAGACCGTTTTCCCATCGGCGACGACGGCGACCTCGGCGATGTCGAGGCGTTGGCGGCCGCGGAGATAACGGAATCGCACGCCACGCGCGGCACGCAGGTCATCGAGCGAGACGGCCCATTCCAAGGTCCGCCACTCGGTGGCGATCACGCTCGGGGACCATTGCCCAATGGTCTGCGTGACGGCGGGCTTGGCGAGCGCGGCGGAGGCCTCGATCAGCGCGAGCGCCTCGGAGGGGGCGGTGTGGCCGGTCTCACGAAGCGGCGAACGTTCCTCGACGAAGGCGCGATTGAGCGAGGCCTCGCCTTTCCCGGTCCAGTGGGCGGCGTAGCGCGGGGCGTAATAGGATCCCACGAGCCCGGACCAGACTTTGCACGCGTAGTCGTTGACGGGCGGCCCCCAGACGGTGATGAGGCGACGGGCGTTCGTCTCGTAACGGTCGGCCAAAGCCTCGTCGCCTTCGGCGGCGGCACGGGCTTGGGCGATCCAACGGCGCAGATCCTGGGTGGGATGGCCGCGCAGGAGGTCGTCGATGGCGTGGAAGAGCGCGGTGGCGCGGGCCTGAAGCGTCTTGGCGCGGTCGAGGTCGCCACTCTGGCGGGCCTCGGCCTCGGCGCGGAGGACATCCTCCAGGCGCACCCCGGCCGATGCGGCGACGGCCTCGCGGAGATCCCATTGGTAGAGCGGCGAACGTCCGAGCTCGGGGGCGCAGGCGGCGAACGCCTTGGTGGCCTGAACCCACTGCTCGCCGCCGCGGAAGGACCCCTTCGAGCCGCCGGGCTTGAGTTGCCAGAAGAAGCGGGGATGCGGCTCCTGGCTGCCGTAGGCGCCGGCCAGGAGGCCCTCCCACCAAGCGGCCAGCCCCGCAGGCGCGGCACCGTACCGACAGACGGCGTAGTTGCGCAGCCAAGCCTGCAGATCGGTGGGCTTGTCGCTCCACCCCACGTCGGTGATGAACTCATAGATGAGGTCATTGTTTTCGATGCCCTCGGGGGCGAATCCGTACCCTTGGAGGTTACCACGCTTGGGCGAGGCGAGCGCGTCGAGGTGTGCGTTGGCAAGCCACCGCAGGTTCTCGCCAGGGAGGGATTTCCCACCCATGTTGGTGATCGTGCTCCAGACCCACGGGACGCCGAAGAATCCGTCAAGCAACTCCCAGTCCAGGCCGTTGCGCCACCGGAAGACATTGTAGTTGACTGCCATGTCGAGAATCAGCGCGCGGTCTTTCGGGACGCGGCTGAGAAGCGCCTGGGTACGGGCGGGCGTCCAAATGTTGCGTGAGTAGCCGAACATCCACCCCTGCATGACCCAGATGGCATCGGGATTGGCATCGGTGATGGCGCCATAGACGTTCGCGCCGCAATGGGCGAGCCCGTCGAGCGTCTCGGCCTCGGTTTTCCAGGGCAGGGACATCTCGTTGAAGCTGTCGGCCAGATAGTGCGAGCAGGGGCCGAACTCTTTCTCCCACTCCTCGACGAACAGGCGGCCGATCTCGCGGAAGAGCGGTTGGTCGGGCGAGAGGAACCAAGCATGGAACCCCGACCAGCTCATCCGCAACAGCTTGGCCTCGGGGCGGACGCGTGTGAGCGCCTGCGGCACGAAACCCGCGAAGGCGGGGACGATCGGCGTCATGCCCAGCGAGCGCATCCGCCCGAGCACCGCATGTTGCAGGCGCACCTCGCGCTCCAGCCACGCCCGAGGCATGGGCGCGTCCGGACGTGCGCTGATGTTCCCCATTCGCATCCACGGCAAATGCGCCGGGCCGACCATCCAGTCCAAAATCTCCGCGTCCGTCAGCCCCAAGCGGCTCAGCACGCGCGCCATGATGGCCTCCGTCGCCAACGTCGCCAAGGGCATGTCCACGCCGTGCAAGGCCATCCAATCGATCTCCTCCATCCATCGCGCCTCATCCCAGAATGGCGTGGTGTAACCGAAGGTCACGACGTTGAGATATTGGTAAAAGCGGAACGGCGCCACGACGCGCACGTCAGGCGAGGGCGCGAAGGCCCTTGCGGCATCGAACCGGCGCCCCGTCCAGGTGAAAATCCCCGCGCCCTTTGCCTTGGCGTTCATGTAAAACGCCTTGCACAGGGCCACCGCCGAGCTCCCGCGGATTGTCCTCCCGCCGTCGGCGATCTCGTAGGTCGGTCGCCCATCCTGCGCCTCGACGGGCTCCAGGCGCAACGTGCGCGCCACCTCATCCCCTGCGAACCGCGCGATCACCGCACGCGCCGCGTCACGTTCCGCGGGCGTCAGGGCCCACGCCAACGCGCTCATCAGGAGCGCCGCCAAAACGATCAGATTTCTCATGGCCTCCATTGTAACATATGGCGGGCGGTGCGCGCGATGCGCGGAAGCGCGCCGCACGGGTGCCGTCCGGCGTATCCATCCGACCTCACGCCCGCCGCAGACGGTCGCTCAGGACGGCGGGCAACGCGATGGCCGCGGTATCCGTGCGGAGCGGGCGCGGCCCCAACGAGAAAGGACGGAAACCATGCGCGGCGAACGCCTCGTTCTCCGCCGGCGTCCAACCGCCGTCCGGGCCGATGGCGATGATGGGGATGCCGCTTGGGAAGTCCCCGATGGCGGGCGCCGTGGGCGCGGGGTTGGCGATCAGGCGCGCGCCCGCCGTGTCGGGGAGGGCGGCCCACAGGTCACGGAGCCGGGGGATGACACGCACACCCGGCACCGCGGTGGTCTTGGCCTGCATGAGCCCCTCGATGAGCAAGGGCCGATACTCCTCCTCACGCAGGAGGTGCATGGAGAAATAACTTTTCTCCACCTTCTCAGCACCGACAAGGTAAATCCTTCGCACGCCCATGGTGGCGCTCTGGAAGAGGAGGCGGCGCAGGGAGCGCGGCCGGGTAAGCGCGAGTACCAGGTCGTACCACGGGGGCAAGGCCGCGCCCGTCGGCGCGAAATCCGCCGTCACGGCGCCGTCCGCCGCGATTTCCCGGATGGTGAGCGTGCCGATGGGCCCATCGACGAGGCCGGCCTGGAAGACGTCGCCGGGCGTGGCATGGAGAACCTTCCGGAGGTGCGTGGCACGCACGTCCCGCAGGACGCACCGCCCGGCCTCGCATTCCTCGGCGGCAATCAGGATAAGGTTCATGCGCGGATCAGTCGGTCAGCGCGGAGAGATCAATCTCCCCGTGGTAGACCTCTTTGACGGGCCCCGCCAACGTGAGCCCCGTGCAACGGTTGTTACGCCAATCGGCGTCGACGGTGAGGATGAACCCGCCTCCGGTTCGGATGGCCATCGGGAGCGTGCCGGAATGCGCCTCGACGGCAGTGACCGCCGCGGCGACGGCCCCCGTGCCGCACGCGCCGCTCTCGGCCTCCACGCCGCGTTCGTAGGTGCGGATCCCCAAATGGTCAGCGTCGCGCTGAGTCACGAAGTCGACGTTCACCCCCTCGGGCGCAAAGGCCGAGTGCAGCCGCAAGGCACGCCCCAGCCCCACCACGTCGACAGCCTCGGCGTTCTCCGTGCGGACGACGAAGTGCGGGACGCCGGTGTTGATGTAATCGCCCTCGATGCGTCGGCCATCGACATGGACGACCATGCCGTAGGAACGGGCGGTCGGTTCGGGCATCCAGACTTTGACGTTGCAGGCATCCAAAAGCTCGGCGTCCAAAAGCCCACAGGAGGTCTCCATCGTCATGGTCTTCGGCGCAGCGCCGATTTTGTGGGCGAACCAAGCGGCGCAGCGTGCGCCGTTCCCGCAGAGGTCGACCTCCGTGCCGTCAGGGTTCAGGAAGCGCATCCGAAAGTCGGCGCGCGTGGAGTTTTGGATGAGGATGACGCCCTCGCAGCCGATGCCCGTGCGGCGCGCGGCAAGGAGGCTCATCAGCACGTAGTCCTGCCACGGCACGCGCCCTTCACGGTCGTCAATCATCACGAAGTCGTTGGCCGCGCCATGCATCTTGGAAAAACGCAACACCATCGTGCACTCCTTTCGCGTGTCACTTGCGCAAGGCCAGGCGGATCAGGTCCTGCACGCTGGCCTTGGGGTTTTTCTCGAAGGCCGCTTGGGCGATGAGGCGCGCGTCCTCGGCCTTGTTGCCCAGTGCGATGAGGGAGAGGATGGCGTCCCTGAGCGCGGGCGGGGCCTCGGCGTCCGCGCCGTGGCGCGCGGCCAACGCCTCCACGGGGTCGACCTTGTCCTTGAGCTCCATCACGATGCGTTCGGCGGTCTTTTTGCCGATGCCGGAGATGGAGGAGAGCCGGCGGACGTCGCCCTCGGCGATGGCGGCGGTCAGCTCGCGCGGCGTGAGCCCGCTGAGCACGGCCAAGGCCAGCTTCGGCCCGATGCCGGTGATGCCCAGCAACGTCTGGAAGAACCGCCGCTCCTGCGGCGTGGCGAAGCCGAAAAGCGATTCGTCATCCTCACGGACGAGATGGTGGGTCAGCAGGCAGACGGGCTCGCCGACGGCCGGCAGTCGGTCGAAGGTCGAGAGCGGCACGGCGACGGCGTAACCCACGCCCCCGCAATCGACGACGATCCCCGCCGGCGTCTTCTCAGCCAATTCGCCGCGCAACCGCGTGATGAAGCCCATGCCCGCCTCTCAGTCGCTGTTGCGCATGCCGTATTTGCGGATGAGCCGCTGGAGGTAGGCGCGCTCGATGCCCGCCGAACGCGCCGACTGCGAGATGTTTTGCGCGTTGCGCGCCAGGAGGTCGCTGAGATATTTGCGCTCGAAATCCTCGATCAGCTCGTTCTTCAGATCCTTGAAGGGACGGTCGGCGGAGACTTGGAAGACCTGCCGCTCCTCCGTCTCCTCGGGCTCCAACTTCCCAGGGCCTTGCAGAAACGCGCCCAAATCCGCCGGGATCCGCCCCAACGCCTCCAGCCGCTCGATGAGCGAGCGCAGCTCGCGGATGTTCCCAGGCCAGTTGTAGCGCCGCAGGAAGGCAATCGTGGCGGGTTGCTCGCACCAGGCGCGGAGCGCGTCGCTCACCTTCAGCCGTTCGGCGATCGAGCGCAGGAGCAACGGGATGTCGTCGCGCCGCCGCCGCAACGCCGGCATCTCGATGACGATCACCGCCAGCGCATAGAAAAGGGGTTGGTAAAAGGAGCTCGCGCGCGCCAAGTCGCCCAGATTCTCCTTCGAGGCGGCGATGAAGCGGATGTCCTTGCGTGTCTCCACGGCGCGGAGCAGGAGCGGTTGGGCGTCGGCCGGCATCCGGTTGAGCGAATCCACGAAGAGCGTCCCGCCGCTGGCGAGCTCCAGCGCCCCGCGCGTCTGCGCGTCCCCGAAGAGCTCCCGCTTCGCCTGCTCCAACGTGTCAAAGCCGTTGCAGTCGAGCACGATGAAGGGCGATTGCGCCCGCTCGGACTCCATGTGGATGTCGCCCGCCAGTTCCTCCTTGCCCGTGCCGGACTCACCGAGGAGCAACACCGGGCTGTCGCAAGCAGCCGCCTGCTCCGCCAGAAGGAAGACGTGCCGCATCAGCGGCGTGCGCCCGATGCTGTGGCCGAACTGCTCGCGCGCGCTCATCGCCAGCTCCGGGCGGTCCTGCACCGAGGGCACCACCAGACGCGTCCGCCCCAATTGCACCTCCGTGTTCGGCCCCAATTTGGCCGAGGAGACCTTCACCCCCTCGATACTCGTGCCGTTCGTCGAGCCCAAATCGTTGATCGTCAGCGTCCCGCGCTCGTCGCACACGATCTCGCAATGACGCCGCGAGACCGTCGGATCCGCGATCGAGAGATCGTTCGCGAGTCCCGAGCCGATCGTGTACGGGAACTTCCCGATCACGTACTCCCGCCCCTCCAATGGCCCCGCCGTCACCAACAGGCGAGGCTTCTGCCCAGCCCCGCCGGACGGCCCCACCGTCGGCAAAACAATCGTGCGCGAATCGTCACCCAGTTTCATGGCGTTCCTCAGAAAAACAAATCCAAATCGCCGCTAGTGTACCATAAATCCACGTCCCCCGCGAGACGGCTTCCACAAGGGCGTGATGTGTCATAGTAAATTGCATCGAAGCGAAAGTCGCTATGCTTCCTATGCGTCAAATGCGATTGCACCGAAGGAGGCGACATGGACCACGCTTTTAGGAAAGACTACATGGATAGAATGAAACGGCGCTACGCCAAAGCTCGGACACGGGCGCAAAAGGGTGCCCTGATCGACGAGACGGAGGCGATGTGCGGCTTGTCGCGCAAGTTCGTCATCCGTCTGCTCAACGGTTCCTATCGCTACCGCCCCCATCGCGGCCGCGCCCCAAGTCATTCGCCGGAATCCGGGAAAACCCTCGTCCGCCTTCGGTTGGCGATGGGCCAAATGTGCCCGCTTTATCTCCACGCCGTCATGGACGCGGCCATTCGGGACTACTGTGAGGCGAAAGCACCGATCCCGGAGCCCATCGCCGACGAACTGCGCCGCATGAGCGCCTCCACCATCACACGACTCATCCGACCGCACCGTCTGACGCCTCGCCCGGCGAACAAACGCTCCGGCAGCAAAGTCGCACTCGCCGCCCATATCCCCGCGGGGCCAGGCCGGCTTGACGAGACCGGTGAGCCGGGCGTGCTCCAGATCGACACCGTCGCCCTCTGCGGCGGCGACTTGCGCGAAAGCTTCTTCTGGATCGTGCACGCCACCGACGCCGTCACCCAATGGAGCGCCTGTGCCCCCGCCTGGAACCGAGGCGCCGAGGCCACCTGCCAAGCCCTCGACCACATCTTCGCCAACCTCCCCTTCACGCCCAAGACCATCCACATCGACAACGGCCGCGAGTTCATCAACCACCACCTCATCGCCTACCTCGCCACCCACCATCCCGACGTCCGCCTCACCCGCTCCCGCCCCTACCGCAAAAACGATAACAACCGCATCGAGCAGAAAAACGGCTCCGTCATCCGCGCCCGCTTCGGCGACCTCCGCTTCTCAGACCACTCCCAACTCCTCGCCCTCACCCGACTCTGCGACCGCTGGTGCCTCCTCAACAACCACACCATCCCCTGCACCCGCCAAATCGCCAAGATCCGCCGCACCGACGTCAAAGGCCTTCCCTACCGCCGCACCACCGATGCGCCTCAGACACCCTGGCAACGCCTCAACGCCCTCCTTCCCCAATCGCCGCCACCCCACCTCAACGCCATCCTCCTCCGCCAACAGTGCAAGAAAACCCTCCGGAGGCTCTTTATGACGCAAAACCCCTGACCTTTTCCCCCACCCTTTCCCTCGGGGCGGCATGCCGCCCCGAGGGAAAGGGTGGCTCGGTGCACTTTTCAATGACACATCCAACCAACCACCTATCCCTCCTTCGGTGCACTTTTCAATTGACACATTACGAGGGATTCGCTCCCGGCCCCCTTAGGGTTTCGGGTCAGACCCTTTAGGGTTTCGCCCCAAACCCTCCCGACTTGCGCCCCCAGCCATGCCGTTCCGGCTCGGGAAACGGATTGCGGTCCGGAAGCGGTGTCCGGAAGGGTATGGGGGAATGCGGGGGTGGCCCGCGCGTGGGGATAAGCACCGCCACTTCTGCCGGACGCTTATTGAAGGGGCTGGGGGCAGGTATGCGCGTGAGGGTGGTTTGTGGTACAATGGGGGGCATGAAGAGACAGACGAAGGTCATCGCGGTGGCGAATCAGAAGGGTGGCGTGGGCAAGACGACCACGGTGGTGAATTTGGCGGCGGCGTTAGCGCAGATGCGCAAGACGGTCCTGGTGATCGATCTGGACCCGCAGGCGAACGCGACGAGCGGGTTGGGGCTGACGCCGACGCCAGGAGCGAGCCTGTACGCGGCCTTGACGGGGGGGGCTTTCATCGGGGACATCATCCAGGGGACGCCCTACGAGAACGTGAACATCATCCCTTCGGAGCTGGATCTCTCCGGCGCGGAGATCGAGATCGCCCGCCAGGAGAACCATCTGCGCGTGGTGCGCGATTTGCTGGCGCCGGTGCTGACGGCGGATGTGTATGACTTCATCCTGATCGATTGCCCGCCCTCGTTGGGGATTCTGATGACGTCGTCGTTGGCGGCGGCGAACGGCGTGGTCGTGGCGATGCAGTGCGAGTATTACGCGATGGAGGGGCTGCGCGTGATCACCGACGTCATCCGGCGCTTGCGCGAGAACGGCGCGAACCCGGAAATCCACCTGGAGGGGATTCTGATGACGATGTATGACTCGCGCACGAACCTCTCCGAGGAGGTGGTCCAGGAGGTGCGCAAGCACTTCGGCGCGCTTGTCTACAAGACGGTCATCCCGCGGAACATCCGCATCTCGGAGGCGCCGTCGTTCGGCCAGCCGGTCATCGCCTACGACCCTTCCTCGAAGGGGGCGCAGGCCTATGTGGCGCTGGCCAAGGAGTTCGCCGCGCGTGCCCGGCGCGCCACGCCCGCAGAGCAGTGATTGTGAGGTCCAACATGAGCAATTACCTGAAAGATTACCCAGACCAAGACGGTTTCTTCGGCCCCTATGGCGGCATGTACGTGCCGGACAGGCTGAAGGAGGAGATGCGGAAGATCGCGGACGCGTATTGCACGATCGGGCGGTCGTTTGACTTCGTCTCGGAATTGCGGCGCATCCGGCGGCATTTCCAGGGGCGCCCCACGCCGATCCATTATTGCCGGAATCTGAGCGCGAAGTGCGGCGGCAACATCTTCCTCAAACGCGAGGATCTGAACCACTCGGGCGCGCACAAGATCAATCATTGCATGGGCGAGGTGATGCTGGCCAAGTACATGGGCAAGAAGCGCGTCATCGCCGAGACGGGCGCCGGCCAGCATGGCGTGGCCATGGCCACCGCCGCCGCCTATTTCGGCCTGCCCTGCGATATTTACATGGGCGCGGTGGACATCGCCAAGCAGCATCCGAACGTCGTGCGCATGAAAATCCTCGGCGCGAACGTCATCCCCGTGACCGCCGGCCAGCAGACCCTGAAGGAGGCGGTGGACGCCGCGTTCGAGGCGTATCTCGCCGACCCGGAGAACACGCTCTACTGCATCGGCACGGTCGTCGGGCCACATCCTTTCCCGATGATGGTGCGTGATTTCCAGAAGGTCGTCGGCCAGGAGGCGCGCGAACAATATCTCGACATGATGGGCGAGCTGCCAGACGCCGTCTGCGCGTGCGTCGGCGGCGGATCCAACGCCATCGGCATTTTCTGCGGCTTCCTGGACGACCCGGTGAAACTCTACGGCGTGGAGCCGTTGGGGCGGGGCGACAAGCCCGGGGACAACGCGGCCTCCATCACGCTCGGCAAGCCCGGCATCCTGCATGGTTTCCGCTCGTACACGCTGGAGAACCCGGATGGCTCGGCCATGCCCGTCTACTCCGTCGCCTCCGGCCTCGATTATCAGTCCGTCGGCCCGGAGCACGCGTGGCTGAAGGATCAGGGGCGCGTGGATTACGTGACGGCCGATGACCGGGAGGCGCTGAAGGCCTTCTTCGCGCTGTCGCGCTCGGAGGGGATCATCCCCGCGCTGGAATCCTCGCACGCCGTGGCCTACGCCATCCGTTACGTGAAGGAGCACCCGCACGCCTCCATCTTGGTGAATCTCTCCGGGCGCGGCGACAAGGACATCGATTACGTCGTCGAACGTTACGGGCTCGGGGAGAATCTTTAACCCGCCGCGGAGGGGTCGCGCATGGGCATGGAACGTTACTTGGTCTGCGCGTTGGTCGCGGTGCTGCTGACGCTTTTCACGTGGCTGGGCGGAGGCATCGTCGCCTCATGGCTCACGCCGTGGACGCCGTGGTTCACGCTGTTGCTGGCCGAGGTGGCGCTGGTGCTGCCCGAGCAACGGGCCGACGAGACGCTTTTCGACGCCCGGCGGCGTGTCTGGCGCGGGCTCGTGCGCGATCCCCTCACGTGGCTGGCGATCCTGCTCATCGGCTTCCTGGCCATCCAGTGGCTCAACGCCTGTGCCTTCTTGGTGTGGGACCCGGAGGCACGTGCGTGGCAGGCTGCCTCCCCGGCCTTCGGATGGCTGCTTGACCCGGCGAACCTGAGTCAGCCGCCGCCGGCCAACCCCCGCGAGGTCACGTATCTGCCGTTGCTTGGCACGCATCCGTGGCCGTGGCTCCCGTGGAGCCTGCACGCGGGCGAGGCCAGGGGCGTGCTGGATTGGTTCCCGCCGGTGCTCGTGGCCCTGCTGGCCGTGCGCCATGCGATGCTCCGCCGCACCCAACGGCTGCTCATGGCGTATGTCTGCGCGATGGCGGGGGCGCTCGCCATCGCGGGCATCGTGCAATTCGTCGCGGGCGGGACCTTCCTGTATTGGGGCCGCGAGACGCACGCCTTTTTCTTCGCCACCTTTGGTTACCCGAACCACGCGGCGAGTTTCTTCCCTGCCGTGATGGCGATTTCCGTGGGGATGACGCTTTGGGCCGCGGAGCATCGCGAGCATACGCGTGTGCCGCCGTGGGTCTACGGGATCTGCGCCGCGCTGTGCGCCGTCTCGGGCGTGCTCTCGGGGTCGCGCGCGGGGATGTTGCTCACGCTGGCGGTCATGGCCTTCACGGCGGTTTACGTGCCCTTCCGCTACATGGGGTCGTGGCCGGCGCGGTTGCGCTGGGCCGTCCCTGGCACGTTGCTGGCGGTGGCGGCCGTCGCGCTGGGCACGGCGGCCTTCCGGATGCATGCCGTGACGGCGAACGCCGCACGGGCCCAAGCGCTGCGCGAGGCGACCACCCAAGAGGCGCGTGAGGCCGCCGCCGCCATGCCGACCTACACGGCCATGCCGGCCATCGATGGCGTGCTTGGCGAGATCGCCCAGACCGATTGGTCGTTCTTCCTCGAACATCCCATGCTCATGCGTTCGGGGTATCAGGGGATTTTGGCTCTGCGGCAGCACGCGGCGCATCCGTGGGTCGGCACCGGCGCATGGAGTTTCCGCTGGCTCAACCTCAGCTACATTGACCCGGACAACCCCGAGGAGCGGAAGTGGTACGCCAATCGCCTCGGCGTCGGCCAGGCAAACGTCCATAACGACACGTTGCAGTATCTGGCCGAGCATGGGTGGATCGGCTTCGGGCTCATGCTCGGGTGCGTTGCCGCGTTGGTGCTCCCCTTCCTGCGCGACTTCCTCTCCAGCCCGCGATACGTCGCGAGCGACGCGCAGGCGGATCGGTGCTGGCTCAACCGGCTCGACGCCTATTGTGTCTTCGCCTTCGTGGCCACCGCCATGATGGCGGTCCACAGTTTCATCGATCTGGTTTTCAGGAGCCCCGCGTGCATGTTGCTCTATGGGCTCTGCTTCGTCTGCGCGCCCGGTTTCATCGTCGGCCGGCGTTTGCGGCCGAATCCCGCACAGGAGGCCCCCCATGCGTAAAGGCATCATCCTCGCCGGCGGCGCCGGGACGCGGCTTTATCCCGCCACCAAGACCGTCTGCAAGCAACTCCTTCCCGTCTACGACAAGCCGATGATCTACTACCCGCTCTCCACGCTCATGCTGGCGGGGATCCGGGAGATCCTGATCATCTCGACCCCGGAGGCGACCCCGCTCTTCCGCCAACTCCTCGGCGATGGGGCGGACCTGGGGCTTCGCCTCTCCTACAAGGTCCAAGAGGTGCCCAACGGCCTCGCCCAGGCTTTCGTGCTGGGGCGTGAGTTCATCGGCGACGATCCCGTCTGCCTCATCTTGGGCGACAACCTGTTTCATGGGCAGAGCTTCGGCAAGATGCTCCGTGCCGCGGATCGCGCCCCCGGCGCGACCGTCTTCGGCTACTACGTCCGCGACCCGGAACGCTTCGGCGTCGTCGCCTTCGACGAGAAGGGCAAGGCCGTCTCCATCGAGGAGAAACCCAAAACGCCCAAGAGCAACTACGCCGTCACTGGGCTCTATTTCTATGACAACGATGTGGTGCGCATCGCCGCCGATCTCAAGCCCTCCGCCCGAGGGGAGTACGAGATCACCGACATCAACCGCATTTACCTGGAGCAGGGGCGCCTCAACGTGAAGTTGCTCGGCCGCGGTTTCGCGTGGCTCGACACCGGCACCCACGATTCGCTCCTCGAAGCCGCCAACTACGTCCGCACCGTGCAGGCCTGCCAAGGCCTTCGGGTCGCCTGCATCGAGGAGATCGCCTGGCGCATGGGCTTCATCGATGTGCCTCGTCTGCGTGCCGCCGCCGATGCACTCGGCAAGTCCACCTACGGCGAGTATCTGCATGACTTGCTCAACCGCGAGGGTGTGTGATGGAATTGTTGCCGACCAGCTTGCCCGACCTCAAACTCATCGCCCCGGATGTCTTCCGCGACTCCCGTGGTTATTTCATGGAGACGTACAACGCCGCGCGTTACCGCGAATTCGGCATCGACGCGGTGTTCGTGCAGGACAACGAGAGCCGTTCCGCGCGTGGGGTCGTCCGCGGTCTCCATTGGCAGGCCGGCGCCGCCGCGCAGGCCAAGTTGGTCCGGGTCATCCGTGGCGCCGTCTGGGACGTCGCCGTGGATATCCGCAAGGGCTCCCCGACGTTTGGCCGCCATGCCGCCGTGATGCTCACCGCCGAGAACGCCCGCCAGTTCTTCATCCCGAGAGGGTTCGCGCATGGCTTTGCCGTCTTGGAGGATGACACGGTCTTCGCCTACAAATGCGACAACCTCTATTGTCCGTCCGCGGAGCGGGGGATGCGTTTTGACGATCCCGCGCTCGGCATCCCATGGCCGGATCTTGGTTGCACGCCCATCCTCTCCGCCAAGGATCTCCGCCACCCGCCGCTCGCCGACATCGAGCCTTGGGAGCCTTGACCGTGCGTCTGCCCATCGCGCTGGCGGCCGTCGTGCTTGCCCTTTCCGCCGCCGCCCTTGCGGAGGCGCGGGAGGCGTTTGGCCTGTTCGCCGCCTATCGGGTGCTTCCCCGTGCCTATCTCGCCGAACGTCCGGAGGCGGCCCAGCGGCATCTTCTCGACTGGGCGAACGCCTTCCATGCGGCCGGGGATGACCGTCATGCCGCCCGTTGCGTGGTGGATGCCGCAGACACGTACTATGCGAACCTCGGCCGAACCGGCGACGCCGAAACCGCGCTTGACATCTGGCGTGCCTATCCCGACAATCTCTACGTCGCCAATCTTGCCGCGTGGATACTTGTCGAGGCGCCCGCCTCACGCACGGACCCGCAGGCCGCCCGCGCCGCCATCGCCATCATCCGCTCCACCTTGCGGCGTGCGGAGGCAAGCCCTCCCGACGCGTTCGTGCGCGTGATCGCCGACGATGCGCTCTGCTCCGCGCTGGACACGGTGTCCGAGGCGCAGAGCCTCCTCGGGCTCAAGGCTGATGCCTTGCAGACTTACTTCGACATTTTCGCGCTCTTTGCCGTGTCTGAGCAGGGTGGGAGGGCTGAGATGTGCGCCTATTACGACCGTTTCGGCGATCTGCTTTACCGCAACGGGCACCGCCATGCCGCGCTCTCCGCCTGGATCCGTGCCGAGGCGGTCTACCAGGCCGCCATCGATGGCGGCCTTCCCCCGGAGTTCCCCCTTATTTCCGGTTTCGACATCGATGCGCTTCGCGCCAAGCGACGCGCGCTCGCCACCCTTCTCCCCTGACCTGCCCGGCTAGCGTCCGAGCGTCGCGAAGGTCGCCACGAGTCTTCGGGCGACCTCGGTTTTCCGCAGGAGCGGGAGCGCCTCGTGGCGGCCATCCGGGAAAAGCAGGGTGACGCGGTTGGTTTCCACGGCGAATCCGGCCCCGGGCGCCGTGACGTCGTTCGCGACGATGAGGTCGAGCCCCTTCTCATGCAGTTTGCGCCCGGCTTCGGCGGTGGGCTCGCCGGTCTCCGCCGCGAACCCCACGAAAACGCGCGTGCCCTTGCGCGGCAGAATCGTCTTGAGGATGTCCGGGTTGCGCACGAGGCGCAGCACGCCGTCCATCTCGCCCTTTTTCAGTTTCGTGGGCGAGCAGGTCTCGGGGCGCCAGTCGGCGACGGCGGCCGCGGAGACGAAGACGTCGCAGGCGGGCAGTTCCCGCTCCACGGCGGCGAGCATCTCCAAGGCCGTCGTCACGTCCACGCGGCGCACGCCGGGGGGCGTGTCGAGGGTGACGGGCCCGGCGATGAGGGTGACGGCGTGGCCGGCCTCGGCGGCGGCCTGTGCCACGGCGAATCCCATTTTCCCTGTGGAACGGTTGGAGACGAAGCGGACGGGGTCGATCGGTTCGCGGGTGGGGCCGGCGGTCACAAGAACGTTCATGGCGGGAGCTCCTGGGTCATGCCGGCCGCGTCTTGGCGAGCGCGAGCATGGCGGCGGTGATGCGGGAGAGTTGGTCGGTGGAGATGACGTAGGGCGGCATGGCGTAGAGCAAGGTGCCGAAGGGGCGGAGCCAGACGCCGCGTTCGACGAGGAACGCCTGTGCGCTCGCCATGTCGAGCGGGTGCTTGAGCTGGATGACGCCGATGGCCCCGAGCGTTCGGACATCCTCCACGCCGGGGAAGGCGCGTGCCGGGGCGAGTTCCTCGGCGAGTTGCGCCTGGATGGCGCGGACCTTGCTCTGCCAGGGGTTGGCGAGGAGCAGGTCGATGGAGGCGCAGGCGACGGCGCAGGCCAGCGGGTTGCCCATGAAGGTCGGCCCATGCATGAAACAGGAGGCCGCGCCGGAGCAGACACGTTCGGCGACGCGCGCGGTCGCGGCGACCGCGGCGAAGGTCATCATCCCGCCGGTGATCGCCTTGCCGAGGCACAGGATGTCGGGGACGACGCCGGCGTGCTCCCAGGCGAAGAGCGTGCCGGTGCGCCCGAAACCGGTGGCAATCTCATCGAAGATGAGCAGGACGCCCGCCGCGTTGCAGGCCTCACGCAGGGCGCGCAGATAAGCCGGGTGGTAGAAACGCATCCCCCCCGCGCCTTGGACGATCGGTTCGAGGATGACGGCCGCGAGGGTGTCGCGGCGCTCCGCGATGAGGCGTGCCATCGGCGCGAAATCCGCCGGATCCCAGGGTTCGTCCAATGCGTGCACGGGCGTGGGGGCGGGGGCGAAAAAGCGGCGCGGGAGCGCAGGGCCGAAGAGGCCATGCATCCCCGTGACGGGGTCGCAGACGGACATGGCGTTCCACGTGTCGCCGTGATACCCGGAACGGATGGTCGCGAAGTCCGTCCGCGCGGGGTCGAACTGGATGGCCATTTTGAGCGCGACCTCGACGGCCACGGAGCCGCTGTCCGCGTAGAAGAGTTTGTCGAGCGCGGGGGGGAGGAGGCGCAGCAGGCGCCTGCCGAGGTCGATGGCCGGTTGGTGCGTGAGCCCGCCGAACATCACATGGCTCAGGCGGGCGGTCTGTTCCTGCGCGGCGCGGACGAGCGCGGGATGCGAGTAGCCATGGATGGCGCACCACCAGGAGCTCATCCCCTCGACCAACCGTCGGCCGTCGGCCAAGACAAGCTCGCACCCTTCGGCGCGGTCGACCTTGTAGGTGGGCAGGGGGGCGGTCAGCGACGTGTAGGGATGCCACAGGTGGGCGCGGTCGAAGGGGTCGTGAAGCATGGGGTTCATGGTCGGTCTCGGAGCAGGTTGGCGAGGCGGCCGACCAAGGCGGGGCGCGAGGGCGCGACCTCGATCTTGACCGGCAGGGATCGGGCGAACGTCGAACCGTAGCTTTTCGCGACGATGCGCGTGTCCGCCACCACGACGATGCCGCGGTCGGAACGGGAGCGGATCAGCCGTCCGAAACCTTGGCGGAAGCGGATGACGGCCTGCGGCAACGTGAGGTCATAGAAAGGGGAGCCGCCCTCACGCGTGATTTTCTCGCAACGCGCTTTGTAGAGCGGGTCGCCGAGGGTCTCGAAGGGCAGGCGCGCGATCACCACGCAGCTCAGCGCGTCGCCTACCACGTCGACCCCCTCCCAGAAACTCTGCGCGCCGAAGAGCACGGTCGGCCGTGCCTGGGCCCGGAAGGCCTCGGTCATGGCGTCGCGGCCCTGGGCGGGGGATTGCGCCAAAAGGTCGATCCCCTTCTCGGCCAGGTGGGGCCGGAGGATCTCGGCGCACGCGCGGAGCATCTCGTGTGAGGTGAAGAGCGCGAGGGAGCGCCCGTTCGCGGTGATGAAGAGCCGGTACATCAACCGTGAGAGTTCCAGCACGTAATCCTGCCCCGTGGTCACCTGCGGCAGGAAGTCCGGCACCGCCACGCAGCATTGCCGCGGATAATCGAAGGGGCTCTCCGCGACGAATTCGTCCACGCGCGGGGCCACCTCCGGGAAGGCAAGGCCCAAACGTCTGCGGATATGTCCGAAGTCGCCATGGATGCGGAGCGTGGCGGAGGAGAGGACGAGCGTCTCCTTGGTGCGGTAGAGCAGACGGTCGAGCGCGGCGGCGATGTCGAGCGGCGCGGCGGTGAGCGAAAGCATCTTGCTTTCGGGCGCGAGGCGCGTCATCCAATAGACACGCTCGCCGTCGGTGCCGGCAAGGATGGCGTCCAATTCGTTGCCGAAGTCCTTGAGCCCCTCCGTGAGCCCGTCCACGGCGGCGATGAGGTCCTCGTAAGGGTTCTCCTGTCCGGCGGGCGGGAGCGCCTCGGCGATGGCGTCGAGCAGGGCCCCGAGACGCTTCTGCGCTTGGGTGAGTGCCTCGGCCACGCCGTCTCGCGCGGCTTGGATGGCGCCCTCCGCGACGATCGGCTCGGCGGGGATGAACACGTCGCCTTGCAGGCAGACCTCACGCCGTGTCTGCGGGCGGCCATCCCGAAGCGGCGGTTTGGAGGCGTCCGGCACGGAACGGTAGCGCACCGTGCTCTCCGTGGTGCGGGCGAGGAACCCATGGAGCGTCTCGAAGAGCGCCTCGCCGGCCTTGGCCAGGGACTGCCCGCACTGGCGCAGATCGGCCAACAGCGCGATCAGCGCGGTGCGGCGGTCGTCGGGGAGATGGGCCACGTCGATGAAGTCCTCCCGCGCCTGCCGGTAGAGCGACCCGGCCTCGCGCCCTTTGGAGGGGGCGAGCTTTTGGCAAAGGTCGTAGAGCGTGAGGGGCGAAAGCTCCCCGGAGAGGAAGTCGGTCGCGGCGCCCTCCAGATTGTGCGCCTCGTCGAAGACGATCTGCGCGTGTGGCGGGAGGAGGGTGCCCGGATTGTCGAGCTCCGCGAAAACGAGCGCGTGGTTGGCGATGACGAGGTGCGCGCCGAGCGCGGCCTGCCGCGCGGCCTGCAGGAAACAGCGGCCATGGAAGCGGCAACTCTTGCCGGTGCAGGTGTCGGAGCGGCATCCGAAATGGTGGACGAAGACGTTGTCCGGTCGGCCATGGCGCGGCCGGAAGGAGTCGAGGTCGCCATCCCGCGTGCGTGCCGCCCAAGCGACGAGGTCGGCGAAGAGGAGCGCCTCATTGGCCGTCAGGCTCTCGAACCCACCCTCCAGATAGGCGCCGAAGCGTTTGAGGCAGAGATAGTTGTTGCGCCCCTTGAGGACCGTCGCGTCGAGAGCCGTGCCGGCCGGCAGGTAGGGCGCGACGATGCGCCGCACGAGCGGCAGATCCTTCGCCAGCAGCTGCGTCTGCAGGTTGCGCGTGTTGGTGGAGATGACGATTGGCAGGTTGTTGGCGCACGCCCAGAGCGCACAGGGCACCAGATAGGCCAGGCTCTTGCCGACGCCCGTCCCGGCCTCGGCCAGGAGGAAACGTCGCGTGTTGAGCGCCCGCGCCACGGCGTGCGCCATCGCTTGCTGGCCGGCGCGCGGTTCATAACGGTCGAAGACTTTGGCCAACGTGCCGCCCGGCCCGAAGATGGCCTCCACCGCGGCCTCGTCCACCGCTTCCCAGGCCTCCGGCTGCGTCAGGTCGCGCAAGCGGGCCCGCCGCACCGGAGGGAAGGACTCATACCATAAGGGTTGCCCCTCCTCGGCGAAGAGCCGCTCGGTCCGCACGGCGTCGAGTTCGGCGGCGAAGGCGGCGTCGCCCGCCTCGCGCGCGCACACGGTCATCGTGTCGAGCGCCCACCCCGGCAAGGGGCTCTCCGCCGGCTCCCCCCGATCCCGCTCCGCCCGCATGGGTCAGCCCTGTTGGACGTAACGGACGGTCGTGATGGAGGTGGGCAGACGCGCGCCACGCGGCAGGTCGATGATCGCCCCCTCCAATTTCGCCGGGGCCTCGGCCACCTCGAAACGCGCCGGGATGCCGGTGGTGAACTTCTTGAGCACCGGCGGGATCTGGCGCCCGATGACCGATCGGATGGGGCCGGTCATGCCGAGATCCGTCAGATAGGCGGTCCCCTTCGGGAGAATCTGCGCGTCGTTGGTCTGCACGTGCGTGTGCGTGCCGCAGACCGCCGCCACGCGGCCGTCCAGCCAATGCCCCATCGCGATTTTCTCACTTGTCGCCTCCGCGTGGAAATCCACGAAGACGGGGATGTTCGCCGGGATCTCGCGGAGTGCCCGATCCAGCGCGTGGAACGGGTTGTCCGCCGGCCCCATGAAGACCTGTCCCAGCGCGGAGACCGTCGCGATCGGCCCCAGCGCCGTCTCCGCCACGGCCGTGATCGCGCCCGGCGCCCCCGGCGGGCAGTTCGCCGGCCGCACGATGCGCCGCTCCCCGCCGATCGCCGCGTCGAACCCGCGTTGCCCCCAGGTGTGATCCCCCAACGTCAGCAACGTCGCCCCCGCCTCGAAAAGTTCCTCGGCCAAGGCCAGCGTGATGCCGCTCCCCGCCGCGGCGTTCTCGGCGTTGGCGATGATCGCGTGCACCTGACCCTCGGCGAGCAAACGGCGCGCCACCTCCTTGAACCACGCCCGCCCCGGGGACCCCACGATGTCGCCGACCATCAAAATCCGCATATGCTCCGCTCCTCTTTCTGTGGGTGCGTATTATAGCAAAAGAAGGGCATGGCCGTTTGGTTCGTGCACCCGTCGCCGCCCGGCAGTGGGCGGATGAGGCGGCCTCATTCGCGGCGGAGCAGGCCGAGGAGGGTGTCGGCGGGGAGGCGCGCGAGGAGCGCAGCGGGGGTGGGGGCGACGACGCGGTCCGCGAGGAGTCGTTTGTCGCGCAGAATGCGGTCGATGCGGTCTTCGAGGGTGCCTTTGCAGATCAGATGGTGGGCGACGACGGTGCGCGTTTGCCCGATGCGATGGGCGCGGTCGGTGGCCTGGGCCTCGACGGCGGGGTTCCACCACCGGTCGTAATGGATGACATGGGAGGCCTTGGTGAGGGTGAGGCCAAAGGCGCCTGCGCGGAGAGAGAGGAGGAGGATGGCGGGGCGGGGATCGTCGTTGAAGGCGGCGACTTCGGCGCGGCGCTGGGCGGGGGAGAGCGCGCCGTGGAGGAAGGGGACGGGGTGGCCGAGGCGCTCGGCCAAGGGTTGGCGGAGCGCGTGGCCGACGCGGGCGTATTGGGTGAAGAGCAGGATGGATTCGCCTTGGGCCAGGATGTCGTCGACGAGCGGCAGGAGCGTGAGCAATTTGCCGGAGGGCGCGGCGTCGAGCCCCTCGCCGAAGCCATCGCAGATGAGCTTGAGGCGGGTGAGCAGGGCCAGGACGGCGCCTTGCCGGCGATCCGTGCCGGGGAGGGTATGGCGCGCGTAGTCGGCGAGGGCGAGGTCGTAGGCGGCGGCCTGCTGATCGGTGAGGGGGGCGTAATGCTCCTGGACGATGCGCGGGGGGAGGTCGGCGCGGACGGCGGGGTCGGTCTTGAGGCGGCGGAGGAGGAAGTGGGAGACGGCCCGGCGGAGACGCTCCGGATCTGCGTAGCGTTCGGCGAAGGCACGGCGCGGGCCGAAAAGGTCGGGGTTGAGGAAGTCGAGGATGGACCACAGGTCGTCGATCCGGTTCTCGATGGGGGTGCCCGTGAGGGCGAGGCGGAAGGAGGCGTCGAGGGAACGGGCGGCCTGGGATTGCCGGGTGGAGGGGTTCTTGATGAGCTGGGCCTCGTCGAGCACGAGCGTCTCCCAGCGCGTCCGGCGAAAGGTCGGGAAGTCGCGCCAGAGATAGCCGTAGGCGGTGAGGACGACGTCATGCTCGCGGAGCCGTTTGGCGAAGGCCTCGCGCCCGGGACGGGTGGGGCCGACATGCCGCAGGATCCGCAGGCGGGGCGCCCAACGCGCGAACTCGCGCTCCCACACCGGCAGGACCGTGAGCGGCGCGACGACGAGCGCCGGCCCCGGCCGCGTGAGCAGCAGGGCGATTGTCTGGAGCGTCTTGCCCAGCCCCATGTCGTCTGCCAGGCAGACGCCCAGCCCGTGCGCGGCGGCCTGCATGAGCCAGCAGACCCCCTGCGCCTGGTAGGGGCGGAGCGTCTTCCGCAGGGGCAGCTCGCCTTCCGGCGGGGTCGTCATCTCGCGCAGGAAGTTCTGGACGGCGACCGCGCCCGTGGCGACGCGCAACGTGCCGGCGAGGAGGAGCGGCAGGGCGCGGCGGCGGTTGAGCGCGGGCGGGCCGAAGGCCTCCAACGCCCGGCGGAGCGCCTCTAGGTCCACGTAACGCCAGGCTCCTTGGATGTAGGCCACCGACTCCCCGGCGTCCAGGATGGCGCGGGCCTCGGCCTCGGAAAGCTCGATGCCGCCCAACCGCACGCTCCGCGCGATGGTGAGCGTGTCGCCCTCCAGCCCGGTGGCGGTCTCGACGACCTCCGGGACGGCGGCCTCGAGTTCCGGCGGCAGGGGGACGGCGAAGGCGGCGGCACGGAGCGCGGGGACGGCCTCACGAAGGAAACGCGCGAAGGTCGGCGTGTCCCAAGGTTGGGGGAGGGAGAGGAGCGGCGCCACGGCGATGGCCTGACCCAGGAGGCGGAGCGTGGCCGGCGAGCCCTCCGCGCCTTCGCCCACGCGAAGCACCCAACCGGCCTCCGTGCGTTCCGGGCGGAGCGGCAACGCCTCGCGCCCCCCCTCGAAGGCCGGGGCGGCCCACGCGCGGAGCGCCTCCTCCAAGGCCGGATCCGTGAGCGGGAGCGTGGCGGTCGGGGCGCGGAGCGCGGCGAGCCAGGCGTCGTCGGCGGTGAGGGCGCGGCCCCGCGCGGCCTGTGCGCGTGAGAGGACGGTGCCGGCGGCGGTGCGCATCCACACATCGGTCAGCGCGGTCACGAGCGCGGGGTCATGCCCCTCGGGGAGCAAGGTCGGGCGCCAACAGGCCCGGTCGCCCTCGATGAGCGGGACGACCCGCCCGGCGGCGATCAGCCGTGCGACGACCCGCCACGCGGCGACGGCCTGGGTGAGGTCGGGCGCGTGGACGACGAGCGGCGAGGCCGCGCCGGCGGCGATGGCCTGGAGCGCGTGGAGCACGCCACGATCCTCCAGCACCGGCGCGCGCCACCCTCGGAAAAGATAGGCCAGCGCGGGGCAGAGTTCGTCGGGGGGGAGCCTCCGACCGAGGGCCTCGCCCCAGAGGGAGAGGGCGTGGCCTTCGTGGCGGAGGTGGAGGATCATGCGTAGGATTCGCTTTCGGCGGGGAAGGATCCGTCGGCCACGGCGTCATGGTAAGCGCCGAGTGCTTCCTTGGCGGCATCGCCCAGGTTGCCGAAGAGTCGGGCGAATTTGGGGCGGTGTCCTTGGGTGAGGCCGAGGAGATCCTGCCACACCAGGATCTGCCCATCGGTGCCCGCGCCCGCGCCGATGCCGATGACGGGCACGTGCACGGCCTCGGTGAGGGTGCGGCCCAGGGCGGATGGGACGCCCTCGGCGACGATGGCGAAACATCCGGCGGTCTCCAGCGCGCGGGCGTCGAGGATGAGCCGCTTGGCGGCCTCGGGGTCGCGCCCCTGCACCTTGAAACCGCCCATCGCCAGGCAACTCTGCGGCGTGAGCCCCAGATGCCCGCAGACGGGAATCCCCGCCTCGACCAACCGGCGGACGAGCGGGACGACCCGTTCGCCGCCTTCCAGCTTCACGCCGTCGGCGCAGCCCTCCTTGATGAGCCGGAGCGCGGCTCGGAACCCATCGTCGTCGCCGGCCTGATACGACCCGAAGGGCAGGTCGGCGATGAGCATGGGCGAGCGGAGCGCGCGGGCGACGCATCGGGTGTGGTAGACCATCTCGTCGAGTGTGACGGGCAGGGGCGAGTCGTGCCCCTGCATCGTCATGCCCACGGAATCGCCCACCAGCACGAGCGGGAAGGCCTCCTGCCCCATCGCCTCGATGATGGCCGCGGAGGTGGCGTCGTAGCACGTGAGCGTGGCGAAACGCGTCTTCCCCTTGAGGGCACGGATCTTGGTGGGGGTCCAAAAGCGCATGGCGGGCGCCTCCTCAGAAAAGCCCGCGCACCTTGCCGGTGGCGGTGTCCACGTCGATGCGGCGATAGGCGGGGTTGGCCGACGTGCCGGGCATCAGCATGATCTTGCCGGAGACGGGCACCACGAAGCCGGCGCCCTGGTAGAGGAGCACGTCCTGCACCTTGAGCCGCCATCCGGTCGGCCGGCCGATGCGCGTGGCGTCGTCGGAGAGCGAATATTGCGTCTTGGCGACGCAGACCGGCAGACGGGCGGTCTCGGGGTCGGCCTCGTAGGCGCGCAACTTCTCGAGCGCCGCGGGGGCGTAATCCACGCCGTCGCCGCCGTAGACCTCGCGCACCTGCCTCTCAAGACGTTGCGACAACGGCTCGCCGAGGTCGCAGAGATAGGCGAAGTCGTTGGGCTCGTCGCAGGCGGCGACGACCTGGCGGGCGAGCTCCTCGGCCCCGGCGCCGCCCTTCTCCCAATGCTTGGAGAGGGCGAAGCGGCACCCGGCCTCCTCGGCCACGCGCCGGACGAGGGCGACCTCGGCGTCGGTGTCGGTGTGAAAATGGTTGAGGCAGACGACCGGCCGGATGCCGGCGCGGCGGATGATGTCGATGTGCGCCAGCAGGTTGCTGCGGCACCCGGCCTCCAGAAGGGCGAGATTCTCCTGCGTGTAGGCGGGATCCAGGGGGGTGCCGGGCTTGACGTCCGGCCCGCCGCCGTGGCGCTTGAGCGCGCGCACCGTGGCCACGAGCACGACCGCGTCGGGGCGGAGCCCGGAGCAGCGGCACTTGATGTTCCAGAACTTCTCGAACCCCATGTCCGCCGCGAAGCCGCTCTCCGTGACCGCGTAGTCGGTCAGGGCGCAGGCCACGCGGTCGGCGATGACGGAGTTCTGGCCGATGGCGATGTTGGCGAAGGGGCCGGCGTGGACGAGGACGGGCTGGCCCTCGATGGTCTGCATGAGGGTGGGGTTGATGGCGCGGGTCATCCAGGCGGTCATGGCGCCGGCCACCTCCAGGTCGTCGGCGGTGACGGGCGTGCCGTTTTTGGAGTAAGCCACCACGATGCGGCCGATGCGGCGGCGCAGGTCCGCCAGGTCGTTGGCCACCGCGAGGATCGCCATCACCTCGGAGGCCACGGTGATGTAGAAGCCGCTGTCCATCTCGAAGCCGTTGAGCGGGCCGGAGCCCAGGCCGATCCGGATCTGGCGCAATCCCTGCGCGCAGAAGTCCAGCGCCCACCGCATCTGCACGCGTGCCGGGTCGATGTCCAGCCGCCGCAACCCTTTCGCCGCGAGCCAGGCGTCGTCATGGTTGCGTTCATGCTGCATCCGTGCGTTGAGGGCGACCATGCAGAGGTTGTTCGCCTTTTCCACGGCGTCGAAGTCGCCCGTCAGGCCGAGGGAGAGCGGGGAGAGGGGGATGACCTGCGCGAGGCCGCCGCCCGCTGCGCCGCCCTTGATGTTGAAGGTCGGCCCGCCGGAGGGCTGGCGGAGCGTCCCGCAGCACCGCTTGCCCAAGCGGCCGAGGCCTTCGAGGAGCCCCACGGTGGTGGTGGTCTTGCCCTCGCCAAGCGGCGTGGGGGTGATGGCCGTCACGTCGATGTACTTCGCGCGTTGCCTGCCGCCGGTGCGGGCCAGGATGGCCGCGGCGTCGAGTTTCGCGTAGGCGTGGCCGTAAGGGATGATCTCGGCGGGGGCCGCGCCCAGGTCGGCGGCGACCTCGGCAATCGGGCGCATTTCGGCCTCGGCGGCTTCGGCGATCTGCCAATCCTTCAGCTTCGTGGGGTCCAGATCCATGGTCTCTCTCCTCATCTCAATGAATGTCCAAAAAAGGTCTCACGGCCTGCCAGACGGCCTCCGCGGTGGCCTCGGGCGTGCCCGAGCTGTCGATGACGCGGAACCGTTCCTCGCGGCGGGCGAGTTCGCGGAAGCCCGCGGCGACCCGTAGGTGGAAGGCGTCGCGCTCGCGCTCGAAACGGTCCGCCGGCCCCTGCCGATGCTCCACGCGCGCCACGCTCTCCGCGCGCGGCAGATCGAGCAGAAGCGTCAGGTCGGGCGTCAGCCGGTCGGTGGCGAAGGCGTTGAGCGCGATGAGCGCATCCAGCGGCATCCCCCGCCCATAGCCTTGGTAGGCGAAGGTCGAGTCGCAGAAACGGTCGCTCAGCACCCATTCGCCGCGGTCGAGCGCCGGGCGGATCACCGTGTCGATGAGTTGCGCGCGGCTGGCCAGGAAGAGGAGGAGCTCCGCGCGTGGGGTGGGGGCCTCGCCGGCGGCGTCGTATTGCAGGAGCGCCCGGACGCGCTCGCCCAGCCGGGTGCCGCCCGGCTCGCGGGTGGTGCGCACCGGCACGCCCGCCGTGCGCAACCGCTCGGCCAGGAGCGCCAGGTGCGTGCTCTTGCCCGCGCCCTCGGGCCCCTCCAGCGTGATGAACCTGCCGCGTGCCATCACTTCGCCAAAGGCTTGAGGGTCTGGCCGTCCTTGCCGTCGCGCACCTGCCAGCCCTTGGCGGCGAGTTCGTCGCGCAGGCGGTCGCTTGCGGCCCAATCCTTGGCCGCGCGGGCCGTGGCGCGTGCGTCGGCCAGCGCCTGGATATCCGGCGGGATCTCGACCTTCGGCGCACGGCCGAAGAAGACGAATCCCAGCACGCGGTCCATGCGCCGCAATTCGTCGAGCGCCGCCGCCGCGCCCGCGGGCGTGAGCCCCGCGTTGAGCGCCGCGTTGGCCGCGCGGACGAAGGCGAAGAGGGCGGCGAAGGCCTCCGGCGCGTTCAGGTCGTCGGCCAGCGCCGCCTCGAAGGCCGGCAGGGCGGAGGCCACGCGCGCGCCGTCGTCCGCCACGCCCGTCTGCGCCGCGCGCGCCGTCAGCGCGTCCACGCAGTCGTCCACCCGCGTGAGGGCCGCCCGCGCGGCGGCGAGCGCCTCGAAGGTGAAGTTCAGCGGCTGGCGGTACTGCGCGCCGAGGAGGACGTAGCGGATCTCGCGTCCGGCCCAGCCTTTCGCCTGCAGGTCGCGCAGGGTGAAGAAGTTGCCGAGGCTCTTGGACATCTTTTCGCCGTTCACGCGCAGGTGGGCGCAATGCATCCACGTGCGCACGAAGGGCTTGCCCGTCACCGCCTCCGCCTGGGCGATCTCGTTCTCGTGGTGGGGGAAGAGGTTGTCGATGCCGCCGGTGTGCAGGTCGAAGCTCGGCCCCAGATACTTCATGCTCATGGCCGAGCATTCCAGGTGCCAGCCCGGGCGCCCGCGCCCCCACGGCGCGTCCCAGGCCACGTCGCCGTCCTGCTCGTCCCACCCCTTCCAGAGGGCGAAGTCGCCGACGCCTTCTTTGTCATACTCGTCGGCGGCGATCCTCACCCCGCTGCGCAGGGCCGTGCGGTCCAGGTGCGCCAGTCGGCCATAGGCGGGGAACTTGTCGACGCTGAAATAGACCGATCCGTCCTCGCTCTTGTAGGCGATGCCCTTGTCGAAGAGGGCCTGGATGAGCCGTTGCATCTCGGGGATGTGGTCGGTGGCCGCGGGGTAGACCGCCGCCGGCTCCACGTTCAGCGTGCGAAGATCCTCGAAGAAGGCCTCGATGTAGGGCTTGGTGTAGGCCTTCAGGGGCTTGCCCGCCGCCTGCGAGCCGCGGATCGTCTTGTCGTCCACGTCCGTCAGGTTCATCACCTGCCGCACCGCGTAGCCCGCGAACTCCAGCGTCCGCCGCAGGAAGTCCTCGAAAAGATACGCCCGGAAGTTGCCGATGTGCGCGAAGTTGTAGACCGTCGGCCCGCAGGTGTACATCCCCACCTTGCCCGGGCGCAACGTTTCGAACGGCTCCACCCGCCGCGTCATCGAGTTGTAAAATCGCAAATCCATCTCGGTGCCTTTCGTTTCCCCACAGTATACCACAAAATGGGAATGTGGGGGCCCGCCCTTCCCTCTCCACAGGGCAAACGCATAAAAATTGCAATGGGGGAAAAATGTTGAGATAATAGGGGCATGGCAGACATTTATCGATTGG
>CALXMV010000021.1 GCA_944389565.1 uncultured Kiritimatiellota bacterium
GTCGTTTTCATGTCCCCTCTTTACCATACTTTCCCCCGCGCTTCCACTCCGACCCACTAAAAACTCTGAAGAGCCTGGGCGGATGCGGAGGGAGCGGGGGAAATGGGGGTGTGGGAGGGGGTGCCGGGGAGGGGGCGGGAGGGGATGTTTTCCGTGCAAGGCATTGGGATTTTAGCGGGAAACAAAATGCGGAGGGAGAGGGGCCAAAAACGGGGGTTTGGGCTCCCTCCGCATTTTGGGCGGTTGGCTCAGAAAAGGAAGGCCGCCTGTCCTGGCCCGAGGCCACTCCGTCGCCCCGTATGGGGCGCTCCCAGTAGGCCCAGTAGGCCTAGCCGGCCCACTGGGCCCAAGCCACACCACCCCTCGCCCAACCACACCGCCCACGCCCCGCGACACCCTGGGCCCACTGGGACAACTGAGACAACTAGGCCCACTGACACGCGCCGTCCGGCGCGACCGCCCACCCCACACGCCAAGGCACACCCCTCGCCCAACCACACCGCCCACGGCCCGCGACACCCTAGGCCCAGTGGGCCCGAACCCTCCCGACTTTGGGGGCGGACCCTTTAGGGTTTGGGGGGGCGGGGCTGGGGGCGGGGGATGTTAGAGCGGGTGGGAGCGCGGTTTGGAGCGTCTTTCGGGAGGAATAAGAGCGGGTCTTATTGACAAGGGGGGCGGCGGGTGGTATGCTAGGGGCGAAACATGGAGGATGAGCCATGGGAGACGAGGCAGAGAAGCCGGGGGTGCGCTACATCATGCACCCGACGCCGCCGGACGCGCAGGGCCGGCGGAAGCTGTGCGCACACCCGGTGACGCGGAAGACGTATTCGCAGGAGGAGCTGGCGGCGTATGTGGCGGCGCGGTCGCCGTTGCTGAACGCGGCGACGGTGATGTTCGTGCAGCAGGCGGTGCATGAGGCGGTGAGGGAGATCCTGCGGCAGGGGGACAGCGTGGCGTTCCAGAATCTCTTCACGATGCAGCTCTCCATCTCGGGGACGTTCGAGGAGGGGGAGCGGCCGGACCCGACGCGGGGGAACGTGCTGAAGCCGCGGGTGCGGATCGCGCCGGCCTTCATCCGCGAGCTGAACAAGGGGATCGCGTTCGTGCCGAAGGAGGGCGAACCATGAGGGGGGGCTGGGCGGTGGCGGCGGCGGCGCTGCTCGGGGCGGCGGCGTGCGCGCCGGGGCCGGAGGAGCGCGTGGGGGCGGCGCGGGAATACGCCGAGGGGAAGGCGGCGGAGACGGAGGCGTTCTTCGCGACGAACCGCGCGCCGCTGACGCTCACGCAGTGCCGGGCGTGGGCGCGGGCGCGGACGCTGAAGCTGACGCAGGCGCGGCTGGACGCGCGGCTGGCGGGGCTGCAGGCGACGGCGGCCTTCTCGGCCTTCCTGCCGCAGGTGGAGTGGGCGTACGGGCGCGCGGGGACGGACAAGACGATCCGGCAGAACGTCCTCGGGATGGCGTTCGCGATGCAGGACAAGTGGGTGACGCAGTCGGCGCTGACGATCAGCCAGCCGGTCTTCGCGCCGAACGCGTGGCTGCTGTGGCTGGCGGCGCGGCGGGGGGCGGCGCTCCAGGCGCTGACGGCGGCGCGGAACGAGGAGATGCTGGACGTGCAGGTGGCGACGCTCTTCTATCAGGCGGCGGTGGCGGCGCGGACGGTGGAGGCGTATGACGCGCAGGCGGAGGCGTCGGCGGAGCTGGTGCGCCAGGTGGGGGCCCTGGAGGCGGAGGGGATGGCGCTGCGCGGGGAGGCGGCGCGGGCGCGGGCGATGCACGGGAGCGACCGGTACAACGCGCAGGTGGCGCGGGACAACGCCTTCGCCGCGAAGGCGAACCTGCTGGATCTGATGGCCCTGCACCCGCTCTCGGAGGCCGCGCCCGACCCGGACGGGGAGTCGCTGCTGGAGGTGCGGGCGTTGCCATGGGGGGTGATGGACGCGGAGGGGCGCTGGCGCCCGCGCTCGCGGGAGGAGGCCCTGGCCGCGCCGCTGGAGGAGTGGCTGTGGACGGCGCTGGTGGCGCGCAAGGAGATGTGGGCGGGGGATCTGGCGATCGCGTTGCGGAAGGCGGAGGCGCTGGCGGCGCTGGCGCATTTCCTGCCCACGCTCTCGGTGAGCGGGGGGCACGCCTATTCGTCGAACGACTTCACCGCGCCGCACAGTTACCTCACCGGCTCGATCGGCGGGGTGATGAGCGTCTTCGACGGGCTGCGCTCGATCGCCGACTACCAGGCGGCGCGGGCGCGGGAGGAGGCGGCCTACGCCCTGCGCGAGGACGCCGCCGCCACGCTCATGGTCTCGGTGTGGCAGGCGTGGACGAACTGGCGCCAGGCGCGGGAGCTCAAGGCCGTGGCGGCGGCCTCGCGGGAGGCCGCGGAGGTCGATTACGCCGAGACGCGGGCGCGGTACGAGGACGACCAGGAGACGCTCTCGGAGGTGCTCGACAGGTTTTCCGCGCTGGAGCAGGCGCGGATCGCCGCGGTGGCCTCGGATTACGCGGACGCGCTGGCGGAGTATGTCTTCCGCGACACGGTGGGGCTGGGCTGGGGGGACGCGCTCGCGGCGGGGGACGGGGCACAGGAGCCCTTGCCGGAAGGTTTGGAGGTGCAGGATGAATAAGGGAACGACGATCGGGATTTCCCGGGGATGGGCGCGCGCCGCCCTCCCCGCGCTGCTGCTCGCGCTCGCGGGCTGCCAAAAGGAGCAGGCGGCCGCGCCGGCCGCGGACGCGCGGCCGCGGGTGCGGGTGTGCGCGCTGACGCCGGGGCTGACCTTCGAGGACGCGGCGACGGTGCAGGGAAGCGTGCGGACGAAGTTCACGGCGGCCGTGGCCTCGCGCCTGCCGGGGACGATCGACGCGGTCTTCGCGGACGAGGGCGACGCGGTGAAGGCCGGGCAGGCGCTCTTCCAGGTGGACCGGGTGAACCTGGAGAACCAGGTGGCCATCGCCAAGGACGACCAGGCGGTCGCCCGCGCCGCGCGCGAGGAGGCGCTGGCGGCGCAGGCCGAGGCGGAGGCGGCGCTCGCGAAGGCGGAGACCGACGCGGCGCGTTTCCGGAGGCTCTACGAGGGGAGCCGGTCGGTGACGAAGGACGCGTGGGAGCGGGCCGAGCTGCAGGCGCGCACGGCGGCGGCGGCGGCGGCTCGCGCCAAGGCGGCGGTGGCCTCGGCCGACGCGAAGATCCTGCAGGCGGCGACGGCCCTGCGCATCGCCGAGAAGAACCTGGCCGACTCGCGGGGGGTGGCGCCCTTCGACGGGATCATCACCCGGAAGGCGCAGGACCGCGGCGATTACGTGGGCGCGGGCTCGCCCATCTTCCTGATGGACGACCCGCGGGTGCGGGAGGTGTGCCTGACGCTGACGGCCGACCGTTACGGGGAGGTGGCCGTGGGGAAGACGGTGGTGGCGACGGACTTCGGGCAGGAGCTGCCGGTGACCTACAAGGCGCCGACGGTGGACCCGCGGACGCGGACCTTCGAGCTGCGCGCGGTGATGGCGCCCGACGCGGCGGTGGCGCCGGGGATGCTCTGCGGGGCGCGGGTCGTCTTCGCGCGGCGGGAGGGGTGCGGCCTGCCGGCGGGGGCGGTGGCGCGGCGCGGCGGGCGCGAGGTGGCCTTCGTGGTGGGGGACGGGGGCGCGGTGGAGGCGGTGGAGGTGCGGCGGGGGGCCAGCGCCGGGGGCATGGTGGAGATCCTCAACCCCGAGGCCTTCCAGGGCAGGCGGGTGGTGGCCGAGGGGATGCTCCTGCTGAACGTGGGCGACGCGGTCGTGCCCGTGGAGTGAGCGGAAGGAGGGTGGCGCCATGTTTCTCGCAGACGCATCGGTCAAGCGCCCCATCGCGATGAGCGTGCTCATCATCATGCTCTCGTTCCTGGGCGTGATGTCGCTCCGCACCCTGGGCAACGACCTGCTGCCGACGGTCGACGTGCCCTACGTCACCATCTCGGTGACCTATTCCGGCGCCTCGCCCGACGAGATCGAGACCTCCATCACCCGCAAGATCGAGGACGCCATCTCGCAGGTCGAGGGCATCAAGCACATCTCCTCCACCTGCCTGAACAACTTCACGCAGGTGCTCATCGAGTTCGACCTCGACCGCGACGTGGACGTGGCGGCGACCGACGTGCGCGAGAAGATCGACCTCATCCTCGACGAGCTGCCCGCGGACGCCGAGGCGCCCGAGATCCTGAAGTACGACATCAACGCCACCCCCGTGGTCACGATGGTGCTCAAGGCCAAGGGCGACGCCCTGAAGGGCGCGAGCGAGGCGCAGACGGCCGACTTCGTCGACGAGCTCTACGATTACGCCGACGACACGCTGAGCGACCGCTTCTCCTCCCTGGCCGGCGTGGCCAGCGTGGACCTCATCGGCGGCATGGAGCGCGAGGTGCTCGTGGAGGTCGACCGCGACAAGCTCGCCGGCCGCGGCCTCGCGATGGCCGACGTGGTCCAGGCCGTCGGCCAGGGCAACGTCAAGATCCCCATGGGGCAGATCGACGCCGGCGCGCGCGAGATCTCCCTGACCTTCGACGGCGAGGCCGACGTGCCCGAGGACCTCGGCGACATCCAGGTGGGCGTCGCCCAAGGCCGGCGCGTCTACCTGCGCGACGTGGCCGCCTTCCGCTTCGGCACCGAGCGCGTGACCTCGCGCTCCTTCTACGACGGCGAGCCGTGCGTCACCATGAAGGTCACGAAGAAGGGCGACGCCAACGGCACGCAGGTCGTCGCCGAGGTGGCGCGCGTGGCCGAGGGGCTCCGGGAGACCCTGCCCGGCGGCATGGAGCTGGTGTGGTTCCGCGACGACGGCTCGTACATCAACGCCACGGTGCGCGACGGGTTCGTCTCGGTGTGGCAGGGGGTGCTGCTGACGGGGCTCGTGCTGCTCCTCTTCCTGGCGGACGTGCGCACGGCCTTCGCGGCCTTCGTCTCCATCCCCGTGACCATGCTCGTCACCGCGGGGGTCTTCCCGCTCTTCGGGTACACCTTCAACATCATCACGATGTGCGCGGTGGGCATCTCGGTGGGCATCCTGGTGGCGAACTCGATCGTGGTGCTGGAGAACATCGGGGCGGAGTTCGCCAAGCGCCGGGGCACGCGCTACGAGGTGGGGCCGGTCGTCGCCGCCGCCACCTCCTACGTGGCCCTCGCGGTGGCGGCCTCGGCGCTGACGAACGTGGTCGTCTTCCTGCCCATCGCCACGATGAGCTCGCTGGCGGGCAAGTTCCTCTCGCCCTTCGCGGTGGTGGTGACGGTGGCGACCTTCGCCTCGCTGCTCATCTCCTTCACGCTCACGCCGATCCTGGCGATGGTGACCGTGGGCTGGGGGCGGCGGTGGGTGAACCCCGCGCTCGCCTGGTGCCTGCGCCCGTGGGACCGGTGCTACCGCCGCATGGAGCGCGCCTACGTCAGGTCCGTCAAGTGGGTCGCCCGCTTCCCCTGGGCCTTCCTCGGCGCCGCCACCGCGCTCACCGTCCTGGGCTTCGCCTATTTCCCCTCGCGCGTGGAGATGGACTTCGTGCCGGAGATCGACCAGGGCGACGTGACCATCCGCCTCGAATACCCCGCCGACTGCAACCTGCGGCGCTGCGTCGCGCGCACCACCGCCATCGCCGGGCGCGTCCTCGCCGCCGAGCCCGCCGTCACCCACACCAACATCAACTGCGGCAAGGTGCAGGGCCAGATGGGCACCGTCTCCGAAGGCCCCTACCTCGCGGAGATCAACCTCCGCCTCACCCCCATGACCGAGCGGCCCGAGGACCCCATCGGCGCCATCCGCGCGCGCCTGCGCGCCCTCCTCGCCGCCGAGCCCGACTGCATCTACTCCGTGCTCATCCCCTCGGCCGCCGGCGGCGCCAGCCAGGACATCGCCCAGTACGTCAAGGGCCCCGACCTCGACGTGCTCGACGCGGCCGGGCTCCGGATGCAGAAGGCCTTCGCCGCCGATCCCGTGAACACCGACGTCGCCTCCTCCATCCGCCCCGGCCGCCCCGAGGTGCGCTTCCTCCCCGACCGCGCCGTGCTCCACGACCTCGCCCTCCCCGCCGCCACGCTCGGGCAGACCCTCCGCGCCAACGTCGCCGGCCTGGAGCAGACCGTCTACAAGCGCGGCGACCGCTCCTACGACATCCGCGTCCGCTACCGGCAGGTCGACGGCGAGGGGCAGCTCCCGGCGATGGACCTGCCCGGGCCCGACGGCCTGCCCTTCGCCATCGGCGCGGTGGCCACGCTCCGGGAGGGCCTCCAGCCCACCATCATCAACCGCTACGACAAGTCGCGCACCGTCGTCCTCTACGCCAACGCCGCCCGCGGCCACGGCATGGGCACCGCCCTGGCCCACCAGGCCAAGGCCATCGCCGAGCACCTCCCCCCCGGCTGCGCCGCCACCGTCGGCGGCATGGCCGAGAAGATGAACGAGACCTTCGCCGAGTTCGCCACCGTCTCCTTCGTCGCCATCGTCCTCACCTACCTCCTCCTCTGCGCGATGATGGAGTCGTGGACGCAGCCCTTCATCATCCTGCTGACGGTGCCCTTCTCCTACCTGGGGCTCTACATCGCCCTCTGGCTGACGGACGAGAGCCTGTCGATGTTCGGCCTGCTCGCCGGCGTGATGCTCGTGGGCGTGGTGGTCAACGCCGCCATCCTGCTCATCGACGAGATCAACATCATCCGCCGCGCCTGCGGCACCCCCAAGCACCTGGCCCTCATCCGCGCGGCCAAGCGGAAGTTCCGCCCCATCCTGATGAGCTGCGTGGCCGCGCTCTTCGGGATGCTCCCGATGGCCACGGGCACGGGGCTGGGCTCCGAGCTGCGCGCCTCCATCGGCATCGGCTCGGTGGGCGGGATCGTCCTCTCCTCCCTCATGGCCCTCTACTTCATCCCCGCCGTCTACCTCATCCTCGGTCGGCGCTGACACGCGAAAGGATCCCCGGCATGTACGACATCACCTTCCAGGGCGCCGCCCGCACCACCACCGGCTCCATGCACATCGTCGACGTCAACGGCCTGCGCGTCCTGCTCGACTGCGGCCTCTACCAGGGCCACCGCAAGGAGGCCTTCGAGCGCAACCGCCGCCTCGCCGTGGACCCCCGCTCCGTCGACTGCGTCCTCCTCTCCCACGCCCACATCGACCACAGCGGCAACCTCCCCTCCCTCGTCCGCGCCGGCTTCCGCGGCCCCATCCACACCACCGAGGCCACGCGCGACCTCTGCGACCCCATGCTCCACGACTGCGCCTTCATCACCAAGCACGACGTGGAGATCGTCAACCGCCGCCGCCTCGCCGAGGGCAAGAACCCCTTCGAGCCCCTCTACGAGGACGCGGACGTCGACCGCACCCTGGCCCTCATGCAGGGCTGGCCGCACAAGCGCGAGATCGACCTCGGGCACGGCGTGATGGCCCTCTTCCACAACGCCGGGCACATCCTCGGCTCCGCGCACGTCGAGCTCATCGTCCGCCAGCCCAACGGCACCTCCCGCCGCCTCCTCTTCTCGGGCGACGTGGGGCAGCCCGGCCAGCCCATCATCCCCCCGCCCGACCCGCCCTCCGGCGTCGACGTTCTCCTCGTCGAATCCACCTACGCCGACCGCGACCACCCGCCCCGCGCCAACGTCTCCGGCCGCATCCGCGACTACGTCGACGACATCGTCCAGCAGCGCGCCCGCCTCGTCATCCCCGCCTTCAGCGTCGGCCGCACCCAGCAGATCCTCTTCTTCCTCAACGGCCTCCTGCGCCAGGGCAAGATCCCCCAGATCCCCATCTACGTCGACTCCCCCCTCTCCCTCAAGGCCACCCAGATCTACGCCCGCCACACCGACTGCTACGGCCAGGCCGCCAGCGACCTCCTGCGCCAAGGCATCGAGCTCTTCCGGATGCCCGGCCTGCGCTTCCTCGCCACCGCCGAGGAATCCAAGGCCCTCAACCACGCCGAGGGCCCCATGATCGTCATCGCCGCCAGCGGCATGTGCGAGGGCGGGCGCATCCTCCACCACCTCCAGAACAGCGTCGAGGACCCGCGCAACATCATCCTCATCGTCGGCTACCAGGCCGAGGGCACCCTCGGCCGCCGCATCGTCGAGCGCCAATCCCCCCTCAAGATCCTCGGCGACACCTTCGACCTCCGTGCCCGCGTCCACACCATCAACGCCCTCTCCGCCCACGCCGACCGCACCGCCCTGCGCGAATGGGTCCGCGCCGTCAACGCCGAGAAAACCGTCAAAAAGGCCTTCGCCGTCCACGGCGAGGACGAGAAGGTCGAGGCCATGTGCCGGATCCTCCGCGAGGAGGGCTACCCCAATCCCGTCGCCCCCGCCCCCGGCGCCGTCTTCAAGGGCCTCTGAGGCGCCGCCCCCTCACGGCACGAAGGCCGCGTAGAACCAATACGTCCGCCCGAAACGCCCCAGGAAGTCCGGGTCGCCCGCGGCGGCGGGCGAGACCCGCCGGCGGAAGACCGCGAAGGCCTCCGCCATCCCCGGCGAGAAGAGGTCCGCCGTGAGGCGCGGCTGCTCCGCCGGCGGGACCGTCGAGGCCGCCGCCAGGAGGGCCTGCTGGAAGGCGCGCGGCAGGGGCCGTCGCGGCCACACCCGCAGGATCACGTCGTAATTCTCCAGGAAGGGCACCGTGTCCCGCCGCAGAAGCGAGGCGCAGAGATAGAGCGCCACCATCCGCCGGTCGCCGTTCTTCAGCACCGCGTAACGGTCGTAGATCGCGGGCTCTAGGCGCTTGTCCCCCTCGAAGACCGGCGAGCCGGGATCCAGCGACAGGCGCGCGTGCAGCTCCGCCACCCGGCGCGTCCGCGCGTCGAAACGCGCCACGTCGCCCACCTGCGCGGCCAAGGCCTCCGCCTCGCGGCGGCGGAAGGGCGCGCGCGCCAGCTGGCCGGCGAAGCGCCGCGCCGCCGCCCACTCCCCCGTGGCCAGCGAGATCCGCGCCATGAGCGCCAGCTTGTGCGGCGACCAGCCGCGGTTCACCACGCTCTCATGGCACCACCGCCGCGCGAAGAGCACGATGCCATAGTCATACAGCAGGTCAAAACCGTCGAAGGCCATCGTCTCGATCGACGAGGCCGTGTGCGAGACGCGCCACGGGTAATCGAAGAGGCGCTCCTCCAGCAGGTCCTCGCGCCACAGCGCATGGATCGTCTGGGCGCAGAGCATCCGATGCGCCACCACCCGCTCCGGCGGCAAGGCCAGGATCGCCCGGAAGTCCCCCCGCCGCGCCGCACGCTCGCACATCAGCAGGTCATAGAGCGGGTGCGTCGGGTCCGCCGCCGCGAAGGCCGCCACCGCGAAGAGCGCCGCCGGCGCGGGCGCGAGCGCCCGGCGCGCCCACCCCCACGGCACGCGGACGCGCCCCGCCCAGCGCCCCGCCGCCAGGAGGGCGGCCACGCACACGCACACCGCGTTCCACGCCGCCGCGCCCTCCTCGGCCAGGAAAGGCGCGTTCGCCATCAGCAGCGGCTCCCACGCCGGGTCGTAAGGCGAGAGGGTCTGCGCCAGGATCGGGAGCGCCGCCGCCTCGGCCGCCAGGAGCGCCCGTTCCCAGAGCCGCCGCCCCGGGGCGAAGGCCCCCACGAGCGCCCCCAGCAGCGCCGGCGTGCCGCACAGCGGGTAAAGCGCGGCCGCGGCGACCGCCGCGCGCCACCCCCCGCCCGAAAGCGCCGCCGCCACCCCCCACCCCAGGAGCCACACCCACGGGAAGGCCGGGTCCACGAAGACCCACACGCTCACCCCGCAATAGGCCACCGCCCACAGCGTCGCCGCGAAGGGCAGGAGCCCCCACCACCGCGGCGTCCGCCCCGAGCGCCACGCCCAGGCCGCCATCCCCAGGCCGGCCGCCACGAAGACCGCCCACCCCAGCCACGGCACCGCCCACAGCGCGGAGAGGAACTCCGCCGCGAAATGCAGGCAGCCCCCCGGCAGGGGCCTGAGGGCCTCCTCGCAAAAGCCCTCCCAATCCGCCAGGCAGAGCGTGCGGTTGCCCAGCTTGAAGAGTAGCGGCCACAGCCAGACCGCCGCCGCGAGGGTCAGCGCCGGGAAGAGCGCCGCGGCGGCGCGGCGCGCCCACGCCCCCGCACCCCTCATGGCAGGGCCCCGACCTCGGCCCGCGCCTGCGCCAGGTCGCGGAAACGGATCGCCCGCCAGCCGCACGCGCGGGCGGCCTCCACGTTCGCCGGCGAGTCGTCCAGGAAGAGGAGCGCCTCCGGCGGCAGACCGATGCGCCGCTCCATCAGGCGATAGATCGCCGGGTCGGGCTTGGCCAGACGCTCGCACCCCGAGATGACCTCCGCGTCCGCCAGGGCGCGGAAGGGCGCCGCGCAACGGTCGAACCACGGGATGAACGCCGTGGGCATGTTCGTGAGGATGCCGATTTTCAGGCCGCGGGCCTTCAGCTCCCGCGCCCAGGCGAGCGTGCCCGCGTTCGGGGCCGACCACGAGTCGAAGTCCAGCCGCACCACCGCCTCCAGCGTCGCCTCCGGCACCTCCTGGCCCAGCGAGGCGGCCAGGCGCCGATAGAGTTCCGCCGGGGTGATGGCGTCCGCGTCGAAGAGCCGCCGCCACTTGCCCCACGCCTCCAAGATCTGCCCGCGCGTCCACCCCGTCAGCCGCTCGGCCTCCGGGAAGAAACGCCCGTCCTGCGGCATCGAGATCACGCCGCCGAAGTCGAAGATGATGCCCTGTGTCGTGTCCATGCCGCCATTATAGCATAGAGGAAGGGGGCTGATTGGCGCGCCCCGTTCGGGGCGACGGGCATGGCCGGCGGGCCCAGTTGCCCCAGCGGGCGCCATGCCGAGCGAAGGTCGGGAGGGTTCGCACCCAAACCCTAAGGGGTTTGGGGCGAAAGCCGGGAGGGTTTGGGGCGAAACCCCAAAGGGTTTTCCCGCGCGGGGCGCGCTCAGAAGGCGCAGTGGCCGTGGTTGCGGATGGAGTAGAACTGGGGGTGGATGTCGGGGCGGCCGACGATGACGTGGTCGCGGAGCGGGATGCGGAGCGTGCGGCCGGCGCGGATGAGCGTGTCGGTCACGGCCAGGTCGTCGCTGCTGGGGGAGACGTCGCCCGAGGGGTGGTTGTGGATGACGTAGAGGGAGTGGGCGCCCAGGAGGATCGCCCGGCGGAAGAGGGTCGCCGGGTCGATGAGCGTCTGCGCGCCGACGCCCGCGGTGACCTCGATCGGCCCTTTGCCGATCATGGCGCGGCGGTGGTCGAGCGGGAGGAACCAGAAACGCTCCGTCGCCGTGCGCGCGGCCCCGGCCAGGGCGATCGCCGCCACCTGCTCGGCGCGAAGGATCGGCGCGCGCAGGGCGTGCTTGTCGGGGCCGAAGACGCGCGCGCCCAGCTCGATCGCGGCCAGGATGGTGGCGATCTTGTCGCCGCCGATGCCGCGCAGCCCCTCGTGTTGGCGCACGAAGGCGCGGAAGTCCTCGGGCTCGAAGCGGTACAGGTCGGCCAGGCGGCCCTCGGCGTCGAGGGCGGCGGAGAGGCGCCGCGCCAGCTCGATGACGTTGCACCCCCGCACGCCGGTGCGCAGGAGGATCGCCAGCAGCTCCGCGTCGGCCAGGGCGCGGGGGCCATGGGCGAGAAGTTTCTCGCGGGGGCGGGCCTCCTCGGGCAGATCGCGCACGCGCGGCTTGGCGGGGGGCGCCTTCGGCTCATCCATCGCGATTCCCTCCCTCAGAGCCCCCAAGCGCGGGCCACGCGCCCGGCCAAGGCGTCGATGCCCTCGCCGGGGGCGGCCTCCACCCACGTGACGGCGAACTGGTGGCGCAGGTAGGTCTCCTGCCGCCGGGCGAGCTGGCGCGTGCGCACGATGGTGCGTTCCTGCGCCTCGGCCACGGAGAGCGTGCCGTCGAGCACGGCGAAGGCCTCGGCGTAGCCGATGGCCTGCATGGCGGTGCGCGAGAGGGCGGGGAAACGTTCGCGCAGGGCGCGCGCCTCGGCGAGCAACCCCGCGGCGTACATGGCGCGGACCCGCTCGGCGATGCGCGCATGGAGCGCGGCCCGCGGCCGGGTGAGCGCCACGAGGGCGGGTTTCGGCGCGGCGGGGTCGCGCCAGGAGGCGGGGCGCGCGCCGCCGGCCTCGGCGATCTCCAGGGCGCGGACGAGGCGGCGCGGGTTGGCGCGGTCGTCCGGCGGCAGGGCGTCGAGGGCGCCGAGGGCGGCGAGGCGGGCACGGAGGGTCTCGGCGTCGAGGGCCTCGAGGGCGGCGCGGCGGGCGGGGTCGCCGGCGGGCAGGGGGTCGAGCCCGCGCAGGAGCGCGGAGAGATAGAGCCCCGTGCCGCCCACGGCGATGAGCGGGCGCCCGGCCCGGGCGGCCTCGGCCTCGGCGGCGCGGGCGGCCTCCAGCCAGCGGGCGGCGGAGAAGGTCTCGTCGGGGTCCGTGAGGTCGAGGCCGCGGTAGGGCACGGCGCCGCGCTCGGCGGGGGTGGGCTTGGCGGTGCCGATGTCGAGGCCGCGGTAGACGAGCATGGCGTCGGCGGAGAGGATCGCCGCACCGAGGCGCTCGGCGAGGCGTTGGGCCACGGCGGTCTTGCCGGTGGCGGTGGCGCCGGCGAGGCAACGCGTCACCGCGGCTCCTCCCGCGCGGCGCGCGCCGCGCGGCGGTCGGCCACCCATTGCAGGACGACGAGCGCGGCGACGCTGAGGCAGATGGCGGCGTCGGCCACGTTGAAACAGGGGAAATGCGCGCCGCCCCAATGGCAGTCCACGAAGTCGACCACATAGCCCAGGCGCAGGCGGTCGACGAGGTTGCCCAAAATGCCGCCGAAGAGCAGCCCCATGAGCGGCGGCGCCCAGCGGTACGGGCCGAAGATCTTTTTCCAGAAGACGCAGCAGAGGGCGATGGCGATCGCGCCGAAGGCCGCCAGCGCCGTCTGCGCCCCTTGGAAGAGCCCCCAGGCGGCGCCTTGGTTGCGGACGTACGTGAGGTTGAGCACGGGCAGGAGGGGGAGGCTCTCGCCGAGGGCGAAGGCGCGCTCGACCCAGAGTTTGGCGGCCTGGTCGAGGGCGAGGGTGAGGATCAGGAGGGCGAGGCCCAGGGCGAAGGCGCGGCGCATCTCAGCGGACCTTGACGAGGATGAGGAAGAGGATGGGCAGGAGGAGCGCCTGCAGGAGCAGGAAGCGCACGACGACCTGCTGGCCGGACCACCCGAGGACCTTGCGGCAGTGGTCGTGCAGGGGGAAGGTGAGGGAGAAGAAGAGCCGCTGGAGGGCGGTGGGGCGTTCGCCGGGGAGGGGCCGCGCGACGGGGTGCCCGGCGAGGCGGAGCAGGCGCAGGCAGGCGAGCTTCACCAGGCCGCCGCCGCCATTGACCAGGATCATCGGGGCGACGACCAGGAGGACGCAGAGGTTGCCCGTGGCGAGGGCCGCCACGCCCAGCACCATGCCGAACATCCGCGACCCGGCGTCGCCCATCATCAGGCTCGAGGGGTAGCAGTTGTACCACAGGTAGGCGCCGAGGCTCCCGGCGAAGATGGCGACGAGGACGGCCCACTTGGCGGCGGCGTTGCTGTGGGGGATGAGCAGGTAGTCGGCCACCGTGCTGTGGCCCACCACCACGTAGAGCATCACCACCAAGGCCACGAGCGCGAAGAGGGTGAGCAGGCCGGCCAGGCCGTCGATGCCGTCGGAGCAGTTGGTCGTGTTGATGGCGCCGAAGAGGAGCAGGCCGGCCAGCGGCACGTAGAGCCACACGGGGATGAGCGTCTCGGCGCGCGTGAAGGGCCACCACGCCGGCACGGGCTCGTTGTGGCAGAGCAGCCACGCGCAGAGCAGCGAGACCGCCGCGTCGAAGAGGCCCTTGCGCAGGCCGCCCCAGGGGATGTCCGCACGGTCGTCGAGCCAGCCCGAGAGCATGCACAGGAAGACGCACAGCACGATCCCCACGTCCCACAGCGACTCCCAGGCATAGATCGGGAAGAAGAGGCAGAGCGCCGGGAGCGTCAGCAGCGCCATCGGGAAGCCCGCGCCCGTCGGCTTGCCCGCCGAGGCCGCGCCACCGGCCACCGCCACCGAGGCCCCCTCGGCCGTGCGCACGGCCTTGCCGCGGTCGCGCGGGAGCCACGCCGCGCACCGCGGCAGGAGGAACCACACCAGCAGCGCCGCCAGGAGCGCCCCCCCGCCCATCATCACGACGTGCGAGCGCAGGAGCCGGAAGGGCCCCCAGTAAGGTTGCAGGAACTCACTCAGGAAATAGAACATGCGGGGCCTCCCCACTCACGGTTGGCGCCAGACCTTCACCTGCAGCGTGCGGCGGCCCCAGCGCTTGGCCGCCTCGTGCGTGGGGAACCAGAGGTCGAGCGCGTCGCCCTTGATGGCCCCGCCCGTGTCCTCCGCCCGCGCGTACCCGTAGCCGGGGACGTGGAAGACGGTGCCGAAGGGGTAGCGCGCGCGATCCACCGCCGCCGTGCCGTGGCGCGTCTCCGTCCCGCTCGCGGTCACCCCCACGGCCTTGGGCTCGCCCTTGTTCGGGCCGGAGCTGTAGACGGGGCGGCCGAGGCGGAGCCACGAACGCTCCCAGCCGCAGCACGCCCCACAGTCGCAGTAGCCCGTCACCGTCATCCGCACGGTCGTCGGCTCCACGCCGCGGGGCGGCCGGATGCCCGAGCACCCGGCCGCCAGGGCCAGCGCGGCCAGTGCCGACACGGCCAGCGCCGCGACCGTCGCGCGGCGCGTCACGTCACGCCTCGACGGCCAGGGCGGCCTGGGCCAGGGCGCGGCCGGCCTCGCGGCAGGCGTCGAGCGTCGCGGCGTCGGGCACGAAGCGGCAGACGATCGGCTCGCGCAGGATCTCGCACCCGAAGGCCCTGAGGTAGCCCTCGGCCTCCTGGGCGCCCTTGGAGGCCCAGCCGTAGGAGCCGAAGGCGAGGGCCTTCTTGCCCGCGGGCTTGAGGCCGCGCACGTAGGTGAGGGCGGCGGCCACGCGCGGCATGAGGCTCTGGTTGAGGGTGGGGGTGCCCACGGCGAAGGCGGCGCAGTCCATGAGCTCGGTGATGAGCTCGGTGTCGCCCACGGCCTTGAGGTCGAAGAGCTTGACGGCCACGTCGGCCTCGTTGGCGCCCTCGGCCATGGCCTCGGCCATGAGGCGCGTGCTCTGCCACATGGTGGAGTAGAAGATGACGACCTTGCGCGTGGGCTTGCTGGCGCGCCAGTCGAGGTAGGCGGCGAGGATCTTGTCGAAGTGGCTGCGCCAGATGACGCCGTGGGAGGGGGCGACCATGCGGAGCCTGAGGCCCAGGAGCTTCTTGGCGGCGGCAGCGACGGGGGCGGCGTAGGGGAGGACGATGTTGGCGTAATAGGTCTTGGCCTCCTGCATCACCTCGGCCAGGTCGGCCTCGTCGTCGAAGCGGCGGCTGGTGGCGTAGTGCTGGCCGAAGATGTCCATCGAGAAGAGGAGCTCCTCCTCGGGCAGGTAGGTGACCATGCTCTCGGGCCAGTGGCACATCACCGTGTCGAAGAAGCGGAGCGTGCGCCCGCCCAGGTCGAGGGCGTCGCCCTCCTTGACCACGTGGATCTTCCAGGAGGCGGTGTCGTAATGGCGGCTGAGGGCGTCCTGGCACTTCGCGTTGCAGTAGACGGTGGCGTTGGGGCAGGCGGCCACCACCGCCGGGAGGGCGCCCGAGTGGTCGGGCTCGGCGTGGTTGCACACGATCGCGTCCACCTCCTCCAGCGCGCAGTGGGCCTGGATGTGCGCCAGGAGCGTGGCGGCGTAGGGGGCCTTGACCGTGTCGATCAGCGCCGTGCGGGCCGACCCGCGCACGAGGTAGGCGTTGTACGACGAGCCCCGCTTCGTCTGGTACCCATGGAAATCCCGCACCGGCCAATCCACGTAGCCGACCCAATGGATGTCCTTCGCAAGCGTCGTATTCATCGCAAAACACTCCTTCTCTGAGATTCGATACGCCTCCCATTATACCAAAGGATGGGGGGCGCGGGCGAGGGGCGGCGCTTTTTTGTGCGGTTCCGGGCGAATCGCCCGCCGCGCGATTGTGGTATACTTGTGGGCATGGACAAGAGACCGCGCAGGAAAGAGGGCTGGATTTACGGGCGGCGCCCGGTGCTTGAGACGCTCCGGGCGGGGCGGCGTGAGTTTTTCGAGCTGGTGGTGCCGGCCGGGCCGGCGACGGACGAGGTGGAGGAGATGGTGGCCCTAGGGCGGGGGCTGCGCATCCCCGTGCGGGCGGCCCAGCGCGGCGAGTGCGACCGCCTGCTCGGCCAGATCAACCATCAGTGCTGCGCCGTGCGCGTGGGCGGCTACCCCTACGTGGGGCTGGAGGACGTCTGCGCGGCGGCGGAGGCCGACCCCGAGGCCACGGTGCTGATCCTCGACCACCTGGAGGACCCGCAGAACGTGGGCTCGCTCCTGCGCACGGCCGAGGCGTGCGGGGTCTGCGGGGTGATCCTGCCGGAGGACCGCGGGGCGTTGGTCACGCCGGCGGTGGTGCGCGCCTCGGCGGGCGCCTCGGAGCACCTGCGCATCGCCCACGTGGTGAACCTCGTCCAGGCGATGGGGGAGCTGAAGAAGCGCGACGTGTGGCTGACGGGGCTGGACCTGGCCGAAGGCGCGCGCCCCTACACGGCGATCGACTTCCGGGAGCGGTGCGGCATCGTGGTGGGCAACGAGGGCTCCGGCCTCGGCCACCTGGTGGGGCGCACGTGCGACTTCATCGGCTGGATCCCCATGGCCGGGCGCGTGGCCTCGCTGAACGCGGCGGTCGCCGGGGCGGTGGCCCTCTTCGAGGCCGCCCGCCAAAAGAACGCCGGGAAAAAACAGGCATGAGGAGCGGCACATGAGTCTGCGGCAATTGCATCTCTTGGTGGTCAACGGCATCACGTTCATCCGCGTGCCCTTCATCATGGTCTTCCTCGTCCTGGCACTGATCCACGGCTGGGAGGTGCAGCGCTTCAACCTCAAGGAGGAGGTGACCACCCACCCCGGCGACGCCCTCGCCTGGGTCGCGCTCGTCTTCCTGGCGCTCTCGGCGCTCACCGACCTCTTCGACGGCGCGCTCGCGCGCAAATGGAAGGTCGTCACCAAGTTCGGCGCGATGTGCGACCCGCTGATGGACAAGGTCTTCTACCTCGTCGTCTTCCCCACGCTCCTCTGGCTCCTGCCCATCGGCAAGGCCCCCGAGCGCTGGCACGCGCTCTTCATGGTGGTGCTCACGGTGCTCTACCTCCTGCGCGACCAGTGGGTGACCTTCCTGCGCTCGGTCGGCACGCTCTACGGCGCGGACTGCGCGGCCTCGATGCTCGGCAAGGTGCGCACGGCGATGACCTTCCCCCTCTGCGCCTTCATCTACTTCTACATCATGATCTACGAGTACCCGCCCGAGACCATGACGTGGTTCCGCTGGCTGATCTACGCCGGCGAGGCCTTCGCCATCCTCCTCAACTTCTGGTCGCTCGGCGTCTACACGCGCACCTACCTGCCCTACATCAAGCGGAGCGTCTCCGAGAAATGACCCGTGCCCTGGCCGACAGCGCGGTGCTCGTGGCCGCCTACGTGGCGGCCTTCCTGCTCCGCTTCGACTTCGCCGAGCCTCGGTGGGGCTGGGGCGCGGTGCTGTGCGGCCTCGCGCCGGCCTTCGCGCTGGGCTGGGCGGGGCTGCTGCTCTTCCGCTGCCAGCGCCTGAGCCCCCGGGCGATCTCCCTGCGCAACCTGCCGCGCTTCCTCTACGCGGCGGCCTTCACCGTGCTCTGCCAGCTGGCCCTGCGCTACGTGCTCTTCCCCGAGGACGGCCACATCTGCCTGCGCCCGACGGCCGGCGTGGCCATCATCGCCGGCATCCTGGAGATCGCCGGCCTGCTGGCCCTGCGTTACGTCCGCCGCATCCAGCTGCGCCCCATCGAGGTGGCCGACCTCCTGGGCCGCGGCGAGAACGAGGTCGGCACCCCCGCCGTCCGCGAGGGCTTCCGCGGCAAGACGGTGCTCATCACCGGCGCCGGCGGCTCGATCGGCGGCGAGCTCGCCCGCCAGGTGCTCTCGGCCGGCCCGCGGCGCCTCATCCTGGACGACCTCTCGGAGGCGGCGCTCTACCGCATCCACCTGGAACTCTCCGAGCGCGAGCCGGGCGCCGACCTGGCGCCGGTGGTGGCCGACTGCGGCGACCGCGACCTCATGCGCGAGCTCCTCGCCCGCGAACGCCCCGACTTCGTGCTCCACGCCGCCGCCTACAAGCACGTGCCCATGATGGAGGCCAACCCCTGCGAGGCCCTGCGCAACAACGCCCTGGGCACCCGCACCCTGGCCGAGGAGGCCAAGGCCGCCGGGGTGGGCACCTTCGTGCTGATCTCGACGGACAAGGCCATCCGCCCGATCTCCGCGATGGGCGTCTCCAAACGCCTGGCCGAGATCTTCGTGCGCGACCTCGCCGGCGGCGACACGCGCTTCTGCGCGGTGCGCTTCGGCAACGTGCTCGGCTCCTCGGGCTCCGTGGTGCCGCGCTTCCGCGAGCAGATCGCCCGCGGCGGCCCCGTCACCGTCACCGACCCGCGCATGGAGCGCTATTTCATGACCATCGCCGAGGCCAGCGGGCTCGTCCTCCAGGCCGCCACCTTCGCCAAGGGCGGCGAGATCTTCGTGCTCGACATGGGCAAGCCCATGACCATCCAGGCCTTGGCCGAGACGATGATCCGCCTCTCCGGCCTGCGCCCGGGCAAGGACATCCCCATCATCCACACCGGCGCACGCCCCGGCGAGAAGCTCACCGAGGAGCTCGGCCTCGCCGCCGCCCACGCCACGCGCACCGAGCACGCGCGGATCTTCGTGGGCCGCATCCCGCAATGGCCGCCCGAGGCCGTCGCCGCGCTCCTCGAAACCTGCCGGACCCTTTCGCGGAAAGGCCTCGCCCTCACGGTCGCGGACCTCCGCCGACTCCTCGCAAACGAAGGAACCCACGCATGAAGTCCTACAACATCGCCGTCGTCCCCGGTGACGGCACCGGCCCCGAAGTCATCGCCGAGGGCCTCAAGGTCCTCAACGCCGCCGAGCGCAGGTTCGGCTTCACCCTCGCCACCACCGCCTACGACGTCGGCGCCGGGCGCTACCTCGCCACCGGCGAGACCCTCCCCGACAGCGTGCTCGAGGAGTTCCGCGGGCACGACGCGATGTTCCTCGGCGCCATCGGCGACCCGCGCGTCACCTCCGGCATCCTCGAGAAGGGCATCCTCCTGAAGCTGCGCTTCGCCCTCGACCAATACATCAACCTCCGCCCCATCCGCCTCTACCCCGGCGTCGACAGCCCCCTCAAGGGCAAAGGCCCCAAGGACATCGATTACTGCGTGGTGCGCGAGAACTCCGGCGGCCTCTACACCGGCATGGGCGGCATCTCCCGCCCCGACAGCGACGACGCCGTCGCCACCCAGGTCATGACCTACACCCACGAGCAGGTCGAGCGCTGCATCCGCTACGCCTTCGAGTACGCCCGCAAATACGGCAAAAAGGCCCGCGGCGTCGGCGAGAAAAACACCCTCGCCATGGTCGGCAAGTCCAACGTCCTCACCTACGTCTACCAACTCTGGAACCGCGTCTTCGCCGAGGTCGGCGAGGAGTACCCCGACGTCGAGCGCCAATACTTCCACGTCGACGCCACCACCCTCTACATGGTCGCCTCCCCCGAGATGTTCGACGTGATCGTCACCGAGAACATGTTCGGCGACATCATCACCGACCTGGCGGCCATCACCCAAGGCGGCCTGGGCGTCAGCTCCGGCGCCAACATCAACCCCCACGGCGTCTCCATGTTCGAGCCCATCGGCGGCACCGCCCCCATGTGGACCGGCAAGCACGCCATCAACCCCATCGCCGCCATCGGCGCCGGCGCCATGATGCTCGAGCACCTCGGCGAGACCCAGGCCGCCCAGGCCATCACCCGCGCCATCGCCTCCGTCACCCCCAAGATGAAAAGCCAGCTCGCCAACGAGATGGGCTACACCACCGAGCAGGTCGGCGACATGATCGCCGCCGCCGTCGCGGAGTGACGCGCCATGGACGCGCTCCGCGACACCCTCGCGGCCTACGCGGCCGCCGCCGAGGGCGCCCTCCGCGACGCCCTCGCCCCCGACCGCGCCGACGCCGCCATCCCCGGCCTGGCCGACTTCGACGCCGCCCTCCGGCACGCCATCCTCGCCGGCGGCAAGCGCGTCCGCCCCTGCCTCACCCTCCTCGCCGCACGCGCCTTCGGCCTCGACGACCCCACCGCCGACCCCGACGCCCGCGCCGCCGCCGCCGCCATCGAGCTCCTCCACGGCTACACCCTCGTCCACGACGACCTCCCCGCGATGGACGACGACACCCTCCGCCGCGGCCAGCCCACCGTCTGGGCCAAGTTCGGCGAGGCCACCGCCATCCTCGCCGGCGACGGCCTCCAAGCCCTCGCCTTCGCCCGGCTCGCCCCCACCCGCGCCGCGCCGCGCCTCACCGCCATCCTCGCCCAGGCCGCCATCGACGTCGTGCGCGGGCAGGTCGCCGACCTCGCCGCCGCCGCCCACCCCGACCGGACCGACGCCGCCCACCAGGCCTACGTCTACGCCAACAAGACCGGCGCCCTCTTCCGCGCCGCCGCCGCCCTCGGCGCCGCCGCCGCAGGCGCGGGCGAGGCGGACGTCCGGGCCGCCGGCGCCTTCGGCATGGCCCTCGGCATCCTCTTCCAGGCCACCGACGACCTCCTCGACGCCGAGCAGGACCGCGCCGCCGGCCATCCCGCCGGCACGCCCCCCGCCGCCGCGCTCGACGCCCACGCCGCCGCCTGCGGCCAAGCCCTCGCCGCCTTCCCCCCGGGCCCCGCCACCGACCTCCTCCGCGCCCTCGTCGCGCACGTCAGAACCCGCCGGGCCTGACCATGCGCCCCACCGCCCTGCTCGCCCTCCTCGCCCTCGCCGCGCCCCTCCCCGCCGCGGCGACGACGCTCGACCTCTCCCAGCCCTCCGCCCCCCGCGACCTCCAAGGCGGCGGCGACCTCACCCTCACCACCGGCGGCACGGCCGCCAAGGGCGCGCCCCTCTCCCTCACCCTCTCCCCCGCCGCCCCCACCACCCTCCGCTTCCGTGACTTCGACTACACGGCGACGACCACCGCCATCGCGACAGCCGCCATGCGCGTGACCGGGGAGGGGACGCTCCGCCTCATCGCGGAGGAGGGCGCCAACCGCCTCGCCGCCTCCAAGGGCGACGGCTGGCAATGCGCCCTCTTCCTCGGCGACCCGGCCACGCTCGTCTTCGACGGCGCGGAGGATGCCTCGCTGACCCTGGCCGGCCACCCCGCGCCGCGGATCGCCGTGCGCGCACCCGTCCAGGCCGCGACCGCCGCCAGCCTGCGCGTGCGCTCCGGGCGCCTGCGCCTGGAGGCCGGGCTCGGCGACGTGGCAAGCCAGGCGACGCTCTTCATCGCCCCCGCCACCGAGCACGTCCGGGTCACGCTGGAAGGCGGAAGCCTCGAATGCCACATCCGCCCCGCGGGCGAGACGCGGCTGGCGGCCGGGGACGCCTACGCCCCGCCCCTCTCCCCCTTCGCCGTGGCGGAGACAAGCAGGGGCGCCTTCACGCAGACGGGCGGGACGCTGGTCTTCGGCGGCTCCGCGCTCCCCGCCGCCCCCACCACCCTCTTCGCGCAAAACTACCGTTACCCCGACCGTTGCGTCGGGCAGGCGCGGCAAGGCGTGGAGGGCGGCGTCTTCGATGGGTGGCGCGCCTTCTCCCTGCCCGGCCTGGAGGGGCAGACCCTTGGCGCGGCCTGCCTGACGGACGCGCCCGACGCCCCCCTCACCGTCGGCGCGGACGGCCGGCTCTGGGTCGCCGCCGCGCAGGGCGTGGCCCTGCGTTACGCCGCGGGCGAGGCCCCCGCCGCGCGGGAACGCGCCGCCGCGCAGGTCTTTGGCCTCTGGCGCATGACGGACGCGGGGCTCGCCGTGGCCGATCACGCCTTCGGCGTCGCCGGGCTCGGGGTGGGGGCGGACGGCCTGACGCTCACGGCCTCGCTGCGCATCGCCGACGACACGGCGGGGATCGGCGCGACCCGCACGGCGCGCCTCCGGATCCTCCGCGCCCAAGGCGACGCGGCGGGGGAGGTCGTCTTCCCCGCATCGGGCGAGGGCGCGGGGGAGGTCACCCTCACGCGCGGCGCGGACGGGTCGTGGCGCTCGGCGCCGATCCCCGTGGGCGGGCCGCCGGCCGGCGCGGGCCCCATGGCCTACGCCGTCGAGGCGCACGCCGCCGAACCCTGAGGAGCGACCACGCATGGAAACGCCCCCCACCGCCGCGCCGAACGTGCCCGTGGCCCTCACCGTCGCCGGGAGCGACAGCGGCGGCGGCGCCGGCGTGCAGGCCGACCTCCGCGCCTTCCGCGACTTCGGCGTGCACGGGTGCTCGGCCCTCACCGCCCTCACCGCGCAGAACCCCTTCCGCGTCGGGGCCATCCTCCCCGCGACGCCCGACTTCCTGCGCGCCCAGATCGACTGCGTCGCCGAGGCCTTCGACGTCCGCGCCGCGAAGACGGGGATGCTGCACGACGCCGCCCTGGCCGCCGTCGTCGCCGAGGCCATGCCGCGCCTCCCCCGCGCCAAGTGGGTCGTCGACCCGGTGATGGTCGCCACCAGCGGCGCGCGGCTCTTGGACGACGCGGCCGTCGGCACGCTCGTCGGGCGCGTCTTCCCCCACGCCGCGCTGATCACCCCCAACCTGCCCGAGACCGAGGCGTTGCTCCGCTTCCTGGGGCACGGCCCCGGGCGCCCGCCCCGCGAGGCCGCGCGCGCCCTGGCCGAGGCGCTGGGCGTGCCGGTCTTGGTCAAGGGCGGCCACGGCGCGGACGCGGCCGTCTCCGAGGACTGGCTGGCACGGCCCGGGGAGGCGCCGCTCTGCCTGCGCGCGCCGCGCCTGCCGCACCCGCTCACCACCCACGGCACGGGCTGCGCGCTGAGCGCCGCCATCGCCGCGAACCTGGCCCTGGGGCGCGACCTGCCCGACGCGCTCGTCGCCGCGCGGGTCTACCTGCTCAACCTGCTGGCCGCCGCCCGCCCCGCCGGGCGCGCCGCCGTCTACGCCGCGCCCGAGGCGCGTTTCTCCGCCGCGGACGTCGCGGTCGCGCGGGGCTGAGACCGGCAGGACGCACCCGCCCGCGCGGGGCCCGCGCCCCTTGCGCCCCCGCGCCGGACGTGCTTTACTGGGGGCGAAAGGTTTGCCCCCATGAAAATCCCGTTTTTCCTTCTCGCCGCGGCGCTGGCGGGCGCCCAGGCCTTCGGCGCGGTCTCCGGCACGGTCACGATCGACGGGCGCGCCGCCCCCGGCGTCGTCCTCTCCGACGGGCTGAACGTGACCCGCACCGACGCCGACGGCCGCTACACCCTGCCGGCCGGCCACAGGCACGCCCGGTTTGTCTCCCTCTCCGTGCCCGAGCGCGCGCGTGTGGCGCGGCCGTGGCTGGCGATCGACCCGGCGCGCGCCGAGGGGTACGACTTCGCCCTGGCCTCCCGCCCCGCCGACAGCGGCGCCTTCATCCAGATCACCGACACCGAGATGTCCGGCGGCGAGACGCCCCACTACCGCGCGATGGCCGCCCAGCTGAAGGCCTTGGCGGAGGAGACCGCCGCCGACTTCGTCGTCCACACCGGCGACATCTGCTACGCCCGCGGCCTGCGCGAGCACCAAGCGCTCTTCCGCGACCTGGGCGTCCCCCTCTTCTGGTGCATCGGCAACCATGACCTCGTGGACGGCCCAACGGGCGAGGCGCTCTTCGAGCAGCATTACGGCCCGGCGTGGTACTCCTTCAACGCCGCCGGCACCCATTTCGTCGTCCTGCCCATGCCCGGCGGCGACCGCCGCCCCTCCTACACCACCGCCGAGGTGGCCGCCTGGCTCCGCAACGACCTCGCCGCCATCCCCAAGGGCACGCCCTTGGTCGTCTTCTGCCACGACCTCCTCTTCACCGGCGACCGCTTCGTCTACGGCGGCGTCGACCTCGTGGCCCACAACCTCAAGACCTGGGTCTACGGCCACTGGCACATCAACCTCGCCCGCCGCCAGGGCGCCGTGGAGACCTTCTGCACCAACGCCCCCGAGAAGGGCGGCATCGACGCCTCCGTCGCCGCCTTCCGCATCTTCCGGCGCGACGCCGCCGCCGGCGCCCACCGCTCCGAGCTGCGCTACGCCACCTTCGCCGAGCCCGCCCCGAGGGGCCGCGTGCGCTGGTCGGCCCAGGCCGGCGGCGGCGTCCTCTTCGCCCCGCCCCTCGTCCTCGGCGACCGCGTCTGCGTGGCCACGCTCGACGAGGACCTCCGCGGCACGGGCGGCGTCACCGCCTTCGACGCCGAGGGCCGCCGCCTCTGGCGCGCCGCGACCCGCGCCTCGGTGAAGAACGCCCTCGCCGCCGACCCCGCCCGCGGGCTCGTCTTCGCGCAGGACGTGCTGGGATGGGTCTACGCCTTCGCCGCCGGGGACGGCGCGTTGCGCTGGGAGCGGCGTCTGCCGTGCGCCCCCCTCCCCGGCCTTGTCAGCGGCCTGACCCTCGCCGACGGCACGCTCTACGCCGGCGCGGGGCAGAGCCTCTCCGCGCTCGACCCCGCCACCGGCGAGCCCCGCTGGCAGGGCGGCGGCTGGCGGCTCCGCGAGGGCACGCCCGACCGCCCCATCCCCGCCGACGGCGCGATCGTCCAAGGCTCCCACTGGGACGCCCTCTACGCAACCGACGCCGCCACCGGCAAGCTCCTCTGGCGCAAGGCCGACCCCGACCTCCGCTTCCGCGGCTCCATCCCCGCGCCCGAGGGCAAGAACGTCTGGGTCACCGCCCGCAAGGCCCTCTTCCTCATCGAGGCGCGTACCGGCAAGGTGCTCAAAAAGAAGGATCTCGGCTTCGGCGTCGAGAACAACGCCCAGCCCCTCCTCGCCGGCGACCTGATCGTCCTGACCACCGTGGACGCGGGCGTCGTGGCCCTCGACCGCGCCACCCTGGCCGAACGTTGGCGCGGCGCCGTGGGCCCGGCCGCCACCTACGCCGCGCCCTACTCCCACGCCCCCCAGCCGCTCATCCAGGGCTCCCCCGTCCTGATGGGGGAGGCGGTGGCCGTCGCCGCCGCCGATGGCACGCTCCGCGCCTTCGCCCTCGCCGACGGCAGGCCCTTGGGGCGGGTCGGCCTGGGCGCGCCCCTCCTCGGCACCCCCGCCCTCTCCGCCGACGGCGCGCGGCTCTACGCCGCCGACCTCTCCGGCACGCTCCACTGCGTCCCCACCCAGACCCTCAGGGCTTCCGACCCGAACCCTTAAGGGTTTCGCCCCGGACCCTCCCGACCTTGGGGGCGGGAGGGTGCGGACAGGAGGCGGCGGACGCGTTTTCCCCGTCGTCGGCGGCCGGGGAAACGCGCGGATCTGTTACAATGGCCGCATGAAACGGTTTTTCGCGCTTGCTGTCATCGCGTTGGCGGGGGTCGTCGGCCTGCCGCTCCGCGCCGCCTATTCGCCGGCCTTCTCGCGGGCGGGTTACTTCCCCGCGGAGGGTTCGCCGCGGGTCGTCTCGTCGCTCAACGTGGGGTGGGACTTCACGCGCGGCGACGGCGCCAAGGCGCGGGTGAACCTGCCGCACACGCTGAACGTGGTGGGCTTCGAGGCGAGCGGCGGGAGCAATTACCAGGGGCCGGCGACCTACGAGAAGCGCTTCGACTTCACGCCGCGGGGCGCACGGCAGTTCCTCCACTTCGAGGCCATCATGGGCAAGAGCCGCATCTTCCTGAACGGCGAGCGGGTGGGCGGGCGTTTCGGCGGCTACCACCCCATCCACATCGAGGTGACGGGCCGCCTCAGACCCACGGGCAACGTGCTGCGCGTGGAGTGCGACAACGCGGACGACGACTCCTACCCGCCCGGCAAGCCCCAGGGGATGCTCGACTTCGCCTACTTCGGCGGCATCTACCGCGACGTGTGGCTGGTGGAGACCGGGCCGGTGGCCGTCTCCGCGCCCGGCCCGCAGGGCGGCGTCTACCTGACCACCAAGCGCCTCGGCGAGGGCAAGTGGCAGGTCACGGCGCGCGTGGCCCTCGACGGCGAGGGGACGGCCCGGCGCCTCTACGAGGGCCGGGAGGTGCCCGAGACCTTCACGGTGGAGCGCCCGGCGGAGTGGACCCCCGACAGTCCCGCCCTCCATTTCCTGCGGGTCGAGGCCCTCGCGCCCGACGGGACGCTCTCCGACGCGGTGGACGTGCGCTTCGGCTTCCGCGACGCCTCCCTCACGGCGGAGGAGGGGCTCGTGCTCAACGGCAAGCCCTGGCGCAAGCTGATCGGCGCCAACCGCCACCAGGACTTCGCCTTCGTGGGCAACGCGATGAGCAACCTGCTCCATTACCGCGACGCGGTGAAGCTGCGCGAGGCCGGCTTCACCCTCATCCGGAACGCCCACTACCTGCAGGACCCCGCCTTCATGGACGCCTGCGACGAGGTGGGGCTCTTCGTCATCGCCAACACCCCCGGCTGGCAGTTCTGGAACGGCAAGCCCGTCTTCGGCCAACGCGTGCTCGACGACATCCGCGCCATGGTCCGCCGCGACCGCTCCCGCCCCTGCCTCCTCCTCTGGGAGCCCATCCTCAACGAGACCTGGTACCCCGAGCCCGCCGCCAAGCAGTGGGTCCAAGCCGTGAAGGAGGAGGCCGACCTGGGCCCCGCCCTCTGCGCCTGCGACTCCGGCGCCCGCGGCCAGCAGTTCTACGACGTCATCTTCAGGCACCCCGACGGCTCCGCCGGCGAGTCCCACCCCGCAGGCCCCGCCGGCGCACGCCCCACCTTCACCCGCGAGTGGGGCGACTGCGTGGACGACTGGGCGAGCCACAACTCCCCCTCCCGCGCCGACCGCGCCTGGGGCGAGATCCCGCAGCGCGTCCAGGCCCGCCATTACCTCGGCGCCACCGACCCCGACTACCCCGTCACCTCCCTCACCATGCTCCTGGCGCAGCCCCCGGGCCACTTCGGCGGCGCCCTGTGGCACAGCTTCGACCACGCCCGCGGCTACCACCCCGACACCTTCTTCGGCGGCGTCATGACCTCCGCCCGCCTCCCCAAGACCGCCTACTGGATGTTCAAGGCCGTCCTCACCGACCCCCTCCGCGGCATCCCCGCCATCCCCAACGTCGACCTCGGCCCCTTCGTCCACGTGGCCCACGACCTCACCCCCTTCTCCCCCCGCGAGGTCGACATCTATTCCAACGTCCCCCTCACCGAGCTCACCCTCCTGGGCGACCCCCTCAAGGAGATCGCCCCCTTCCGCCACACCACCGCCGACGGCAAGGGCTTCTCCTTTTACAAGCTCAAGGCCCTCGACCGCGGCGGGGAGAAAGGGCGGATCAAGATCGCCGGCAACCACGCCGGCCAGCCCTTCGCCAAGCCCGCCGCCTACCGCCGCACCGGCCTGAGCCTCCGCCTCGACACCATGCGCACCTGCCTCGTCGCCGACGGCTCCGAGCTCGTCGTCGCCGTCGCCACCCTCACCGACGCCGCCGGCACCCCCAAGCACCTCGCCACCGAGCGCATCCGCTTCGCCGTCGAAGGCCCCGCCGAGATCGTCAACACCCCCGACGGCGCCCTCAACCCCCAGCAGACCCGCTACGGCGAGGCGGTCGTCCTCCTGCGCATGGGCACCACCCCCGGCAAGGTCACCCTCCGCGCCGAGGTCGACCGCCCCGGGCAAAACGTCTCCGGCGCCGCCGCCCTCACCTTCGAGACCGTCCCCCCCGCCCACCCCCTCATCTACGACACGCCCGCCCCCCTCGCCCCCTCGCCCAGACTCTCCGACCGCCCCCAGCCCGCGCCGCTCGACCTCTCCGAGGTCGAACGCCAGCAGTCCGACTTCGGCGAATGAGCCCGAAAACCGCACGCACGGCACGCGCGTTTGCGCTATAATTGGAGAAAACGAAAGGAAGGATCCTCATGAAACGTCTGTTGATGACCATCTGCGCCGCGGCGTGCGCGGCAACCGTGGGGCTCGCGCAGAGCGGCGAGCAGCAGGAGGCCCGCCAGGCCCGGAGCGTCCACCTGGGCTACCGCGGCTACGGCGACGCGGCGACCGTGTGCTACATCGAGGCCACCGCCGACCGCTTCCACCCCGGCTCCTACATGTGCCTGCTCGGCTTCGACGGCGGCTACGCCGGCGTGCAGGAGCACGTCAACGGCAACCACGTGGCCATCTTCTCCGTCTGGGAGCCCGGCGACGCCTTCGACTTCAAGGCCCGCCAGGAGAACGTCAGGGAATCCATCCGCACCCGCGAGCTCTACCACGGCGAGGGCGTCCGCGTCAAACGCTTCGGCGGCGAGGGCACCGGCGGCCAGTCGATGATGGACTGGCCCTGGAAGCTCGGCGAGCCCGTCTGCATGGCCGTCTCCGCCGCGCCCGACGGCGACGACCGCACCGCCTACACCTGCTGGGTGTGGGACGCTGCCAAGGGCGACTGGTTCCGCATGGCCACCTTCTCCACGCTCGTGGGCAAGGGCCGCGACCACGTCGTCGGCGTCTACTCCTTCCTCGAGGACTTCCGGCGCAACATCGAGAGCAAGCGGCACATCCGCGCCGCCCGCTTCTCCCGCCTCTGGGCCTGGGACGGCCAGAAGTGGGCCGCCTCCGACCGCGCCCGCTTCACCGCCGACAACAACACCTCCGTGAAGATCGACGCCGGCCCCGCCGCCGACGGCTTCTGGCTCGCCACCGGCGGCGACACCGCCAACGTCACCGTCCCCCTCTGGCAGGAGATCCGCCCCGGCGGCGCGCCCGACGCCTCCGCCGAACGCCGCGCCAAGCTCCTCAAAGCCATCGAGGCCATCCGCTGAGGCCGGGCGCCCATGCGCGTCGCCTTCTTCTCGGACATCCACGCCAACCTCCCCGCCTTGGAGGCCGCGCTCGCGGACGCCCGTGAGCGCGGTGCCCTCCATCTCATCAACCTCGGCGACGTCGTCGGCTACGGCCCCCAGCCCGTCGAATGCCTGGCGCGCATCCGCGAGGTCGCCAGCGGGAACGTGCTGGGCAACCACGACGCCGCCGCCTGCGGCCTCCTCGACCCCGCCCTCTTCAACCCCTTCGCCCGCGAGACCGCCCAGCGCGCCTCGCTCGCCCTCGACGCCGAGGCCAAGGCCTGGCTCCGCGCCCGCCCCTACATCCTCGAGGGCGACGGCTTCGCCTGCTGCCACGCCGGCTTCGAGGAGCCCGAGCGCTTCCACTACGTCGAGACCAAGGAGGACGCCGAGCCCAGCTTCGCCGCCCTGCCCGACGTGCCCCTCCTCGTCCTCGGCCACACCCACATCCCCTGCCTCTTCGCGCAGGAGGGCGGCGCCGTCCGCCGCCTCCCGCCCGAGGGCGTCACCCTGCGCCCCGGCCTCCGCCTCCTGGCCAACCCCGGCTCCATCGGCTTCCCGCGCGGCGACAGCCTCACCGCCGACTACCTCCTCCTCGACACCGCCACCGGCCGCCTCACCTTCCACGCCGTGCCCTACGACCTGGCCCCCTACCGCCTCGCCCTCGTGCGCAACGGCTACAACCCCCTGAACTACTGGTTCCTCTCCCCCTCCGCCCGCCAACGCCGCCGCGAGCAGGCCTTCCTGGCGCCCACCCGCGCCGGCGAGGCCGCCCAAGCCCCCGGCTTCGCCCCCCGCGGCGCAGCCTCCGGCCGCCGCGCCCACCGTGCGCCCGCCCTCCTCGCCGCCGCCCTCGCCGCCGCGCTCCTCGCGGCCCTCGCCTTCCTCCTCGTCCCGACGCCCGACGCCGCCACCGCCATCCCCCGCGCCCAGCGCGCCGCCGCCAACCTGCTCCCGCCCCTGGCCCATTGGGTCGGCGCCGGCGACGTCCCCGGCCTGGAGCGCGTCCCCGGCCCCGGCGACAACACCCTCGCCCTCACCCCCGTCGGCGACACGCCCGGCCCCCGCCACGACACCCTCGTCTCCCCCTTCACCCCCGTCCCCGCCCGCGCCAGGCGCCTCGCCTTCACCTTCGCCCTGCGCGGCGGCGACCATGACGCCCTCCGCTGCCAGGCCCGCGTCGTCTTCCTCTGCGCCGACGGCCGCCAGCGCAAGGACCGCCTCCACGCCTATTCCGCCCCCGGCGAGAAATCCTACACCATCCCCGTCCCCCCCGACGCCATCCAGATGCGCGCCGAGTTCGCCCTCACCCTCCCCGGCCCCCTCGCCATCGAGGAGCCCACCCTCCTCCTCCTCGAACGCGCCCCCGCGGAGTGACCGCGCGCACTGCGGGGCGGCCTGCGCGTGGGGATGGGCGCCGCGGCCTTTGCCGGGCGCGATCGGGGTCAGGTGGTGCGGACCTGGTAGGCGCCGGTGGGTTTGAGGCGGTGTCTGCGTTGGCGGAGGAGGAGGGCGTGGAGGGAGGGGTTGGCCAGGCGGGCGGTTCGGAGGATGCGGGAGGCGTGGCGCTCGGAGAGGGCGAAGCGTTTGGCGAGGGCGCGCGTGGTGATGGGGGCGTTGGGCCGGCGGGGTTCGGGGAGGGTGGCCCAGGCATGGAGGAGGGCGTGGTCGCGCGGGGTGAGCGCGGGAAAGCCGGCGGCGATGGCCTGGTCGAGGGATTCGGCGGTGCGGACGAGGGTGGCGATGTGGCGGGCGCTTTCGGCCTGGGCGAGGGCGGGATGGGCCTGGCAGGGACGTTCGCGGGGGGTGGCGGCGCAGGGGGGCGCGGCGGGGTCGGCGGGGCTCGGGGCGAGGAGGAGGACGGGGCGGCCGAGGCGTCGGCGGGCGTCGGCGGCCCATCGGCGGAGGTCGGCGGGGGTGACGGGCAGCCAGGCGGGGGAGAGGCCGCACGGGGGCGCGAGGAGGAGGCAACGGAGGGTCTCGGCCCGAGGGGCAAGGCGGGAGGCGACGCGGAGGAGCTCGGGGCGGGAGCAGGGGCGGAGGATGGCGACGCGCTCGCCTTCGCCGCAGAGGGGGCAATGGGCGGGGCGGAGGTCGGGCGCGGCGGGCGCGGGGTCGGGGTCGGCGAGGTCGTAGAGGTCCATGGGCGTTCAGGCGGTGGTGGTGAGGGAGAGGAGGGCGGCGAGGGCGGGGAGGGTGGTGGGGGTGAGGGTGGCGCGGAGGAGGGGGGCGTCGTGGTAGAGCTCGGCGACGTAGGCGTGGGTGGCGGCGCGGGGGCGGAGGGCGAAGGCGAGGGAGACGAGGCGTTCGGGGATGGGGGCGCCGGTGCCATCGAGCTCGTCGAAGCCGTCGAGGGGCCATTGGCGCTGGCCGAGGGCGCCGCCACGGCCGGGTTCGCGCCAGGCGAGGCCTTTGAGGCGCAGCTCGCTCCAGCGGGCGGCGGGGTCGGCGGGACGGCGGGCCTCGGGCGGGAGGAGCCAGAGGGGGGCGAGGTCGAAGCGCAGGGGGCGGAAGGGCTCGGCGGGACGGCGGTCGGGGAAAAGGGTGCCGTTGAAGGCCTGGAGGAGGGCGGCGGCACGGGCGTCGTCGGGGCCGGCGAGATAGAGGTAGGCGTGGGGCCAATCGAGGATGGCGAGATAGGCGCGGCGGGGGACGTAGTCGAGGCCGGCGGGGCGGCCGTCCTCGTAGGTGGCGAGCCAGTGGCGGCGGTCGGCGCCGTGGAGGAAGGCGCAGAGCCAGACGTGGCGGCCGATCTCGCGGCAGACGGGGGTGACGGGGCCGACGCAGAGGGCATCGGCGGCGGCGCGGGCGAGGGCGGCGGCGCGTTCGCCCGCGGGGGGCGTGAAGCCCTCGGGGAGGGCGTAGCAACGGAAGCGGCGGGGGGCGCGCAGGGCACGCCAACCCCGGGGCGGGGTCTCTTGCACAGACATGGGAGAATCCTTTCTTTGTTTTGGGGGCATTATAGCAGATCGGCGCCTCCGGCACGCGGAGCCGGATGCCCCGCCGACCGGCCATTGTGCTATAATGGGCGCATGGAAGCACGTGCGAGGTTCGTTTGCGCGAGGTGCGGGGCGTGTTGCCGCGTGCCCGGGGTGGTGCGCGTGGACACCGAGGACGTCGACCGCCTGGCCGACGCGCTGGGGATGACGGTGGAGGCCTTCACCGCCACGCACACGGTCTTGGCGCCGGGGCGGACGGGCCTGATGCTGGCGGGGGACCCGGAGGGGCCGTGCGTCTTCCTGGGGGAGGACGGGCTTTGCAAGGTGCACGCGGCGCGGCCGCGGCAATGCCGGGACTACCCGGCGCGGTGGCGGAGCGCGGACATCGCGCGCGTCTGCCAAGGTTCATGGAGGGCACAGGGATGAGCGTGTTGTGGGAAGGCGGCGTGCTGTTCTGGCTGACGGTGGCGCTGACGTTGGCGGCGGTCGGGATCTTCGTGGACCGGCTCCTGCGCCTGCGCAAGATCGCGATCGACCCGCAGGACTTCCTGCAGGGCGTCTTCAACGTGCTCGACAAAGGGCAGACCGACGAGGCCCTGGCCATCTGCGACGAGACGCCCGGCCCCCTGCCCGCGCTGATGACCGAGGCCCTGGCCCACCGCGAGAGCGAGGAGGGCCGCCTGCGCGAGATCCTGGCCGCCACCGCGCACGCCGAACTGGCGCGCCTGGAGCGGCGGACGATGGTGCTCTCGCTCCTGGCCCAGCTGCTGCCCCTGATCGGGCTGATCGGCACCTTCGTGGGGGGCTACGCGGCCTTGGCGGCGATCGACGCGCAGGCGCCCCTGGCGCAGACGGGCGCCGCGATCCGCGCGGTGGCCGGCGCCCTGGCCACGACCATCGCGGGGCTGGTGGGGGCGGCCTTCTGCTACGCCGCGCACCATGTGCTCGTGCAAAAGACCGACGCGCTGACGCTGGACATGGACATGGCGGTGGCGCTGACGCTGGATTACCTGGCGCGTTCCGAGCGGGAGGCCGGCGATGCCGACGCGGCGCACGCCTGAGGCCTCCCCGTACGTCTGGGAACGGCACACCTTCGCGGGGCGCCGCTGGCCGCGGAGCCGCACGGTCCGCTCGTTCCTGCTCATGGTGCCGTGGATCAACCTGACGGCCTCGGGGCTCCTGCTGTGGTGCCTCTGCCGGCAGACCCTCGTCCAGCCCGGCCGCGTGATCGACCTGGCGGAGGCCACCCTCGAAGAGGGCCTCCCCGCACGCCTGCCCACGGCCGTGCTCCGGCGCGTCTCCTCCCCGGAGCGCGGCGAGGTCACCGTGCTCCTCCTCGACGAGGGCCGCTACTCCTCGGACCGCCCCACGGAGCTGGAGGCCCTGGCACGGGTGCGCCCGGGCGCCGAGCTGAACCTGATCGTGGACCAGGCGGTGACCTACGGCGAGACCATGGCCTGGGTGGAGCGTCTGCGGGCCTGCGGGACGGAACGGATCAACCTGGTGGCCCCCCCGCCGCCGAGCCCGAAGGGATGAGATGGCCCGGCGCCTGAACATCGAGCGGCGGCGCAAGCAAATCCGCCACTACCGGGCGCGCCGGAGGCGGCGTTCGCCGGCATGGCGGGCCTTGCTCTTCTGGTGGGCGCCGGCGATCGTCTGCGCCCTCACCTTCCTGGCCCTGGCGGCGATGCTCACGGGCTTCTCCCTCTCCCGCCCCGGCGTGGGGCCGGAGAGCCGCTATCGCCTGCCGGGCGCGGGGATGCGCCTGGTGCGCGTGCCGCAGGAGCAGGCGAACGCCTGGATGCGGGCGGGGAACGCGCGGCGCGTGGCCACGGCCCCCTTGGGCGACGCGGAGGTGGGCATCTCCCTGGGCCTGCCCCTGCCCGAGCCCGGCCCCTTGGCGCGCGGGAAAGCCCTCGCCCACCTGTCGCGCCCGGCGGCGCACGGGGAGCCCGGCGCGCCAAGCCCCGGCGCCGCCCTGCCGCCGGCCTGGGAGACTCCGGCGGGCGCCCCCGCCGAGGAGGCGGCGGTGCGCCTGCGCGCCGACGCGGCGCTGGCGGGCTTCCGCGCGGAGGTGAGGCCGCCGCCCGGGCGCGGCTCGGCGACCTTCTGGGTGGAACTGGGGGCGGATGGACGGCCGACGACGGTGCTGCGTTTCGCGCCGGCCGGCGCGGAGACGGCCCCCCTGCGGGCGCTCCGGACGGCGCTCCTGCGCGGCCGAGGCCGCGGCCGGGGGCAGGGCGAGATTACGGTTCACTGGGGCGCGGATGCGCGAAAGGAGCGTGGACGATGAGGATGGCGATAGGCGTGCTGGCCGCCGCCGCGGCGGCCTTGGCGCAGGCGGAGCTGACCTTCCGCGGGGCGAAGCCGGCGGAGGTGACGAAGCAGGGGCACGTGATCGAGCGGCTGGACTACGACCGCAAAATCGTGGCCACGAACGGTCTGCCCTCGGCCGCGGAGTACCGCGCGGAGCTCAAGGAGCGCGAGCGGATGAAGAAGGTGGCCCGCGAGGTGGGGCCGTGGTTCGACGCGATCCAGCGGCTGGAGATCGACCAGCGCACGGGCGAGGAGAAGTACGGCGGCGACGGCGGCGGCCTGGCCGGCGACGGCACGGGCACGGCCCCGGGGCAGTCGGGCGCGGGGATGGTGGCCTACATCGAGGCCATGCGCGTCTTCAACAGCGACACCTCCGAGGGCGGCTCCGTCTCGAAGGACGCCCGCCAGCTGAAGGCCGCGCTGGAGGAGCTCCTCTACCGGCGCGGGGGCGAGGTCGTCTGCGGCCCCTCGCACGGCGTGAGCATCAAGTGGCCGCTGGAGCTGCTCCTGGTGCGCTATCAGAGCTGGAAGGCGCAGAGCCTGCCGCTCGACGAGCTCTACCCCGCCAAATCCGCCGACCTCTGGCCCGGCAAGGTGCCCGAGGACGCCCAGCGCGTCACCAAGAAGGTCCGCCTCTACCCCGGCGAGGGCGGCTGGGTGAGCACCGGGCTCTACGTGCCGCCGGGCGAGACGGTGACGCTCGACTGCGGCAGCCTCTCGGGCACGCTCACCGCCCAGATCGGCTGCCACAGCGACAAGCTGGACCCCAAGATCGTGCCGCTCGACGAGGACGGCAACCCGATGGACAACCCTTACGACCCCCAGCCGATCAACCTGCAGAAGGTGAAGATGGGCTGGCAGCAGATCACCGACAACCGCCCCCTCTGGCGTTGGCCCGACATGGTGCGCACCTTCCGCGTCACCAAAAAGCGCCAGGAGATCGGCCACGTGCTCGGCGGCGTGCTCTGGTTCCGCTGGGAGGGCGGCAACCGCCCGATGGACGTCGAGGTCTCCGGGTGCGTGCAGATGCCGTGGTTCCGCCTGGGCATCGACACCAACGAGGAGTGGGTGGAGACCCTCTCCAAACACCCCGCGCCCTGGGCCGAGGTGCAGACCAAGACCGTCATCCTCACCGTCCCCTCCGAGGACGTGCGCGGCGTGAGGGACATGCAGGCCCTGGCGCAGTGGTGGGGCAAGGCCGCCGCCATCATGCTCCGCGTCTCCGGGCACGCCCTGCCCACCGATTCCGAGGCCGACAACTTCCGCCCCGCCAAGCGCGAATGGGGCATCCTCGACAAAAAGCTCGTCCAGATGAACCCCGACGCGCCGCCCGACCAGGAGGAGCTCGTCCGCGAGGCCCGCAAGGCCAGCAAGGAGACCGTCGACCGCTACGGCCTGCCCACCGTCGCGCAGGAGGAGGTGCCCGTGGACGCGCTCGCCCCCCGCGCCATCAAGAAGCCCTCGCGCGAGAACGAGCCCAAGAACACCCCCATCCGCATCGTCGACGACACCCAAATCTCCATCGGCGCCGGCCACTCCGGCTACCCCATCATGTGCATGGACTGGGGCGGCGGCATGATGAACCTCGCCGGGCTCCAGCGCGCCGGCTCCTGGGGCGCCCTCCACGAAATCGGCCACAACATGGGCCAAGGCCCCGGCGGCATCTACCAGCTCCCCGGGAACACCGAGGTCGTCAACAACTTCTACTCCTCCTGCACCATGAACCTCCTCAACGGCACGCCCTTCCCCAAAATCCGCGCCTCCGCCTGGAACACCGTCGCCGACAAGGTCGCCAAAAAGACCCCCGACCTCTGGCAGAAGGCCGACGTCGCCGAGCGCCTCGTCTTCTACATGACCCTCGCCCACCACTTCGGCGTCGAGAGCGTCATGGCCGTCACCTACGGCAAAAACGACAAACTCCCCGCCAACGCCACCGGCGACAGGCTCTGCTGCGCCTGGAGCCGCGCCGTCGGGCGCGACCTCACCCCCTACTTCGAGCTCTGGGGCCTGCCCCTCTCCAAGGCCGCCTACACCTACACCCAGGACTGGCCGCCATGGCCCACCCCCGAGCAGAAAGACACCCTCTTCGACGCCGGCTCCGGCCTCGCCGACCGCTACGCCGAAGACCTCTCCGACGTCGATTTCGGCCACCCCGAGGACGTGAAGACCCGCCGCCAGCTCCGCGCCTCCGCCGGGCTCGACCGCCTCAAGAAAGGCGCTGACTGACCATGTACCTCTTCGGCCCCGTCCCCTCCCGCCGCTACGGCCGCAGCCTGGGCATCGACCTGGTGCCCATGAAGACCTGCTGCTATGACTGCCTCTTCTGCCAGCTCGGCCCCACCCCCGCCGTCACCCTCGAACGCCGCGACTACGTGCCCATCCCCGCCGTCCTCCGCGAGCTCGACGCCTGGCTCGCCCACGCCGAGCCCGTCGACGTCCTCACCCTCTGCGGCTCCGGCGAGCCCACCCTCCACGCCCACTTCGGCGACGTGCTCCGCCACATCCGCGCCCTCGGCCGCCCCTCCCTCCTCATGAGCAACGGCGCCCTCCTCGCCGACCCCGCCGTCCGCCGCGACGCCGCCCTCGCCGACCGCGTGAAGATCTCCCTCCACTTCTGGGACGAGGCCTCCTTCCGCGCGACCGTCCGCCCCCACCCCGGCCTCCGCTTCGAGACCGTCCTCGAAGGCTGGCGCGCCTTCCGCCGCGGCTACGCCGGCAAGCTCGACATCGAGTTCTTCGCCCTCCCCGGCCTCAACGACGCCCCGGACGCGCTCAACCGCGTCCTCGCCATCGCCGAGAGCCTCCGCCCCGACACCGTTACCGTCAACTCCGCCGAACGCCCCCCCGCCGACGCCGCCGTCCGCGCGCCCGCCCCCGAGGAGCTCGCCCACCTGCGCCGCCTCTTCGCCACCGTCGCCGCCGAGCGCCACGCCACGCGCGACGCCGCCCCCGAGCCCTACTCCGAGGCCGCCCTCCTCGCCCTCGCCCGCCGCCACCCCCTCACCCCCGCCCAGTTCGCGCGCTACTTCGGCGTGGGCGAGGAGGTCGTCGCCGAGGCCCTGCGCCGCCACGCCGCCGACGACCCCCACGCCGCGCGCGCCCTCGCCCCCCGGCCCTGACCCGGCCCCCGCCCCGTGGCCCTCCTCCGCACCCTCGCCGACCGCTCCGTGGGGCTCCGCCTCCACCACCCAACCCTCGGCTGGTGCGCCGCCTTCGTCGCGGGCGTCGCCCTCGGCCGGCTCCTCCCCCACCCCCTCCCCTGGCTCCTCCTGGCCACCCTCGCCCTCGGCCTCGCCTGGCTCCGGCCACGCGCGGCCGCCGGGTGCGTCCTCGCCCTCCTCGCCCTCGGCGCCTGGCACGCCGCCGGGGAGGCGCGGGCGCACGCCACCGCCGAGGCCCGCATCGCCGCCGCGCGCGAGAACGGCGAGACGCTCACCCTCACGCTCACCGTCGGCGGCGACCGGCGCGTCGTCTGGCGGCGCGTCGGGGGGCCCTTCTGCGCCTTCACCGCCGCCGACGCCCGCTTCGCCGACGGCACCCCCGTCGCCGGTCTGCGCCTCCCCGTCTCCTGGCATGGCCCCCTGCGCGACTTCCCGCGCGTCGGGCAGACTTGGCGCGTCCGCGCCAAGGCCATCCGCGTCGAGTGGCGAGGCGCCGCGCCGCTCATCGTCCGCGCCGCCTCCGCCCGCCTGCTGCCCGGGGAGAGCCGCTCCGGCGCCTGGCGCCGACGCCTCGCCGACCTCCGCCGGCGCCTAGCGGGAAACCTCGCCATCGGCATCTCCCCCGACGAGGCCTTCCTGGCCCAGCTCATGACCATCGGCTCCGACCGCGCCCTGCCCTACGAGGACCGCCAACGCTTCGCCGACGCCGGCATCATCCACGTCCTCTCCATCTCCGGGCTCCATGTGGGCATCGTCACCGCGCTCCTGCTCTGGGCCTTCGCCTGGGCGGGACTGGGTCTGCGCCTGCGCGCCGGGCTCCTGTTCCCCGCCCTCGCCTTCTACCTGCTGCTCACCGGTGCGCCGCCCCCCGCCGCCCGCGCCTGCCTGATGGCCGCGCTCTTCCTGCTCGCGCCCGCCTTCCTGCGCCGCCCCGACGCCCCCTGCGCGCTCCTCCTGGCCGCCGCGCTCCTCCTGGCCTGGGAGCCCGCGTGGGTCGCCGACGTGGGCGCGCTCCTCTCCTTCTGCGTCATGGGCGGCATCCTGCTCTGGACCGGCCCACTCGCCTACTTCATCGCCCGCGCGCTCGGCGCCCTCCCCCGCCGCCACGAGGCCGACACGCCGCCGCCCGAGGCGCCCTGGCACCTCCTCGCCCGCCAACGGCTCGCCCTCTGCCTCGGCCTCTCCCTGGCAGCCTGGCTCGCCGCGCTCCCCCTCTGCCTCCACTTCTTCGGGCGCGTCTCCCTCGTGGGGCTGCTCCTCAACCTCTTCATCCCTTGGCTCACCGGGCTCGTCGTCTGGGCCGCCGCCGGCAGCGCCCTCGCCGGCTTCGCCCTTCCCCCGCTCGCCTGTTTCCTCAACCGCCTCAACGCCGCCGCCCTCCACGCCACCGCCTGGCTCTCCGACCGCGCGATCGACCTCCCCGGCGCACTCCTGACCGCCCAGCCCCCCGGCCCCCTCGCCACCCTCCTCCTCGAGGGCGCCCTCCTGCTCCTCGGCCTCCACGCCCGCGCCCTGGAGCGCCGCGCGCGCCTCGCCGACCCCCTCGACCCCACCATCCTGCGCCTCGGCCCGTGACGGGCGCACGGCACAAAAAAAACCGAGCCTCGCGGCCCGGCCTTTTCCCTGTCTTCCCTTCTTATGGTGGAGGTAAGGAGAGTCGAACTCCTGACCTTTTGAATGCCATTCAAACGCTCTACCAACTGAGCTATACCCCCTTGAAAGGAATGCACATAATATAGCACATCCCCCGCCCCCGCGCAAGCACTTTTTTCATCCGCCCGAAAAAAAGGGTTCTTCGTCAAAGTGAATGGGTGGGAAATGGAAGACGACCACAGTGAAAGAGAGGGAAATGCTAAACTAAGGGC
>CALXMV010000022.1 GCA_944389565.1 uncultured Kiritimatiellota bacterium
CCCCCCGGGGACGCTTTCTCCACACCAATGAAGAAAACACCCACATAATACACCATCCGAATAGATAAGGGGTCTGCTCGAAAGTCGGGGTGCCGCGATGGGCATGGGAGGACTGTGGGGGGGCGCCGTTGCCATTGGTGGCGGGGGGGGGCGTTTCCTCTTTTCGCGAAATGTGGTATGTTATGGGGGTTATGGAGCCCAAAGGAAGGACCAGGCGCTTGATGAAGCCGTTATTGATCGTGATGAGCGCGCCCAGCGGGGCGGGCAAGAGCACGTTGTGCGATTTGTTGCTGCAGGAGTTCCCGGAGATCACCTATTCCATCTCGTGCACGACGCGCGCGCCGCGCGGGGAGGAAGAGGACGGGGTGGATTATTTCTTCCTGTCGCCGGGGGAGTTCGAGCGTTGGGTGGCGGAGGGGCGGCTGCTGGAGCACGCGACGGTGCACGGGAACCGGTACGGCACGCCGGCGGGGCCGGTGCGGGAGGCCTTCGCGGAAGGGCAGAGCGTGCTGATGGACATCGACGTGGTGGGGGCGGCCGCGGTGCGGCGGTACGTGGAGGCCCTACCGGCGGGGGATCCGCTGCGGGAGGGATTCGTGGACATTTTCATCGAGCCGCCGAGCGTGGCGGAGCTGCGGCGCCGCCTGGAAGGGCGCGGGGAGGATTCGCCCGAGAGCATCGAGACGCGCCTGAAGAACGCGGAGGGCGAATTGGCGCGGGCGCATGAGTTCGCCTATCGCGTGGTGAACGACGATCTGCGGATGGCCTACAACCGTCTGCGGGACATCCTGTTGGTGAAGGGGGGCGAGCTGTGAACGTGGCGCTCGGGGTGACGGGTGCGATCGCCGCCTACAAGGTCTGCGAGCTGACGCGCCTGATGGTGCGCGAGGGATGGGCGGTGCGCGTGATCCCGACGCCGCGGGCGCTGGACTTCGTGGGGGAGATCACGTGGCGCACGCTCTCGCAGCACCCGGTGGCGTCGGACGCGTTCGCGCGCGGCGAGGACTGGAAGCCGCGGCACATCGAGCTGGCCACCTGGTGCGACCTGATGGTCGTGGCGCCCTGCTCGGCGAACACGTTGGCAAAGCTGGCGCACGGCCTGGCCGACAATCTGCTGACGCAGACCGCGCTGGCGTGCACGCGCCCGCTCGTCCTGGCGCCGGCGATGAACGCGGCCATGTGGGCCCACCCGGCCACCCAGGCCAACGCGGAGACCCTGAAGGCACGCGGCGCGACCCTCCTCGACCCCGAGGCCGGCGAGCTGGCGTGCGGCGTGCGCGGCACGGGGCGCCTGCCCGAGCCGGTGGCGATGATGGAGACGTTGCGCGCGTTCGCCGCGCGCGGGGAGGACGCGCGATGAAGTGTGAGCTGTGCCACGCCAACAACGCCGAGACGGTGCTTTACCGGAGGAACGCGGAGGGCAAGCGCGAGGAACTGTATGTCTGCCACGCCTGCGCGGAGCGCGAGCGCGCCTTCGAGGAGGAACGCGGCATCCAGATCACGGCCATGCGCCTGAACGGCGGGGCCAAGCCCGCGCCGCCCGAGGAGCCGCGAAAAGGCGCGGACGAGGCGGAGGACGCCCCGCCGGCCGACGAGGCGGGCGAACCGCGGATGATGTCGGCGGCGGAGTTCTTCGGCGAGGATGAGGAGCCGCGAAAAGGCACGGACGAGGCGGAGGACGCCCCGCCGGCCGACGAGGCGGGCGAACCGCGGATGATGTCGGCGGCGGAGTTCTTCGGCGAGGATGAGGAGCCCCCGGAAGACCCGTCGGCGCGGGAGTTCCTCGGGCTCCACGCCGGCACCCCCGACGACGCGTGCACGCGTTGCCCGGGGTGCGGGGCGACCATCGGCGACATCCGCCACGAGGGGCTCTTCCGATGCCCGCAGTGCCTCACCACCTTCCCGGAGCTGACGCGGACGCTCCTGGACGACGCGCAACAGTGCTCGGACTATCAGGGCGACCCCGCGCCCGGCACCGAGCGCCTCCGCGAGATCGAGGCGTTGGAGCGGCGCCTGGCCGAGGCCATCGACCGCGAGGATTACCTGGAGGCCAAGCGCCTGCGCGCGGAAATCCAGGCGAAAAAGGGCGAGGCCGGGCATGACGCGTGACACCCAGGTGACCGAGGCCAACCTGCGCCTCTTCTGCCTGAAGACGCAGATCGCCTTCGTGCGCAACGTGTCGGGCCCGCCCTTCCCCGCGGCCCTGCGCAACCGGGCCCGCCAAATCCTCGGCGAGCAGATCGCGGGGGATCTGCGCACGCTCCTCGGCGCACAGGACGTGACGAACGACGACGACCTGGCCGCGTACGGCGCGGCCTATCACGGGCTGACGCCCCGCGAGGAACGCCGGGTCGGGTACCGCCTCCTCCGCGTCGACCGCACCCCGCTGGGCACGCCGGTCTGGTGCGAGCTCATGGGCGCGAACCATTGCACCTTCTCCGTCTGCGACACGTCGCTCGACTTCGAGGCGCGCACGGAGGCGCTACGGCTCCTGGTGGACGGATTGGCCAAGCCCCTGCGCTTCGTCTACGACCGTCGCCTGGGCTACGTGACGGCCCAGCCCGCGCTGATGGGGACGGGCTTCCGCATCCGCAGCTGGATGCACCTGGCCGGGCTCTCGCACTTCGGTTACCTCACCGAGCTGTGCAACGCGGCCGAGGCGATGCGCGCGCTCGCCGAGCCTTACCGCCCCGAGGACGCGCCGCCCGGCAACCTCATGATCCTCTTCAACCGTTTCTCCATGGACGCCCGGGCGCAGACCCTGGCCGGGCATTTCAAGGCCTTCCTCATGCGCGTGGCCGAACAGGAGACCGAGGCCCGTTGGCGCCTCCTGCACGATGAGCCGTTCGTCTTCGTGGACATCCTTAAACGCGCCAAGGCCATCCTCAAAAACGCCTCCCTCATCTCCGCGGACGAGGCGCTGGATTTGCTCTCCGACCTGCGCCTGGGGCTCACCTGCGGCGCGGCGACGCTCCGCAAGGCCGACCCGCTCGCCCCGCATTGGTTCGACGACGCCACCGACGCGGCCTTCTATCCGCGGCAGGGGCGGGCCCTCCGCCGCACGGTCTCCCTGCCGCACGACGTGGCGACCTTCCGCCCGTGGCGCAACGACGCGCTCCGCGCCCAGTGGCTCCGCCCGCTCGCGGCCTTCGCCATCGACCGCGACCTCATCGAAAGGGCCGACTCGCAATGAAACGCCTCTGCCTGACACTCCTGGCGCTCGCCCTCGCGGGCACGCTCGCCGCCAAGGATGCCACCGAGGGGCTGACGCCCCGGCAAATCCTCATCCAGGCGCGCGCCATGTTCCCGCAGGAGCGGCTGACCGTCCGCGGCGCGCTCGTCACCGCCAAGGCCCGCGGGCTGGAAGAGACCGCCCGCCCCTACACACTGACGCTCGACTGGGCCGGCGGCACGCCCAAGGCCGATTGCGCGCTCTTCCGGGAAGAGGGGGAGGCCACGCCCATCCTGCGTGCCGAGCTCGCCCGCCGCGACGGCACGCCCACCCTCGCGCTCATCGGCGCCGACGGCACGCGCTCCGAGGGCATCCGCCTGAACACGCCCATCGGCGAGAGCGACCTCACCTGGATGGACTTGGCGTTCGACTATCTGTGGTGGCCGGAGGTGCGGTGCCTCGACGAAGCCGAGCTGGAGGCCCGGGCGATCCCCTCCCGCCAGAACAGCCGCGCGTGCGTGGTGCTGGAGGCCACGCCCCCCACCCCGATCCCGGGGCTCGACGCCGTTCGGATCTGGGTGGACCGGGCGACGGGCAACCTGTTGCAGACCGAGCAGATCGACGCGCGGGGGGAGACGCTCCGCCAGATGTACGTCCAGCGGCTCGGGCGCGAGAAGGGGCGCTGGGTGCCCCGGGAGTTCCGCGTCCGCCGGGCCGGGCAGGATCGCGTGACCAAGCTGACAGTCCGCGCCATCGCGTCGGATTCGTTCACGACGGAGGGGGACGGCGATGGCGAATGAGCGACCCGCCGAGCCGCGGTTGCGTCTGAGCGAGACGCAGAACCGCATCATCGCCACGTCGCTGACGGCGCTGTGCGCGGCGACGCTGGCGGTCTGCTTCATCGCGTTGGTGTGGCTGCTCCTGCGCGGGCTGGGCTTTTTCCTGCACATCGTCGGGCCGCTGATCGTGGCGTTCTTCCTCAGTCTGCTCACGCGGCCGTGGTACACGCGGCTGAAAGGGTGGTTCCGCGGGCGGAACCTTCCTGCGATGGTGGTCTTCGCCCTGTCCATCCTCATCCCGTTGGCGTTGCTGGGCTGGTTCTTCGGGGCCTTCTTCTACGAGCAGGGGGTGAATCTGACCCACGCCCTCCCGGCGATTACCGAGCAACTCCGCCACACCCTCACCGAGCGCTTCCCGGAGGCCAAGGACCTGGTCCAGACGTTCGTGCCGAGCCTGAAGGACGTGCTCGCCGCGGACGGCTCGCTCTCGCTCGCGAAGCTGGGGGACCTGTTGGGCGGGATGGCCGGCACGGGGATGCACATGGGCGGGGTCGTCTTCTCCGCCGGCTCCACCGCGCTGCTTTGGCTGATGACCTTCTTTTATTGGGCCGTTTTCATGATGCAGGAGCCGCTGACGGGCGAGGGCTTCGCCGCGCGCCTCCCCTTCCTGAACGAGGCCGGGCGGGTCGCCGTGGCGCGGTATTACCACAACTTCACCGACATCATCGTCTCGTACTTCCGCGGGCAGTTCATCGACGTCACCCTGCAAGGGTGCCTCTACGGCGCGGGTTTCCAGATCCTCGGCCTGCCGAACGGCTTCCTCATCGGGTTCGTCCTGGGACTGATGAACCTGGTGCCCTATCTGGGGGCGACGCTCGGCCTCTGCGTGGCGCTGCCCGTGGCCTTCTTCCACGGCGGGTTCCTCTACACCTGCGCCATCTTCGCGGTCTACTGCTGCGTGCAATGCTTTGACGGCTACATCATGCAACCTTACATCCAAGGCGACCGCATGAAACTCTCGGCCTGGCAGATCGTCTTCGCGTTGCTGTTCTGGACGCAGCTCGGCGGGTTCCTGGGGCTTCTCCTGGCCATCCCGCTGACGGCGTTCGTCAAGGCCTCGTGGGGGGAGTGGCGCGCCTCCTCGGAACGGTTCGTCGGCGCCGAGACGCCCACGGAGAAAACCGCATGAACGACCTCGCCCTCGCACGTCTGCTCGTCGCCGCGCTGACGGTCGCGCTCGCCGCGCTCGCCGCGTTGCTCCTCGCCCCGTTCGGCGGACGGGCGCTCCGCGCCCTCCCCCGGGCCGACCGCCTCGGCGGGGTGCTCGCCGCGCTCTGCTGGGCGTGGGTCGCCACCCAGCTCGTCCGCCACCCCATCGACTTCCTGGCCTTCCTGACGCCCACGCGGACGATCGTCGGCGCCGCGGTCTGCCTGGCGCTCACCTGCGTGCTCCTGCGCAACCTGATTTGCGCGCGCGCCATCGGCGGCCTGATGATGCTGTGGCCGATGCCCGTCATCCTGGCCGTGCGCGACCAGGTGACGGATTGGCGGCTCGTGCCCGTGCTGATCGGTTACGTCAGCCTGGTCATCGGCATGATCGTGGTCTTCTACCCATGGGTCTTCCGCGTGGCGTGCGACCGTCTGGCGGAGCGCGCGTTGCTGCGCAAAGGGTTGGCGGCGCTCTGCGCGGTGGGCGCGGTGGGGACCTGCTGCACGCTGTTCGCGCTCGGGAAGGTGGTGGGCGAATGAGTTGGATCCTCTTCCGCTATGTGTGGCGCGCCTTCGCCGTGCCGGCCGGAATCTGCCTGGCGGGGTTGGGGGCGCTGGTCCTGCTCTTCATGAGCTTCGACCTCATCGGTGCCTGCTTCGACCCGAAGGCGGCCGTCACCTGGCGCGTGGCGTGCGACTTCCTGGGCGGCACGCTCTCGATGTACCTGGAGTGGCTCCTCCCCGCGGTCTTCCTGTTGGCCACGCTTTACACCATGTGGCAATTCTGCCGGCACAGCGAACTGGTGGCCATGCGCGCCGGCGGCATCGGCCTGGGGACGATCGTCGCGCCGATCCTCATCACCGCGCTCATCGCCGCGGGCCTCTCCTTCGCCAACACCGAGCTCGTCAAACCCGCCGCGGCCGCGCGGGCCGCCGCCATCCGCGATTCCGACTTCCGCCTCACCGGCCGTGAGCCCCTGAAAGGCATCGGCTTCGCCGCGCCGGAGGGCGACCACGTGTGGGTCATCGGCGCGCTCGACCCCGCGGACCCAAGCGTCCTGAGCGACGTCCGCCTGACGCTCTTCCGTCCGGACGGCTCGAAGGACGTCGTCTACGAGGCGCCGCGTGCGCAGTGGCTCGACGGCGCCTGGTGGTTGCTGGATGGCGTCCGCGCCACCTATTACGACGAACTCGACACGGTCATCGCGCCGCCGGAAGGGCGTCCCGCCTCCCTCACCGTCAAGCCGCTCTACGGCCTCACCGAGACCCCGCGCCAGATCCTCCTGCAGAACAGCGACGCCGCGCTCGCCTCAGCCAGCGACCGCAGACTCGCCCGCGACCTGCTCAACCGCGTCGAGGGCGGGCTCTCCACCCGGCAGAAGCACGAGGACTCCTACGCCACGTACAACCATTACGCGGCGCCCTTCGCCATCGTCCTGGTCACGCTCTTCGCCATCCCCGCGGGCATCGCCAGCGGGCGGCAGTCGGTCTTCCGCGGCGTGCTCCTGGCCATCGGCCTCTTCCTGGCCTATTACGCGCTCACCGCGCTGGCCATGACGCTCTCCGACCACGCGGTCATCAAGCCCGCGCTGGCCGTCGCCCTCCCGCCGCTCGCCTTCGGGGTCGCGGCGCTCGCGCTCTTCCGAAAACTGCCCTAAGGATAAGGAAAGGTTCCCATGCCCACCTCACGTGCCACGATGAAAGGCGTCCCCGGGGACGCCGCCCGCCGCAGGGGTCTGCGCCGCGTGCTCCAGCCGATGGTCGCGCTGGGCGGGCTCTTCGGGCTTGGCGCGGGGCTGACGCTGGGCGGCATCGTGCCTTGGGGCGTCGGCGTGGCGGTCCTGGCCGTCGCCGCGACGTTTTTCGCGCTCTACCGCCGGCAACTGCCCGCGCTCGTGCATGGGTTCTTCAAGGGGGCGCGCGGCGAGGAGATGGTGGCCGGGGAACTCGCCCACCTGCCCGCCGACTGGACGATCCTCAACGGGCTCCTCCTGCCCGACGGCCGCGACGTCGACCACGTCGCCATCGGGCCGCAGGGGGTCTTCGTTATCGAGACGAAGCATTGGAGCGGGGAGGTCTCGCTCGTCAATGGGCAGATCCTGGCCAACGGCCGCCCCTTGGCCCATCGCTCCCCCATCGAGCAGATCCGCCTGGCCGTCGCGGCCGTCGCCCGCGCCGCCGGGCTCCCGCCCGAGTCGTTGCGTGGCGTGCTCTGCTTCGCGGGGCCGCAATTCGCCGACGCCCCCACCCATGCCGACGAAATCCTGGTCTGCTCCCATCTGGACCTGAACGCCGCGCTCCTGTTGGGCCCGACGGTGCTGGACGCCGCCGCGCAGGCCCGCTGCGTCGCCCGGATCGGCGCGCTCACCCTCACGGAAGGTCTTCAATGAAACCGACCCTCGCCATGAAGAACACGTTCCTTTGCCTCGTCCTCGCGCTGGCCGCGTCGCCGCTCGCCGCGACGGAGGTCTCCGTCGTCAGGCCCGAGCCCGTCTACCCCGAGATCGCCCAGCGCGTCCTGCGCCAACTCGCCGACATGCATCTCTCCGGGGAGGCCTTCGACGACCGCCTCTCCGCCATCGCGTGGACGAACCTGGTCGATTCGCTCGACTTCGACCGCACCCTCCTCACCCAGGAGGACCTCCGCCGCCTGGAGCCCCAGCGCGACAAAATCGACGACATGCTCCGCGCCGGCGACCTCTCCTTCGGCTACGACCTGATGCAGCTCACCCGCGAACGCCTCGCCGCGCGATGCGCCTTCGTCGAGGCCATCCTCAAGGAACCCGCGCCCTTCGACTTTACCACCGACGAGACCTACGTCTGGAAACGCCGCAAGGCCGAACGCCCCGCGGACGAGGCCGCCCAGCGCGCGCTCTGGCGCACCGCCCTCAAGAACGAATACCTCGCTCTCACCCTCGCCAAGGAACTCGACGCCGAAGAGGCTGCGCAGGAAGCGAAGGAAGGCAAGGCGGAAAAGGAGGAGGAAGCGCCCGACTACGCGGAGGAGGACCTCAACGAGCCCGTCCCCGAAATCCTCGCCAAGCGTTACCGCGCGCTCCGCGACGCCTTCTCGGAAATCGATTCCGAGACGGTCCTCCAACGTTACCTCTCCGCCGTGGCCAACGCCTATGACCCGCACACCGACTACATGTCGCCGATGAACTTCGAGGACTTCAACATGGAGATGAACCTCACGCTCTGCGGCATCGGCGCGACCCTGCGTTACGACGACGGCGCCGTGCGCGTGACCGAACTCATGAGCGGCGGTCCCGCCGCCGCGGACACGCGTGAGATCAGGCTCCAGGAGGGCGACCGCATCATCGGCGTCGGCCAAGGCGACGGCCCCATCGAGGATATCCGCCACAAGCCCCTCAGCCGCACCGTCCGCAAAATCCGCGGCCCCAAAGGCACCAAGGTCGTCCTCCGCGTCATCCCCGTCTCCGACAAGACCGGCACCCGCACCAAGATCGTCGACCTCGTGCGCGACGAGATCAAGCTGGAGCAACAGGCCGTCACCGGCCGCGTCGAGCGGGTCTCTCTCAAGGGCGGCGACGAACGCCGCCTCGGCTACGTGCGCATCCCGGCCTTCTACGCCGGTGTCGTCGGGGGCGAGCGGGGCGACGACGCCCGCTCCATGACGCGCGACCTGCTCGCGTATATCCAGAAACTCAACGCCGACCATGTCGACGGCTTGGTCATCGACCTGCGCAACAACGGCGGGGGCTCGCTCATGGAGGCCCTCGCCATGACGGGGCTCTTCGTGCGCGGCCCGGCCGTCCAGGTCAAGGACGCCCGGAACGTCCAGGTCCTCCCCAGCCAAGGTGCCGTCGCCTTCCGCAAGCCGGTCCTCGTGCTCATCAACCGCAACTCCGCCTCCGCCTCCGAAATCGTCGCCGCGGCCTTCCAGGATTACGGCCGCGCCATCATCGTGGGCGACTCCAAGAGCCATGGCAAAGGCACCGTCCAGACCGTCAAAGGCCTCGGCCGCGACAACGCCGTCTACGGCGCCGACCGCATCACCTCCGCCTGTTTCTTCCGCATCGACGGCGGCACCACGCAACTCCGCGGCGTCATCCCCGACATCGTCCTCCCCTCCATCTACGATGCCCTCGACCTCGGCGAGGATCAGCTCCCCGGCGCGCTCCCCTACACCACCATCACCCCCGCCTACTACGCCAAGACCTCCGACCTCGCCCCCTTCCTCGCCCCCCTCAAGGAAGCCTCCGCCAAGCGCCTCCGCGACGACAAACAGTATCAGGCCTCCCAACGCCTCATCGAGCACGTCCGCAAGGCCAACGCCGAGCTGACCGTGCCCCTCAACATCGACAAACGCCGCGCCCGGATGCGCGCCGAGCGGGCCATGCAGAAACTGCAGGACGAGGCCCTCGCCGGCGGCTCCTCCAAGGCCGAACGCGCCCTCGGCCCCACCGCCGAGAACGATCCCGTCCTCCGCGAGTCCCTCCACATCCTCTCCGACTACATCGACCTCCGCGGCGGCCCCGACGAACCCGTCAATACCGATGGCGACCTCGGCCTGCGCCTCTTCCGCATCTTCGGCGCGCACTGACCCATGAGACCCGCGATCGACCTCGCCCCCGCCACGCCCCTGCTCGACGCAATCGATGCGCCGGAGGCCGTCAAGGCGCTCCCCGAGGCCGACCTGCCCCGCCTGGCCGCGGAAATCCGCGCCCGCATGGTCGCCATCGTCTCCCGGACCGGCGGACACCTCGCCCCCTCGCTCGGCGTGGTCGAGCTCGCCCTCGCGCTCTGCCGCGTCTTCGACTTCCCGCAGGACAAGGTGGTGTGGGATGTCGGGCACCAGGCCTACGCCTGGAAGATGCTCACCGGCCGCAACGCGCGCATGGAGACCCTGCGGCGCTTCGGCGGCATCCGAGGCTTCCCCTTCCCCGACGAATCCCCCTACGACGCCTCCGTCGGCGGGCACGCCGGCGTCGCCCTCGCCACCGCGCTCGGATTCGCCGTCGCGCGCGACGCCCGCGGCGGCCGGGAGCACGTCATCGCCGTCGTCGGCGACGCATCCCTCACCAACGGCATCTCCCTCGAAGCGCTGAACGCCGTCCGCCACGCCACCGACCGCCTCATCCTCGTCATCAACGACAACGGCATGAGCATCTCGCGCAACGTCGGTGCGCTGGCCCGCCTCTTCGCCCGGCAGCTCACCGGCCTGCGCTACAACCGCATCCGCGCCGCCGCCGAGGCCGCCGGCCATCGCCTGCGCCTCAACCGCACCGCGGCCTTCTGGCGCGGCCTCAAGACCACCGTCAAGACCCTGCTCCTGCGCAACCGCTCCGCCATCTTTGAGGATCTCGGCCTGCGCTATATCGGCCCGATCGACGGCCACGACCTCCCCGCCCTCTGCGACGCGCTCCGCACCGCCGCCGAGGCCGCCGGCCCGATCGCCCTCCACATCGCCACCGTCAAGGGCAAAGGCTACGCGCCCGCCGAGCGCAACCCCTCCAAATGGCACGGCGTCGGCCCATGGGCCGCCGACGCCCGCAAGAACGCCGCCGCCGCGCCGCCGGCGCCCTCGTGGTCCGCCGCCTGCGGCCTGGCCCTCGCCCGGCGCGCCCAAGGCAACCCCGCGATCCACGCCATCACCGCCGCCATGCGCTCCGGCACCGGTCTCACCCCCTTCTTCCGCGACTTCCCGACCCGCGCGCACGACGTCGGCATCTGCGAGGGCTACGCCGTCGCCTTCGCCGCGGGGCTCGCCGCCGCCGGCCTACGCCCCGTCGTCGCCCTCTACTCCACCTTCGCCCAGCGTGCCGTCGACAACGTCATGCACGACGTCTGCCTCCCCAACCTGCCCGTCGTCCTCTGCCTCGACCGCGCGGGCGTCGTCGGCCCCGACGGCCCCACCCACCATGGCCTCTACGATCTGGCCATGCTCCGCGCCCTCCCCAACCTCACGATCCTCGCCCCCGCCACGCGCCCGGGGCTGGAGGCGGCGCTCGACCATGCGTTTGCCTGCCCTGGGCCGACCGTCATCCGCTATCCGCGCGGGGCCGCGCCGGAGGGCCCCGCCCCGCGCCTTCCCGGCGCCACGCCGCAGGCGCCCATCATCCTCGCGCTTGGGCCCACGGTCTTCTGGGCGGAACCCGTCGCCCGTGCGCTCGGCCTCGCGTTGGAACCCGTCGAGCGCGTCAAACCGCTCCCCGACATCCTCCGCGCGCTCACCCCGGGCCGCCCCGTCATCACGCTGGAGGACGCCGCGGCGGAAGGCGGCTTCGGCTCGGCCGTCGCCGAGGTCTGGCCCGGCCCGCTCCTCGTCCTCGGCTGGCCCGATCGGTTCGTCCCCCAAGGTTCCGAGGGGGAGCTCCGCGCCGCCTGCGGGCTGGACGCCCATGGGTTGCGTATGCGCATCGCCGCCTTCCTCGGCGGGCTCCCTGGGGCCAGCCATGCCTGACGCCGTCCCCGCGCGCCGCCCCATCCGCGTCCTCCCCGAGACCGTGGCCAACCAGATCGCCGCCGGCGAGGTCGTCGAACGCCCGGCGTCCGTCGCCAAGGAACTCATCGAGAACGCCCTCGACGCCGGCGCCACCCGCATCGAACTCGCCGTCGAGGGCGGCGGCGCGAAGGCCATCGAGGTCGCCGACAACGGTTGCGGCATGGATCGCGAGGACGCCCTCGCCTGCCTGGAACGCCAGGCCACCAGCAAGATCGCCACCGCCGAGGAGATCGCCCACATCGCCACCTTCGGCTTCCGGGGCGAGGCCATCCCCTCCATCGCCTCCGTCTCCCGCTTCGCCATCCTCACGCGGCCCGCGGAGGAGGACGCCGCCACATCGCTTTCCGTCGTCGGCGGCGCGCTCGACTGGGTCGGCGAGGCCGCCCGCCCCGTCGGCACCACCGTCACCGTCCGCGACCTCTTCTTCAACGTCCCCGCCCGCCGCAAGTTCCTCCGCGCCCCCGCCACCGAGCTCGCGCGCATCCGCCAGACGTTCACCGCCATCGCCCTCGCCAATCCCGCCGTCGCCTTCCGTCTCCGCGTCGACGGGCGCGACGCGCTGACCCTGCCCGAGGGCGACACCCTGGCCGACCGCGCCCGCGCCCTTCTCGGCGAGGCCATCGCCGACGCCCTCCTCCCCATCGACCACGCCCAGGGCACCATCCGCCTCACCGGCTACATCTCCAAGCCCGATTTCACCCGTGCCGGCACCCCCGAGCAATACGTCTTCGTCAACCGCCGCCCCGCCACCGCGCCCCAGATCCAATACGCCATCCGCGAGGCCTGGCCCACGCGCGACGCCAAACCCGTCGTCCTGCTCTTCATCGACCTGCCACCCGCGCTCGTCGACGTGAACGTCCACCCCGCGAAGCGGGAGGTGCGCTTCCGCGACGGCTCCGCGCTCGTCTCCACCATCCAGGCCGCGCTCGCGATCGCCCTCGGCGCCCCCCTGCCCGAGACCCCGCCCCTCGGCGCGCCGTTGCCCGGCGTCCCCCCGCTCTCCCCCATCGCGCCCATCCCCACCCCCCAGGCACCGCGCCCCGTCCAAGCCGACCTCCCCGCGGCGGCCGCCATCCCCTACCCGCTCGTCGAGACGCCACCCCCCGCGCCCACCCTCACCCCGATCACGCCCCCGCCGCCGCCCGCCCCGCTCCCCGCCGACGCCCCGGCCGGTTCGCTCCCATGGGAGTGGTATCGCGTCGTCGATCTGCTCGACCATGGCTATTGGCTCGTCGTCACCGACCAAGGGTATGTCACCGTGGATGCCAAGGCCGCCCTGGAGCGCATCCTCTACGAACGCCTCGCCCCCGCCGTCAGCAATCCCCCCTCCCAGCCCCTGCTCATCCCCGAGACCCTCCATCTGCCCCCCGCCGACGCCGAGCGCGTCGCCCGGTTCGCGCCGCAGCTCGCCCAATGCGGTTTCGGCATCGCCCCGCTCGCCCCCGACACCTTCCTTATCGACGCCCTGCCCGTCGCGCTCGCCGAGCTCCCCCCCAAGGAGATCCTCGCCGAGATCGCCGCCGAGCTTGACCGCCCCGGCCCCAAAAAAGGGCTCGACCCCTGGCGCCGCGAGGTCGTCGCGCGCGCCGCCGCCCAAGCCGCCGCGCGCGCCTGGCGCATCCCCGACCGCCGCGCGGCCGAGGCCGCGATGGCCGACCTCGCCCGTTGCGCCATGCCCTATGCCTCCCCCCGCGGCCGCCCCGTGATGATCCTCACCACCTACGGCGAGCTGGACCGGCGCTTCCGCCGCGCCTGACCTAGCGGTGCCCGCGCCGGCGGAGCGGCAGGTCGGCGAGCACCTCGCGGAAGGCGGTCGACGCCAAGAGCCGGACGAGCGGCAGATAGAGCGCCCCGCCCACCGCGATCGCCACGGGGACCCCCACGAAGCGCGACACCCCCACCCCGTCGAGCCACGCCTGGCACGCGTGGGCGGCGACGGCCATCAGCCCCGCCGCGAGCAACGTGCGCCACGCGGTCGAGGCCAGCCCGCGCAGATCCGGCCGGAACCCGCGCCGGATGAGAATCGCCAGGAGGATGCCGGTGTTCGCGAAGGAGTTCAGCACCGTGCTCAGCGCGATGCCCACGTGCCGCCACCCCTCCGGCAGAAGAAGCACGGAGAGCAGGTTGAGCGCGAAATTGCCCAGGATACACCACGAGGCCACGGTCACCGGCGTGCGGAGATCCTTGTGCGCGTAGAAGACGGGGATGACGGTCTTCGCGGAGGAGAAGGCGATGAGCCCGAACGCGTAGGCGGCCACCGCCCGCGCCGTCCAGACCGTGGACTGCGCGTCGAAGGCGCCCCGTTCGTACAGCACGGCCACGATCGGCGAGGCTAGGGCGAAGAGGCCGCAGGCCATCGGCGCCATGATGACCAGCAGATTGCGCATGGAGCGGTCGAGCGTGGCGGTGAGCGCGGCGCGGTCGTCCGCCGCCGCCTGGCGCGAGAAGGTCGGCAGGAGGACGGTGGCGAAGGCGGTCCCGAAGAGCCCAAGCGGCAGATAGATGATCCGGTCGGCGTATTCCAGCGCCGAGGGCGCCCACTCCGCGCCGTAAAAGGCCAGCCACCCATCCACGCAGATGTTGATCTGCGCCAAGGCGATGCCCAGCGACGCCGGCCCCATCTGCAACAACACCTGACGGACGTACGGCGAGGCCCGCCACCCCGTGAAGGCCAGGCGCAGCCCATAGCCCACCCGCCGCAACTCCGGCAGCTGGAAGAAGACCTGCGCCACGCCCGCCAAGAGGATCCCCCAGCAGACGGCCCCGATCCGCCAGAACCCCTCCTCCGGCAGGAAGGGGCAGACGCCGACGAGCGCGGCGATCCAGAAGACGTTCAGGATCACCGGCGTGAGCGCCGGCACGGCGAAGCGGTCGTGCACGTTGAGCGCGGCCGAGAGGATCGCCGCCACGCAGATGAGCAGCGCGTAGGGCAGCATGATCCGCGTCAGCGGCATGGCCTCGGCCCACCGCGAGTCCGGCGCCACGCCCCACTGCACGGCGTAGGTGACCGCCACGCCGACCCCGATCAACAAGGCCAGCACGCAAACCAGCAACCCCAGGATCCGCGCGAGGAACAGTTGCGCCCGCTCGCGCCCCTCCCGCCGCTCGATCTCGGCGAAGACCGGCACGAACGCCGCCCCCAGCGCCCCCTCGCCGAAAAGCCGCCGGAACAGGTTCGGGATGCGGAAGGCGATGACGAACGCGCTCTGGATCGTGCCCGTGCCGAAGAAATGCGCCATCAGGATCTCCCGCGCCAGCCCGAAGACCCGGCTGACGGCGGTCATCCCGCTGACCACCCCCACCTTGCCCAAGAGGCTCACGGGCGCGCCTCACTCGGCATCGGGGTGCCTCTTGAAGGGCTTGAAGCAGATGTGCGCCACCGCGTCGTGGAAGTTCTCCGCGCCGCGCAGGATCTCGATCTCGATGCGCAGGTAATAGACCGGCACGGCCACGGAGGCCAGGCGCGGGAAGCGCACGGCGTCCTTCTCGGTGGTGACGACCGCGTCGCACCCCAGGTCGGCCGCGCGGTTGACCACGTTGATGACCTCCTGCGTGGCGTAACGGTGGTGGTCGGCGTAACGGACGCACTCGGCGAGTTCGGCGCCGTAGCCGCGCAGGAAGGCCTCGAAACTCTGCGGCACGGCGATGCCCGAGAGCGCGAGCACCTTCTTCCCCGCGAGCCACGTGAGGTCGCGGTTCGTCTTGCCGTAGACGTTCTTGAGGCGTTTGGGCGCGTGGCGGCACTCGATGATCTCGGCATGGTGGTTCAGCTTGCGGATCCTGGCGCGGAGCGCCTCGGAGTCGCCGTCGCTCTTGGTGATGAAGATGAAGTCCGCGCGGCGCAGGTTCTGGATGCCCTCACGCAACACGCCGCGCGGCAGCAGGTTGCCGTTCCCGAACGGGTTCGTCTTGTCCACGAGCACGATGTCGTGCGAATGCTTGAGCCGCTGATACTGGAAGCCGTCGTCGAGCACGAGCGTGTCGCACCCGAACTTGCGGATGGCGTAGCGGCCGGACTTCACGCGGTTGCGGTCGACCAGCACCACCACGCCCGGCAGGTTGCTCGCCAGCATGTACGGCTCGTCGCCGCCCGTCTCGGAATCGAGCAGCACGCGCCGCCCGTCGCTGACGACCAGCGGCGGCTCGATCGTGTCCGAGAAGACCCGTTGCAGGAAGGGCTTCTCCTTGCGCCGATACCCGCGCGAGAGGATCGCCACCTTGCGCCCCTGGCGCGTGAGCTCCCGCGCGAAGATCTCCACCACGGGCGTCTTGCCCGTGCCGCCGGCCGTCACGTTGCCCACGCTGATCACCTGGCAGCCCAGCGGCCACCGCCGCAACACGCCGATGCGGAAAAACCACATCCGCAGCCAGACGATCGCCCCGTAGATGCGCGAGATCCCCTTGAGCAGCGCCAGGAGCGCCTTCGGCCAGAAGCCCGTGACTCTCCGATCCGCGCCTTCCTGCTGGATCAGCGGGATGACGTAGCTCTCCAACCGCTCGACGAGCCTCACGCGGTTGCGCGCCATCAGTGCCGCTCCATCGCGCACCGATCCCCGCAACAGGCGCAATTGCCCTTGCACCCGCCATGCCCATCCAGCGAGAGATCCTCACCCGTCCAGCAATACGTGCAGATTCTGGGCCCGATGCCGATGGCCCGCGTCACGTCCTCCACCCGTTGGAACGCCAGCGTCGTCATCCCCAGGCGGCGGCGGATCTCCTCGACCATCCGCTTGTAGGGCGCGCCGTCCGGGTCGCGATAGGCGCGGATGTCCGCGTCCGGCCCGTCCAGCTCCAAGATCACGCGCCGCGTGATCAGGTCCATCACGCTCTCCGTCCGCGAGAAGGTCAGGAACTTGCACTTGTAGAGCAGCGGCGGGCAGGCGATGCGCACATGGACCTCCTTGGCGCCGGCCTCGTAGAGCCGCCCCACCTGGTTGCGCAACTGCGTGCCGCGCACGATCGAATCGTCGCAGAAAATCAGGCGCTTCCCCTCGATGAGCTCGGGCACCGGCAGGAGCTTCATGTTCGCGATCTTCTGGCGCAGGCTCTGATCCGGCGGCATGAAACTACGCGGCCAGGTGGGCGTGTACTTCACGAACGGCCGCGCGTAGCGGATCCCGCTCTTGAACGCATAGCCCAACGCGTGCGCCACGCCCGAATCCGGGATCCCCGCCACATGGTCGGCCTCCACCGGCGCCTGCTGGGAGAGATACGCCCCGCTCCGATAGCGCGTCCGCTCCACCCCCACCCCCTCATACGTGCTCGCCGGGTAACCGTAATACACATAGAGAAACGCGCAGATGGCCGACTCCTCACGCCCCTCCGCCACCGTCCGCACCCCGTCGAGCGAGATCGCCACAATCTCCCCCGCCCGCAGATCCCGCGTCCGCCGATAGCCCAGATTCGGGAACGCCGCCGTCTCCATCGTCACCGCGTGCGCCCCGTCCGCCTTCTCGCCCAGCACGATCGGCGTGCGCCCGAAGCGATCCCGCGCCGCGTAAAGCACCCCCCGCTCGGAAAGCAAAAGCAACGAGCACGACCCCTCCACCCGGCTCTGCGCGTAGGCCAGCCCCTCCTCGAAGGAATCCCACGACCCAATCAGCATCGCCAGCACCTCCAGCGTGTTGATCGCGCTGTCCTTCCCCAGCTCGCAGAAATGCGTGCGCCGATCGCGCACCAACTCCTCCACGATCTCCTGCAGGTTCGTCACCAACCCCACGAACGCCAACGCGAACATCCCCAGATGCGACCGCACCAGAATCGGCTGGTCGTCCTGATCGCTAATCACCCCGATCGCGTAATTCGGGTTCAGCCCCGAAAACCGCTTCGCCGCTCCCTCGAAACGCGCCCGGAACTGGGAGTTCTGGATGTTATGGATCGAGCGGTGGAACGCGTTCCCCGCGTAAACCACCAGCCCGCCGCGCACCGTCCCCATGTGCGAATGGTAATCCGTCCCGAAAAACACGTCCGGAACGCACCCTTGCTGCGCGACGACGCCGAAAAAACCGCCCATAGCGACTCCCTTCCAAGGTGAACAAAAGCGCACCCATTTTACCACAAATCAAGCCACCGCGTACATGACCGACCGCCCACAAACCCCAAGGGGGCAAACCCGAAAGTCGGGAGGGTTTGGGGGCAAAGTCGGGAGGGTTTGGGGCGAAACCCTAAGGGGTCTGGCCCGAGGGTCGGGAGGGTTCGGGGCGAGAGTCGGGAGGGTTTGGTGGCAAAGTCGGGAGGGTTTGGGGCGAAACCCTAAGGGGGCCGACCCAAAAGTCGGGAGGGAACGCCCGCCCCCACACCACCCCGACCCCATCCCGCCCACTTTCCGCTTGCGCCCCCGCCCGTCGCGTGCTAATATAATGTCATCGAGGATGGGATACCCCCACCCTCGGGTAGGAAAGGATAAACGATGAGACGACTCATGTGTGTGATTGCCGCGGCGGCCATGACGCTCTGCCCCGCGCTCGGCCTTGCCCAGTCTACGGGGGGGGGGTATCGGAGGTAGCGTCATCAGCGTCAATGTGCGAGGAGGGAAATCTGGGGGTGTTGCGCTAGACAGCATCACAGGCAAGGAAGGAACCTCAGGCCTTTACCCCGTGGCCAATGCCAATTGGAACGAAGTCGAGCCAAGCAAAAATACCGTAACGCTTAACAATCCAAAGGATAATTTTGGCGTGACGACCTCCGCGACCTTCGAGGTCTCGCTCGGCGGACGGTGGTATTTAACGGATCTCGTGACGGGTGATGCGCTCACCAAGCGCGATGAACGCCTGGGTTGGATGGGGCGCGGGTATTGCGACGCCAGCGAGAACGCGGACACCCCCGAGCTGAAACTGAAGGGCATCCCCTACGCCCAATACGACGTCATCCTCTATCTGGCCACGGACAACGGGAACAAGAAGTGGGCGCCCGCGACCGTCACCGACGCGGAGGGGAACGTTACTTATTACGTTTACACCGGCCAGGAAACCGGGACCGCCGCGACGGCCGTCACCGGCGACCGCCCCGCAAACTGGCAGACCAACGTCAGCGCGCTCATCGCGGGCGCCGACACCACCGGCACTTACGGCAACGACGTCATGCGTATCGCGGGCCTCTCCGGGGATGTCACCATCGACACCTGCCAGCAACACCAACAGTCTTGGGAGGCCCGTGGCGGTCTCTGCGGGTTCCAGATCGTGGACACCACGCCGCCGGCGTTCAGCGTGAACTTCGCGAAGGGCGGGGCGGACGGCGGCATGACCGTCTCCGCGCCGGTGCCGGACGAGGCGACGCCGTTCGGGCTGCACCCCGTGGCGGGCTCGGACTGGAACAACTGCGAGGAGGCAAGGGGCACGGACATCACGCTCAAAGGCAGCGGCGTCGACGCCACCGCGAAGCTGACCTACGCGGCGAACGGCACCTGGTCGTATGCCGATGGCGTGACGGATCCCTTCCTGAAGACCTTCCTGGGCGACAACGACCATGACGGCATCGGCGGCGCGACCATCGCCGTCTCCGAAATCCCCTTCTCGCGCTACGACGTGATCGTCTATTACGCCACGGACACGGCAGACAGGCAGTTCCTCCCCGTCACCGTCAATGGCACGCGCTACACCTGGGACGCCGCCGCCGCCACGGTCGCGACGGAAGATGCGGACGCCCTCTTCGGCGCCACGCGCGCCGCGACGGCCGCCTATGGCACCAACGCCCTGCGCATCGCCGGCCTCTCCGGGAATCTCACCATCCAAGGCAGCAAGCAACAGCGCGAGACCGAAGGCGACACCAACTCCGCGCTCACCAACCGCGGCAACATCGCCGCCTTCCAGATCGTCTGCACCGGCGAGATCATCGACCCCACGCCCCCCGCCGTCATCAGCCTCAACTTCGGAAGTAACGAGGAGAGCGTGCCGCAGGATGGAACCTATGGCCTTGTGCCCGTCCCCGGTTCGGCCTGGCAAAACTTGGGAGGCGCGAACGGCTCAAATATCACCGTAACCGGCGTTTTCGGCACCGCAAACACAGACGCGACCTCCGTGACCTATGCCGCGTCCGCGACGTGGCGGTATGGGACGAGCGGGGATGTCGCCCCCTTCCTGCGCGGGTATCTGGCCGATGGGAGCAACGACGACTCCTATCCGTACGGCGCCTCCGCCTCCATCGCCAACATCCCGTTCGCGGCCTATGACGTCATCGTGTATTACGGGACGGACAGTGGCAACGCCTTCTGGCCCATCTCCGTCAATGGCCAGGCTTATTCGTGCGATTTGGAGAATTTCGGGACGACCGCCTTCCCCGTCGCGAACCAAACCGACCCCGACCTGGCCTTTGGGCAAGGCCATATCGGGGAAACCGAGGCTGCGCTGGGGCACAACGCGTTACGCGTGAACGGGCAAACCGCCGCGACCTTGGCCTTGCTCGGCGGGTACACGCCAAAAGGAACCGTCTCGACCAATAACCAACCCCGCGGCGGGCTTGCGGCGGTGCAGATCGTGGAGCGGCATCTGATCACGGTGAGCGGGGAGCAAGCGTGGGCCGACCTCGTCGCGGGGCTGAGCGAAACGGATCCGATCCTCGTCGTCTTCGAGCGGGGCGCGACCGTCACGGGCGACGTGACGCTCCCCGCGGACGCGATCATCGACCTCACGGCGTGCGACCTCACCGCGGGCGTGCCCTTCGGCGGCGCGTTGGCAGTGAACGACGGCACGGTGGTGCGCCTACCCGCGGGCTTCACCTCCGGGCAAATCGCCGCCACCCTCTCCGGCTCGCTCGGCGGGACGCTCGTCGGCGGGATGCCCGTGTGGCTGACGCTCGACGAGGAGGCCGGCACGCTCGCGGCCAAATTCCTGTGGGTGGACGCCACGGGCAACCACCTGTGGTCCGACCGGGGCAACTGGCTCTCCCTGATCGTCCCGACCGCGGGAAGCGACGTCTTCTTCGAGCCTGCCGCCTCCAGGGCGGAACGGGTCATCCTCGACGTCGCCGCCGAGGTCGCCTCCCTCACCATCGAGACCCTCGGGGAAAACACCGCCACCCTCGCCATCGACACGCAGGCGGGCGGCGCCCTCACCGTCGCCGGGCGGATGCTCGTCTCCGGCAACGTCGCCGTCACCCAAAACGCCGACATCACCGTCAACGGCACCAGCGAGACATACACGCCGATGCCTGGCTATCCCACGCAACCGGTGTGGTATGCCTTCCAAGTGCATACGGGAAGCTATACCGTCGCCGGAGGCACGCTCACGGCGATGGATGCCGCGGGCGGCGTCGGCGTGAGCGGTGGCGGCTCGGTGACGGTTGGCGGAGGTACCGGTGCGGCCATGCTCGCCGCCAGAACCGTCCGTGCCACCTATTACGATCAGAATAGCCAAAACGCCAAAGGATCGATACGGTTGGCCACGAACGGCACATTCGCCCCAGCTTCCACGGTTTCGCTCATCTCCAATCTGACATTCACGGCCGATGGAGGGACAATCCGCGCCGGCGCGGAAAGCGTTGTGATCGCGGTCGCGTCCGGGATAGCATTGAATGGCGTCCCCATAACGGTCGAGGCCCTCGACGGGAATCGCTTGGAACTGCGAGCATCAGCGAAGACCCCGCTGTTTTCCGGGAACGCAACCGTCACGGCACGCGGGACTGTGCTTTTCACCGCGCCCTCTATCGATGCCGCAATCACCGACGCGTATACAGGCGAACTCATTGTGGACGCGAATGCAGACGTGACGCTTGGGATGAGCCGCCCGAGCCTCTCTGTCGGGGCGGACGCAACGCTTCGCGTGACGCCGAAGACCGGTGAGAAAGCCATCGGGGAGATTGTCTTCCCAACGTCGATGACGGCTACGCCGACAGGTGCGACCTTCACGGTGGCGGATGTCACGGAGGCCGTCACACCGGAGGTCGCGGACGGCACACTGACGCTGTCGTGGGATGTGGCGTTGCCGACTTTGTCCCAAACCGGCTCTTGGAGCGATACGGGGAAGTGGACCCAACTGACGGGCGAAACGGCCCCCGCCACGGGCGCGGCCATCCTTGACGGCACCTCCGCCCCCATCACCGTGACGCTCGACACCGCGCTCTCGGGCATGACCACCATCCTCGTGCGCGGCGACGTGACGCTGGCCACCATGGATGCGCAGACCGGCATTCCACGAAGCGTGACCTTGACAGAGGGCGCGACCTTGACGGTTTCGGCGGGCTTTTCCGGCATCTCGCTCCAAACCCCGTGGAGCCTCCCCGCAGGGACGACCTTGCGCGTGAACAAGGCGGATTTCACGGGGTTTGCCTACATGGATTTGGCGGGCTTGCTTGAGTTCCTGCCCTCCGGCACGGAAAGTGCGCCCATCACGCTCAACATGGACAAGGCCAATTTCGACGGTGGCTTGAAGGTCTCCGGCAGTCACGTGACGTTGGAGAATATCGGGTCGCTTGGCGGCGCGGTGACGCTCACCGGCAATGACATTACCCTCACCGGCATCGTGGAAGAGGGGGATTACGGAAGCGTCTTCCATTGCACCTCCGGCACGCGGGTCGTCAATGAGGGTGAAGGCAACCGAATCACCAATCTGGGCGGCGCGACGGGCGTCTTCACGGTGCGGTCCGGGTCGTTTGCGGTGCAAGTCGTCAAGAGCCCGTTGGCTGGCTTGGCGTTCATCGTCAACGAAGGCGCCATACTGACCTTCGCGGATGGTTGCGTCGGCGGTCAGTATCCCATCTCCGGCGCGGGGACGGTCGTGTTGGGGACGTTGCGGCCTCAGGTCGCGGCCTTCACGGATGGCGAGACGACCTACGCCACGTTCCCGGCCCATCTCAAGATGACCGCCACGGAGACCGAGCAGGCGGCGGGTTCGCTCTCCCTCATCGTGGCGGGCAATGGCGTGACGCTGCCCGCGGGCGGCGAGGTCTCCATCGTCTCGCCGACGGGCGAGGCCTGGGCCGTCGCTCCGGAGCGGGTGACGAACCAGCAGCGGATTGTCTTCCACAACGTGGCGGCGCCGGCCTGGGTGCCGGAGGCCCTTGCCGACGAGGCGCGCGCGGCGTTGGCCGAGGCGGGCGTCTACGGCGCGGTGACGCTGCAGGTGACGACGGGCGGGCAGGCCGTGACGGATGACCCCGAGTCGGTCGCGGCGGCCGCGCTGGCGTGCTTCGCGCTGGAGCCCACGGTGACGGCGGGCGAGAACGGCGCGGGGACGGTGGCGCTGGCCTATGAGTTCGGCATCGCGGAGTTGGCCCCGGCGGCGGACGGCGTCGCGGTGACGGTGGTGCTGCGGGGCGGCACCTTCCGTGCGGGCACGACCGTCGCCGTCCTAGGCGCGGACGGCGAGCCGCTGGCCTCGACGGCCATCGGGGAGAATCCCGGAGCCTCGGCGACGGTGACGGTCCCGGCGGACGCGTTGGGCACGGCGCAGACCCTGCGCGTGCGCGTCTCGACCCCCACGCCCTGACGCTTCACACGACACACATCACGCCCCGGAGCGCATCGCGCCCGGGGCTTTTTCTCATTGTGGACGATTCACAGAGAAAGCTATTGACACGCGAGCGGGGGTTTTGATATCTTACGCGATGTCGGGACGAAGAGGGCTTCCCCCCACACAGGCGCGCATCCACCCCACCCCACCCACGCGCGCCATATGCCCCCGCCCCGACCCCAGGGGCGAAATGGGTTTAGGCGGGTCGTTTGTGCGCACATCCGATACCAAAAGCCACCCATTTTGACCCCTGGTTTTTTTGTTTCCACCCATTCGCCCCGCGTGTGCCGCCGGGGCGCCGCCCAGATAGGACGGCATTCCCGAAGGGGGCGTTTTTCTTGTTCGCCAAGGTGCCGCGACGCGTGCGTTTTGGTATACTTGCCGGCATGAGAGTTGTTGCGATTTTGTTGGTGGCGGCGCTGTCCGTGGCCGGCTGTTCGCCGGAGACGCCTGAGCGGCTGTCCGTCCGGGCGGAGGAGGCTTACGCGCAGGGTGATTACGCGAAGGCCATCGCGGCGTATGAGCGGCTTTTGCAGGTGTACGGCGAGAACGCCGTGACGTACGCGAATCTGGCGTTGGCGGCGCTCCGCGCGCAGGACACGGAATACGCGAAGCGTTCCGCGGAGAAGGCTTTGGCCTTGGATGGCGTGGGGCCCCAGGCGGAGCTGACGCGCGAGTTGCTGGGCATGGTGGCCGAGGCGGAAAAGGATTTGCCGGGGGCGGCGCGGCTGTATCGCGCGCTCGCGCAGGCGAAGGACGCGCAGGTGCGGTTGCGCGCGCGGTCACGGTTGGCACGGATCTATGCAGACCAGGGGCGTGCGGATGGGGCTTTGGCGCTTCTGCTGGCGGCGGCGAATGAGCGGCCGACGGACGCGACGACGCTGTATAACCTCGGCAATCTGTGCGTGCGTGAGCCGTTGCGGATGCGCCAAGCGGCGCTGGACTACTTCCGGCAGGCGGAGCGGCTCCTGCCAAAGGACTCGCGCGAGGCGCGAAAGTGCCGGGATTGGGTGACGCGTTTGGAGGCGAATTTGGCGCGTCTGCGGCAGGTCCCCCCAAGCGGCGGCGACGCGAAGACGTGCGCGGAGAACCTGCGCCTGGCGCGGGACGCCAAGGCGAAAAAGCGCTGGCGAAGCGCGGAGACCTACGCGCGGAAGGCCGCGCAGGCCGATCCCTCGAGCTATGAGGCGGCCTTGGAATTGGGACGCACGTGCGCGCAGAACAGCCACCGAGACGCCGCGCTGAAGGCGTATGACGCGGCGTTGGTGTTGCGCCCGGGCTCGACGGACGCTCACGCCGAGGCCGCGCAGTTGGCCTATGACGCGAAGCGCTACGGCGATGCCGTGGCTTATCTGCGGCCCTTGCTCACGGCCCAGCCGCGCAACCGGTTCATCGCCGACCTGATGATGCGGATCCTCACCGCGCAACGCAAACTGTCAGACGCGCGGGTGTGGGGGGAGTATTATCTGGCGCTTGACCCGAAGGCGCCGGCAAGTTACCGCAAGTGGGTCGACAGTCTGCCTGAGGAGTGAGCCATGATCGGGATTTCCAAACTCTATCTCGGCCAGGCCGAAGCCTCGGATCCGTTGCGTTACGGTCGGCGCAGCGCCGACCTGCCCAGTCATTTGCTCCAGTTCTCGCAGGACAAGAAGCCGATTGTCGTGTGGAACGTCACCCAGCGCTGCAATTTGCGCTGCAAGCATTGTTACGCCGCGGGCGAGCCGGATCCCGCGAAGGAACTGACGACCGCGGAATGCCACCGCGCCATCGATGGGGTCGCGGATTTCGGGTGCCCGGTGATCCTTTTCTCGGGCGGGGAGCCTTTCATGCGCCCGGATCTGCTTGAGCTCGCCGCGCATGCCCGCGAGCGGGGCCGACGGGTCGTCTTCTCCACCAACGGCACCCTCATCACCCCCGCGCTCGCGGACAAAATCAAGGCGCTCGGCGCGAGCTACGTGGGCATCAGCATCGACGGCGTGCGTGAGACGCATGACGCCTTCCGGGGTGTGCCCGGCGCATACGACCGTTCGCTCGCCGCCATCCGTGCCTGCCGTGACGCCGGCGTGAAGGTCGGGCTCCGCGTCACGCTCACCCGGGCGAACGTCCGGGAGATCCCGGCGATCTTCCGCCTCATGCGGGAGGAGCGCATCCCACGCATCTGCCTGTATCATCTGGTCTATTCCGGGCGCGGGGCCAACCTGCGCGCCGACGATCTGTCGCACGCGGAGACCCGCGCGGCGGTGGACCGCATCATCGACGAGACGAAGGCCTCGTTCGACGCCGGGCACCCCTTGGAGGTGCTGACGGTGGACAACCACGCCGACGCGCCCTATCTGTGGCTGCGCATGGTGCGCGAGGGCAACCCGCGCGCGGAGGACGTGCTGGCGTTGCTGCGCATGAACGGCGGGAACTCCTCGGGCAACGGACTCTCGTGCGTCTCGTGGGACGGCACGGTCTATCCCGACCAGTTCTGGCGCGACAAACCCTTGGGGAACGTCCGGGACAAACCCTTCGGCGAGATTTGGGGCAACCCTCCGGCCGATTCGCTCTTGGCGTGGCTCCGTGACAAGCCGGCGCACGTCACGGGGCGTTGCCGGGCGTGCCGGTTCCTGTCGATCTGCGGGGGCAACTTCCGTGCGCGCGGTGAGGCCGCCACCGGGGACGTCTGGGGGGAAGACCCCGCCTGTTACCTGACCGACGAGGAAATCCTCGGGACGCCGTGATGGACACGCTCGGGACGGTCTTGCTGATTTTCGTGGCGTTGTCCGCGTTGCGTGGGGCGTGGCGTGGGCTTTCCGGCGAGATGGCGCCCTTGGTCGGCCTGGTCGCGGGGGGCGGGATTCTCTGGTTCGGCTACGCGCCGGCACGCGCCGCGCTCACCCGTTTGGTTCCCGGGGTCGAGGCCGGAGCGGCGGCCTTCTACGCCGCGTTGGCGATCGCCGTCGGCGCGATGATTGTTTTCCTCATCGTGGCGAAACTCGCCAAGCACGTCGGCGCGCTTATCATCCCGCAACCGTTTGACGCGATCTTCGGCGCGGTCGTGGGCGCGGCGAAGGTCATTCTGTTGGCGAGCGTCGTGGCGGGGTTGTGGGGCATGGCGGCCGACCGGGCCCATGGGCTCGCGCTCGGCGCGGAGCGTCACCCCGTGGCGACCGCCGCGCGCGCCTTCTGGGCCAACCGTTTCACCCTCCATTCGGAAGACGCGCAGGAATCGGGCGTCACCCCCTCCCATGCCAGGCATTGACGCCAACGCGCTCGCGGAGATCAAGTCGCGGATCGACCTGGCCGAGCTGATCGCCGAATACGGCGTGGATGTCCGTCGGGTGGGGAGCTCGGCCAAGGCGTGCTGCCCATTCCACAAAGAGAAAACCCCCTCGTTCAACATCAACACGGAGCGTGGCTTTTACAAATGCTTCGGGTGTGGCGAGTCCGGCGACGCCATCACGTTCGTGCAGAAGTTCGAGGGCATCACCTTTCCGGAGGCGGTCCGCAAGCTGGCCGAACGCACCGGGGTGACGCTGACGGAGCGTTTCGACCCACAGGCCCGTCTCCGCGCCCGGCTCTACCAGATCAATCAGGAACTTGCCGCCTTTTATCGCCGCTGTCTGGAGCGGACGCGCGAGGCGCAACCAGCCCGCGATTATCTACGTGCTCGCGACCTCCTCGGGCCAGAAGCCGAACGCTTCGGCATCGGGTATGCGCCCGACCGCCGCGACGCGCTCATCGCGTGGGCAAAACATCACGGCTTCGAGCCCGACGAGCTTGTCGCCGCCGGAACGCTCGCCCCGCCCCGCACCCCTGGCGATGGCTATTATGACCGTTTCCATGGGCGGATCACCTTTCCGATCTGCGACCCGCAGGGGCGCGTCATCGCCTTTTCCTGCCGGCTTCTGCGCGAATCCAAGCACACCGGGAAATACGTGAATAGCCCGGAGACCGACATCTTCAAGAAGGCCTCGACGCTCTACGCCTTTCACCTCGCCCGCCCCAACATCGCCAAGTCCGTCCCCCGCCGTGCCATCGTCTGCGAAGGCCAGATCGACGTCATCCGCTGCCATCTCTGCGGATTCCCGACCGCCGTCGCCTCGCAGGGCACCGCCTTCACCGCCGAGCACGTGCGGCTTCTGGGCAAGTGCGCGGACACGGCCGATTTGGTCTTCGATGGCGACGCCGCGGGGGTCAAAGCCGCGATCCGCACCCTGGGGCTCTTCCTCGCCGCGGGAATCCCCGTCCGGCTTGTCTCGCTGCCACCTGGCGAAGACCCGGACTCCTTGCTGCGCACGAAGGGCGCGGAAGCCTTCCGTGTCTGCCTCGACGCCGCCGAGGATCCCGCCCCCTATCTGGTGCGGCGTCTTAGGGAACAGGAGGCGACGCCTGACGCCATGGATGCCACCATGCGCATCGCCAAAGCCGTCGTCGCCACCGTGATCGACTGCCCCGAGCCAGTCCTCACCGCGCGCTTCCTGCAAGACGCCGCGACCGCGCTGAACCTGCCGGCGGAAACGCTGATGGCCGACTTGGAAAGCCTTCGCGCCGACGCCGCGGAGGCCGAGCGCCGGCGTGCCGAGTTCCGTGCGCGGCAAGAGGCGGCCGAACGCCCGGCCCCCGACCAAGAAGTCGCCGCGCCCATCTCCCCAGACCTCGCGGCCGAGGCCTGGGCCGACGAGGACACGCAGGTCGACTATCCCGAGGATTTCGTCGAGCCGCCAGCGGCCCCGCCACTCGCGGAGTTGGATGCCTCCAAAAACCTCGCCGGCGCACTTTGCGAGCTTTTGGCGCACCATTTCCACGAACCGGAGATCATGGACTGCCTGCTTCGGCATCTCCCCCCCTCCTTCGTCCACAACCCTTTCGCGGCCAAGCTCTACACACTCGCCACGGATGCCTCGATCCATCGTGCGCAGACGCTCAGCCCCCCGCCCGAGGACGAGGACTTCAACGCATTCCTGGCACGTCTTTTCGCCGAACCCGACCGCATCACCGCCGGCGGCGATGAGATCACCCCGCTCTCCTATGCCCGCGACGTCGTCCGCGCCTACTGGCTCCGGGAGTTCTCGCGTCGCGCCCGCGACCTCGACCCCAATTCCGTCGAGGCGCTCGCCCTCACCCAATCGCGGAAACGGCTGCAAGCGCTCCCGTGGGAGGCCGCGGCGCCTTACATGGACGCGCTCTCCCCAAGTTTGTCCACGCCCCCTCCCCCGCCCCAGCCACGTCGGCGGGAAGAGGCGGACGAGCCCGTGCCAAGCCCCGAGCCGCCACCGCCCGCGCAACCGACCGAGGCTTGGGAATCCCCACCGCCGGAAGACGCGGAGGATCTCTATGACACGTTGTGACGAACCGACCGCTCCCGGTCTCGCCCGTTTGGAGGCATGGGGGCTTGCCCGTTGCCCGCTCCGCGACCTCCCGCGCTTGGAGCCCATCGCCGCCCAGCTCACCCAAGCCTTCACCGACGGCCGCCCGGCGGCTTTCCATTCCTATCTCGATGCCGCCGACGCGCTCACCGCCTATGCGCTCACTTTCGCGCCGCAGACCTACGCGCGCGTCGCGGCCGCGCTCACCGGCATCCTCGCCCGTCTCCCCGCCTTCCCGGAGGGCCGTCCGTTGCGCGTGCTTGACCTCGGGTGCGGGCTCGGCTCCGCCACGCTCGCCGCACGCGATTGCCTGGCCCCGCGCACCCTCGCCCCGACGTGCGTCGATTGGTCTGCGGCCGCGCTTCAGGCCGTGACGGAATTGATCCCCGGCGTGCGGACGCAACGTGCGGATCTGCGCGCCTTCGTCCCGGAGAGGCAGGCCTACGACCTGATCGTCGTCTCCTTCGCTTTCAACGAGGCATTCCCCGACCCCATCGCGGCCGAGGCCGCGCTCCGCCGTTGGGTTGACGCCCTCACCCCGGACGCACCCGCCTTCCTGCTCATCCTGGAACCGGCCGACCGCGCCAACGCACCGCGGCTCCACGCACTCGCGCGCGAGTTGGCGGACTGCCCGATTTACGCCCCATGCCCCCACCGCGCCCCGTGCCCGCTCTTTCCCGCGCGGGACGGCGTGTGCCACGACGTGCGCCGTTTCCGGCCCGCACGCCCGCTCATCCTGCTCTCGCGCAAAATCCGCCGAACCGTCAGCGACGTGAAGTTCGCGCTTCTCGCGCTCGGTCGCCCGGGAGGGCCGGAGGCCGAGGGGTTCGGCCATCCCGATTTCCTTCGTCTGACCGGCCCGATGGACAAGGCCAAGGGCGTTCTCACCTGCCGCGTCTGCATGGGGGATGGCGCGTCACGCCGCCTGGAGATTCCCGTGGCCGCGCTTTCCGCGGAACGGCGGCACGCGCTCCTCGGTCGTCAGCGCGGTGATTGCGCATGGCTCGACGGCCCACTCGACACACGCAAACGCCTCGTCGCCGACACCGTGCAACGCGCCGCGGATCTCCGCTTCACGGACGAACCGCCGCCGACCCTCGATGATTTGGACGACTTCGCCTTCTCCATCGACTGACAGGGCACACACACCCGCAACGGCGATGATTTTATGACCCGGAGGCGACGCGCGCGGCCAGACGGGCCACCCCATAGGCGGCCGCAACAAGCGCGAGGGCGACAAGCCGTGACGCGACCGTCGGAAGGAACGGGACCATCCAAACGCCTTGCAGGACAATCATGTGGCGGATAAGGCCGGAGACAAGCGCAGACACATCGCCACGCACGCGCAAAACCGGAACCAAAAGCACGGCGGCGACCAACGGCACGACGACGGAAAACGTATCCGCGCCCATCCCCCAGAACAAGCCGGCAAGCGCGGCGACAAGCACAAACGGCGACCAGCGAAGCCACACGCTCGGCTCGGCATCCGGCGCGGCCTCATCATGGGCGACAACGGAGAGCAACACCGTGTAGACCCACGCGAACCCCGAGGCCATGAGCAAAACCACGAAGGCGGGCTTGCCCAATACCATGAGACCCGCCAAGGCGAACGCGCCGAGAAGCACATTGAGCGCACGGCAAAGCCCCATGACCACGACGCCAAGAACCGGGACATTCTTGGCGAAAGCGTCATAGAACAGGATGGCCGCGGCAAGGGGAACGGAGACCAGCCAGCCGTTCGGCCCTGGGAGCGCCGCACCGGCGATCAGACAAGACACCCCAACCGCAAGCACGGCACCCTCGCGGACACGTCCCGAAGGGATCGGTCGCGAAGGGCGCTCCCGGGCATCCACCGCGGCGTCAAACCAATCGTTGAGCAACAGACCGGCGGCATAAAGCAAGAGAGACCCGGCGATTGTCAGAACGACGGATGGCCAATGGGCACAGTCCCGCGTCCCCTCCCGAAACACCCACGCGACGATCGCCCCCCCAACGAGCACGTCGCCGGGGACGGTGAGCAGATTGGGCAGGCGGAGCAACTCGAACCAAGCGCGAAGGCTCATCTCAATGACGCCTGCGGTGGGCGAAGGTGTTGCGGATGCTGTCAATGGCCGCGCGTTCCTTTGCTTTCCGGGCTGCCTCGGCGCGCGCGGCAAGGGCACCGGAAATCATCGCGTACAGGCCGTAGACAACGATCAGGCCGCCGAGGCCACATGCGGCCCAAACCCACCAAGCGGGGCCGGTCTCCTCCTCAGCCTGTGCGGCGGCGGCGGCCGCCCGAATCCCCTCGGCCCGAGTCCGGATGCGGTCGAACGTCTTGTCGGAGACCAAACGACCAAGCGCGGCATCACGATTGGCCTTGGCATAGTCGGCAAGCGCGGTGGGCAACGTGACCTCCGGCCAATCGGCAAGCATGGCGTCGATGGCGGCGATCTTGGCGGTCGGATCGTCGATGGATTCGATGACGGCAAGTCGATCATTGAACCCATCGGCCAACAACTTGCGGCGGTTCCGTTCGGTGACGACCAACCCATCAAAGGCGGTTTTGGCCTCCGGCAAGGCGTCGCAAGCGGCGTACTCGTCGAAAAGCGGCAAGATGGCGAGAAGGCCTTTGACGGGGTCCTCGCCGCGTTGCGCTTGGGCGACCGCGCTTCGGAGCGCACGCCGTTCGGCCTCCTTTTCGGCATTGTCGGCCTCGCGCGCCTTGACGAGCGCCTCAAGATCCACGCGAATGGCGGCGGCCTGCTCCCACTGAACGGCCTGAGTGCGTGCGTCCGGGAGAGAAGAGAGGAAATCATAGGCGGCCTTGGGATCGGCGAGCCCCCGCGCCTTGCGAAGGTCGGCCTCAAGCAGGGCGGTCTGATCGCGGGCGGCGAGCTCGTCCTTCAGCGTCTCGGCCAGATGCTCGGAAGCACGGATTGCAAGCGCCTGAAAGCGTGCGCGCGCCTTCTTCGCGTCAGGGATCTTGCCGGAGTTCTGGCAAGTCGGGCAACGTTTGGCGACGCCCTTGCAGCGCGGGCAACGGCCAGTCCCGCCGCATTCCCCACAGGCCACGCGCAGGGAGCCGCCCCGCCCTGCGGAGGCCCGCAGGGAACCACCCCCCAACGTGCGCGAATCCCGCCCGGAGCCGAAGGATGCCTCCGCGCCACGCCGAGAGACGTAACCTCGCCCGACGCAGGCATCGCACCGGCCGCTCCCCCCACACGCACGGCACCGTTCCCCTCCGCCACGGCACGCCGTGCAGGTGACCAGGATATCCGAAACGTCCGCCTCGCGCAAGGTCTCCTCCCCCACCCCCGCGTCTCGAAGATGTTCGATCCCGGCCTTGTACGCGGCCAGATTCTTATCGGCGGCCGCGTTGAGCACGACCATCGCGCCAAGCGTCGGGCGCAGAGCCGTGTCCGACGTCCGAGTGGCCATGGTTCGCACGGTCTCGTAGGCGATTTTGTCCTCCGGCTTCTCGCGCAGACGCGACAATGCGTCAAGCAATCCCATCTCGGCGCTGGGCTCGTACTTGACCGCGAATGCCCGCGCATAGGCATCGGCAAGGTCGGCGGAGCCTTGCGCGATGACCGGATGCGCCACTATCAGTGCAAAAAGGACGGCGGCAATCTTACGAAACATCTGCTCTTCCCTTCACCAAACAATCTCACGAGCCTCGAAGACCGGGCCATCGACGCAAACACGCGCCAACGCCTCGGAGCCGTCCGCCCGGCGGACTTTCTGAACACAGGCAAGGCAGGCCCCGACACCACACACCATATGTTTGTCGAGCGAAAGCCAAGCGCGGAGGCCATGGGCGATGGCACGTTCCCCGACGGCGTGCAGCATCCCGTCCGGGCCGCAGGCGTAAAGCTCCGCGCGCACCCCACCCGCCAGGGCGAGATCCAACGGCACGGTGACGAGCCCGGGTGTGCCAAGCGTGCCATCCTGCGTGGCGACCTCGACCCTCCACCCCGCCTCGCGAAAACGTTCGGTCTCCAAGATGTCCGCGGCCGTGCGCCCACCCACAAAGAGCGTGCCCCTGCGCGGCAGATTGCGAGCGAGGAACCAAAGCGGCGCGACGCCATACCCGCCGCCGACCAGGAACGGCTCGCCCACGGGATCCAAGGGGAAAGGCCGACCGATCGGCCCCAAGACCCGCACCGTCGCGCCGATGGGAAGGGCGGCGAGATGACGCGTCCCCAGGCCCACGACCTTGTAGAGCACGAAGAGCGTCCCCGCCGCCGGGTCGGCGTCATAGATACTGAATGGGCGGCGCAGACGCGTGGGTTCCAGATTCGCCACCTGGAGATGGATGAACTGCCCGGGGCGTGCCTCGGCGGCGATCGCCGGCGCCCGCAACGTGATCACTTGGTACCCCTGCGCGAGCGGGCGGATGTCCAGAATGGTGGCTTCGACGTCAGTCATGGGCGTTGCTTTCGGGTTTGGGTGGCGTGGCGGTCTGCCCCACGGGTTTCGGAGGAGGGGGCGGCGTTTTCTCGCCCGTGGGCTCCCCGGTGAGGAAGCGTGAGACGGCGAGATAGGCGGGGGCCACACGCACGGCACGCAACTCTTGGTTCACGGCGGACGCGGATTCGATCTTGCCCTGTTTGGTGAGATCGGACTTTTGCTTCTCGAGGCGATCCACGTAGTCGCGGAAGAGTGCGGCCTTCGCGGCATCCCTTTCGTCGCGCACGGCATACAGTCTTTGGAGGAAGGTCTCCTGGGTCTGCCGCAATCCCTCGGGGAACTCCGGCACGTCATCGGGCTCCAGATCGCTTTGCTTCTCGAAGCGCCCGATTTCGATGGCGACAGCCTCAAGCGCGTTGTAATTGCCCGATTGTTGGTACGCGTCGAGCAACGAGCGAAGCGCGGCGAGATATTGTTGCGGCCATTCGCCAAGCGCTTCCGCGGCCTTCGCATCCAAGGCGTCGAGCGCCTGGCGCAGGGTCGCACGCCCGGCGCGCAAGTCATCGAGCTCCGCGGCCGGCGCCACGCCGCCGAAACCGGCGCTCACGGGAAAAAGCCCGGCGTTGCTTTTCGCGGTCTTGGCCAGGAGCGCCTCGGCGTCGATGACGTCCGGGATCAACCTGACACGCCGGATTTCCTCGCTGATGAGCCCGGCCTCATCCATCTCGCCGCGCTGGGTGTAATCGCGCCGCTTGGCATCGAGCAACGCGGTGTATTTGCGCGCGGCGGCGACGGTCTGACGGGCGGAGAGGATTGCCTGCTCATCGCGCAATTGCGTGGCGCGGCGTTTGTGGTCGGCGAGCGCGGGGGTGTCCCCCTCCTGCACGTCGCCGAGCTCGTTGGTGTCGGTGAAGTCGGCAAGCGCGCGATCCACGGCCACGACCCCATCGTAATCGCCCGCTTTTTGGGCCGTGCGCCGGAGATCGCCCAGTCCCTGCCCATATTGGGAGAGGATGTTGGACTCCTGCGTTTGGCGGCGGACGGCGATGGTGCCGAGCAACGATTCGAACTCTCCCCGGTCGCGCTCCATGCCATCGGGCAAGACGATCCGCTCGGGGGCCTCCGCGGACGGGGCGGGGAAATACCCATCCGGCGTCTTGCCGGCATCGCACATCGCCACATAACGCGTATACCCGGCGCCGATCACGGGAAGCCCCGCGACCGCATGGGCCGGTTCGTAGAAGGCCGACAAGACGGCCCCGAAGGGCGTGCCGACCAAGCGCGCGACCCATGGCATGGAAAGCAGGTAAACCATCGCAAGCGCGGCGATCCCCCCGCCCCAGCACCATTTTTTGACGAAACGGGCGTGCGCCTCCACACGTGCCCGGACATCCCGATATTCCGGCACGTCGCCGTATTTCGCGGCGAGATTGCCCAGGATGGCCCGGGACGTGCTCCAATCATGCCCGCGCAGACAGAGGCGGACACGCCCCAAATCACGGGCAAGGATTTTGTCGGGGATCTCGCGCAACTCCTCCTCGTAGATATTGGCGTCCTCGTTGAGCGTCCGAAACTCCTCGATGAAGGTCTGTGCGCGCTCGTAATTCTCGGCTTTGACCTCGTTCGGGATGAGCGCGGCGAGGCGGTTCCTGCGGGCGACCTTGCGCTCGGCCTCCTCCACGCGGGCATGGGCGTCGCTCAGCATCTTCCGGCCGGTAGGGCCGGCGGGCTCGAACCCATGGAGACGGCCGGCGATGGTGGCGATGCGCTCGAAGTGGCGCTCCTCCCACGCTTGGTCCATCAGGCGGATGATGGAGGCGACGTGTTCGTACATCCTGCAGTCGGCGCCGCAGCTCGGGCAGAATTGCTGCCCCACGAACGTCTCCGCGCCGCACTCCAGGCAACGCTCGCTGCCATCCCATCCGCACTCCGCGCAAAACTTGGTGGAAATGGGATTGACCGCATCACACCATTTGCATCGCCAGGTGGTCTTGATGGTGGGGGCGACGGTCTTGCCGTGGTTGGCGGCCTCGGTGAGCGCACGCACGAAATCCTGCGCGGCACGGTAACGTTGCTCACGAACGGTCTCCATGCTTCGGCGAAGCACCTCGCGCAGGAAGGCCGGCACGTCCTGCTCGCGATAATAGCGCGGGTTCCGGCCCGTCAGCAGGAAATAGAGGATCGCCCCCAACGAATAGATGTCGGCCCGCACGTCGCTGGTCGAGGCGTCCTGCTCCAATTCCGGCGCGGAATAGCCGAGACTGATGAGCTTCTCGCCTGGAACCGTGAGCTCCTCCACCCGCGTGCCCCCCTCCTGCGGGGCGACGCGCGCCAACCCAAAGTCCACCAGTTTCGGTTCCTGGGAGGGATCGAGGAGGATGTTCGCCGGCTTGAGGTCGCGATGGATGACGCCGCAACTGTGGGCATAGACCATCGTGCGGGCGATTTTGAGGATCATCGTCACCGCCTCATCGGCGGTCATCGGGCCGTTGCGGGTGATGAACTGCTCAAGCGTGAGATTTTTCGGCGGCACGTTCAGCCCATCGGGCGCGACGACCTCGGTCTGCGTCGGGCCAGAGACGTACTCCATGATGATGTACGGCCCCAACGCATCCTCGCCCAGCGCGTAGATATGCACGATATACGCATGGTTCAGCGCCGCCACCGCCCGCGCCTCCTGCAGGAAGCGCTGCCGCAGCACCGGGTCTGCCAAGGCCTTCTCGTTCAGGCGCTTGATGGCCACGTAACGCCCCAACCGGCGGTCGCGCGCCAGGTAGACGATCCCCATGCCGCCATCGCCGATCTTCCCGCAGATGGCGTAATCGTCCAACGCGCCATGCCCACCGGCCATCTCCGCCCCGCCCGAAGGCGTTGGCGAGGAAACGTCCGGGCGGAAGACCTCCGTCCGGTTCGGGTCACACACGCGGGTTTTCGCGCTTTCGTCAATCACGGCGGCCATGCGCGGGGTCTCCGTCAGGGTTGGCGCTGATACGTGGCGGGATCCTGCGGCGTCACGTCGAAGTCCGGCTTCCAATGCGGCGAGGCCGAATAGAACGCCATGGGCGTGTCGTGCGTGATGGCCTCGATGACCGACTCGTCGAAACCGTCCTGTCGCAGACGGCCCACCACCTTGATGAGCGAAAGCGGATCGCTGATCCCCCAATCCGCCGAGCCATTCACGATCACCCGCTCATGGCCATGGATCTTCAGCATCGCGCTCACCCGCTCGGGCGAAAGCTTGGAGTAAGGGTAAACCGTCATACCCGCGTAGCACCCGCTCTCCAAGGCCAGCCCGATCGTCTCTTCCACGTTGTGGTCGATGTCGATCCGTTCCCGCGTCAGCCCCTCGGCCTTGATGATCTCCAGCACACGCGTAATGCCCTTCAGCTTGTTGAAATGCGGCAGATGGAGCACCACCGGCATCTTCCGCTCCTCCGCCATGCGCAGCTGCCGCACCAACGCATGCTCCTCGTTCGCGGTGATATTGTTGAAGCCGACCTCCCCCATCGCCACGCATCGCGGATGATCCAGGAACTCCCCCATCCCGTCGATCACCGCGTCCGCCAACGCCCGATCCTCCGCCTCCTTCGGGTTCATCCCGATCGCGCTCCAATGATCCACCCCGTACCGCGCCGCGCGCGTGTGCTCGAACTCCAACGAGAGCCTGAAGTAATCGAAGAACGACCCCGCGTAGCGCCTGTTCTCGCCCAGCCAAAACGACGGCTCCACGCACACGCGGATGCCATGCGCGTACATCGCCTGATAGTCGTCCGTCGTCCGGGCGATCATGTGAATATGCGGCTCAATGATCGGTTTCATCGCGCGAAACACTCCTTCATGCAAATCGTCCATAGTCTATCACAACTCATCCGACGCTGAAAGCACATTTCCGCCCCACCCGACCCGGCCGCGGCCCGCCAGGGCGAAGGTGGCCGAAAAAACAGGGGGAAACCGCGCGACCGCCACGACATGGGCTCTTCAGAGTTTTTAGTGGGTCGGGTGTGGAAGCGCGCCGCAATGGAAGAGGATGGCTATACGGTAGTTGGC
>CALXMV010000023.1 GCA_944389565.1 uncultured Kiritimatiellota bacterium
CCCCCCGGGGACGCTTTCTCCACACCAATGAAGAAAACACCCACATAATACACCATCCGAATAGATAAGGGGTTCGGGGCGAAAGTCGGGAGGATCCGGGGCGGCGGCCGCCCGTCAGCCACGGGGCGGGACGCGCCCGACGAGCCCCCCGGGAAGGGCGCGCAGGAGCCGGCGCATCCGCAGGGCGGTGACGGCGGCGGAGACGGCCGGGAGGGGGAGGGCGGCCTGCGCGCAGAGCGCGTCGAGCGAGCGCTCCCCGGCAGCCAGGGCGTCCCAGACGGCGCGTTCGTCGGGGCCGAGCCCGAGCGGCGCGTCGGCGGGGCCGAGCCCGAGCGGCGCGTCGGCGGGGCCCGCGGCGGGCTCGGCCGCCTCCGCGGGGAAGAAGGGCAGGCCGGAGAGGTCGTCGAGGATCTGGTCGGGCGAGGTGACCAGGCGTGCCACGCCCTCGCGCAGGAGCGCATGGTTGCCGGCGAAGCCGGGCCAATCGGCCCGCCCGGGGATGGCGAAGACGCGCCGCCCCAGCTCCCGCGCGAAGCCCACGGTGATGTGCGTGCCGGACTTGAGGGCGCATTCGGCGACGAGCGTCGCCTCGGCGAGCGCCGCGACGATGCGGTTGCGCTGGGGGAAGGTCTGCCGGTCGCCGTGGCGGCCGAAGGGATACTCGCTGACGACGAGCCCCCCGGCGCGGACGATCTCGCGGGCGAGGGGCTTGCGCGAGGCGGGGTAGACGCGGTCGAGGGCGGCGCCGATGACGGCGATGGTCTTGCCGGGGGCGTCCGCGCCGGCCTGAAGCGCCCCCTCGTGCGCGGCGGAGTCGATCCCCTCGGCCAGGCCGCTGGTGACGCCGAGCCCCGCCTCGGCCAGGCGGCGGGCGAAGCGCCGGGCCTGCTCGGTGCCGTAGAGCGAGGCGTAGCGGGTGCCGACGACCGCCACCTGCCGCGCGGCGAGGAGCCCCGCGTCGCCGGCGCAGTAGAGGCAGAGCGGCGGGGAGGGGAGGGCGCGCAGGCACGCCGGGTAGTCGGGCTCCCCCCACGTGAGGATGCGCACGCCCTGGGCGGCGGCGGTCTCCTCCTCGCGCGCGGGGGCGCCCTCGCGCAGGGCACGGACGTAGGCCTCGGCGAGGACGGGCCCGATCTCCTTGCATTCGGCGGCGATGGCCTCGGCGCCGGCCTCCGCGGCCGCGGCGCAGGAACCGAAGCGCCGCGCGAGGGCGCGCGCCTTGACGGCGCCCAGGCGCGGCACGAGGTTGAGGGCGATCAGCGCGGCGCGTTCGTCAGGCGCCAAGGGTCTGCCCCACGGTGATGCAGATGTTGCCGAAGATGTCCTCGGCCGAGCACCCGCGCGAGAGGTCGTTGATGGGCTTGGCGACGCCTTGGACGACGGGGCCGAGGGCGGTGGCGCCGCCGAGGCGCTGCACCAGCTTGTAGCAGATGTTGCCGGCCTGGAGGTCGGGGAAGATGAGGACGTTCGCGTCGCCCTTGATGGCGCCGCCGGGGTTCTTCTGGAGGGCGACGGCGGGGACGATGGCGGCGTCGGCCTGGATCTCGCCGTCGACGACGGCGTCGAGCCCGAGCTCCTCGAAGCGGGCCTTGGTGAGGCGGGCGGCCTCGGCCACCTTGTCCACCAGCTCATGCTTGGCCGAGCCCTTGGAGGAGAAGGAGAGGAAGGCGACCTTGGGCTGCTTGCCCACGAGGGCGCGGAAGGTGCGGGCGGTGGCCAGGGCGATGTCCACCATCTGCTCGGCGGTGGGGCAGGGGTTCACGGCGCAGTCGGCGAAGCAGAGCACGTCGTCGCCGGCGGCGGTGGGGGTCCGCAGCCCCATGAGGAAGGTGGAGGAGGCCAGCTTGATGCCCGGGGCGGTGCCGACGCACTGGAAGGCGGCGCGGAGCATATCGCCGGTGGAGGCGATGGAGCCGGCGACGAGGCCATCGGCCTTGCCGGTGGCGAGCATCATCGCGCCGAAGTAGATGCGCTTGTCCAGAAGCGCCTGGCGGGCGGCCTCGGGGGTCATGCCCTTGGCCTTGCGCTTCTCGTGGAAGGCGGCGGCCAGCTCGTCGAGGAGCGCGCCCTGGGTGTGATCGATGACGGTCGCCTCGGGGGCGAGCCTCATGCCGGCGGCGTTCTCCGAGAAGGCGATCTCCTCGGGCGTGCCGAGGACGACGATTTTGGCGGCGTTCGCCTGGATGGCGAGGTTGGCGGCCTTGATGACGCGGGGGTCCTGACCCTCGGGGAGGACGATGGTGCGGCCCGAGCCCTTGGCTTTGGCGCAGATCTGCTTGAGCAATTCCATGATGCCGATTCCTTTCGTTGAAACGGAAGCGCCATTAGGATACCACATTCCGCGGCGCCCGGCACGCGCCGGTCAGACCTCGCGCTTCATCTGGGGGAAGAGGAGCACGTCGCGGATGGCCTCGGTGTCGGTGAGGAGCATGACCAGCCGGTCGATGCCCATGCCCAGGCCGCCGGTGGGCGGCATGCCGTATTCCAGCGCCTCCACGAAGTCCAGGTCGGCGGGCTCGGCGTCGGCCTCGACCTGGCGGGCGAAGGCCTCGCGCTGGGCGTCGGGGTCGTTCTGCTCGGTGTAGCCCGGGCAGAGCTCCTTGCCGGCGACGACGAACTCGAAGACGTCGACGAGCGCGGGGTCGTCGGGGCAGGCCTTGGCGAGGGGGACGTACTGCTTGGGGATGCGGGTGACGAAGGTGGGCTGGAAGAGCGTCTTCTCGATGAGTTTGTCGTAGACCTCGTGGGAGAGGGTCAGGTGGTCGACGATCTCGGGGGTGAGCTCCAGGCCCTCCCGGGCGGCGCGCTCGCGGGCGGCCGCGTAGTCCAGGGCGAACCAGTCCGCGCCCATGCGCTCCTCGATGAGCGCGCGCTGGGAGACCTCGCGGTAGGGCGGCTCGAAGTCCAGCACCTTGCCCTCCGCGCCGTAGGGGACCTGCCGGGTGCCGAGGACGGTGTCGCAGAGGTAGGGCAGGAGCCCCTCGACGAGCCGCTTCATGGAGGTGCGGTCGCCGTAGGCCTCGTAGACCTCCAGGACGGTGAACTCCGGGTTGTGCGTGCGGTCGATGCCCTCGTTGCGGAAGTCCTTGCCCAGCTCGAAGATCTTGTCGAAGCCGCCGACGAGGAGGCGCTTGAGGTAGAGCTCCGGGGCGATGCGCAGCACCATCTCGCGGTCGAGGGCGTTGTGGTGGGTGACGAAGGGCTTGGCGGCGGCGCCGCCGGCCTGCGCCTGCATGATGGGCGTCTCGACCTCGACGAACCCCTGGGAGGCCAGGTAGTTGCGGATGCCCAGGAGGATCTTGTGGCGCTTGTCGAAGCGGGCGCGGCTCTCGGGGTTGGACATCAGGTCAAGGTAACGGCGGCGGTAACGCTCCTCCTGGTCCTGGAGGCCATGCCACTTCTCCGGCGGCTGGCGGACGGCCTTGGAGAGGAGATCCCACGCCCGGACGTCGACGGTCCTCTCGCCGGCCTGGGTGGTGAAGAGCGTGCCCCTCACGCCGATGATGTCGCCCAGGTCGAGGAGCTTGGCGGCGTTGTAGGCCGCCTCGCCCAGCGCGTCGCGCTTGAGCAGCACCTGGAAGGCGTCCGAGCCGTCGTTCAGATGGATGAACATCAGCTTGCCCATGCGGCGCTTGGTCTGGATGCGCCCGGCGACGGCGACCTCGCGCCCCTCGGCGAAGGCCTCGCGGGTCTCGCGCAGGGTGCCGGTGCGGGCGAAGGCATGGCCGTAGGGCGCGTAACCGGCGGCGGCGAGCCTGTCGCGGTTGGCCAGGCGCTGGGCGCGGTATTGGTCGGGGGTCTGCGGGGTGTCCATGCCTCAATCCTCCAAAAGGGCCTCAAGCCGCGCGGCAAGGTTCGCGCGCGTGAATCCGAAATGCTCGGCGAGCACCGCGGCCGGGCCCGACGCCCCCCACCCCGTCATCCCCAGCACGGCACCCTCCGCCCCGACGTAACGCTCCCACCCGAAGGGGATCGCCGCCTCCACCGCCAACCGCCTGGCCACCGCCCGCGGCAGCACCGCCTCGCGGTAGTCCGCCGGCTGCTCCTCGAAAAGCGCCCAGCTGGGCATCGAGACGACCCGCAGGTTGCGCGCGGAGGTCTGGGCGACCTCAAGCGCCAGGGCGACCTCCGAGCCCGAGGCGATGAGGATGGCCTCGGGCGTCGCGGAGGGATCGCGCTGCCACAGCGTGTAGGCCCCGCGCGCGAGCCCCTCGGCGGGGGCCAACGCCGCGCGGTCGAGCACCGGCAGGTTCTGGCGCGACAGCATCAGGCAGGTGGGCCCGCCGCGCCGCCGCAACGCCACCTCCCACGCCACCGCCGTCTCCGTCGCGTCCGCCGGGCGGATGTCGCAGACGTTGGGCATGGCGCGGAGCGCGGGCAGCTGCTCCACCGGCTCATGCGTCGGCCCGTCCTCGCCCACGTAAAAACTGTCGTGCGTGAGCACGTAGACCGTCGGCACGCCCATGAGCGCGGCCACGCGGAGCGCGGGGCGCAGATAATCGCAGAAGACGAAGAAGGTGCCGCCGTAGACGCGGAAGCCGCCATGCACGGCCATCCCGCCCATGACCGCCGCCATCGCGAACTCACGGATGCCGAAATGCAGGTTCCGCCCCGCGTAATCCCCCCGCGCCACATCGCCCAGTCCCGCGAGCGCCGTCATGTTCGAGGGCGCCAGGTCGGCCGAGCCGCCGACGAGCCAGGGCAAGACCGGCGCGAGCGCGTTGAGCACCTTGCCGGAGGCCGAGCGCGTGGAAATCGCCTTGCCGCCCCAATCCGGCATGAGCGCGCCCAGATCCCCGGGGAGCGGCTGGTCGCGGTGCGCCTCCCACCGCGCGCGCAACCCGGGGTCGGCGGCGAGGATCGCCTCCGCGCGCGCCACCTCCCCGTCACGCAGGGCGCGCATCGCCTCCGCGCGCGCACCGAAAAGCGCCCGCACCGCCTGCGGCACCACGAACGCCTGATCCGGGTCGAACCCCAGCGCCTGCTTGGTCCGCCGGAGCTCCTCCGCGCCGAGCGGCGCCCCATGGCTGGCCGCGGATCCGGCCTTCCCCGGCGACCCCTTGCCGATCACGGTGGCGCAGATCACGAGCGTGGGCCGGCCGCAAGGCGCCTCCGCCTCCGTGAGGACGCGGTCGATGGCCGCCAGGTCATGGCCGTCCACCTCCAGCACCCGCCACCCATACCCCTCGAAACGCCGCCGCGCGTCATCGGCCAAAGCCAGCCCCGTGGCCCCCTCGATGGTGATCCCGTTGGAATCGTAGAGCAGGATCAGCCGCTCCAGCCCCAACGCGCCCGCCAGCGAGCATGCCTCATGGGAGACCCCCTCCTCCAGATCCCCGTCGCCGCAGGTCACCCACGTGCGATGATCCACCAACGTGCGCCCCGGCGCGTTGAAACGCGCCGCCAGCATCCGCTCGGCCAAGGCCATCCCCACCCCCGCGGCGATCCCCTGCCCCAAAGGCCCGGTCGTCGTCTCCACCCCCGGCGTGTGCCCGAACTCCGGATGCCCCGGCGTCCGCGACCCCAGCTGACGGAACCGCCGCAGATCCTCCAGCGACACCCCGAACCCCGAAAGATGCAACAACGCGTACAGCAACGACGACGCATGCCCCCCCGACATCACGAACCGATCCCGGTCCGCCCACGCCGGATCCGCCCCGCAGACCTTCAGATGGCGCAGCCACAACACCGCCGCCACATCGGCCAAGCCCAGCGCCACCCCGGGGTGCCCCGAGTTCGCCGCCTGCACCTCATCCGCCGCCAGACACCTCAGCGTGTCCGCCGCCAAAGCCATCGCGCTCGTTTCCAACGTGCTCATCGCCTGCCCTTTCGGATATAAGGAAAGCGTGAACGATACCAAATCCCGCCCCCAACCGCAACCTCACCCCCTCAAGAAGCCCGCCCAAGACGCGCCCTCCCGCTTCTACCGCATCCGCGCCTCCCAAAACCGCCCGGACCCCGACGCCGCGCCATGACCCGCCCGGCGGCACCCCCGCATCTCCCCGATCCGACCCGAGCTCCCCCTCGCATTCCCATAACTTTCCCCGGGCACTATTGCTCCCGAACCGATCCCGCGGCGCGCAAGGAGCGGTTCGCGGCCAGCCTCAGGCCCTGCCAGGCAGGGCGCGGTGGCCGTTGGAGGAGGTGAGGAGGACGAAGCGTTGCGCGCGCATGATGGCCATGTAGAGCAGGCAACGCTCCGAGCGGTCGTTCTCGGCCACCGCGCCGGGGTCCTCTTTGTCGAGCTCCTTGGGAATGGTGGGCCAATCGTCCAACACCAACACGACGCCGACGAACTGCAACCCCTTGGCGCGGTGCATGGTCATCACCTTCACCTTGCCGTCCGAAAGATCGAGTTCCTCTTCCCGCGTAACCACGGTGGCGGGGAAGCTGAGGGCGTTGAGCGCGCGGGCCACAGCTTGCATTCCACGTCTCTCGCGCAAAAGCACGGCATAGTCACCGAAGTTTTTCGAGGCCTTCGCTTGCCAGGCGCGGATGGTCTTCGCGATGTCCGCGTTCGTTGCGTCGTAATCGCGTCCTCGGAAATACCGTTCCTCGGGCGGTTCGCCTTGGGCGAGCGACTCGCCGCCGGCGAGCGTGGCGCGCTCGCCGTCCATGCCCTTGATGTCGAGCCCGGCGATCAGGCGCTCGGCGAATTCGCGGATGGCCTTGGTCGAGCGATAGCACTTGGTCAGCGTGACGGAGCGGTTGGTCACGTCGATGCCACACTGGCGGAAGGAGCCGGAGCGGCCGTAGACGCGTTGGTGCCCATCGCCCACCAGAAAGAGCGTGGGGCGGGGGTGCTCGATGCTGTTGCCCGTGAGCGCGGCGAGAAAGCGGTACTCGGAGGCGCCGAAATCCTGCACCTCGTCCACCACCACCGCGCCGTAGCGTCCCTGCAGATAGTCCTTGTCGCCGTTCGGGTCGGGCGCGAGCAGGGCGGCGGTCAGCGCGTTGAGCGCGGCGACCTTGGGGCGGTACTTGTTTCGGGAGAACTTGTTCAGTGCTTCATTCCACTCATCGAAGACGGGCCAGAAACGTTCGCGGAGCGCATTGGAAAGGAATCCGTAGGCGCGCGGCCGCTGCAGTTCTTTATAACCTTCCAGCGTCCGGATGTCGTTTTCCAAGATGACGGCGAGATACTCACGCCGCAGGAATGCGCGATCGCGACCATGCCAATATTGCCGCCGCGGGCCGAAGAGCGCTTCCAGCGATTCCTTGAGTGGCTTTGGGAGCCCATACGGGTTGTCTCTGCACTCCCGCAAAAAGCCCGTCTTGAGCGCGCCTCCCTGCGTCCACGCATCACGCAGGAAGGTGTCGAAGGTCAGCACGTCCACGCGCTCCATTTCCTCCGGCGTGCAGAGCGTCGCGAGCATGGCCGCCGCATACTGCGCGAGGGTGCGGGTGTAGGTGGTGAAGAGGATGCGTTTGCCCGCGAACGCCTTCTGCCGCAGGAGCCAGCGCACGCGGTGGAGCGCCACGACGGACTTCCCCGTCCCCGCCGCGCCCGAGACCATCACCGGCCCGGCCGCCGCGATCTCCACCGCGCGCGTCTGCGAGGGATGCAGGAAGACCTGCCAATCCTCCAGCTCGCCGTTCAGGAAGGCCTCGCGGTTCTCCTCCGTCAGCACGAAATACTGCTCGCGCAGCTCGGGGTGGGTCTTCAGCACGGTCTCGGCGGGCGGGCGCTTGCGCTCCAATTCCAGGCGTTCGACGATTTGCTCGTAGGTCGCCTCGCCATCCGCCAATTCGATCAACATACTTCCGATCAAATCCTCGACGAGGTCGCCTTTGTGGATGGCCGCGAGTGTCGCCCCGCGTACGCGATTGATCGCCGCCTTGGGCACCCCGACCTTCGCCAGTTGTTCTGGCGTGTACGCGGCAAAAGGTTTGGAGTCCAGGTTGGGCGCAGGTTTCTTCGTCTGCGGTTTGTGCTCCGGGATAGATTCCATCACAGGGACTTTTTGCGTTGTGCAAGGCACGACGACCGGTTCTTCTTCCACCACGTGCGCCAATGCCATTTTCCCTTTCGTCCACACCAAGCGCAACCGTTCAGCATGGCTATAGGCAACGTCATGCTTATCGGCGAGCAACAAGACATATTCGTCCGCCTTCCAACGATAGACTATCAGACGCCAGTCACGTCCGACTCGATACGAATACAAAGGCTCCCCGCTCTGACACGTGATTTTCAATTTCTCCGGTTTACGGCCTGCGCTCAAGTCCTTCCACCGCAATTCGTCTTCCAGTTTGGACAAGTCCCTTTGGATTTCTCTTGGCGCCGCATCGCGGCTGTCCACGTATTTTCTGTTGAGCACGAGTTTGATATCTACCATTGTGAGTATCCTTTCGCTGGTTACGTGAGCTGCACGGTGAGCTGGGTGACGAGGGGCGGGGGTTGCGCGGCGGCGGGGCCGGCGAGACGGAGGTCGGCGAGGAGCGCGGCGAGGATCTTGCCGTAGGCCTCGAGGTCGGCGGGCGTGGGGGTGCCGCGGGTGAGGGCGGGGACGTTCAGCCGCTTGGCCCACCAGATGGCGAGGCGGCCTTCGTTGAGGGCGAGGCGGGCGGCACGGACGTCCCCGGCGAGGGCGGGGGCGGCCTGCTCCACGGCGGCGAGGGTGTCCCGTGCGCCGGCGAGGGTGGGCAGGTGCAGGCCGGCGGTGGCCGCGCGATGGTCCGCCAGCGCCTTCAGGGCGTCCCAGAAGGGTTTGTCGCGCAAGGGCTCGCGGAGAAGGGGCGCGTCGGGCGCGCAGTGGAGCGCGGCGAGGAGGTCGGCCGGGGCGAGGGGGCGGATGTCGCCATCGGGGGTGCGCGCGAGGGCTTGGGGGAGGGTGCCGAGGGTGCGGAGCTGATAGGTGCCGGGGGGGATGCCGGGGACGGCGGCGCGGGCGCTCTTGGCGTTGGGCGCGCGTTCGCGGACGCGCGCGAAGAGGCCGGGGTCGCGGCGGGCGATCTCGGCGTGGAGGCCGCGCCATTTGGTGAAGGGGCTCGGGGTCTCGCGCGAGGCGTTGAGGCGCGCCCAGAGCTCGGCGGCGGTGGGCTCCTCGCCCTCGTCGAAGAGCTTGACGTCCTCCCCGAGGGTCTTCTGGATGTTGAAGAGTTTCTCCCTGGCGATGCGCGCGTTGCCCACGAGGTCGGCGCCGCGCTTGGTGGGGAAGAAGTTGAGGGTGTGAAGCTCGCCGAAGACCTTGCCGCCGATGCGGTTGATGCGGCCCAGACGCTGGAGGACGCGCGTGGGGTTCCAGGGGATGTCGTAGTTGACGACGACGCCGGCGCGGTTGAGGTTGAGCCCCTCGCTGATCTTGTCGGTGCCCACGAGGATGTCGGCGTCGTCGCGCCGCTCGGCTTTGGGGCAGGAGGCGTCGAAGTCCGCGCGGAGGGCGGCGCGGAGACGTTGCCCCAGGTCGGTCACCACGCAGACGCGCCCGGGGAAGGCCGCCCGCAACCGTTCGCCCAGGAAACGCACGGTGTCGGCGAACTCGCTGAAAATCAGGATCTTGCGCTTGGGCGCGGCGGGATCCGGGTCGCGGAGCGCCTCGCCGGCGAGGACGGCGCGGCAGACCTCGACGAGGCGTGCGGACTTCGGGTCGTTCTCCACCAGGCGCAGGCGGCGCATCTCCGCGAGGATGCCCTCGACGAGGGCGATGTCGGCGCGGAGGTCGGCCATGAAGCGCGTGTCGGCGAAGTCGGGGTCGGCGAAGTCGTAGCGGTTCTCCTTGCCCGTATCCGCACGGCGGCGCTCCAGCTCCGCCAGGACGGTGTCGTAGGCCTTCTGGAACTCGTCGGGTGCGTCGATTTCCGCCAGGCGTTCCATCTCCTTGCGGGCGTAGAGGAACTGCCGGTGCTCCTCGGCGAAGGCCTCGGCCTTGCGGTAGTAGGCGAGCATGTTCTCCAGCGACCGCGCGAAGGCGGCGAAGGAACTCTCGAACCGCCGCACGAGCAGCCGGCGCATGTTCTCGCGGATGTTCCCCTGCGTGGCGCCGCCGGACTTTCTGCCCCGCAGCCCCACGTAACACTCGGGCTGGTAGACGGGGCCCTGCCAGCGCGGCGCGAGGCCGCCGAAATACTCCGTGACCACGCGGTCGTAGAAGGCGTCCTGCGCGTCGTCGAGCGCGTAGTATTCCGGCGTCGGGTCGCAGACTCTCGAGAGCGGCGGGAGGGAGGCGCGGTAGACGGGGTCCTCCAGCAGATCCAGGCGGTTGCGGCGGATGGTGACCTTCTCCAGGATGTCGCGCACCGCGGCCAGGGCCTTCGCGTGCTGCGCCTCGATGGCCGCCCGGGTGGCCGCGCGGCCGCGCAGGCGCGCCGCCTGCAGACGGTCCAGCCCCGCGTCGGCGAGCGTCTTCGCGTCGACCGCCTGGATGGCGCTCTCCTCCTCCCGCATCGGCTTGGCCTGGCGCAGGGCCGCCTGGCACGCCCTCAGCCGCGTGCCCAAGCCCTTGAGGGTGGCCTGCAGGTCGCCGCCGGAGACCAAGGGGTTGCCGCGCATGGGGAGGAAGAGGCCGAGCAGGGCCGCCAGGTCGTCCAAGCGGTTGTTGAGCGGCGTGGCGGTGAGGAGCACCACGCGGCGGCCGCGGCAGATGGCCTGGAGCTGGGCGTACTGCTGCCCCTCGGCGTTGCGGAAACGGTGCGCCTCGTCCACGATCACCATCTGGAAGCCGCCATCCTCCCGCAGCAACGCCAGCACCTTCTCCAGGTCGCCGCTGGAGCGGATGGGCCAATTCGTCGGCCCCAGGCCGAAGGCCGCGCGGTACCCCTCCCAGTTCTCGACGAGTCCCGGCGGGCACAGGATGAGCCCCGTGTGGGCGAACCCCGCCGTCGCGGCGATCAGCATGGCGATGACGCTCTTGCCCAAGCCCACCACGTCGGCGACGAGCACGCCGTTGTAGGCCTCGAGCATGGCGCACGCCTGCACCACCGCGTCGCGCTGGTAGGCGAACTCCCGGAACCCGGCTTCCCTCAGCGCGCGGCGGATGCGCGCCGCCTGCCCCGCGTCGCCGGGGTCCGCCCGCACCACCGTGTCCAACGCCAGCGCGAAGGCCTCGAAGGGCGTGAGCGGCGCGCGCGCCGCCAGGCGTCGCGACAGCTCCGCGCCGTCGAGCGGCACCGCCTCCCCCCACAGCGCGTCGAACCACGCCTGCGCCTCCGGATAGCCCCAATCCATCAGCTCCACGTCCAGCTCGTCCTGGAAGCCTTCCTTCAGCGCGGCGCGCGAGAAGTTGCTGCTGCCCGTGATCAGCCGCCCCGCCCCCAACCCCGCCGCGTGCTCCGGCGCGGTGTGGAAGAGCCAGACCTTCGCGTGGTTCGGCCGGCGCGTCTGCCGCACCTCGATCCGCCCCGCCGCCAGCAACCCCGCGAAAAAGGCCTGCCGCGCCGCGTTCTGCCGCGCCACCTTCGATTGCCGCTCCAGGGCGCCGCTCCTCAGCGCCGCCTCCAGCCGGTCATACGCCTCGGCCGCCACCGTCGAGTCGTCCTTCCCCTCCGTCTCCGGCGCCACCTCCACCACCTGCCCGCGGAACACCTCCCCCGCCATCCCCACCAGCACCCGCATCCTCACCCCCGGGTTCGCCCGCAGCGCATCCTCGAACACCTTCAGCCCCGAAAACCAGAAGAACCCCACCAGCACGTCCACCCGGTCCGTGTACCTCAGCGCCGCCTCGAACCGCTCCCGCAGCACCCCCTCCCCCTTCGGATACAGCAACATCTCACACCTCCTCGTCCGCGTCCGCAACCGCCCGAACCTTCGCCGGCGCCGGCTTCTCGTCCTTCGCGAACGCCCGCTCCACCAGCGCCACCTCCTCCTCCGTCAGCCCGTAAAGACGGTAGACCTCATCATCGATCGCTCGCTCTTCCTCCGTTGTATCCATCCCCTGCGCACGCTTTTCCAGCACGTTTCGCACCGTATCACAGAGCGTTCGTGTATTGTGGAGAGGGATAGGGATACGGTTCAATTCGCCGGAGGCGACTTGGGTGTTACTATTAAAAAGTCTGAAATACCAATCGACAAAGCGTGAGTTTAAGACTCCAAGGATAAAGTATCCATCGTCATTGGTTTTTGTCGAAAAAGTTATAACATGATTTTCACCAATGCACGAAGCCGATTCTGTTTCACGTGTCACCAATGTTGCAATGATGCGTCGTTCTTGTTCTATAGCTGTTACCCTCTGTGCAACGATCGCGGGCAATTTAAGTACTTCCACATTTTTGATCGTAATAAACGAATATGGCGCCCTCCGGCGAGACTCCCGAAACACATATCGTTGAATGTTTTCGCCAAAAAGCAATCGTTTAGCATTGGCGTTAGGTTTGTCCGTCAACCACGCCGTCATCTTGTCCCATTGAACCTTCCCCGTGACGAATGCACAATGCCGCGCAGGCATGGACGAGACTTTTTGAAGGATGGAATAGGTAAGCGGTGAATCGGCGACTAAAAAACGCCCGTCTGGCGTTACGATCTGGGAGAGTGGCAGCGTAAGTGCACGGCTTGTTTCGATGTTCTCTTTGTCATTTACGACACGGATCATCGCGTTTCCGCGTCCCATCTGTTTCCAAATCGTTACGATGACCGATTGCAAGACGTTCTCAAAAGTATTCCGTCTGTCTGCGATATTGAGAATTTCGACATCACTGAATTGTTTGAGGAGCCAGGCTCGTGTGGCAGACAAATAACTATCGCCTAAGAGCGTCTTGGGATGGATATATGTGGCAACGCCCGTCGGTGAGAGGAGCGCACCAAGCAATCCAATAAAACACTGATAGATATTGGTACGACCATACCGCAATGCCGCGAAACGCTGGGAATATGCATCACGGCAAGGCGTGTCGGATTTAATCACAAAATAGGGCGGGTTTCCGATGACGATGTCGAACTTGTCGAGGCCGAACATCCACTGGGGGTCGAAGAAGGGGGAGACGGCGCCTGGGTCGTAGGGTTTCCACTTTGCCAGCAGATCCGTGTGGCCGAAGCCGAGGGTCTTGAGGCGGTCGGAGAGTTCGCGGCGGAGGGTCTCGTCCTCCCTCCGGAGCGCCAGTTTGTCTTTGCGCGAATGGATCCGGACGTATTTGCGCCGGACGTCCTCCAGCTTTTCGCGAAGGGTGATGACGGTCTGCTTGTCCGCGCTGGCGTGGCGTTTGCTCCCGCCCAGCAGGTTGTCCCCGCCCTCGTCGAAGCCAATGAGGGAGTTTGCGATGACGAGGTGGGTTTCGAGGTTGGGGAGCTGGTCGAGGCCGGCGTTGGGTTGGTCGGGATCGGGGGTTTGGTCGCAGAGGAGGGCGATGAAGAAGCGGAGTTTGGAGATCTGGATGGCGATGGGCTGGATGTCGACGCCGTAGATGGCGTGCTCGATGAGGTCGAGCTTGCGGGCGTAGTCGGTGCGGGTGTCGCCGAGGCGGCCGAGGAGGTCGACCATGCGGTTGAGGAGGCCCATGGGGAAGGCGCCGGAGCCGCAGGCGGGGTCGATGACCTTGAGGGCGGCGATGCGGTCGCGAAGGGCGGCGCGGTCGGGCTCGGGGAGGTGGGCGAGGGGCTCGGGGTCGTCGGCGAAGAGGGCGTCGAGGATGGCTTCGTCGGCGTGGGGGGCGAGGGCGGCGCGGAGTGCTTGGTCGACCATGTAGTCGACGATCTCGCGGGGGGTGTAGAAGGAGCCGGAGGCTTTGCGGGCGGAGGCGCCGGTTTCGGGGTTGTAGGAGGCGAGGAGGTTCTCGAAGACTTTGCCGAGGAGCTCGGGGTCGAGGGCGATGTCGGCGTCGGTGGCGTGGTTTTCGTCGAGGGTGAAGTCGTAACGCCTGAGGAGGGGGATGAGGCCGGGATGTCTGGGGTCGCCGTCGCCGAAGAAGAGGCGGTTGGGGAGGGTGGCGCGCTTGTCAGGGCGGCGGGAGAAGCCGTCGCGGTAGACTTTCCTGCCGGCGTCGTCCTCGCCGTCGAGGCACTCGAAGAGGCCGCCGTTGAGGTAAGGGACGGGGGCGAAGACCTTCAGGACGCCATCATGCGGCAGCGCGAACCAGGAAGCAATGCCCCCCCCCGGTATTTGCCGCGCGGTCGCGGAAGAGGGTGTTCACGCCGTAGGTGGCGCTTTTTCCCCGGAAGGGGGTGTCGTCGGCGAAGGCGCGGTCGGCGGCGGGTTGGTTGAGGGTGGCGAAGAAGAGGTTCTGGAGGATGGCGTTGTAGTAGGTGCCGTCGGCGGCGGAGCGGGGGTCGAAACCTCGCAGGAGCCCACCCAGCGCCCGCTCGTCGAAGAGCGCCTCGGGGACGAGGCCGCGCTCGCGGACGAACCAGACGAACATCAGGCGGGTGATGAGGCGGATGAGGTGCTCCTTGGTCTTGGCCACGTCGCCCTGCGCGTCGGGGAAGCGCACGCCGGCCGCGGGGCCGGCGGCCCATTCGTACCATTCGTAGAGCGCGGCGTAGAACTCCTTGGTGAGTGCCTCGACGGAGAAACGGGCGAGCAGGGATTGGCCTCCGCGCGCCTTCTCGCCCGGCCGCCCGAAGACGCCCACCCGCGCACCGCCATCGGGGAAATACTTGCGGAAGGTGCGGTTTTTGGACGCGTCGGGCACGAGGAGGAAGGATTGGCGCTTGTAGTCGCCCGAGCCCTGGCTGCGCGGGGTGACGAGCGAGAGGCGCGTGCGCCCATCCTCGGCGGCATGGAAGAAGAAGAGCGCGCCGGGCACGTCGGACGCGCCGGTGCCTTGCCCCCACCCCTTGAGCAACGCCTTGGCGCAGGCGAACTGCGTCTTGCGCTGGGCGCCCGTGCCCAGGCGCTCGGTCCATACCAGGAAGACCGGCAGATCCACCGGCGTCGGGTCGTCCGCCGCCCGCGCCAACGTCACGCGGCCCAGCCGCTCGGCCGACCGCACCCCAGCGCGCGCGAAGACCTCCCTGCCCCGCACGTCCAGCGTCCCGTGCCCCTGCCCCACCCGCGCGAAGGAGGAAAAACGAGCCTGCAGCCACCGCGTCGCCGCCTCCCGCGAAAACGCCTCCACCAACACGCTCGTCTCGTTTGCCATACCACTGCTCCTGCTGAACGTTTCTTCTTTTGTGAGTATACCATACGGCTCGCGCCGTGGCAACCGCATGGGGATCTCCGAATCGGGAAAGAGGGTTGGGGCGGAAGTCGGGAGGGTTGGAGGCGAAACCCTAAAGGGTTGGGGGCGGAAGTCGGGAGGGTTGGGGGCGAAACCCTAAGGGGTTAGGGGCGGAAGTCGGGAGGGTTTGGGGGCAAAACCCTAAAGGGTTGGGGGCGGGGCGGGTGCGTACGGGGGGGCGCAGGGGGCGGGGGACGCGGGGGGCGCCGGCGGGGCGGGGCGGGATTTTGGTAGGATGGGGGCGAAAGGAGCACCGTCATGCGTCTTGGTCTCGCCCTGCTGTCCGTTCTCGCCGCCGCCCTGGCCTGGGGCGGGGCCTTGGAGGAGCTGCTGCCGCGCCCGAAGGAGGCGGAGGCGCGGGAGGGGCGGTGGGCCTTCGCGGAGGCGGCGGTGCGGGAGGAGGCGCCGGGCGCGGGGTGGGCGCTCGCGGGCAAGGGGGCGGGCGCGTATGAGCTGGAGGTCGGGCCGGAGGGCGCCGTCGTCCGCGCGGCGGGGGAGGAGGGGCGGCGTTACGCGTGGGCGACGCTGCGCCAGCTGGCGGCCTTGGGGGGCGGTCTCGCGCCGGCCTGCCGCATCCGCGACTGGCCGGCCTTCCGCTGGCGGGGGATGCTGCACGACACGGGGCGCAACTTCCAGCCGATCGCCCAGCTCCGCGCCCAGCTGCCCCTCCTGGCGGCCTACAAGTTCAACCTCTTCCAGTGGCACATCACGGACAACCACGGCTGGCGCCTCCAGTCCCTCCGCTACCCGCAGCTCCAGGCGCCGGAGAACCTCGACCGCTCCGACGGTTTCTACACGCAGGCCGAGTTCAAGGCCTTCATCGCCCACGCCCACAGCCTCGGCATCACCGTCCTGCCGGAGTTCGACCTGCCCGGCCACACCCTCACCTTCCGCCGCGCCTTCGGCCTCAAACGCATGGACGAGCCCCGCGTGCGCCGGATCGTCGGCGACCTGCTAGAGGAGTACGCCGCGCTCCTCGACCCCGCCGTCACGCCCTACATCCACCTCGGCTCGGACGAGGTGCAGGCCCATGAGCGCGTCCCCGACGAGTGGCTCGTCGGCTGGGTGCGCCAGCTGGAGGCCAAGGGCTTCCGCGTGGTGGCCTGGGGGCCCGGCCAGAACCCCAAGGGCCTCGGCCGCCCCCTCGTCCGCCAATATTGGCAGGGCCGCCAGGTGAAGCGCGCGGGCGACGAGCACTACTTCGACTCCCAGAGCGGCTATTACATCAACCACGTCGACCCCCTGGAGCTGCTCGCCCCCGCGGCCTACCAGCAGCCCTGCGCCACCGGCCCCGCGGAGAACCGCCTCGGCGCCATCTTCGCCGTCTGGCACGACGACGCGGTGGCCGACCCCCGCGACGTCCTCGCCATGAACCCCGTCCTCCCCGCCCTCGCCCTCTACGGCGACGCCTTCTGGGCCGGGCGCGACGCCGACCGCATGGATCTCTACGGCAACCTCCCCGACCCCCGCGACCCCGCCTTCGCCTTCGCCGCCGACCTCGAGCGCCGCCTCCTCGCCCACAAGCCCCTTCACGCCCTCGGCCCCTTCCCCTATTGGCGGCAGACCGACCTCCGCTGGCGCCTGGCCGAGACCGCCGAGGAGCGCCCCTTCGCCGACCTCCCCTGGGGCGAGCGCGTCATCGCCCAAGGCACGGTCTACCCGCAGCACTTCTTCTACCCCCAGAGCAACTTGACCGACGGCAGGGCCGGCTGCGTCTGGCTCGGCATGGTCGTGGAGAGCGACGCCGAGCGCGACGTCCCCCTCTATGCCGACTTCATGGATTACTCCCGCTCCGAGGGGCGCGCCCGCGACCTCCCCCTCGCCCAGGGCCAGTGGAACGCCAAGGGCGCCCGCCTCCTCCTCAACGGCCGCGAGATCCCGCCCCCGCGCTGGGCCCAGCCCGGCGTCCGCTCCCGCGAGATCCCGATGGTCGACGAGCCGTGGTGGGTGCGCCCGCCCCTCGTCGTCCACCTCCGCAAGGGGCGCAACGAGCTCCTCCTCAGGCTCCCCCGCAAGGGCTGGAAGTGGTCGGCCACCTGTTTCTTCCCCGACCCCCGCGGCCTCACCTTCGCCCCGCCCGAACGCCCCGCCCCCTGATCGCCGGCGCGGGGGCTGGGGCCGCGGGCGGCGTCATTCCGCGCCGGGGGTGCGGTGGCGGTGGTTTTGGCCGGCCAGCGTGGCCATCCGATGGGTCAGGGCGATGCGGCGGATGGCGGCCTGGATCAGGCTTTCCAATCTGCCGCCCTCCGAATAATCCGCCTCCATGGCGTAGTTCACCCGGTCCTCGCGCAGGAGCTGGCGGGCGGTCTGTTTGCGGCCTTTGGGGTGGACGGCGATGGCGATGCCGCCCTGCAGGCGCACCAGGCGCATGCAGGGGACGTCGGTGTGCCCGTCGCCCAGATAGATGATGCGCGAGAAGGGGATGCGCCGCTCGGCCTCGGGCACGAAGGCGTTCACGGCCGTGTTGTCCGCGTCGTCCTCGATGCCCTTGTTGATGCGGAAGAGGTATTGCGTCTTGGTGGTGTAGTTCACCACGTTCGCCGGCCAGGCGGCGCAGTCATTGTTGTCGTAGAGGAACGAGCAGGCGTAGATTTTCCTGAAGGCCTTGCCGATGGCGGAGCCTTCGATCAGCTCGCGCAGGCCGGAGGAGACGATGTAGTGCTCCACGTCCACGCCTTCCCCGTGCGCGAAGCCGCGGATGCGGGCGAACCACGTCTCCACCCCAGGGAAGAAGCGGACGTCGCGGCCATAGGCGCGCAGGGCCTCGTGGGTGGTTTTGATGCGGCCTTCGCGGGCTTTTTGGATCATGAGCATCATGTAGCAGAGGATGGGGTCGGCGGCGTTTTCCCGCGCCAGGGCCGTCGCCTCCCGCCAGAAGGTCTTCGCGATGTCGCCCAGGCCCGAGAAGAAGCCGTATTCCTGCATGTTGCCGGGCGCGAGGGTCCCGTCGAAATCATAACACAGGGCGACGATCGGTCGTTTCGCGCGCATACGCACCTCCTGGCTCCGCCCCGCCACCGCGGCGGGACGGCCCCCATTCTACCACAAACGCCGCGCTCCCCGCGCCCGCCCCCGGGGGGTCGGCGGGGGGCGGGGTCATTCGGCGCGGGCGCGGAGGGTGCCTTGGGCGAGGCGGAGGGTGAGGGGGTCGCCGGGGGCGGCTTGGTCGGGGGAGAGGAGGAGGCGGCCGTGGGCGTCGGCGACGAGGGCGTAGCCGCGGGCGAGGACGGCGTAGGGGTTGAGGGCGTCGAGGCGGGCGGCGCGGGTGGCGGCGGAGGCGAGGCGGGCGTCGAGGGCGCGGCGGAGGGCGTAGTCGAGGCGGGCGGCGGCGTGGGTGAGGGCGCGCTCGGCGCGGGGGAGGGCGTCGGCGCGGAGGCGTTCGAGGCGGAGGGCGCGGTCGGCGAGGGTTTGGCGGGCGCGGGCTTGGGCGCGGTCGGCGGCGTGGGCGAGGCGGGCGTCGAGGGCGTCGAGGGCCTGGGCGCGGATCTCGAGGCAGCGGAGGGGGTCGCGGAGGAGGGAGGCGGCCTCGTGGCGGCGAAGCTCGGCGCGGGCGGCGGCGTAGGCGACGCGGAGTGCCTTGATGAGGCGGTCCTTGGCGTCGGCGAGGGCGCGGCGGAAGTCCTCCTTGCAGCCGCAGAGGAGCTCGGCGGCGGCGGAGGGGGTGGGCGCGCGGAGGTCGGCGACGAAGTCGGTGATGGCGACGTCGGGCTCATGGCCGACGGCGGAGATGACGGGGATGCGGCTGGCGGCGACGGCGCGGGCGACGCGTTCCTCGTTGAAGGGCCAGAGGTCTTCGAGGGAGCCGCCGCCGCGGCCGACGATCATGGCGTCGACGGGTTCGGGGGAGTCGGGGCCGAAGTGGGCGTTGAGGGTCTCGATGGCGCGGGCGATCTCCTCGGCGGCCTCGGGGCCTTGGACGCGGCAGGGGGCGACGAGGATGTGGAGGTCGGGGTAGCGGCGGGCGAGGATGTTGAGGATGTCGCGGATGGCGGCGCCGGTGGGGGCGGTGACGATGGCGACGCGGCGGGGAAGGCGGGGGAGGCGGCGTTTGCGGGCGGGGTCGCAGAGGCCCTCGGCGAGGAGTCTGCGCCTGAGGGCCTCGAAGCGGAGGAGGAGCTCGCCGGCGCCGTCGGCGAGGTCGACGCGCAGGGCGTTGAGCTGGTAGGAGCCGTGGGGGGGATAGAGGGCGATCGAGCCGGTGACGCGGAGCTTGGAGCCGTTGCCGAAGCGGGGGACGTCGCCTTGGGCGCGCTGGCGCATGGCGAAGAAGGTGACGTTGAGCTTGGCGCGGTCGTCGCCGAGGGTGAAGTAGAGGTGGCCGGAGGCGTTGGGGGGGCGGAGGTTGGAGACCTCGCCCTCGACGGTCATGCGGGGGAGATCCTCGAGGCGGTCCTTGATGATGGCGGTGGCGGCGCTGACGGAGAGGACGCGGGGGTTGGGCTCGGGCATGGTCAGCGCTCCAGGAGGGGCCTGAGGAAACGGCCGGTGTGGGAGGCGGGGCAGGCGGCGACCTGCTCGGGGGTGCCTTGGGCGACGAGGGTGCCGCCGCGGTCGCCGCCCTCGGGGCCAAGGTCGAGGATCCAGTCGGCGGATTTCACGACGTCGAGGTTGTGCTCGATGACGACGACGGTGTTGCCCTGGTCGCGCAGGCGCAGGAGGAGGGTGAGGAGTTTGTGGACGTCGGCGAAGTGGAGGCCGGTGGTGGGCTCGTCGAGGATGTAGAGGGTGCGGCCGGTGGCGCGCTTGGAGAGCTCGGCGGCGAGCTTGATGCGCTGGGCCTCGCCGCCGGAGAGGGTGGTGGCCGACTGGCCGAGCCTGACGTAGCCCAAGCCGACCTCGGCGATGGTGGCGAGTTTGTTGGCGATGGCGGGGATCTCGGCGAAGAAGGCGAGGGCCTCCTCGACGGTGAGGTCGAGCACGTCGGCGATGGTCTTGCCCTTGTAGCGGACCTCGAGGGTCTCGCGGTTGTAGCGGGAGCCGCCGCATTGCTCGCAGGGGATGTAGACGTCGGGCAGGAAGTGCATCTCCAGGCGTTTGAGGCCGTCGCCCTGGCAGACCTCGCAGCGGCCGCCCTTGACGTTGAAGGAGAAGCGGCCGGGCCTGTAGCCGCGCATCTTGGCGGCGGGGGTCTGGGCGAAGAGCTCGCGGATGGCGGTGAAGCAGCCGGTGTAGGTGACGGGGTTGGAGCGCGGGGTGCGGCCGATGGGGGATTGGTCGATCTCGATCATCTTGTCGAGGTGGCGCAGGCCGAGGACGCGGCGGTGGGCGCCGGGGCGCTCGCGCGCGCCGTAGAGCGCCCGGGCCAGGGCGCGCTTGAGGATGTCGTCGACGAGGGTGGATTTGCCCGAGCCGGAGACGCCCGTGACGCAGACGAAACAGCCGAGCGGGATGCGCACGGTGAGGTCGCGCAGGTTGTTCTGCGCGCAGCCTTCGAGGGTGAGCCAGGCCTTGCCGGGGCGGTGGCGCTCGGGGATGGGCACGGCCTTGCGCCCGGAGAGGTAGTCGGCCGTGAGGGAGCGTTCGCAGGCGAGGAGCCCCTGGGCGGGGCCTTGGTAGACGACCTCGCCGCCGTGGCTCCCCGCGCCGGGCCCGATGTCGACGATGTAGTCGGCGCGGCGGATCATCTCCTCGTCGTGCTCCACGACGACCACCGTGTTGCCGCGGCGCTGGAGGCGGTGGAGCATGTCGATGAGGCGGGCGTTGTCGCGCGGGTGCAGGCCGATGGTGGGCTCGTCGAGCACGTAGAGCACGCCGACGAGGCCGCTGCCGATCTGCGAGGCCAGGCGGATGCGCTGCATCTCGCCGCCGGAGAGGGTGGCGCTCTCGCGGTCGAGGGAAAGGTAGTCGAGCCCCACGTCCACCAGGAAGCCGAGGCGCTTGCGGATTTCCTTGAGGATGTCGGCGGCGACGGCGCGCTCGTGCGGGGCCAGGGGCTCGGGGACGAGCGCGGGGGCGGGGGCCTCCTCCGCCAGGGCCTCGAAGAAGCGCAGGGCGTCGCGCGCGGGCAGGCGCATCACCTCGGGGAGCGTCCGCCCGCCCACGGTGGCCACGCGGCTCTCGGGGCGCAGGCGCGCGCCGGCGCAGTCGGGGCAGACCTCGGGGGAGAGGAACTGGCTGAGCGTCTCGCGCGTCTCGTCGTTGTCGCACTCGGCGTAGCGGCGGCGCAGGTTGGGCAGCACGCCCTCGAAGGGCTTGTCGGTGTGGTTGAGCACGCCCTTGATCACGTAGGCCAGCTGGACGTTCCGCTCGCCCGTGCCGTGCATCAGCTCGTCGCGGAACTTCTTGGGCAGATCCTCGAAGGGGGTGTCGAGGTCGACGCCGGAATACTCGGCGAAGGCCGCCAGGAGCCAATTGTAATACATGAGCAGATGGTGGCCGCCGCGCCGCCACCCCACGATGGCCTCGCGCAGGGGCTTGGACCTGTCGGGCACCACGAGCCGCTCGTCGAAGACCATCAGGGCGCCGAGGCCCGAGCAGGTGGGGCACGCGCCGTAAGGGGAGTTGAAGGAGAAGGCGCGGGGCTTGAGCGCGTCGAAGGAGATGCCGCATTCGGCGCAGGCGTTCTTCTCCGAATAGAGGGTCGAGGCCCCGCCCACCACCTGGGCCTCGACCAGGCCGTCGGCCGCGCGCAACGCCTGCTCCACGCTGTCGGTCAGGCGCGAGCGCAGGCCGGGCCGGATCGCCAGCCGGTCGATCACCGCGTCGATGCGATGCGGCCGCTTCTTGTCCAGATCCGGCCACTCGCCCTCCACGTCCACCACCGCCCCGTCCACCCGCGCGCGGACGTATCCCTGGCGGAGCATGAGGTCGCGCACGTCGTCATGGCGGCCCTTGCGCCCGCGGACGATCGGCGCCAGCAGGATGAGCTTCGTCCCCTCCGGCAAGGCCAACAGCCGATCCACGATCTGCTCGGCGCTCTGCGGATGCACCTCGCGGCCGCACCTCGGGCAATGGGCGTGCGCCGTGTTGCCCCACAGGAGGCGCAGGTAATCATGGATCTCCGTCACCGTCGCGACGATCGAGCGCGGGTTGCTGCCGCTCGCCCGCTGCTCGATGGAAATCGCCGGCGACAGCCCCTCGATGTGCTCCACGTCGGGCTTGCGCAGCTGATCCAGGAACTGCCGCGCGTACGCCGAGAGACTCTCCACGTAGCGCCGCTGCCCCTCCGCGTAAAGCGTATCGAAGGCCAGCGAGCTCTTCCCCGAGCCCGAGAGCCCCGTGATGACGGTCAGCGAATCGCGCGGGATGCGCACGTCGATGTTCTTCAGGTTGTTCTGTCGCGCCCCGGTGATGATGATATCGTCCGCCACGAGAAGCCTCCGCTCTGCCAGCCGTTTTTTGCCGCGTATTTTAGCACCCCCCCGCACCCCGCGCAAGCGCGGGGCGCCCTGAGCGCCCGCGCCCGCGTGCCGGCCGCCACCGTCACGGGAGGACGCACCCCGGCGGGGACGCCCTTTTGGGCGACCGCCAACGGGCCCGGTGTGCTATGATGGAGGCATGAAAAGAACCATCGCCATCGCCTTCTGCCTCGCGGCCGCGCTCGCCGCCGCGGCGCCCACGCCCACCGCGCCCGCGCCCGAACGCCGCCCCGCCACCGCCACCGGCTGGGCCGAGCCCTGGCCCGCCCCGCCCGTCTCCCTCCCCGCCGACATCGCCGGCCGCTGCGAGGCGTGGCTCTGCGCCGGCCAATCCAACATGTTCTGGCCGCTCGGACGATGCGCCGGCGCCGACGCCGAGGCCGCGGAGACCGCCCGCCACGACATCCGTCTGTGGGACTTCGTGACCGGCCGTTGGCGCCGCCTCACCCCCGGCAACGCCAAAGAATGGAGCGCGATGGCCGTCTCCTTCGCCAACCGCCGCGCACGCGCCTCGGGCAAACCCATCGCCATCCTGCTGGTCGACGTCGGCGGCGCGCCCACCGAGGCCTTCCTCCCCCCCTGGGAGATGGCGCGCCACCCGACCCTCCGCAAAATCCTGGAAAACGGCGAGCCGCTCGACCGCAACGCGGCCTTCCCCGACTCCTGGGTCAAAACCGTCTACCGCGAACGCCTGGCCCAAGAGGCCGGCGGCTGGCGCCCCGGCGTGCTCTGGGAAAAAGGCATCGCCCGCACCCGCCACATCCCCCTCACCGGCGTGCTCTGGTACCAAGGCGAGTCCAACGCCTCCAAAGCCATCGGCGGCCGCCCCGACGAACCCCTCCCCGAAGCCTACATGGAAGAGACGATCCGCGCCGCCGTCGCCGCCCTGCGCCCCACCCCCCAAACCCCCTTCCTCATGGTCGGCCTGCCCGTGATGAACCGCCCCTGGGGCCCCTACCGCACCCTCCAGCGCAAAGTCTGCGCCGAGACCGGCGCCACCTATCTCGACACCTTCGGCGCCGCCCTCGGCGACCCCCGAAACGTCCACCCCGCCGACAAGCGACCCTTCGCGGAGATGGCCTCCGCCGCCTACGACCGCCTCGCCAAACCCTGACGGCACAAAAGAAGCCGCGACCGAAAGGCCGCGGCTTCTCTCATGCCCGCCCCCTAGGCGGGATATGGTGGGCTGTGCTGGACTCGAACCAGCGACCCCTACCGTGTGAAGGTAATGCTCTAACCAACTGAGCTAACAGCCCGGGGCGTGGAGCGGGCGAAGGGAATCGAACCCTCGTAAGAAGCATGGGAAGCTCCTATTCTGCCATTGAATTACGCCCGCAGAAAACGTCCCGTATTATATCAAACCCACCCCCCAAAAAACAAGCCCTATTTTCGCGGAGCCGAAAAACCGGACCGTCCGCCCCCGAAAGGCCCATGCGCATCCTCCAAGCGCTCACTCGCGCCCCGCGCAAAGCGACTGTCATTCCACGCACACGAAACGCCAGGGGAAGTCGCGCGCCTCCTCCGCGTAGTCGATGCCCACGCGCGGCAGGGCGCGGACGCCGCGCGGGCGGCTCGGGCGAAGCCCCAGCTCGGGCGCGGATGCCGCGATCAGCAGGTCGGGGCCCGTCACCAGCGAGGCCCCGTCGAACCCGCGCCCGACGCCCAACGCCCGGCACAGCCGCCCGGGCCCGGCCAGCAGGTCCCGCCGCCGCGCGGGCGACAGCGCGGCCCACGGCACGCCATGCCGCGCCCGCGCCATCGCGTCGAGCCCCAGCACGGGGCGCGCCCCGCGGATCAACACCGCCGACGGCTCCCCCTCGGGCTCGGTGACCGCGTTGAGGCAATGGTGCATCCCATAGACGAAGTAGACATACGCGGTGCCCGGTGCCGCGAAGAGCGTCTCCGTCCGCGGCGTGCGGCGATAGGCATAGGCGTGGCACGCCTTGTCGCAGCGGCCCACGTAGGCCTCCGTCTCGCAGATGCGCGCCGCCAACCACGCCCCGCCGTGCCGGCGGAGCAGGTATTTGCCGAGCAACGCGCGCGCCACGCGCACCGTGTCCCCCGCATAAAACGCCCCGGGCAATCCTTCCATGCCCGTATTGTAGCACACCCCCGCCCCGCGCGGGGGAAAAGGGCCTGCGGTGGAGCCCGCTCCATGATGTATCGTGGTGGCGTTTCTTCAAGGAAAGGAGTCAGGCATGACATTCAATCGACGTTCGTTTTTGGCCGCGGCGGCCGGCACCGGTGCCGCGATGGCCTTCGGGAGGCCCGCGATGGCGCCCGCGGTGACAGGGGCACGCCCGGTGGGCGCGCCGCCGGCGGGTTCGCGCGTGCTGATGCCGCATCGGCGCGTCATCGGGCGCGGGGAGGCTGCGATGGAGGTCTCCGCCATCGGTCTGGGCTGCATGGGGATGAGTTTCCTGCGCGGCACGCACCCGGGGCGCGAGGCGTGCGTCGCGCTCATCCGCCACGCGATGGAGCAGGGCGTGACGCTCTTCGACACGGCGGAGGCCTACGGCCCCTTCGAGAACGAGGAGATCGTGGGCGAGGCGCTCCGCCCCTTCCACGGCGAGATCCCGCTCACCACGAAAATCGGCTTCGTCTACAAGGACGGGCAGTACGCCGGCGAGAGCAGCGACCCCAAGGTGCTCCGCGCGGCGCTGGAGAACGCCCTGCGGCGTTTCCACACCGACTGCATGGACCTGGTCTACATCCATCGGCGCGACTTCTCCCGCCCCATCGAGGAGGTGGCCGAGACGATGCTCGGCTTCAGGCGCGAGGGCAAACTGCGCCATTGGGGGCTCAGCGAGGTGAGCGGCGGCACGCTCCGCCGCGCCCACGCGGTCTTCCCCGTGACGGCCCTGCAGAGCGAGTACAGCCTCACCTGGCGCGAGCCCGAGACCAACGGCGTCCTCGCGGCGTGCGAGGCGCTGGGCGTGGGCTTCGTGCCCTTCGGGCCGGTGGCGAAGGGTTTCCTGGGCGGTTTCGTGAACGAATGCACCATCTATGTGGACACGCCCGTGGACAACCGTAAGAACTTCCCGCGCTACACGCCCGAGAACATCCGCAAGGCCCTGCCCCTGCTGGCCGCGCTCGAGGAGTTCGGCAAGGCGCGCGGCGTCACCGTGCCGCAGCTGGCGTTGGCCTGGTGCCTGGCCAAGGCGCCGTGGATCGTGCCCATCCCCGGGACGTGCCGACTGGCGCATCTGGAGGAGGATCTCCGCGCGGCCTCCGTCGCCCTCTCGGCGGAGGAGGTGGCGGCCCTGGACGCGCTCACCGTGGCCCACCCCGTCGTGGGAGACCGTTACCCGCCCTCGGAGGACGCGCGCGTCGACCGCGAGCCGTGACCCGACGCCGGCCCCCGCGAAAAAACCTTTCGCGGGGGGCCGCGTTTTGTGGGATAATGGAGACAGGAAAGGAACCGCGCCATGACCATCAAAGAAGTCGCCGAACGCACCGGGCTCACCCCGGACACGCTCCGTTGGTACGAGAAAATCGGCCTGCTTGCCCCCGTGCGCAAGACGGCCGGCAAGCGCGACTATTCCGAGCGCGAGGTGCGTTGGATCGGGTACATCAAGTGCATGCGCCGCGCCGCACTCCCCGTCGACGCGATCCTTGAGTACATCCGCATCTACCGCGAAGACGCGCCCGACTCCAAGGCCAAGCGCCGCGCCATCCTGGTGCGGCAGTATGAGCTCCTCAAACAGGATTTGGAGGAGCGCCGGCGGGCCTTGGAGTATCTACGGCTAAAAATCGATTGGTTCGACGGCCGCGTCACCGACCTGGAGGCAGCCCTCAAAGACGCCACCCCCGACACCCTCCTCTCCGGCGACCCCGAACTCGCCGACGAGGCCCACGCCCACGCCTCCGGCGTCGCCCCCGCCCTCCACCACCCCAACGAAAAAACCGCCAAATGAGGCGCGACCGCCTCGCGCCCTGGGCGGAAGCGGCGCCGCGCCACGCATTGGTTGGCGCAGCGAGGACTTTTGGCCGCGCCGGAATGGTGAGGCCGTCAGGGGGTTTGCTGTCCCTCCTCACGCTCCTTCAGCGCGCGGAGGGCGGATTCCGCGGCGGAGGCCTCGGAGGTCGGGATGTTGAGGAAGCCGGTGGGCTGGTGCTGGCCGCTGACGGCGTAGGAGGTGTAGGCGAAGATGAGGTCCGAATGGCCGTTCCGCTTGTCGCGGCGGTCGATGGTGTCCATCTCGCCGGCCCGCCACCGTTTGGTGAAGAGGCGGCCGATGACGAGCGCGCTCTTGTCCGTCACCGCGTAGAGCTGCCCCGCCATGCGGAGGCGGTTCCAGAACGGCGCGAAGAGCATCCCGAGCCCAACCAAGACGAAGGGGATCATGAAAAGTGCCAGGACGAGGCGGCCTTCGGGGGGCTCCCCGTCCTTCGCTTCCCCGAAGAAGGCGACGTAGAGGAAGAAGGCGACGAAGGCCGACCACGGGATGCCGAAGAGCATGGCGCCGACGGTGGTTTTGGTGAAGGCGCGGGGCTTGGGCTTGCCGACCCAGACGAGGTGTTCGTTGAGATCCAGCCGGTTCTTGATTTTTTGCGTTTCCTCGGGGCTGATCATGGGCGCTTCCTTTCTGTTCGGTAACGCCCCCAGGCTACCAAAATCCGCCCCTCCCCATCAAACGCACCCATGCCCTTGGATTAGTGGCCAAATCCGATTGGGAAGCCGCTCTTGAGAGGGGGCGAGGCTGGCGCGGACGATGGCGACATCGTAGGGCAGCTCGGCGCGCACCCACACAGTCAGGCGACACACCAGGCAGACGACCAAGAAACGTAACACCATCGGCATCCTCCAATCATTCGCCGTGCGACCGATGCCATGGCATGACACGCCTCTGGCGTCCTCGGGCGTTTGGGAGTTTGGAGGCGTGGCGGATGGATTCTCCCGACGGTATGTCACGCCCGCCCCTCCGCTCCGCAGGATTGCGACGAAAGGTTGCGATCTCGCCCTGAAAACGCCCCTCCACGCAACCTCTCCCCTCACCTCCATCCAGCGAAACATCAATCAGATACGCACATATCCGCCGATTTCATCTCAATTCATGCCAGATTGAGATGAAATCGACGCGCGTTTCCTGTATACTGGGGAAAAAAGGAGGGATTATGCGGATTTTCGCGGCACCCGAGATTGCGAACGAAACCTTTTCGCGGTGGCTTGCCGGGCCGGGAGCGGCGGCGTTCCCGGAGGTGTTGCGCTTGGCGCAGGCGGAGCGGGACTACCTGCCGTGGCGTAAGGTGCGGCATACCGCGCCCCAAGGGTTGCCGCCGGAGGTCTGGTGGTCCGCGCTCTGCCTGGCGCGCAACCGCGCCGTCATCGACACGCGGTTGGTCGGCATGGGGGAAAAACCTTTTCTGTTGGCGTTCCCGCCCGAATTGCGGCGGCTTTTGCACGAGATTGACCGAAACGCGCCGGCGGCCGTCCAAATGGAAGGCGCCCCCGCGCGTAAGGACACGTCCGCGCTTCGGCGAACGTATCTGCAGCGTGGGCAAATCCTCGAGGCCATCGCCTCCAGCCAGATGGAGGGCGCCGCGACGACCCGCCGCGTGGCGCAGGCCATGTTGCAGGAGGCGCGCGCCCCGCAGACGGAGGGCGAGCGGATGATTGCCAACAACTACAGCACCATCCGCGCACTCGACGAGTGGAGCCGAGAGCCGCTGACCGAGGATCTCCTCTTCCGCATCCATCGCACGCTGACGGCGGGCCTCTTGCCGGAGGCGGAGCGCGGGCACTACCGCACGACGGATAACATCCACGTGCGCGCACCGAACGATGACCTCGTCCACCTCCCCCCGCCCGCGGCCACGCTGCCGGCACGTCTGGACGCGCTCTTCGCCTTCGCCAATCGCCAAAACGACGCAACGGGCGACTTCCTGCACCCCGTGGTGAAAGCCGTCCTCCTGCACACGTTGCTGGCCTACGAACATCCCTTTTGCGACGGCAATGGCCGCACCGCGCGGGCGCTCTTCTACTGGAGTCTCTTGCGCGATGGCTATTGGGTGGCCCCCTACGTCTCCATCTCACGCCTCCTGCGAAAAGAACGCAAAGCCTACGACGAGGCTTACCTGGACATGGAGACCTGCCACCTGGACACCACCTACTGCGTCCTGCAAAACGTGCGCATCTTCGCCCGCGGCCTGCGCGACCTGAACGCCGTCGTCGCCCGCGGCGAGCAACGCGCCCGCGCGTGGCGAAAACTCTTCAAGGGACAACTGAACGACCGCCAGCTCGACCTGCTCGAGCACACCCTCCGCCACCCCGATTACCACTACCGCATCCTCGAACACCAACACTGGCACGCCATCGCCAACAACACCGCGCGCGCGGACTTCGACGGGCTGGAGACGCGCGGCTTCCTCAAGCGGCGAAAGATCGGCCGCGACCGTTATTACACCGACACCGGGCTCTTCCGCTCCCTCGCCGAACGCCTGGCCACCTCCTCGCGAACCCATGGGTAAGGGGGAACGCGGGGGCAGGAGGAGGAAACGCGCCGCCCACGCCGCCACCCATCATAGGTGACGGCGAGGAGGGGGATGTCGTCGGCCTGGAGCGCGGTGGGGGCAAAGGCGCCAATGGCGGCGAGGAGGGCATCGAGGGCGGCCTGCGGGGAATCGGGGGCGGATCGGACCGCGTCGAGAAGGCGTCGTTCGCCGAAGAGGAAGCGGGCGGGATTTTGTGCCTCGGTGACGCCGTCGGTGCAGAGAAGGAGGCGGCGGCCGGGGCGAGACAGATCGGCGGCCGGTACAAAAAAAGCCCCGCCAGGGGCGGGGCTTGGGGGAGGGATGAGTGGGCGACCTTGTGTTATAATTCATCCGTCGAAAGGGTGAGACATGGCGTATTTGGCTGATTATCAGGATGAGGAGGGCCGTCACCTGAGGGACATGGCGTATCTGCGGAAAGCGCTTGCGCCTCGGGCGGCGGAGCGTCTCTGGGCCATCCTGCCCTATGAGGGGCGGTTCCTGCGGGCGATGGTACGCGTCTTCCATGAGGCCGTGCACGTGGGTTGCGCCAGGGACTACACGCCCGCGCAGTTGGAGGCCTGGGCGCCCGCGAGGGTGGACGAGGCGGTCTGGGCGCGGCGTTTCGAGAAAAGCCTGACGCGCCTGGCCGTCACCGCGCAAGGGGAAGTCCTTGGCTTCGGCAACCTAGTGGGCGCGGACGCTCTGGACTGCCTCTTCGTCGCGCCGGAGGCACAGGGGCGTGGCATCGGCTCGGCACTCTGCGAGGCTTTGGAGTCTCAGGCCAAAGGCGACATCGTCGTCCGCGCCTCACTCACCGCGCGGCCCTTCTTCGAGCGCCGCGGTTACCGCGTCATCCGGGAAGTCCGCCCCATCCGCGCCGGACTCGCCCTCCCCGCCTTCCAGATGTGCCTGACGCGATAAGGGGGATGGCACACAAAAAAAAAGGCCCCGCCGTGTGGCGGGGCCTTTTGCGTCACCCATGGACGCGATGGTTGTGGAGCATTTTGACGAAGGCGGGGTCGAAGTGGTTGACGATGTCGCTGTGGCCGGTGTCGAGGGCGCGGATGCGGGCCATCTCGTCGTCGGCGAGCGCGAAGTCCCAAATGGCCAGGTTCTCGGCCAGCCGTTCGCGATGGGTGCTCTTGGGGATGATGGCGATGCCTCGCTGCACCGCCCAACGGAGGGCCACCTGCGCGGCGCTTTTGCCGTGGGCGCGGCCGATCTCGGTGAGCGTGGGATGGGCGAAGATGCCATGGCTGCCTTCCGCCAGGGAGCCCCAGGCCTGCGGCGCCACGCCATACTCGCGCATGGTCGCCAGGCTCGCCTCCTGCTGGAAGAAGGGATGGATCTCCACCTGGTTCACCATGGGGCGGATGGTGGCCGTCAGGCAGACGTCGGCCAGGACGTGCGGGTAGCAATTCGCCATGCCGATGGCGCGGAGTTTGCCGGCACGATACGCGGTCTCCAGTGCCCGCCATGCGCCCGGCCAATCGCCGACCGGCTGGTGAAGCAGGAGCAGGTCGATGACGTCGAGCCCGAGCCGCGCCAACGCCGCGTCGATGGCGCGGAGGGTGCGCTCGTAGCCGTAGTCCTGCACCCAGATCTTGGTCTCCACGAAGACCTCCTCGCGGCGCAGCCCGCTCTCGCGGATGGCCTCGCCGACGGCCCGCTCGTTGAGGTAGGCCGCCGCCGTGTCCACCAAGCGGTAGCCGCACGCCAGCGCATCGCGCACCACGCGTTTGGCCTCTTCGTGGTCAGGGATTTGGAAGACGCCGAAGCCTTCCTGCGGCATCCGAACGCCGTTGGCCAATGTCAGTTCGTCCACAACGGTCTCCTTTCGCTTGGCAGGTCACGCGCGGGGGCAGGCGAGGTGTTTGCGGAGGAAGGCCTCGATGGCGTCGAAGGGGATGAGGGCGAGGTTGTCGTAGAGGTCGGTGTGGACGGCGCCGGGGACGAGGAGGAGTTCCTTGTTGTCGCCCTTGAGGCGCTTGAAGGTGTCCTTGCCGAAGTAGCAGGAGTGCGCCTTGTCGCCATGGACGATGAGGACGGCGCCGCGGATTTCCTCGGCGAAGGCGAGGATGGGCTGGTTGAGGACGGAGAGCGTGGAGGTGACGTTCCAGCCCTCGTTGGAGTTGAGGGAGTGGGGGTGGTAACCGCGCGGGGTCTTGTAGTAGGCGTGGTAATCCTTGACGAACCATGGCGCGTCCGCGGGGAGCGGGTCGACGACGCCGCCTGCGCGGGCGCAGACGCCGCTGGCGAAATCCTTGGTGCGCTGGGCGCAGAGGGCTTGGCGCAGGGCGTGGCGGGCGTCCGCGTTGTCGGCCTGGTCGAAGTAACCCTTGGCGGTGACGCGGCTCATGTCGTACATCGTGCAGGCGACGGTGGCCTTGACGCGGGTGTCCAGCGCGGCGGCGTTCAGGGCCAGCCCGCCCCAGCCGCAGATGCCCAGGATGGCGATGCGTTCGGGGTCGACGATGGGGCTGGGATTGGCCGCGAAAAAGTCCACCGCGGCCAGGAAGTCCTCGGTGTTCACGTCGGGCGAGGCCACGTTGCGCGCGGGGCCGCCGCTCTCGCCGGTAAAGGAGGGATCGAAGGCGAGCGTCAGGAAACCGCGCTCGGCCAAGGTCTGCGCGTAGAGTCCGGAGGCCTGCTCCTTCACCGCCCCGAAGGGCCCGCACACCGCCACCGCGGGCAGAGGCCCCGTCGCGCCCTTGGGCGAATAGAGGTCCGCGGCCAACTCAATCCCAAAGCGATTGAGAAACGACACCTTGCGGTGTTCCACCTTGTCGCTCTTCGGGAACGTCTTGTCCCACTTCTCGGTCATCGACAGCATAAGAGACTCCTTTCACTGAAAAAGCCCCAGTATACGGCCTTGAGCACGCTCCAGGTCAAGTAGTTGTCTTGGGAGGAATCGAGAACAACGAAAAGAAATCATGAGACGATGAGAATCTGTTATACTAAGAGGCACGCGAAGGGAGAGCCTTCGCAATTCGATTGCGACTACGCAACCATCGACATCACGAGAAACTTAGGAACTTTCTAGCAAGATGCCATGGGATGTGAGGTGCGCGCATGCGTATTGCCTCTTCCTATCTTCTTGCAAGGCTTCCTAAGGCCCCTCGTGGAGATAGGGAGAGGCTCTTTAATGGGTGGCCCCATGATGAGCCGATCTCACAACACAAGGAAGCTATCATGGAACCCACAAACCCCAAAAAGGCAATCACGAATGCCAGCACGGCACCCTTTAAGTCGGTGCCTTTAAACAACGGCCAAACGCTTTCGCTCACGAGCAAGTGGCTTTTTGTGAAAGATATGTTTGGCAATGAAATCATGAGGCTTGCGCCTAGCCAATCCAATATGCGTGTTGTCGCGCAAAGATGGCAAGCCACCGCCCGTGCCATTGTTTGTTTTTTCGGAGCGTTCATCGGTCTTATCTTCACTCTTTACGGTATGGGAAACTTGGCCTCTGGAGACAAATCTGACGAAACGTGTGTTATTTGCTACATGGGCTTTGTTATGCTGACGGTTTTCGGTCTCGGAGGTTATTATTTTTGGAAGAAACGCCATGACCGTCTATTATTCCTGACGACTGACAATTCCCTGTCCTATCTCGTCAAGACGAAAGACCTTCCTGAACTCTATGCGCTGATGGAGATGGTGGAAAACTGGGACGGCTCCAACGACCGTTGACCGGTTTTCACAGATGGATTTGTACTTGTGGGGCGACCGGCCAGGTCGCCCCACAAGGGTTGCCGAATTCGCTCACGGGCACCAGTCGAGGATGCCGTCGAGGGGATGGTCGCGGAGCCACGTGCGGAAGGCGGGCAGGCCGCGGATACCGTCGCACAAGACGGCCATGCAGATGAGGATGCCGGGGACGTGCTCTTCCGGCGGGAGGACGTCTTTGAGGGCAAGGATGGCGCGGCGCGTCTCGGGCGTGAGAACGGCACGGATGCGTTCGGCCCGGTGCTCGAAGTAGCCTTTGTAGGGGGAGTCGGGGGACATTTGGATGACGTCGACCTGCCATTCGCGGGCGGCGGGGTCGCGGAGCCAGAGGTGCCACTCCAGGCAACGCTCGGGCGTGTCGGAGAGGTCGCGAAACTCCAGGCGGCGCGGCGCGAGGGCGGCGGCGATGGCAAAACCGTCGGCGGGGGCGAGCGCGGGGGTGTAAACGTGGAGGTCGATGTCGAGGTGGCGCAGGAGAAGCCCCGTGGCGAGGGAGCCGACGAGGCGGGCCTCGGCGCCGCGGGCCTCCCAGCGTTCGCGCAGGCGCGTGGCGCGGAGAAGGGCGTGCGCGGCCTCGGCGGTGCGCTCGGCGCGGACGATTAGGTCATCGAGCTCGGGCATGGGCGGAGGTCAGTCGATGGGCGGGCGCCAGTTCGGGTCGGCGTGCGCCGCGAAGCAGAGCGCGATCTGCTCGGGTGTGTTCTTTTCGACGGCCAGGGGCGGGAGTGCGTCCGCCGTGAACCAGCCAATCCCGGTGGTCTCGATGTTCGCGCGGAAAGCACCGCCGAGCGGGCGGCAGAGGAGGATGACCTTGAGGACGTTCCAGGCGGAGGCGCGGGCGTTGCGGCGGTTCCAATCGTGGAGCGCCACCAACCGCTCCACCTCGCAGTCCAGCCCCGCCTCCTCGCGGACTTCCTTGACCGCGTTCCGCGCGACGCTTTGCAACGCGTCGCACCAACCGCCGGGGAGCGACCAGCGACCGTCATTCTCATGGACGAGAAGGATGCGCCCGGCCTCGTCGAAAAGCGCGGCGCGGGTGTCGATCTTCGGGGTCTGGAAGCCCACCTCGTTGCAGAAAAGCCCCTTCACCGCCTCCAAGGGGAGCCCGCTCCCCGCGGCCACCATCTCGGCGGCGATGTCGCGGATGCGTTGAAAACGCTCGGCATCGAAGGGATCTTTGGTGTAAGTCAGCCCCGCCTGGGCCAGGAACTGCAATTCCTTGGCCCACGTCAGCCAACGTTCCTCATGCGTCTCGTCCATGAACTCACTCCTTTGGATCGCGCATCTTCCCGGACGAGGCCTTCGATTGCGCAGACGGCTTCCAACGCGGGAGCGCGGGATAAGGCCTCGCCTTGTCGGCGAGGAAGAGCGTCTTGTAGACCACTTGCGGCGGATAGTGGCGAAGAACGAGAAGATAGAGCCGCCCATCGAGTTTCTTGGCAAGGATGATGGCATCGCGACCTTCACGACGGTCAAGGATAACTTCCTCGTATGTCACCAGGATGTCGTCAAGGCGGCGATAGACCGAATCGGGCACGTCGGGATGATGGTTGAGGCAGTGATCGGCGAAATAGGCTTCGCCGACAAAAATGGTGAGATCGGTGGGCGACGTCTTGAAGGCAGGGGCGAGCGCGGCAGGCAACTCACCGATGGGACGATGGCGTGTGGGAAGCGAATGGTAAATCTCCGCCTTCGTGACACCCGGCGTCAACGCGGCCTTGTCGGCGAACCAACGCTCCGGGATGGCCGCACCAAGCGCCATCGCGAAGAGAAACGCGACGAAAAAAATCCCAAAACGCAAGAATGACAACATATATTAATATGCTAGCAAATCATACCCCATAATAACAAGAACGGGCCAAGTCGGTGGCTCTTCAGAGTTTTTAGTGGGTCGGAGTGGAAGCGCGGGGGAAAGTATGGTAAAGAGGGGACATGAAAACGAC
>CALXMV010000024.1 GCA_944389565.1 uncultured Kiritimatiellota bacterium
GATGGCACCCCCAAGCGGAATCGAACCGCTCTTCCAAGGATGAGAACCTTGTGTCCTAGCCGATAGACGATGGGGGCGTAGGAGCCGCTCTTTTGGTGCACCCGGTGGGACTCGAACCCACACGTCTCTCAACATAAGAACCTGAATCTTACGTGTCTGCCAATTCCACCACGGGTGCGGCGTACTTCTCATGGTCGGAGCGGAGGGATTTGAACCCTCGACCTTTTGGTCCCGAACCAAACGCGCTACCAGGCTGCGCTACGCTCCGTCCAATAAAGTGCCGTCTATGATACCAAAACCTCCCGCCCCCGCGCAACCCCCTTTTTTCACAAAATTGGCGAATCGGCGGAGTTGCGCCCCGCCGGGGGAAACCGCCGACTTGCTGACTTCGCCGATCGGGGTCGACTGCCGCCGGCTTGGCGGCGCAGGATAGCGCACGCCCGGGGGAGCGGCCCAAACGGGCCCAGCCACCCGAAAGTCGGGAAGGGTTGGGGCGAAACCCTTAAGGGTTCGGGGTCAGACCCTTAAGGGTTTGGGGCGTGCGTCTTGGAGGACACAGCGGCGGCGGGGCGCGGTGAGGCGGCCGCGCGCGGGGGCGGGTTTGCTATCCTAAGGGGCATGAAGACGAGTCTGCTTTTTGTCGGCGTGGCCTGCGCGGCCGCGGTCTGGGCCGAGCCCGCGGATCGGGCGTTGGCGGAGAACCCCTACCCCTTCCCCTTCGAGGCGCGCCCCGAGATCTACCATGAGGGGTGGATCGACCTGAACAAGAACGGGAAGAAGGATGTCTACGAGGATCCCGCGGCGCCCGTGGAGGCGCGGGTGGAGGATCTGCTGGGGCAGATGAACGCCGACGAGAAGGTGATGCAGCTCTGCACGCTCTATGGCTACCGCGCCGTGCTCAAGGACAAGTTCCCCAAAAAGTCCTGGGCCGAGAAGGAGGCCTGGAAGGACGGCGCGGCGAACATCGACGAGCAGGGCGGCGGTTGGCGCCACCGCGGCGACAAGGAAATCAGCGACACGCCCGCCCGCAACGCCCATTACCTCAACAACACCCAGCGCTTCTTCGTCGAGCGCACGCGCCTGGGCATCCCCGTCGACCTCACGAACGAGGGCATCAACGGCATCTCCGCCCGCCACGCCACCTCCTTCCCCATGCCCCACTCCCAGGGCATGACGTGGGACGCCCCGCTCGTGCGCGAGATGGGCCGCATCGTCGGCCGCGAGGCCACCGCCCTCGGCTACACCAACGTCTACGCCCCGATTCTCGACGTCGCGCGCGACCAACGCTGGGGCCGCTGGGAGGGCACCATCGCCGAGGACCCCTTCCTCGTCGCCGAGATCGGCAAGGCCTACTGCCAGGGCATCCAGGAGGGCGGCGCCATCTCCACCCCCAAGCATTACGTGGGCTACGGCGAGAACAAGGGCGCGCGCGGCTACGACTCGCGCACCGACCCGCACGTCTCCCCCCAGACCTTCGAGGCCATCCACTTCTACCCCTTCAGGCGCGTCTTCACCGAGGCCAAGCCCCTGGGCGTCATGTGCGCGTACAACGACGTGAACGGCGTGCCCGTCGCCGCCAGCGCCCACCTGCTCAAGGAGCGCCTCCGCGGCGAGCTCGGCTTCGAGGGCTACGTCGTCTCCGACAGCCACGCCGTCGAGCGCCTCGCCACCCTCCACCGCATGGCCGACGACCAGCAGGAGGCCCATGAGCTACGCATCCGCGCGGGGCTCGACGTGTGGACCACCTTTGACCCGCCCGGCCCCGTGGCCGGGCACATCCGCGACTCCCTCGCCAAGGGCACCCTCACGATGGCCGACATCGACCCCCTCGTGCGGCACGTGCTGGCCGTGAAGTTCCGCCGCGGCCTCTTCGACCGCCCCTACGTGGCCGACCCCGCCGCCGCCGACGCCATCGTCGGCGCGCCCGAGGCGCAGGCCATCGCCCTCCAGGCCGCGCGCGAATGCCTCGTCCTCCTCAAAAACGACGACGCCACCCTCCCCCTCGACCCCGCCACGCTCAAGCGTGTCGCCGTCATCGGCCCCAACGCCGGCAAGGACGTCTACCACCCCGACCGTTACGGCCCCACCGACTACCACGTCGTCTCCGTCCTCGAAGGGCTCCAGACCCTCCTCCGGGGCACCGGCGTCGAGGTCGCCTACGCCAAGGGCGTCGACCACGCCCCACCCTCCTGGCCCGATTCCGAGCTCGTCCCCGTCCCCCTCACCGCCAAAGAGCGCAAAGGCATCGACGAGGCCGTCGCCCTCGCCAAAAGCGCCGACGTCGCCATCGTCGTCCTCGGCGACATCGACCGCACCTCCGGCGAGAGCCACACCCGCACCAGCCTCGACCTCCCCGGCCGCCAGGAGGACCTCCTCCAAGCCGTCCAGGCCACCGGCGTCAAGACCGTCCTCGTCCTCATCCACGGCCGCCCGCCGAGCATCAACTGGGCCGCCCGCAACACCCCCGCCATCCTCTCCGCCGGCATCCCCTGCCAGCACGGCGGCACCGCCATCGCCGAGGCCCTCCTCGGGAAATACAACCCCGGCGGCAAGACCAACGGCACCTGGCTCAAATCCGTCGGACAGATCCCCTTCAACTTCCCCGCCAAGCCCAAATCCAACTACGAGCCCGCCCTCAAACGCGGCTCCTACAACCCCGGCGCCCTCTGGCCCTTCGGCTACGGCCTCTCCTACACCACCTTCCAGGTCGGCAAACCCACCGCCACCCCCAACCCCGACGGCTCCTGGCGCGTCGCCTGCACCCTCACCAACACCGGCAAAGTCGCCGGCGACGAGGTCCTCCAGCTCTACGTCTCCTACGCCAAAGCCCCCATCTACTGGTTCGACCAGATGCTCCGCGGCTTCCGGCGCGTCCACCTCAAACCCGGCGAGACCCGGACCGTCACCTTCGACCTCCCCCAAGACCACCTCAGAATCGCCCTCGACGACCAATCCTGGATCCTCCCCGACACCCCCTTCGAGATCCGCCTGGCCACCTCCTCCATCCACCTCAAATGGCGCATCCTCGTCAAAGACGGCAAAGTCTCCCGCGTCGAACCCGTCAAACCCTCCAAAAAGACGCCCCCCGAAAACGTCAACCCCCTCACCGCCTGACCCACCCCACCCCGCAAAAAAGCCCCGGCCCCCCGGCCGGGGCCTTTTCTTTGCCCCACGCCGGGAAATCCTTTTGACAATAGGGGGGGGTGTATGCTAGCATATCGACATCGCGTGTGAGCCACCCAAGGACAGGGAGCGGACGCACGCGGGAAAAAGGACACCACTCATGAGCAAACTCACCCTCGCGGCCCTCGCCGCCGCGACCCTCACCCTCGCCGCGCAGGCCGCCACCCTCTCCTGGACCGGCACCTCCGGCTCGCAGACCGTCTCCTCCGGCGCCAGCTTCGCCATCGCCGCGCGGATCACCATGAACCCCGACGCCTTCGTCGCCGGCGGCGTCGCCAACAACAGCGAAATCATCGGCCTCACCACCAGCCGGAATGTCGCCAACGGCCTTGGCCTCCTGGCCTACAACGCCGCCGCGTCAGGCGGTAAAGCCAGCGGCCTGGGCGCACATTTCGACACTTCGGACGGCGGCGGCCACGGGTGGACCAACAACCTCGACGGCACCACCTCCGGCACGCACGACATCGTCCTCAACTTCGCCTGGGACGACGGCAACTCCCGCTGGGGCGTCACCCTCCACATCGACGGCGACCCCGTGGCCTTCCAGGCCGACACCGTCTTCCTCGTGCCGACCAACGCCGGCAACACGACCCTGACCCTGAACACGAACAACGCCTGGGCCTTCGAGTCCGCCTCGCTCTACGTCAACGGCACCCTCACCCAGCAGGACATCGACTGGCTCCACGAAAACGAGACCACCGTCGTCCCCGAGCCCACCGCCCTCGCCCTCCTCGCCCTCGGCGCCGCCGGTCTGGCCCTCCGCCGCCACGCGGCCTGACCCCCCCCCAAAAAACCACACGAAAAAAAGCCCCGACCTTTCGGTCGGGGCTTTTGGTCGCTTTCGCGGGCTCACTCGGCGGGGGAGGGCTCGGCGGCGGGGGTCTCCGCGGGGGCCGCCTCGGGGGCGGGCGCGGCGGCGACCCATTCGAGGACGCACATCTCGGTGGCGTCGCCGCGGCGGGTGCCGAGCTTGGTGATGCGGGTGTAGCCGCCGTTGCGCCCGGCCAGGGCGGGGACGACGACGTCGAAGAGGCGCTTGACGGCCTCGGGGCTACGCAGGCGGGCGGCGGCGAGACGGCGGGAGGCAAGCGTGCCCTTGCGGGCGAGGGTGACGAGCTTCTCGGCGTCCTTGCGGGCCTGCTTGGCCTTCTTGAGGGTGGTCTCGATGCGGTCGTGGATGATGAGGGCGGCGCAGAGCATCCGCATGAGTTGGGCGCGGTGCTCGGGGGAGCGGCCGAATTTCTTGGCAAGGCGTTTGTGGCGCATGGCGATGTTTCCTTAGAGGGGTGTGGGGGCTCAGGCGGTGGGCTTGTCGAGGAGGGCGGCATCGAACTGGAAGCCGAGGTGGAGGCCCATCTCCTGGAGCTTTTCCTTGATTTCGGTGAGGGACTTCTTGCCGAAGTTGCGATATTTGAGCATGTCGCCCTCGTTCTTCTGCACGAGCTCGCCGACGGTCTTGATGCCGGCGGAGTTGAGGCAGTTGGCGGAGCGGACGGAGAGCTCGATCTCGTTGACGCTCATGTTGAGCTTGCGGCGGAGGTCCTCGTTGGCGTTGTCCTGCTTGGTGGAGGTGTCGAACTCGATGTCGCCGGCGTTGGCGACGAAGGCGTCAAGGTGGTGGCGGAGCAGCGCCGCGCTGGTCTTGAGGGCTTCGTCGGGGGAGACGCGACCGTCGGTCCAGATGTCGAGGACGAGGCGCTCGTAGTCGGTGCGTTGGCCGACGCGGGTGTTCTCGACGTCGTAATTGACGCGCGTGACGGGGGAGAAGGCGGAATCGATGGGGATGACGCCGATGTCGAAGGACGGATCCTTGTTCCCCTCGGCCAGGCAGAAGCCGCGCCCGACGCCGACCTGCGCCTCCAGGTTGAGGTGGCCATCGACGTCCAGGGTCGCGATGACCTGGTCGGGATTGAGCACCTCGATGGAGTTGTCAACGGCGAAGTCACCCGCGGTGACGACGCAGGGGCCGTCCTTGACGAGGCGGATCCAGCGGGTGTCGCGGGTGTAGCTCTTGAGGAGGACTTTCTTGAGGTTGAGGACGATGTCGGTGACGTCCTCGGAGACGCCGGGCAGCGAGCAGAACTCGTGCATGGCGCCCTCAAGCTTGATGGCCTTGATCGCGAAACCTTCGATGGAGGAGAGGAGCACGCGGCGGAGGGAGTTGCCGATGGTGCGGCCGTACCCGATCTCGAAGGGCGCCGCGGAGAAGCGGGCGTAGGTGTCGGTGGCCGTGGCGTCGTCCCGGACGATCTCGGTGGGCATTTCAAAGCGACTCAGACGAATCGGCATGATGGTGCGTCCTTTCTGACGGTGTTGGGCCGCGCGGGGTGTGCCCCGCGCGGCCTGGGACAACGATGGGTTTAGCGGGAGTAGAGCTCGACGATGAGCTGGACGTCGATCTTCTCCGGGATCTCGCTGGCCTCAGGGACGCTGAGGAGGGTGCCGGCCATGTTGGCCTCGTCCCACTGGAGCCAAGAGGCGGCCGCGGTGCGGGGGCTCTTGAGGGAGTCCACGACGACGGCGAGGGTGCGGTCCTTCTCGCGCACGGCGACGGTCTGCCCGGGCCGGACGGTGTAGGAGGGGATGTTGCAGACCTTGCCGTCGACGGTGATGTGACGGTGGGAGACGAGCTGGCGGGCGGCGGCGCGGGTGGGGGCGATGCCGAGGCGGAAGACGACATTGTCCAGGCGGGTCTCGCAGAGCTGGAGGAGGATGTCGCCGGTCTTGCCCTGGCGGGCCTTGGCGCGCTCGAAGAAGATGCGGAACTGACGCTCCATCATCCCGTAGATGTACTTGGCCTTCTGCTTCTCACGGAGCTGGACGCCGTACTCGGAGAGTTTGCGGCGGCGATTCTGACCGTGCTGGCCGGGGGGGAAGGGGCGCTTGTCGAGCACTTTGTCGGGCCCGTAGATGGGCTCGCCGAAGCGACGCGCGATTTTGGAACGGGGGCCGGTGTAACGAGCCATGATCAAACCCTCCTGCGCTTGCGGGGACGGCACCCGTTGTGGGCCACGGGGGTGCAATCCTTGATGCACGTGACGTGGATGCCGGCGGACTGGATGGCGCGGACGGCGGATTCGCGGCCGGCGCCGGCGCCTTGCATCCGGACCTCGACCTCATGCATGCCGCGGGCGAAGGCGGTGCGGGCGGCATCCTGGGCGACGACGGTGGCGGCGAAGGCGGTGGATTTGCGGGAGCCCTTGAAGCCGGCCTTGCCGGAGGAACTCCAGGAAATGACCCCGCCGCGGGCGTCGGCGATGGAGACGATGGTGTTGTTGTAGGTGGCGCGGATGAAGGCGATGCCCGCGGGCATGACCTTGACCTTGGACTTCTTCTTGGCGGCCTCCGCGTCGGCGGCGGCGTTGGCCGCGGCCGTATCGGCGGCGAGGATCTGCTGGGCCTCGCTCATCGCGGGCTTCTGCTCCTCGGCGGGGGCGGCCTGCTGTTCGGTGTTTGCTTCGCTCATGTGCGCTCTCTGGAAGAGGGGTTACTTTTCGCGGACGGTGGAGACCGTCTTCTTGGCGCCCTTGCGGGTGCGGGCGTTGGTCTTGGTGCGCTGGCCACGGCAGGGGAGGCCGCGTTTGTGGCGGTATCCGCGGTAAGTGCCGATGCTCATCAGGCGGCGGATGTTGCCGGAGACCTCGCGGCGGAGGTCGCCCTCGACGCGATAGTGCTCTTGGATGTACGTGACGACCTGGCGGATCTCGTCGGGGGAGAGGGCGTCGGCCTTCTTGCCCACCTCGATGCCGCAGGCCTCGACAATGTCCATGGCCCGTTTGGGGCCGATACCGTGGATGTACCGCAGGGCATACTCGATGCGCTTGTTACCGGGGACATCCACACCCATCAATCTCGGCATGTCTCTTCTCCGTTTAGCCTTGACGCTGCTTGTGGCGAGGGTTCGAGCAGATGACGCGCACGACGCCCTTGCGGCGGACGATGCGGCACTGCTCACAAATGCGTTTGACAGAACTACGAACTTTCATGGCCTGTTCCTTCGTGAAATGAGTGGGTCAGTATAGCGCATTTCGCGCCTTCCTGTCCACTTAAAAAAGCGAAAATCTTTCATCCCGCCATCCAATCGGGACCGAAGGGGTCCCTTTCGAACCAAGGGGTGAGGATTTCCGCCCGGTCTTTGAGCACCGCCACGGTGTACTCAAAGTGCGCGGCGGGAAGGGAATCCCGCGTGACGACTGTCCAACCATCAGGGAGGACGCGGATGGCCGGCTTGCCGAGGGTGACCATGGGCTCGATGGCCAAGACCATGCCCTCGTGCAGGTACGGGCCCCGCCCGGGCTTCCCGTAGTTCGGGACGGGCGGGTCTTCGTGGAGGTGACGCCCCACGCCATGACCGGTGTACTCCCTGACCACCGAGCACCCGCCCTCTGCGACCGTCTTCTCCACGAGATGTGAAATATCCGACAGGTGGACTCCGGGCCGCATAGCCAGTACGGCCGTTTCAAGGGACTGTCGGGTGACGCGCAATAACCGGCGGGTTTCGGCGGTGAGATCCCCGGGCCCCCCGACGACGACCGTTCGCGTGTTGTCGCCGACGAACCCGTGGTACGAGCCGCAAACGTCGAGGCTTACAATGTCCCCGCGCTGGAGGACGCGCGCGCCGGGGATGCCGTGGATGACCTCTTCGTTCACGGAAATGCAAAGTGAGGCGGGATAGCCCATGTAGCCGAGGCAGCCGGAGACCGCCGTGCCATCGCCCAGGGTGCGGAGATGGGAGCGGCAGAAGGCGTCGATCTCGCCGGTGGTGACGCCGGGGCGGATCCGCTCGCAACAGGCGTTCAGCAGGTCGGCCATCAGCCGACCGGCCACGCGCAAGGCGTCGAGCTCCGCGGGCGTGTAGACGTTAATCATGGATTTTCCTGAGAGCGGCCTCGATTTTGGGCTCGAGGTCGTGGCCGGTGCCGTCGACGACGTGGAGGAGCCCCCGCTCGCGGTAGTAGGCGATGAGCGGATAGGTCTGCTGGGCGTAGACGTCGAGGCGGTGGCGGACGGTCGCGGGGTCGTCGTCCTTACGGATGATGAGCGCGGCGCCGCAGGCGTCGCAGACGCCCTCGTTCTTGGGGGGGAGGGTGGTGACGTTGAAGGTGGCGCCGCAGGCGGGGCAGACGCGCCGCCCGGCGATGCGGGCGACGAGGACGTCGTCGGGGACCTCCAGGAGGAGGGCGCCGCGGAGGCGGACGCCCTTGCGGGCGAGGAGGTCGGCAAGGATGTCGGCCTGGGGGACGTTGCGCGGGAACCCGTCGAGGAGGAGGACGTTGGTGGTGGGGTCGGCATCCAAGCTCTCGGCGAGGAGGTCGGCGATGGTGGCGTCGGGCACCAGGTTGCCGGCCTCCATGTAGGCCTTGGCCTTGAGGCCGGCGGGGGTGCCGGCCTTGACGGCGGCGCGGAGGAGGTCGCCGGTGGAGAGGTGGCGGATGCCGGGCAGGCGGGCGAGCTCGCCCGCGAGGGTGCCTTTGCCCGAGCCGGGCGCGCCGAGGAGGATGACGACGTTCATGATGGGCCTTTCTCAACGGCGGCCGGTGATGCGGCCGTGCTTGAGGAAGCCGTCATAGTTGCGCATGACGAGCTGGGACTCCAGGCGGCGCAGGGTGTCGAGCGCGACGCCGACGATGATGAGCAGGGAGGTGCCGCCGAAGAAGGAGGCGATCTCCCAGGAGATGTTGCGCGAGGAGGTGAGGAGGAGCGGGATGACGGCGATGGCCAGGAGGGCGAGGGCGCCGATGATGGTGACGCGCGTCATCACGGCGTCAAGGTATTCGGCGGTGGCGAGGCCGGGGCGGATGCCGGGGATGTAGGAGCCGTCGCGCTTGAGGCCGTCGGAGATGTTCATCGCGTTGAACTGGGTGGCGACCCAGAAGAAGGTGAAGAAGAGGATGAGCGCGCCGTAGAGGACGATGTGGGTGACGGTGTCGGGCATGGCGACGACCTCGCCGATGCGCTGAAGCGTCTGGGTGACGGCATTGCCATCCTTGGGCAGGCCGCGGAGCATACCGATGAGCTGGAGGATGGGGCCGGCGAAGATGATGGGCATGACGCCGGAATAGTTCACGCGCAGGGGCAGGTAGGTGACGCCGCCGCCGTAGGCCGCGCCGCGGGAGATGGCGCGCGTGGAGTGGATGGGGATCTTACGCAGGGCCTGGGTGATGGCCACGGTGCCCAGCAGCACGGCGAAGAAGAAGACGAGCAGGATGCCCAGCTCCCAGATCTGCCCCTGCGCCTGGGCGCCGCCGATGTTGAAATAGCGGCGGGCGGCGTCGGCCACGGCCACGGGCAGGCGCGAGGTGATGTTGATCATGATGAGCAGGGAGACGCCGTTGCCGATGCCGCGCTCGGTGATCTGATCGCCCAGCCACATGACGAACATGGAGGCACCCGTCATGGCGATGACGGTGTTGACGTAGAAGAGGAAGGGGTTCATGGCCACCAGGCGGAGCGCCTCGCCGGCGCCGAGGCGCTCGGGGTGGAGCATGGTGTTGGCCAAGGCGATGGCCTGGAAGACGCAGATGCCGATGGTGAGCCAGCGGATGTAGAGGTTGAGCGTCTTGCGGCCGGCGTCGCCCTCGCGCTGGAGGCGGCCGAGCGCGGGAATGACGGCCGTCATCAGCTGGATGATGATCTGCGCGGAGATGTAGGGCCAGATGGAGAGGGTGCCAACCGAGCATTGGGTCAGCGCGCCGCCGGTGAACGTGTCGAACCACGCGACGAGGCCGCCGGAGGAGTTGGCCTGCATCATCTCTTGGAGTTGGACGATGGCCGACCAATTGACGCCAGGGGTCGGGATCATCGCCAAGAGCCGGGCCACGGCCACCAAGCCGATGGTGAAGAAAATACGGGCGCGGAGCTCAGGAATCTTGAAAAGGTTGGCGAAAGTCTTGAGCATGAGGAAACCTCAGGGTGCGGGGCGCTCAGTCATGTCGCGGGGCGGGGCCCCGGGAAAAGGGCGCGCCCGGCCCCGGCCGCAGGGCCGGGGCGCGGGAGCGGGGAGCGGGGTCAGATGACCTCGCAGGTGCCGCCGGCGGCCTCGATCTTGGCCTTGGCGGAGGCGGAGAAGGCGGAGGCCTTCACGGTGAGCTTCTTGGTGAGCTCGCCGTCGCCCAGGATCTTGATGCCGGCTTCCTTGGCCGGGCGGTAGCCGAAGCCCGCCGCGAGCATCACGTCGATGTCCACCACGGAGCCGTCCTCGAAGCGGTTGAGCTCGGAGACGTTGAGGCCGTAGAAGGGGACGCGGTTGGGGTTCTTGTGGCCGCGCTTGGGCAGGCGGCGCATGAGGGGCATCTGGCCGCCTTCGAAGCCGAGCTTCTGCTTGTGGCCCTTGCGGGAGCCCTGGCCCTTGTGGCCGCGGGTGGAGGTCTTGCCCATGCCCGAGCCCATGCCGCGGCCGACGCGTTTGCGCGGCTTGCGGGCGCCCGGGGTGTTGGTGAGGGTGGAGAGATCCATGTCTCAAATCCTTTCTTGTGGGGCGCGGGCGGGGTGGGCCCCGCCCGCGGCGGCCTTAGGCACGGAGCGCCGCGATGGTCTCGGCAGAACGCAGCTGGTGGAGCGCGTCGATGGTGGCCTTGACCACGTTGAGGCGGTTCTTGGAGCCGAGGGACTTGCCCACGACGTCCTTGATGCCGGCGGCCTCGAGCACGGGGCGCATGGCGCCGCCGCAGATGATGCCGGTGCCGTCGGGCGCGGGCTTGAGGAGCACCTTGCCGCCATCGCACACGCCGGTGACCTCGTGGGGGATGGTGGAGCCCTTCATGCACACCGGGCGCATGGCCTTGCGCGCGGCGTCGCCGCCCTTGCGGATGGCGTCGCCGACCTCGTTGGCCTTGCCGATGCCCAGGCCCACGCGACCGTTGTTGTCGCCCACCACGATGATGGCCGAGAAGCTGAAGCGGCGGCCGCCCTTGACGGTCTTCGCGCAGCGGTTCACGAACACGGTCTTCTCGTCGAACTCCGGCGCCGCGTCGCGGTCGCGGTTGTTGCGGTCGAACATAGGCATTACGCTTCCTCCGTCTTGGCGGTGATGGCGAGGCCGGCGGCGACGGCGGACTCGACGATGGTCTTGACGCGGCCATGGTACTTGTAGCCGGCGCGGTCGACGACGACGGTCTTGATGCCCTTGGCCTGCGCGGCCTGGGCGGCGGCCTCGCCGAGGGCCTTGGCGCCCTCGATGTTGCACTTCTGGCCACCCTTGAGGGTGGAGGCGGAGGCCACGGTGGTCTGGGCCACGTCGTCGATGAACTGCACGTACATGTAGCGGTTCGAGACGAAGATGGCCATGCGCGGGCGCTCGGCGGTGCCGGCGCTGATGCGGCGGCGGATGCGCTGGTGGCGCGCGACGCGGCGTTCTTTGCGGTTCTTCAAACTCATGGTTGCAAATCTCCTGGCCGGGGTTAGGCGACGGTCTTGCCTTCCTTGCGGCGGATCTTCTCGTCCTTGTAGCGGATCCCCTTGCCCTTGTAGGGCTCGGCGGGGTAGTAGGAGCGGATGCGCGCGGCGGCCTCGCCGACGGTCTCCTTGTCGATGCCCTCGACCTTGACGTTGACGTCGCCGGTGACGGTGACGGTGCAACCCTCGGGGATGAGGTACTCCTTGGGCGAGGCGAAGCCGAGCGTCAGGATGGCCTTGTTGCCTTGGACGGCGGCCTTGAAGCCGGTGCCCTCGATGACGAGCTCCTTGGCGTAGCCCTTGGTGACGCCCTCGATCATGTTCTTGACGAGCGTGCGGGTGAGGCCATGGAAGCTCTTCTGGGCGCGGGAGTCGTCGGCGCGGGCCACGCGGACCTCGCTGCCTTCGACGGTGACGGTGATGCCCTTCTGGAAGGTGCGCGCGAGCTCACCTTTGGGGCCCTTGACGGTCACCTCGTTGCCGTTGGCGACGGTGACGGTGACGCCGGCGGGGACGGTGACGGGCTGCTTGCCGATACGGGACATTGCGGGGCCTCCTTTACCAGATGGTGCAGAGCAGCTCGCCGCCGAGCCGACGCTCGCGGGCGGTCTTGCCGCTCATGATGCCGCCGGAGGTGCTGAGCACCGCGATGCCCAGGCCGCCGAGGACTTTGGGGATGTCGGTGTAGCCGCAGAAACGGCGCAGGCCGGGGCGGGAGACGCGCTCGAGGCCGCGGATGGCGGGCTCGGCGCGGTCGCTGTACTTCAGCTCGATGGTCAGCGTGCGCTTCACGTCGCCCACCATCGAGTAGTCGGCGATGTAGCCCTCCTCCTTCAGCACGCGGGCGATCTCGCCCTTGATGCGGGAGCCGGGCATCGACACCTCGGGGTGGCGCGCCTTCTGCGCGTTGCGGATGCGCACCAGCATGTCGGAAATGGGATCGGTCATCATTTCGGTGGTCCTCCTCTTACCAACTGGCCTTGGTGACGCCGGGAATCTCGCCGTTCAGCGCCATCTCGCGGAAGCAGAGGCGGCAGAGGCGGAACTTGCGGATGACGCTGTGGGGGCGGCCGCAACGGGAGCAACGGGTGTACGCGCGGACGCCGAACTTCGGCTTGCGCGCAGCCTTGACGATCAAAGAGGTCTTAGCCATGTCTCTCTCTCCTTAGCGGCCCATGAAGGGCATGCCCAGCGCCTCGAGGAGGGCCTTGGAGCCGGCCTTGTCCTGGGCGGTGGTGACGAAGGTGATGTCAAGGCCGGAGGCGGTGCTCACGGCGGTGATCTCGGGGAAGGTCACATACTCCTTCATGCCCATCGTGTAGTTGCCGGCCTTGTCGAAGCCGCGGTTGGGCACGCCGCGGAAGTCGCGGATGCGCGGGAGGGTGACGTTGAAGAAGCGCTCGGCGAACTCGTACATCCGCGCACCGCGCAGCGTCACCTTCGCGCCGATGGGCATCCCCTCGCGAAGCTTGAAGTTGGAGATGCTCTTGCGCGCCTTGCAGAGGACGGCCTTCTGGCCGGTGATGGCCTCCAGGTCCTGCACAAGCTGCTTCTGGACGTCCTTGTCCACGATGCCGAAGGCCATGTTCACGACGATCTTCGACAGCTTGGGGACGAGCATGGGGTTGGCGATGCCCAGCTTCTCCTTGAGGGCCGGGACGATCTCCTTGGCGTAGGTCTCTTTCAGGTTGGCCATGTCCGTGCTCCTTTAGTCCAACGCCTTGCCCGAGACCTTCAGGGTCCGGATCTTGGTCTCGCCGTTGAGGGTGCGGGCGATGCGGCTGCCCTTCTTGGCGCCCTCGTCGTACGGCATCAGGTTGGAGAGCCGGATCGGCGCGGGGGTCTGCACCAGACCGCCCTCGATCCCGCGCTGCTCGTCGCGCCGCACGAACTGGGTCAGCGTGCGGAAGCCCTCCACCAGCGCGGTCCCGCGCTTGGGGTTCACGGAGAGGACCTTCCCGGTCTTCCCCTTGTCGGCGCCGGCGATTGCGATCACCGTGTCGCCCTTCTTGATTCTTGCGATACTCATTGTCTTTCCGTAACTCGCGAGTTGTAACAAACGCAGTTCGCAAACGTCCCGTTCGCCTTGTGGGATGGCCCGGCTTACGCTTACGTATTACCTGCGGTCACGAACGGTCACCCTCACACCACCTCGGGCGCGAGGGAGATGACCTTCATCTGGCCCTTGTCGCGCAGCTCGCGCGCCACGGGCCCGAAAATGCGCGTGCCCATCGGGTTGTGCTTCGCGTCCACGATCACGCACGCGTTCTGGTCGAAGCGGACGTACGAGCCGTCCGGGCGGGCGATCGGGTGCGCGGTGCGCACGATCAGCGCGAAGCACACCTGGCCCTTCTTGACCGCGCCGGTGGGGCTGGCCTCCTGGATGGAGACGCGGATGATGTCGCCCACGCCGGCGGTGCCTTTGCGCTGGCCGAGGATGCGGAAGCACTTGGCGATCTTCGCCCCGGTGTTGTCCGCCACCACAAGCTTGCTCTCTTCGATGATCATCTCTTACTTCTCCTCGACGGAGACCAGGCGCCAGCGCTTGGTCTTGCTCAACGGGCGCGTCTCCATGATCACCACCGTGTCGCCGACCTTGGCCGCGTTGGCCTCGTCGTGCGCATGGAACTTCTTGGAGGTCTTCACGACCTTGCCGTAGATGGGGTGGAGGAGGCGGCGCTCGACGCGCACGGTGATCGATTTGTCGCCGGACTTGCTGACGACGGTGCCCTTGCGCACCTTGCGCGATCCGCGCTCGACGGTCGTGTCGCTCATTGGTTCACCTTCTTCTGGTTGATGACGGTCTTGATCCGGGCGATGTCCCGGCGCAGGACGGCCAGTTGGCCGGGGGTCTGGATGCCACCGACGGTGGAGTTGTGGCGCAGGCGCAGGGTGCGCAGCTCCGCCTCCTTGTCACGGAGGAGGGCCGCCAACGCCTCGGCGCTCTGCTCTTTGATCTCGGCGATCTTCATGTCGTCTTCTCCGTTAGCGGCCGATGAGCTGGGTGCGGATGCCGAGCTTCGTGTCGGCCAGGCGCAGGCACTCGCGGGCGAGGGACTCGGGGATGCCGCCCACCTCGAAGAGGACCTTGCCGGGGAGCACCACGGCCACCCAGAATTCGGGGTTGCCCTTGCCCGAGCCCATGCGGACTTCGATCGGCTTCTTGGTCACCGGCTTGTCCGGGAAGATGCGCACCCAGAGCTTGCCCTTGCGCTTCATGTGGCGGTTGATCGCCACGCGGCACGCCTCGATCTGGGTGTTCGTCACCCAGCCGCGGCCCAGGGCCTTGATTCCGTACTCGCCGTAGGCGAGCTTGTCGCCGCTGGTCGCGAAGCCCTTGCGGGAGCCCTTCGAGACCTTGCGGTGCTTCACGCGTTTAGGCATGAGAGGCATAGTTCCTCCTTCCGCGGTCGCCGCCGCGCCCCTGGCGGGCGGGCTGGAAGTCTTCGCGCTTGCAGATCCACACCTTCACGCCGATCTTGCCGGCGGTGGTGTTGGCCTCCACGAAGCCATAATCGATGTTGGCGCGCAGCGTGTGCAGGGGCACCTTGCCCTTCATGCTCCACTCCACGCGGGAGATCTCCGCGCCGTTGATGCGCCCGGCGCAGCGGATCTTGATGCCGTCCACGCCGAGCTCCATCGCCGTCTTCTCCGCGCGCTTGATGGCGCGCTTCACGGCGATGCGGTGCTCGATCTGCTGGGCGATGCTCTCGGCCACCAGCTGGGCGTCCGCGTCGGGCGTGCGGACCTCCTGGATGTCCAGGTAGATCTCCTTGCCGGTCTTCTTGGCCAGGGCGGCCTTCAGCTTCTCCACGTCCTGGCCCTTGCGGCCGACGATGATGCCCGGGCGGGCGGAGAAGATGACCACGCGCACGCGGTTGGCGTAGCGCTCGATCCCGATCTTCGTGATGGCCGCGCCCTCGATGGACTTGCGGACCGTCTCACGGATCACGTTGTCCTCGGCCAGGTTTAGGCCGAAATCCTGCTTCTTCGCGAACCAACGCGACTGCCACTGCTTGTTCAGGGCAATGCGGAAGCCGATAGGGTTGACTTTCTGTCCCAAGGTAGGCTCCTCGTGTTACTCGTTCGTCAGCACCACCGTGAGGTGGCTGAGCTTCTTCTGGATCGGCTTGGCGGAACCGCGCGCGCCGCACCAGTAGCGCTTCATGCGCGTGCCCTCGTCGAAGACGGCCTTCTTGACCGTCAGCGTCTCGGCGTCGAGGTTGTTGTTGTGCGCGGCGTTGGCCGCGGCCGAGCGGAGCGCGGCGGCCAGGAAACGGCCGGCCTTGAGCGGGCTGAAGTCCGCCACCGCCAGCGCGTCGGCCAGGGGCAGCCCCTGCACGCGGCGGGCCAAGGGGCGCGCCTTGCGCACGGAGATGCGCAGATTGCGGGAGATCGCTTTCACTTCCATGTCACGACTCCTTTTACTTCGAGGCCTTTTCCGTCAGGCCGCCATGGGCCTTGAAGGTGCGGGTGTTGGAGAACTCGCCCAGGCGGTGCCCGACCATGTTCTCGGTGATGAAGACCGGCATGTGCTGCTTGCCGTTGTGGATGGCGAAGGTGTGCCCGACGAACTCGGGGAGCACCATCGAGCGGCGCGACCACGTCTTGATCGGCAGTTTCTTGCCCGAGGCGTTCATCTTCTCCACCTTGCGGAGGAGCGACGGCTCAACATACGGGCCTTTCTTGATGGAACGTGCCATAGTGCGTTACTTCCTCCGCTTCACGATGAAGCGATTGCTGTTCTTGCGGCGGCTGCGGGTCTTGCCGCCCTTGGCGAGCTTGCCCCACGGGCTGCGCGGGTGGCTGCCGCCGGAGGTGCGGCCTTCGCCGCCGCCCATCGGGTGGTCCACCGGGTTCATCGCCACGCCGCGGACCGTCGGGCGGATGCCCAGCAGGCGTTTGCGCCCGGCCTTGCCGAACTTCACGCCGGCCCAGTCGCCCTCGCCCACCACGCCCACGGTCGCCATGCAGGCCACCGAGACCATGCGGATCTCGCCGGAGGGGAGGCGGAGCGTGGCCATGCCGTTGGCGCGGGCCATGAGCGTGGCGCTCGTGCCGGCGCTGCGCACCATCTGCGCGCCCTTGCCGGGCACCAGCTCCACGTTGTGCACCGCCATGCCCAGCGGGATCTTCTCCAAGGGCAGCGCGTTGCCCACCGTCGGCTCGGCCTCGGGGCCGGAGACCACGGTCATGCCCGGCTTCAGGCCCTCGGGCGCCAGGATGTAGCGCTTCTCGCCGTCGCGGTAGTTCAGCAGGGCCAGGTTGGCCGTGCGGTTCGGATCGTAGCAGAGCGCCGCCACCTTCGCGGGGATCCCGTGCTTGTCGCGCAGGAAATCGACGATGCGGTAACGCCGCCGCACGCCGCCGCCGCGGTGGCGGACGGTGATGCGGCCTTGGTTGTTGCGGCCCGCCGCGCTGTTCTTCGCGATCGTCAGATGCGCCACGGGCTTCTCCTTCGAGAGATGCGTGCGCACCTGGGAGACGCGGAAGCGCATACCCGGGCTGCGGGGCTTGTAACTCTTCAGTGCCATAGATAGGGTGTCCTTTGGCAGTGTGTCAGGCCAGCTCGATGCGTTCGCCCTCGCGGAGCGTCACGAACGCGCGCTTCCAGGCTTGCGTCTGGGTGGTGCGGCGCGTGCGGGTGGCGACCGTGCGCGGGCGGTAGTTCGCGGTGTTCACGCGCACCACGTGCACGCCGAACTGCGCCTCCACCGCATCGCGGATCTGGGGCTTGGTCGCCTCCGGGGCGACCTCGAGCATGAATTGGTTGGCCGCGCCGATCCGGGTGCCCTTCTCGGTCGCGGAAACTTTGCGGATGATGGTCTTCATTCCTGGGCCACCTTTCCGGCCGTGGCGCGCGCCAAGCGGGCCATCAGCCCCTCGAACGCCTTCGCCGTGGCCACGATGTTCTTGAAGCGGCAGAGCATGTAGACGTCCGTCGTGGCGACCGTCGCCAAATCCACGTTCGGCAGGTTCAGGACGGATTGGATGAACGCCTCGTTCGTGTCCGTCGCCAGCGCGTCGTCGTCGACGACCACCAGGCAGGAACGATCGATGCCCATCGCCTTGAACATGGCCGCGGCCACCTTCGTCTTCGGCGCGTCGTACGTCAGCGCGTCGACCACGCACAGCTCGCCGGCGGCGATCTTGTCGCTCAGCGCGCGGGCGAAGGCCAGCGCCGCCACCTTCTTGTTGATCTTCTGCGAGTAATCGCGGGGCACCGGGCCGAAGGCCACGCCGCCGCCGCGCCACACCGGGTTCCGCTTGCCGCCGAAGCTCGCGCGGCCGGTCCCCTTCTGCTTCCAGGGCTTCTTCCCGGAGCCGGAGACCTCGGAACGGTTCTTCGTCTTGGCCGTGCCGGCGCGGTAGCCGTTCAGGATGGCCACCACCGTGTCCTTCACGGCCTGCTCGCCGCGGTCAAGCACCAGCTGCGCCGCGTCGACGGTCTGCTCGCCCGTCGCCGCGCCGCTCTTGTCGTAAACTTTGATCGTGCTCATTTGCCCAATCCTCACTTCTTCAGCGCCTTCGTCACGCGGACGATGCCGCCGTTGGGGCCGGGGACCGCGCCGTGCAGGAGGATGAGGTTATCCTCGGCCAGCAGCTTGGCCACGCGGACGTTCTGGGTCGTGCGGGTGACGCACCCCATGTGCCCGGGCATCTTCTTGCCTTTCTCGACCCAGCCGGGCAGGTCGCGCGCCGCGATGCCGCCGGGGCGGCGCTTGCTGTGGCCGCCGTGCCCGTGGGGGCCGCCGGCGAAGCCGAAGCGCCGCACCACGCCCGCGAACCCGCGGCCCTTGGTCGTCGCCTGCACGTCCACGAAGGAGACCCCCTCGAAGACCGTCGCCGTCAGCGTGTCGCCCGCCTTCACCTCGTCGGCGCTGTCGGGGCGGAACTCCTGCAGCACGCGCTGCGCCGGCACGTTCGCCTTCTCGAAACGCGTCCGCTCCGCCTTGCTCAGGCGCTGCGGCTTCTGCGCCACGAAGCCCAGCTGGGCGGCCACGTAGCCATCCTTCTCGGACGTCTTCACCTGGACCACCGGGCAGGGGCCCACCTCCACGACCGTGACGGGCACCGCCACGCCGTTCTCGTCCCAAATCTGGGTCATCCCGATCTTCTTGCCGATCAAGCCTTGCATGGTCGTCCCCTCCTCAGATGCGGATCGTGATGTCCACGCCGGCCGGCAGATTCAGCTTCTTGAGCTCGTCCACCGTCTTCGCCGTCGGGCTGACGATGTCCAGCAGACGCTTGTGCGTCCGCATCTCGAACTGATCCATCGACTTCTTGTCCACGTGCGGCGAACGGTTCACCGTGAAGCGCTCGATGCGCGTCGGCAACGGGATCGGGCCGACGATCTGCGCCCCGGTGCTCCGGGCCGTGTCGAGGATCGCGCCCACGGCCTGGTCCAGCACCTTGTGGTCGTACGCCTGCAGGCGGATACGTATGCGCTGACTTTGCATGCTCACATTACCTGTTCAGTAGTTGTTCTTTGACTGCCTTGGGCACCACCGCGAACGCGCCGGGCTCCATCGTGTACCCGGCCCGCCCGCGGGAGAGCGAACGGATCGCCGTGGCATACCCAAAGAGTTCCGCCAGGGGCACCTGCGCGCGCACGTCCTGAAGGTCGCCCTTCATCTCCATGTCGCGCACCTGCCCGCGGCGGCCGTTGATGTCCCCCATGATGTCGCCCACGTACTCGGGCGGCGTCACGATGTCGAGGGACATGATCGGCTCCAGGAACTCCGGGCCCGCGGCCTGCGCCGCCTCCCGGAAGCCCATCGCGGCCGCGCTCCTGAAAGCCACGTCCGTCGCCGTCTCGTCATCCGACAGGACGCAATCGGTCACCTCCGCCCGCACGTCCGTCATCGGGAAGCGTGCCAAAACGCCGGTGGCTATTGCATCCAACAAAGCGTCCCTTATGATAGCAGAAACCTCGGGCCGAGGCAAGCGTTTTTCCACGGTCTTCGCGACCGCCGCCTCCCGGCCCGCGCCACGCCCGAGCGGGGAGACCTCCACGGTCAGCGTGGCGCAATGCCGCTTGCCCGCGATCTCCCGGTCGAACGTGTACGTGCGGCGGGCCGTCGCCGTCACCGTCTCGCAGTACGAGACCATCGGCTTGCCCGTGTTCGCCGTCACATTGAACTCGCGTCTCAGGCGGTCAACGAGGATCTCCAGATGGAGCTCCCCCATCCCGCACAAAATCTTCTGCCCCGTCTCCGCGTCCGTCCGCACCTGGCAGGTCGGATCCTCCGCCGCCAATTGCGCCAACGCGTCGGCCAACTTGTCCTTCTCCGCCGTGCTCTTGGGCTCGATGGCCATGAACATCACCGGCTCGGGCGCCACGATCCCCATCAGCGCGTACGGGCGGTTCTCCGCGCACAGCGTGTCGCCCGTCGTCGCCCCCTTCAACCCCACCACGGCACCGATGTCCCCCGCGCCGAGCGCCTCCAGCTCCTCCTCCTCGTCGGACTTCACGCGCAGCAGCTTCATGATGCGCTCGCGCTGGCGCGTGCGCGGGTTGTAGACGTTCTGCCCCTTGCGCAGCGTGCCGCCGTAGACACGCACGAAGAAAAGCCGCCCCACGTAAGGATCCGTCGCGATCTTGAAGACCAGCGCCGAGAGCGGCGCCTCCGGCGCCATCTCGACCGTCCCCTCCTCGCCCGTCTTCGCGTGCGTCCCCGTCGGGGCACGGCGCTCGTCCGGCGCCGGCAGGAAATCCACGATCCCGTCGAGCAACGCCTGCACGCCCTTGTTCTTCAGCGAGGAACCGCAGAAGACCGGCACCAAGGCCTGCGCCACGACCGCCCGGCGGATTGCCGCGCGCACCGCCTCGGCGGGCTGCTCGGGATCCTCCAGATACGCCTCCATGAACGCGTCGTCCACCTCCGCCAACGCCTCCAGCAACGCCTCGTGCGCCGCCTGCGCCGCATCGGCCAAGGCCGCGTCCACCGCCCCGTCCTCGAAGGTCTTCCCCTCCGCGTCCAAGTAACGGCGCTGCCGCATCGAAATCAGGTCGATCTCCCCCGCATACGTCTCCGCGGCCCCCACCGGCAAAGCCACCGGCACCGCGTTCGCCCCCAGCTTCCCCCGCATCTCCGCCACCACCCGCGCGAAGTTCGCCCCCATCCGATCCATCTTGTTCACGAAAGCGATCCGCGCCACATGATGCCGGTTCGCCTGCCGCCACACCGTCTCCGACTGCGGCTGCACCCCGCCCACCGCGCAGAAGACGCCCACCGCCCCGTCCAACACGCGCAGCGCCCGCTCCACCTCGATCGTGAAATCGACGTGCCCGGGCGTGTCGATGAGATTGATCTGCCTGCCGCGCCACGCGCACGTGATCGCCGCCGACGTGATCGTGATGCCGCGCTCGCGCTCCTGCACCATCCAGTCCGTCACCGTGTTCCCCTCGTCCACGTTCCCCAGACGATGGGTCATCCCCGCATAGAAGAGGATACGCTCGGTCGTCGTCGTCTTGCCCGCGTCGATGTGGGCGACGATGCCGATGTTCCGAATCTCGCTCATGCCAATGGCCATGAAGTCCTCTTCTTGCGTCCTCTCGGACCGGATGATGTCAAAGAGCGTTGCCCACCAAGGGCAAAACGCATACAAGATACCAAAATCACGCCCCCCAAAGCAAGCCTTATTTTCGCTTGTGTCGTGTGTGAATCGTCCACAATGTAATTGCGCAGGTAGGAGGAAGAAGAGAAAGAGGAAGGAAGGTGGACAGGCAGAGGCCGAGATGAAGCAGGTGGAGGGTACGCCCCCTAGGGGGCGGCGCGACCAAAAGGCAAAAACGTCGTCGGCCTCTTCTGGCACACCATGCGCCAATCACAACAAAAAGAAGAGGAACCGACGATATGCGACTGTGTGCCACCAATGGTGCCCGGCAAAAGTCGCGGCGCATATCCCCACGCGCAGGCCGCCCCGCATTCTCACTACCCTTCCGGGACACCACTTCCGGACCGCGATTTGCTTCTCATACCGGAACGGAGGGCTGGGAGCGCGAGTCGGGAGGGTTTGGGGCGAAACCCTAAGGGGTCTGACCCCAAACCCTAAGGGGTTCGGCCCGAGAGTCGGGAGGGTTTGGGGCGAAACCCTTTCCCCCGAACACCATTGGTGTGCCACATCTCCACGAAAACGGCGACGGACGCAGGAATCGCTCATCCGTGAGGGTGGCAAGGCCGACGCGGCGCCACACCGAGCCCGGCCACTTGACATTCGACACTGCAGGGTCTCGCCGGCGATTTCGCGTTGGGCCTGGATGAGCGGCGCACGGACATCGACCATCTTCCTCGTCACGAAGTCGGCCGCCGCAACGGCTTTTCGCTTGGCGAACGCCCGGCGCGTCTCGCCCTCGTGCGGATGGATGGCCTCCTCGACGAACGCCGCCACCTTCGCGCGCCGCGTCATCGGCTGCGCCTCCGTCCTGGCCCGGCGTGCCCGCAGGTAAGCCTGGGCGTCGGGCGACAGGTCGTCCTCCGTCAGCCCGCGTTTGGCAAGCCGTTTGGCCAGGTCTTTCTCCCAAGCGCCGTTCTCTCGGGTCATGCCGACATCTTTGGGATTGACAAGTTTCCCGTCTTTTAGTACCTTTCCTTTTTCGTCCATCGAGAAGTCTTTCTCGGTAAGGACGGCGGATTGGCCGGCGATACTAGCGAGGGCACCATGGGCGAATGGCAATTGGAGCCTAGTAGCTTCCTCCCACGAGCCGGCCTTTCCTGTATTCACGTACTTCAGCAAGAAGTCTTTGCCTTTGGCGCGCACCGCCCACTTCTTGATAGTGCCCGCGGACTTTCCGCCGTAAGCGCTTGACAAGAGATTGGCACGCAACGGTTTCAATGACATCCAGTTGCCGTCCGGATGATAGGCATATTGCAGGGCCACGATAGCTTTTGCGTCGCCCTCCGCCTTGTCGACCAGTTCCGTGAGGATGACCAGTGACGTATCGGGACGCGTGTCCGAGACAAAGATGGCCACGGGGTTGTCCAACTCCAATTGCAACTTCCGCAACTCACTCACGGGAATGTTGTGCTTCCCGGAACGCGTGTAGATGTCCATCCCGGTGATTTTATCGAGGTTCTCCACACGCATGGTAATGGGCCTGTCGTTCGCGAACTGCTTGCCGCCCACCTCCTCGATGACGCGACGGATAATCTCCGGCGTTCGGTTCAGTACCGTCACCGGCCTGTTCAGCGACAATCTTCCCGCTGCGTAGTTGTCGAGCGCCCGCCCCCAACGCTCCAGCTCGCCGAACGGGACGGACGCCGCCTCGCGCAATGAGCCCACGGGCGACTCGGCCTCTTCGGAGCGGCCCATCTTCTTGTCGAACTCGGGCGTCGTCCATTCGTAATCGGGCACCTTCCCGGGGAAGGACTTGTCGAAGTAGTTGCGCGCCTCCTTGCCGGTCTCGCACCCGGCCTCGATGGCCTTCTCCAGCCAATTCTTTTCGCGCCTCTTGTCCAGCCATTGCTTGTTTAGCTCCGACATGTCGGGCATTTCGTCGATCTGTTTCTGAATCTTCCTGCGAAGTTCATTGTACGACGCAATATCCCCTTTCAGTTTCCCAATGGCCTTCTCCGCGTTGTTGATCTGATTGTCCATGCGCGTGAGAATCGAACTGTCCGGAATCGTGCCGCCCTGCCCTCTGGGATATACCAAGTCCGTGCTCGCGCCAATCGTCTTCCCGGCATCGTCTTTGATCGAGAACCGAGTGACGACGATGCGCTCATGAGCGGTTTCCATCTCCGCCTTGTTATAGACCCATGTGAGCCCACGATAGCGGACAAACGACCCGGAGCCCCCTTCCTCCAGCAATTGCGCGAAACTCTTTTCGCCTTCCCGGCTCATGCGCTCATAGTCGCTGTCGGTCGCCCGCTTCCGCGCCTCGGCCAGCTTGGCCTCCGCCTTCCGCTTCTCTTCCTCGGCAAGCCGGATCGCGGCCTGCGCCGCCTCCTTGCGCTTCCTGGCCGCCTCTTCCTCGGTCTCGTCCGCCTCTGTCTCCGCCGCCTCCTTGCGCCGCGCGTCCGAGGCCTTCAGATCCTCCGTCGCCTTCGCCAGCCCGCCGTCCTCCGGGAGCGGCGCGGTCGCCGTCTCCGCCGCCGCGGAGACCCGCGCCTTCGCGCGCTCGGACAGCGCGGAGATCGTCTGCGCGAACGCCTTGCTCGCCTCCTTCATCCCCTTCCCGGCCGCCTCCATGTCCTCCGCGAACGACCCCTCCCCCAGCATCTCCTGGAACATCCGCCGCGTGTCCTCCTGCACCGCCTCCACCGTCGTCCCCGACAGCTTAGCGGCAAGCCACTGCGAGCCCGTGTACTTCCCGACGAAGTTCACCAACGCCGGCGCCACCCCGAGGATGCTCCGCGCCATCTCCATCCCCGCCGCCTTCATCACGCCCGCGCCGTAATCGAACACTTGCTTCAGGTAATCCCACGCCGCCTTCAGCGCCTCGCCGCGCGTCTCGCCGTCCCCGCCCAGCACCGCCTGGATCAGGTTCTTCACCGGCGTGAGCGCCTTCACCGCCGCCTCCGCCCACCGCTGGATCGTCCCATCCGCCTGCAGCTTCTGGAGCAGCTTGATCAGGAACTCGATGGAGTCCTTCGCCGCCCCTTGGAAGGCGTCGCCGAACTGCCGCACGCTGGCCGACCACGTGTCCCCCAGCGTCGCCGTCAGGCCGTCGCCCGTCTGCGCCAGGTGCGCCATCGCCCCCGCCCTCGCCAACTTCCTCGCCTACGTCACCCCCGAGCGCATGGCCAACGCACCGAGCGGACCCAAATCCGGCTACTTCGTCCCAGACGGATCCCCCCTCAAAATGCTATGGATCTTTATGGAGAGCGCCACCCCCGGATCCGACATGGAGCTCACCGTCACCATATCCACCGGAACCCAACCAGTCCCCGCCGCCGCCAACCCCTACGCCTACATCGCCATCCGAGGCCTCGCCGACGGCACCCCCGAACCCCAAGACGGCGCCCCCGCACTCGACTGGTACACCGGTGACGACACATCAACCACCTGGCGCCTCCCCCTCGCCGACATTCTGAAGACCGACGCCGCCGGCAACTACGCCCCCGGCCAAGCCGTCCCCCTCAAATATCGCGCCTCCTTCTACGACAACCTCCACCCCAACCTCACCGCCGGCGGCACCGACCCCGCCGCCCTCGACCTCCCCGACATCCCCGACACACTCGACTTCGACACCTACGAGCCCGTCCGCTAGCCCGCGCCCCCCCGATTGTGCTAGACTAATCCCGATCCACGCACCCCGGAATGAGACACGCCATGCCAACCCTCGCCGCCCTCGCCGCACTCATCTGCGCCCTCATCCTCATCGCCGCCATCCACGCGCGGAAACGACCGCGCCCCGACGCGCCCCCCGAGCAAAAAGGCGCCGACGGCGAAGAACGCGTCGCCCAAACCCTCGCCGACCTCCTTCCGCCCGAAAGCGTCATCCTCCGAAACCTCCTCATCCCAAAACCCGACCGCACCACCTCAGAAATCGACCTCCTCGCCATCACCCCCAACGGACTCCTCCTCGTCGAAAGCAAAAACCTCGCCGGCTGGATATTCGGCGACACCGCCTCCGAGCACTGGACGCAAACCCTTCCAACCCGCGCCGGCCACGCCGAGAAATATCCCTTCCTCAACCCCATCCGCCAAAACGCCGCCCACCTCCGCCACCTCCGACGCCACCTCGCCGAGCACGGCCACCGCCCGCCCATCCACCCCATCATCGTCTTCGCCGGCACCGCCCACCTCAAATCCACCCCGCCCTACGCCCCCGGCCACGCCATCACCACCATCCGCCACCTCACCCACGTCATCGCCGCCATCCTCGCCACCCACCCCGAGACCCTCCGCCCCGAAGACATCGCCGCCATCGCCCAGACCCTCGCCCCCGCCGCAAACGCCACGCCCGAAGACCGCGCCCGACACATCGCGCAAACACAAGCACAAGCCGCCACCCCGCGATGCCCGCGTTGCGGCGCGATCCTCATCCAACGCACCGCCACCAAAGGCCCCAACGCCGGCCAAACATTCCTCGCCTGCCCAAGATACCCGCACTGCCGGCACACCCAACCCCTCGCCGACGACACAGCGCAATAAAAAAGCGCGACCCTTGCAGGACGCGCCAACCCGCCACAACGCTCCGCGCGACGCCGGCCGATGGGATCAACGCCCCGGATTATACCACATCCTCCCCGAAATCTTGACCAAATCTTGGCTAAAATCCCGTATCATCCTCACCCATTCCCACCCATTCCCTCCCATTCCCGCCCCGCGACAAATCCCGTCAAACCCCTTGACACGCCTACATTCCCCGCCATTCCCAACGCCCTTCCCCCATTCTCCCCCTCCACCCCGCCCGAAAACTGGATGAACTCCTGCGCGATGTCCTCGGGCTGCACCTTGCGCAACGCCTCCACGTTCGCCTCGTACCGCACGTCGCCGTCATTGACGGCCGCCTCGGCCTCCGCCAGCTTCGTTTTCACGTCGCCGGAAAGGTACGCTTCCGCCACCACGGGTTGCCCCGTGCGTGGGTTGAGGTAGACGCGCCCGGACAAATCCTTCAGCGTCTCCTCGGCGCTCTTGCCGATACGCCCCGCGATCCAATTCAGGTCCAGCCTGCCGGACGCCGCCAGATTCGCCAACATAGCGTCCACCGCCGTCGCGTAATGCTCAAGAGGCTTCCACGCGGGCTTGTTCACGCGTTTCGTGAAGATCGCGTTCTTCGTGATGGACTTCACGCCCTTGCCGTTCGCATTCCGCTCCACGATCTCAAGGCCAAGCAACTGCGACGACGCCGGGTCCGCGTACATCAACGCGCGGATCTTCGGCTCGTTCAGCGTCGGGGCCTTCTTCTTGCCGCCACCGTATCCGCGGGCCGTCTCCACGAACGCATCGTATGCCGCGTTCAGCTGTCGGCGCAACGCGCCCATCGTTTCCTCGGACGCGTCTTCCTTCAGCTCCTCCGCCGCCAGTTCGAACCGCACCTCGCGCAAATGCACGATCGCCTTCATGATCTCGCGCTCTTTCGGCGTCAGTTTCGTGTACGCGTCCGCGACGTCCTTCCACCGGTCAAAGTCAATGGGCTTCCCTTTGTTCACACCGCTCTTGACCCGACGAGGGTTTAGTTCGTACCGTGCCCGTTCTCCTTTCTCGTCGTAATCCACCACCTCGCGCCCAGACAAGGCCCCCATCGCGTTCTGAACGGCCAGGTAGAGCCTCCCGTCCGAGCCGACGAAATGCCCGCCTACCAAAAGCGAGGGGTGCGTCGCGCCGCCGCCGAGTTTCGCGACAGGCTGATCGGTAAGCCGATCCCGCAATTCTTCCGGGGTCGGCGCTCCCGGATCGCGCGGCACGTACGCCCCATCCAAAGGGCTCCCGCTCTTTTGCAGCCAAGTGTGGATATAGAAATCGCTCGCTTCGCCGTCAATCGCCATCTCGGTCTGCGCCGAGTCGCGCCCATATCGCGTGCTCCTGCGAAGCGAGACCGTCGCCAACCATTCGTCACCGTCGACGACGTTCTTCCGCAGGGAATACATACCAAGCGCATTGGCACTGTTCGCCGCGTGCTCGTCTTTCAGCTTGAAATGGTTGGAAAGGTTGAAGTCGGGGACGGTCTCGCCGTTAGCGTTTGTGTATCCGCTCAGCGTGCGGGACTCGACCCAACCGTCGCGATTCGGGTCGTACGCGACCTGCTTGTCCCGCTTGCGGAAAATCACGATGTCCGTGACGACCCGCGCGTCCACGGCCTTGAAAAGGTTGTCCGGCATACGGATCGCCTCCAGCAACTCCGCCCGCTCCGCGATCCACTTGCGCGACTCCGCGTTCTTTGCGTCCAAAAACGCGTGCGTCACCAGGAAGACCGCCACGCCACCCGGGCGCAACGCCTCGATCTGCTTCATGATGAAGAAGTTGTGGAGAGACGCCCCGTTCCCGTCCTTGAAGTTCCTGTCCGTGAGCTTCAGGCTCGAATACGGCGGATTCCCGACAATCAGATCGAACTGGTTCTTCGGCGCAGGTGCCTCCTGATAAGGCACCGTCAGGATGTCCGCCTTCGGGTACAGCTGCCGCGCGATCGCCGCCGATACCGGGTCCATCTCCACGCCGGAATAACGCGACCCTTTTAATTCCCAAGGCATGGTTCCGATGAATCGCCCCACGCCGAGCCCAGCCTCGAAGATCGCGAGGTTGCTGCCCTTCGCGCCCAAGCGCCTCACGATGATATCCCACATCGCCCGGGCGATCTCGATCGGCGTGTAATGCGCGTACTGCACCGTGCGGCGCGCCGTCTCGAACTCCTCCTTCGTCAGGATGCCCTTCAGCGCCTCGCGCTCGGCCGCCCACTCCGCGTTATCCTCGTTGAAGAACTGCTCGCCGAGAGAGCCCCAGCCCGTGTAACGGGCCAAGATCTCCTGCTCGGAGGGCGTCGCCTGTCGGCCCTCGCCTTCCAACCGCTTCAACAACCTCAACGCTTCCACATTCGCGCGGATGCGCTTGTTCGGCGTGTTGAGGATCTCTTCGTAAACCTCTTGGGCCTTGATCAGGTAATTCTCGGTGGCGGGAGGCTCCGCCCCCTGGTTTACAGGATTCGGCTTTTGCGCAGGCTGCGGTGCAGACTCATCCTGGCCTGCTCCTCTTCCTCCGTGTCCACCGGCAGATTGCTCGGGGGGATTCCCGACCCCCACGCCTCCAGCGCCTCCCTCAGGCTGCACGGGAACCGTTGCCCCGCCATCTCCTCCGCTTGCTCCGCCACGTTCCTCAGCTCGTCCGCCAACCCCTCGCCCGTCATCCGAAAGACCTTCAGCGGGTTGCTCACCAGCCAGTCCCTGAGAAACATCAACGCCTCCGGGCACGGGAACCGGTCGCTCGGGAACGCCATCCCCAACGCCTCCCACACCGTGTCCCCCGTCTCCGGGAGATTCTTGTCCGCCCATCGTGCCGCCGCCTTGACCAGGCGAAGGCTGTACGCCGGTTCGCTCATTTCCGTTCTCCTTCTGTTGCCGGGGTTCAGCGTTCGTCCCCAGTGTACCATTTTTGGCCGCGTCCCGCGCGTCCTTCGCGCGAGCGATGTCATCATAGGGACTCCGATCGTCCGCCCAGCGGTCCAGCGACGTCCACCGATAACCGTTCTTCGGGTCGTCCGCCAACGCCTGCATATGCCCATAATGCACCTTGCCGTTGTTCGGGTTCGTCCACTTCCCGTCCGGCTCGAAAAACACCATGGCGCGATCCCCGGGCCGTCCGTCGGGCAGCCGGTCATGGACGTTCACGCCCTCGACCTCTACGGTCTCCATCCTCCCGCGCTTGCGGCTCCCCACCCACTTGCGGACCTTCCCGGCCGCCGGCTCCAGCCAATAATCCTCCCAGCGGATATACGCCTTCCCGTCTTGGCCGACGCGGATGTCCCCATTCTTCGCGCCCGCCCAATCCGTCGGTGCCGGTTGCGGCGCGGGCGCCTGTTTCGGATCCGCCTGCGGCTCGGGTTGTTGCGTCTGCATGGCAGGTTCCGCCGTGGGTGCGGCCTGCGGCTCGGCTGGCGACTGTTGCGTAGTCTCGCTCGCCGCCGGTCCCGTCACCTCCTGCGGTTGCGCCTCGTTCCCGCGCTCCACGCGCTCGAAAACCGTCTTCGCGTCAGACCGGCTCGGCTCGTCAAGGTTCAGGTCGCCTCGCAGATTCCCGACGGTCAGCCACGCGCCCTGCAAATAAGGCTTTAACGCTTCCCAAGCCTGACGCTGCCCGCGACTGTCCAGCAACCCAAACAGACGCCCCGAAAAGTCCTCGAACGTACGCATATCCGCGTTCGCGGCCAACAACGCGTCCAACAGTTTCGGAAGCCCAAAAATGATTTTGTCCCGTTGTGCATTATTATCGCCCGACGGCCCCTCGCGCAACATCCCAGCCTGTCCATTGCCGTTCCAAGACGCCTCGCGCAACAGCCCGACGTCTTTTAGGAAGTCGTCCACCTTGTCGGCACCCTTCAGGGTCTTCTTCGGCTTGGCCGACTCCTTCGGAGCAGACGGTTTCGACTGTGGTTCGGGTCGCGGCGTGGACGGCGAGGTCTCGGCAGGCTTTGCAGGCTCCGCCTGCGGCGTGGGCAATCCTTGTGCCTCCGTCACCTTTTCGCGCTCGCCAGGCGTCCGCCAATCGGGCGGGTACACCTCCACAGTCCAGCCCTTGCTTCCATCTGCCTCGCGCCTGAGTTGGATGACCGCGTGCCCACGGGAAGTGATCGTGTGCCGAGGCGACCCTTCGGAACGCGGCGCAATCGTGACGAAATGCCGCCCGCCTCTGGAGGTGACCGACGTGTTAGGCAACTCGTCGGCCAACGTGTCGGCGCTCTCGTCCCACGCCCCCCACATATCGCCATCCAAAGTGATGACGATCGAGTCCGCGGGGGCAAAGCCCTCCTTGACAAGCAATGCCTTGACGTCCCGCGACACATCCGCAACCCATCCATTGCCAAGATCCCCCGGACGCGCGCCGGGGATGCTCGCCAATTGGATCAGTCCGTCCGAAAGCGAGACGTCCTTGATCCCGGCCTCCTCAAGACGTTTGATCGCCTCCTCGCGCTTCCGCCTTTCTTCTTTCCGGCGCCTGTCCGCGTTCGCGAAGATCTTCTCGATCGTGCTTAGCGTATTCAGGTCTTTCAGCGCCTCCTGATTGAAAATCCCGCCATTCTCGAACGGCCTCGTGAAGTTCTTCTCGCTCGGCTCAACGGCCTCAGGCTTCACCTCCGGCGGCTGCTGTTGCGCGTGCGCGCCGTTCCACAGGATGTACGCGCGGTCTGTGAATGTCTCGGCGGAGCCATAGTGGTAATCGCGCGAGAAATCACGTGTGACCATAATGACTGGAATACGCGCATTGGCAGCGCGATCTCGGATAGGGAGATCGTTCTTTATGACCTTGGTCTTGTTTTGTTTTTCTTGTTTCAATTCACGCGCCCGTGAGGGCGCGACCCTTGAGCACGTCGGCAAAACCGTCGCGCAACGCATTTCAATTCACGCGCCCGTGAGGGCGCGACATAGCGATATTCTGCATAGCGTTCTTGATAACCATTTCAATTCACGCGCCCGTGAGGGCGCGACTTCATCGAGAGCACGCTTGATGATTTTATTCGGAATTTCAATTCACGCGCCCGTGAGGGCGCGACCGTAGCGATACTCCGCATATCTCTCTTGATAACCATTTCAATTCACGCGCCCGTGAGGGCGCGACGATGGAGTCACCGGGATTGTCCTGCTCGCCCATATTTCAATTCACGCGCCCGTGAGGGCGCGACAACGGCTACGTCCAATCTGAGCCTGGGGCGCCTGGATTTCAATTCACGCGCCCGTGAGGGCGCGACCACAGACCTATCGTAGTTGATCTTTTTAGCAGTCATTTCAATTCACGCGCCCGTGAGGGCGCGACTATAACGACAGTTTGCGCGGGGGGGGCCCGAACGATTTCAATTCACGCGCCCGTGAGGGCGCGACAGACTCGTTAGCCGTATCAGCCGCAAACGCGGCATTTCAATTCACGCGCCCGTGAGGGCGCGACTGAAAGCTGATGCCCTTACCTTCGTTTTTTCCGAATTTCAATTCACGCGCCCGTGAGGGCGCGACGAGGTCTTATCTCAGGTGCTTACGCCGATAAGACATTTCAATTCACGCGCCCGTGAGGGCGCGCCGAGGTCTTATCTCAGGTGCTTACGCCGATAAGACATTTCAATTCACGCGCCCGTGAGGGCGCGACGCGCCTTCTGCTTAGTGCGTCGATCGGTAAAACTATTTCAATTCACGCGCCCGTGAGGGCGCGACTCAGGATTATCCTGCTCGCCCATAAACCGTTGGATTTCAATTCACGCGCCCGTGAGGGCGCGACACGAGCCACTGGTTTGGGCCACCGGGTTAACGACATTTCAATTCACGCGCCCGTGAGGGCGCGACGCACAGGCTCGACGGGCGCGGGGGCAGGCTTGGATTTCAATTCACGCGCCCGTGAGGGCGCGACGCGCCCTCGTCTCCAGGCCGAGGGCGTCGCGGGCATTTCAATTCACGCGCCCGTGAGGGCGCGACCTCAAGAAAATTACCACGAAGCTCCACAATGAGCTATTTCAATTCACGCGCCCGTGAGGGCGCGACTCTGGCGTTTCCACAAGATTCGTCCCACGCTCGCATTTCAATTCACGCGCCCGTGAGGGCGCGACGAGAGTGTCGCGATGATGAGAGCAACGCCGACGAGATTTCAATTCACGCGCCCGTGAGGGCGCGACATGGCGCGGAGATTGCCGACCCCAAGGCCGGCCTCAATTTCAATTCACGCGCCCGTGAGGGCGCGACTCACGGGACGGAGCCGGAGTTCGTGCGCATAAAAATTTCAATTCACGCGCCCGTGAGGGCGCGACACGGCGGGGTCCGTCAACTTAATTTTTTCGAGAAAATTTCAATTCACGCGCCCGTGAGGGCGCGACGGCTTTTGGTCGTATAATACCAAATCGGTTTATATTTCAATTCACGCGCCCGTGAGGGCGCGACGGTGGGGGGAGTCGAAGCGCATTTAAGGTCATGAGATTTCAATTCACGCGCCCGTGAGGGCGCGACCCAATAATCCACCCGTGCTCGACGAAAGACCGCATTTCAATTCACGCGCCCGTGAGGGCGCGACTTGCCGTACGACCACACATTATCCAACAGAGCCGAAATTTCAATTCACGCGCCCGTGAGGGCGCGACACCGGCGGCAAAATAGCGCACCTTGCCGACGACGATTTCAATTCACGCGCCCGTGAGGGCGCGACCGTCGGTGCCGGGCAAATTGCGACGCCCCAGTTACGGTTTCAATTCACGCGCCCGTGAGGGCGCGACCCAGTCGGACGATTTGCTTTAATGGTATCATACAGTTTCAATTCACGCGCCCGTGAGGGCGCGACGCTCAAATTCGGTAACGATGCGTTGGTTTTTGCCGTTTCAATTCACGCGCCCGTGAGGGCGCGACAAATTGTCGAAAAACTGTGCATGAAATGTGTAAGTTTCAATTCACGCGCCCGTGAGGGCGCGACGTCGTTTTGTGTGGCATTTTTGCCGTCAAGGATCTTGTTTCAATTCACGCGCCCGTGAGGGCGCGACTCACCGCCCGCCTCGTGGAAATCGACGGCTTTGCTCGTTTCAATTCACGCGCCCGTGAGGGCGCGACGCAGGTGGGCCGAGCGCCTCGCCAACAGCCTCGACGTTTCAATTCACGCGCCCGTGAGGGCGCGACGCCGGGGTTCAGCGTTCGTCCCCAGTGTACCATGTTTCAATTCACGCGCCCGTGAGGGCGCGACTCGCCGAGGACTTCCACGCGCCCACGATGCCCGGGGTTTCAATTCACGCGCCCGTGAGGGCGCGACCATTCCGATCGCCCGACTGTGGGACTACTATGAGGTTTCAATTCACGCGCCCGTGAGGGCGCGACCAGGCGACGCACGACCCATGCGGATGGCGGGATGGTTTCAATTCACGCGCCCGTGAGGGCGCGACGTACAACTCGCCGTTATAGACGACTTGTTCACCGTTTCAATTCACGCGCCCGTGAGGGCGCGACAGTTGGCGCTCGACGAAGCGAAATCGATAGATGGGTTTCAATTCACGCGCCCGTGAGGGCGCGACTGTTGTGGTAGTTTGTTGTAGTAGTTTCAAATTTGTTTCAATTCACGCGCCCGTGAGGGCGCGACATGGCTCAACGTTATTGTCAGTCCGCACAATATAATCGTTTCAATTCACGCGCCCGTGAGGGCGCGACTGTCATACCATACGGCGCCGATACCAGGGCGGCGTTTCAATTCACGCGCCCGTGAGGGCGCGACAGGCGAAGGCCAAGGAGACGGCCAAAGCAACTGCGGTTTCAATTCACGCGCCCGTGAGGGCGCGACCCTCATACCACGGCTCAGCGAGCTCGGAGTTGACGGTTTCAATTCACGCGCCCGTGAGGGCGCGACACGAGCTGGAAAAAGAGTTTGCGAGCGACCCCGTCTGTTTCAATTCACGCGCCCGTGAGGGCGCGACTGCCTGCTCCGGGAAATAGCGTTCGGCTTCTGCCGTTTCAATTCACGCGCCCGTGAGGGCGCGACGAGGGTACCACCAGCGGGCAAGTGAAGATCATCATGTTTCAATTCA
>CALXMV010000025.1 GCA_944389565.1 uncultured Kiritimatiellota bacterium
CCCCCGGGGACGCTTTCTCCACACCAATGAAGAAAACACCCACATAATACACCATCCGAATAGATAAGGGTCCGACCTCAAAGTCGGGAGGGTCTGAGGTGAAACCCGGGAGGGGGCGAGGCGAAGTATGCGCATACTTCGGGGGCAGGGGCAGGACGGGGCGAGCCCAAACCCTAAAGGGGCCGACCTCAAAGTCGGGAGGCTTCGTGATGGCCGCCCCACGCTCGTTCTCGATGGCGTGTTTCCGAGCCGCGTCGAACCGAGCCTCGCGCTTCGCGTTCGCCAAGGCCTCGCGCAGGTCGTCGATTTTCACCTGCGCCTTCGCCTTCGCCAACGCCACCTCGTACCGCCGCACCAGGTCCGTCTCCGCCACCGCCCACCGCAGCCGCGCCGAACGCTCCAGCTCCGTCGCCAGACGCTCCCGCGTCGCCGCCAGCTCACGCCGGGCCGCCGTCGCCTCCTTCCCCTTCCCACGCGCCTTCTCACGCGCCGCACGCACCTCCCCCGCCGCCTTCGCCCGCAGCGCCCTCACCACGTCGTCCGCGAACCGGCACCCCTCCGCGTACGCCCGGAACGCCACCTGCCGCGTCCCACGCTCCGTCACCCTCAGCGCCTCCTGCTCCACCGCCGCCACCTGCTCGTCCGTCAGCCCCGCCCCGCGCCGCAGCGCCGCCAGCTCCTTCGGCCCGAAACGCAGCTTGTTCCCCAGGTCATGGATGCCCTTCCCCATCACGTAGCACGCCGCCAGCACCTCCCGGAAATGCTCGTTGCTCCCGCACATCTCACGCACCCACAGCAACGACGGCACCCCCTCCCGTCCAATCTGGTTCATCCGGAACAGCACCTCCGCCACGAAACCGCCCGGCGAGTCCGTCTCCCCCTCCTTCCGCGACGACCGGTTCCCCTTCCCCAGCCGCTGATTCGCGTTCCGCGGGTTGTCCACGTACCCCGTCGCCACCTCCGCCGGCGAAATCAGCAGCATCGGCATGTTCTTCATCAGCACATGGAACGCCGCCCTCACCATCTCCCGCCCCTCCGCCGTCTCCGTCCACGGCGTCCCCCCCGCGTCGTCCACGCTCCACGAGGGCTTGACATCCCCGCCCGACTCCGAGTCGTCGGAATAGCTCGCGCCGCCTTGCTTCTGCCCCTGGTGCTTGCGCAACCCGGGCATGAAAACCCCTTCCCAAACTTCCTTCAGATTTGCTACACTGATGCCGTCAGGAGGAGTTTCTGCTGTTTGAGAGGTAACACTCAGTCCAGAGGAACTCCTCCCGCTTTTCGTGTTTACGGACTGAAGAACGTATACACTGTCCAGAACGCCGTTCTTCTCGGTAATCAAAACATAACGGGTACTCCCGGTGTCGATTGCCGCCATGCGATACGAACGTTCCCCGCTCGTGACAGGAACCGTGACAGACGCATTCAAGATTTCGCCGATGCGAGCCGTCGCGTCCATGTTCTCGGCAAGCCTTCTATCCAGCCCGTGCTTCAGGCCATTGCGCGAAATCTGATGACGCGCCCCGTCAATTACCAGCGACACCGCGCCGTCATCGCCCACCACCGCGTTCGGCTGCGTCCTCGCGTTCGCGACGCCCAGCTCGACGACCTCCTTGCGGCTCGGGCGCTCCCCGCCCGAACCCACGACGAACGGCCTCCCCTCGCCCACCACCCTCACCGGCGCGGCAAGGTCACCCCACCCATCCGCGTCGTACGACCGCAAATCATCCTCCGAATACAGCGTCGCCAGCCCCGTCGTCTCGTTCACCCCCTCCTCGAGCTCGGCAAAGAAATGGCGCACAATCGGAGCCACCTCCGCCGCGTCCTCCGCCGACACCACGTTCCCCACCTGAAGCTCGAAGGGATACGCCTTCGCCGCTTCCCCCAACATCCCGTTCGCCGCGAGCACGGCCCCCGCCACCGCCCGCGCGAAAACCTCCCTCGGCCTGACGTAATACTCGCCGCGGCCGGCGATTCGCCGGGCCCTCTCCTCCGGCACGCCGCGCTCCTTGGCCGCACGCATCACCGCCTCGGCCCACGCCTCCTTGCTCGCGAACCGTTTCCCCCACCCGGTCTTGAGCAACTTCTCCCACGTCTCCCCAAAGGCCTCGCGCACCTTTTCGCGCACGTTCCCCGCATCCCTTCCCCGCGCGACGGCGTCTGAAAGGAACCCGGACCCGAACCCCTCCGTCCCCATCAGCACCCCAGTCCTCGGATGACGTGTCCTGCGCCCCTCCCTGATGGCCTCCATCCTGTCCATCCCCGCCGGCCTGTTCGCCGGGTCCACGTCACGCCCCAACGTCAAAGCGTTGTCCAGCGCGTGCACCCACTCATGGATGGCCACCCCGAAAACGACCCCAGAGCCGAGGTCGGAATCCACCAGCCTCATCCAATCGTCCGCGCTGAGCGCCCCCCGCTCCCTTCCCGCGCCCGTATTGACGGCCAGATTCCCGCCGCCATAATACTCCCCGTAATGCCCATCCGCCGTCGTGTCGCCCAAATCCGGACTCACGAGCCCGCCCAGCCCCAGCGCCTTCGGGCTCACCCCCGCCCACCTCGCGAGCGCCAGCCACGCGTCATACGCCATGTTCGCGAACTCCGGCGAACGCATCATGAGCCTCGCCAAAAACCCCGTGTCGTCGTCCCTCTTCGCGACCTCCCGCAACAACTCCATCCCATAGGAATCGGCGGCGATGCGCGGCTCATACATCCCGAACACCCGCTCGAAATCCTCCGCCGTCACGTCCCTGTCCCCCCGCCCGAGCGACTCGTACGTCCACCCATCGTACGGCGCCACCTCGTCGTCCGAGTGCCTCATGTCCGGATTCGAGAAATCAAACCGACCGCCAAGCCCAAGGAGTATGGTATCCCACTTATTGTTGCCGATGTCGACCCTGTAATCCAGCAGCTTGACCTGCGTCGCCACCGGCCCGTTCGTCCCGTCCGCCCCCACCGACCCCAGCGGCACGATGTCAGACATCCTTTGCCCCTGCTTTTTCACGTAGTCGCTGTCGTCCACGTCCAGAAACACCACGAGGTCGTACCCCGTATCCCGGATGAGGTCAAGGAACGAATCCGTGCGCAGACTCGCGCCCCCTCCGCGCCGCCTAGGGGGCGTACCCTCCACCCGCTTCGTCTCGGCCTCTGCCTGTCCACCACCCTTCCTCCTGTTTTTCCTTTTCGCACCTGCGCAATTACATTGTGGACGATTCACGGCAGAAATCGCGGGAGGCAGGCGCCACGGCCAGGACACCGATGTGATATAATGGCTCTTGTTTTGATTTCAAGGAGCATTCCATGCGCGTACCGTTGAGTTGGCTGAACGAATTTGTGGATTTGCATGACCAGTCCGTGCAGAACGTGGCGGATTTGCTGACGTTCTCCGGCGTGGAGGTGGAGGCGATCGAGCAGACGGGCACGGTGTTGGACGGCCATTTCGTGGTGGGCGAGGTGACGGCGTGCGCGATGCACCCGGATTCCGACCATCTGCACGTGTGCCAGGTCTTCGACGGCACGGAGACGCTTCAGATCGTCTGCGGCGCGCCGAACGTGCGCGTGGGCGTGAAGGCGCCGTTGGCGCGGATCGGCGCGGTCATGCCGGGCCCGGAAGGGTTCACGATCAAGAAGGGGAAGTTGCGCGGGGTGGAAAGCTTCGGGATGCTCTGCTCGAAGGACGAGTTGGGGCTCGGCGGCGCACATGACGGCATCTGGGAATTGCCGGCGGAGGCCGTGCCGGGCTCGCCCGTCCAGCCCTTCATGCCGCCGGCGGAGACGGTCTACGACCTGGAGGTCACGTGGAACCGCCCGGACTGCCTGTCGGTGCGCGGCATCGCACGCGAGCTGGGTGCGCTTTTGGGGCGGCCGCTGGCCGAGCCGGAGACGGATTTCGCGGAAGAGGGGCCGGCCGTGGGGGATTTCGTGAAAGTGCGCGTGGAGGCGCCCCACGAGTGCCCGCGTTACACCGCGCGCGTGGTGACGGGGCTCGACCCGGATGCCCCGACGCCGGAATGGATGGCGCGCCGCCTGGAGCTGTGCGGGCAGCGCAGCCTCGGCTTGGCGGTGGACGTGACGAATTACGTGATGCTGGAGGTGGGGCAACCGCTGCACGCCTTCGACCACGCGACCCTGCGCGGCGGCGAGATCGTCGTGCGCCTGGCCAAGCCGGGCGAGGCCATCCGCACGCTCGATGGCACGGATCGTGCGTTGGACGAGACGATGCTGGTGATCGCCGACGCCGAGCGGCCCACCGCCGTGGCAGGCGTGATGGGCGGAGAGGAGAGTGAGGTGGAACACGCCACGGGGACCGTCGTCCTGGAGTCGGCGCTCTTCGATCCCGCAAGCGTGAAGTTCACGGCCACGAAACTCGGCATGACCTCCGAGGCGACCTACCGTTACGCGCGCGGCGTGGACAAGGATCTGGCCGATTGGGCGAGCCGCCGCGCCATCCATCTGCTCGTGCGGCACGGCGGCGCGAAGGCGTGCCGGGGCGTCGTCGACGTCGATGCGCGCGACAAGACGCCCATCGATGTGCGCTTGCGCTATGAACGGTGCGACGCGGTGATCGGCGCACCCGTGCCCCCCGAGCGGATCGATGCCATCCTCACCTCGCTGGGCATCGCCAAGGTGACGGGCGACGCGATGGGCGGTACCTTCCGCAGCCCCAGCTGGCGCTACGACCTCACGCGCGAGGCGGACCTCATCGAGGAGGTCACGCGCATGAACGGGCTCGACGCCGTGCCCGAGCGCCTGCCCACGCTCGCAGCCGTCTCCCAACTGCCGGAGACGGGGTTCCGCGCGAAGGCCGCCGTGCGCCATGCGCTCCTGGCGCTCGGCCTCACCGAGGCCATGCACTACTCGTTCCTGTCCAAGGCGGAGCTTGACGCGTTCGACCCCGCGCCGAAAGGTCGCCTCGCCCTGCCCAACCCTGTCTCCGCCGATTACGGCATGATGCGCGATTCGCTCCTGCCGCAACTCATCGGCTCGCTGGGACGGAACGCCGCACGCCAGGTGGAAAGTTGCGGGCTCTTCGAGATCGGGCGTGTCTTCTCGGTGGACGCGAAGACGGGCAAGCCGCAAGAGGCCGAGCGCGTGGCGCTGGGGATGATGGGGCCCTTCGGGCGCGACGCGCTCCACACCCGCCAGGCGGTCTCCGACGAGGAGGCGCTGCTCTGGCTGAAAGGCGCGATCGAGGCGCTGTGCGAGCGTCTGCGCGCGCCGCATTTCGGCTTCTTCGCCTGCGCCCACCCGGCCTTCGCGCCGGGGCACGCGGTGGAAATCTGCCTGGGGCGCAAACGCGTGGGGCTGATGGGCGCGGCCAGCGCGGCGCTCCGCCACCGTTACCGCCTCAACACGCCGCTGGTGGTGGCCGAGCTCGACCTAGGGCAGGTGACCAAGGGGCTGGACGCCCTGCCGCGCCTGAAGCCCGTGCCGCAGTTCCCCTCCAGCCGCAAGGACATCGCCTTCATCGCGCCCGAGGGCGTGACTCACGAGGCGATCGTCCGCGCCATCCGCAAGGCCGCACCGCCGGAATTGACGGACGTGCGCCTGTTTGATATCTTTACGTCGAAGGCAATCGGCCCCGGCAAGCGCTCCATGGCGTACGCCTTGGAGTTCCGCTCCGCGGAGCGGACGCTCCGCGACGCCGAGGTCAACGCCGCCTTCGCGAAAATCGCCGAGGCCCTCCGCACGGGCCTGAAGGTCGAGATCCGCGAGGGTTGAAGGATTTGCCGCGCGAGCGGCTCAAGGAAGTGGGCCCTGTCCTAAACGCGAATCGGCCGAATGTTTCTCTGGCCTACACGTTTTTAGGACGGACCGGATCCCCTGGCGGATTGGCGTGCGCAAGCGCACCGGAAGCCGGGGGGATGGACCGTCACCTGGAATGCTCGGGCCTCCAGGGAAGGAGGCGATACGTCTGGACGGGGCTTTTTGTTTTGGACCGCGGCGTGGATGCGGCGCGCCGCCACGAAGGGAACAGGCGATGCTGAAACGGCTCCTGCTCATCGGCGCGGTGTTGGGCGCGGGGTGGCTCCCCGCCACCGAGGGCGTCTCGGAGATGGCCATCCAGCTCTTCGGCAAGGAAGAGGCCCCCAAGCGCGTCGCCACCGGCGCGGTCTTCATCGACGGCCTCTACGTCAAAGGTCCCTATGAGGTCTCGCGCGAGGGGAACGTCATCCTGATCAACGGGCGCGTGGCCAGCCGCTTCAAGGTCGAGGCCAAGGCCGCGGCGGAGGCCGCCGCGCAGGCGGCCGCGGAAGCCGCCGCGAAAGCCGCCGCCGAGAAGGCGGACGCCGCGGCCTCCGCCGAGGGCGCCGTCTCCGACGAGGCGGGCGCGACGATCGGCAGCGACCCCACACCGACCTTGGAGGATTCCGGCCCCGCGCCGGCGGCCAAACGTCCCAGCGCCATCGAACAACGCCTGGCCAAGCGCGGCGCGGGCGGCATCGAGGCGCGCCTGGCCGCCCAACGCAAGGCCAAAAACCTGCAACAGCAATCGGCCAAAGGCTCCTTCAACACCGAGGCTTCCGGGGGGGACCCCACGGCGCTCTTCGAGGAGGCCGACTACACCTACACCCCGCCCTCACGGCCCGAGCCGAAAGCCGTGCCCTACGCCCGCCCCGGCGCGCGCAAGAGCATGACCCAACGCCTTGCCGACGCCAAGGAGGCCGACGCCAAACAGGAGGCCAAGCGCGTCGCGACGGCGAAACAGCCGGAGGCCGACGATGCCGCCGACGAGATCGCCACCGAGGCCTTCGATGACCTGACGGAGGCGGAGATCGACGCTTACACCAAGCGCTTCGCCCAGCGCCGGGCCGTGTTGGAGAAGATCCTGGAGGGCGACAACCTGTTGCTGCTCGTCTCCACCGGCTCCTCCGCGCAATACAAAAACCGCGCCGTGATGTGGCGGTTCGTCTCCCAGCTCGACGGGCTGTGCGCCGCGCCCACCGCCTCGAAACTCCTCGACGCTTGGGGACGGACGCTCCCGCGGGCCTATCTGCAGCGCATCTTCGACAACCGCGCCTCCAACTCCGACGCCATGCGCACGCTCATCCTGCGCGTCCGGCGGCAGGCTCGCGAGGCCAAAGAGCGCGCCGACAACCGGATCTGAGGCCTCCCCTTGGCGACCGAGAGAACCATCGCCCTCCCGAATCGGTTGGACCGGGACGCGCTCTCCGAGACCGGGCTCGCGGCAGCCTTGGCCGGGGTCTCGCCCTGCGACACGACGGGGGTGCGTTCGGCGGACGGCGCGGGGACGGCCTGTCTGTGGATGCTCCGTCGGGCCGGGCGGTTGCGGGGCGCCCTTGACCCGGAAATCGAGAAAGCCCTGCGCGACTACGACGCGGCGTGCGCCGCGCTCGCGCCCGGGCGGCCGACGCCGCGCGCGAACCCGATCGAAGCCTTGGGGCGTGCCGAGTGCGAGGTGCTTGGGCGCTGGCACGACGCGGTCGCCTATCTGGGTGAGGTCTTGGCCTCATGGGGGCATCTTTTCTCGGGACGGTTCCGCTGGGGCGATTGTCGGCTGGCCTTCGTGCGTGGTGGCGTGCAGGCCACGCCGGTGATGATGCTCATCGGCTTTCTGCTGGGTCTGATTCTGGCCTTCCAGTCCGCCATCCCGTTGAAAATGTTCGGCGGGGAGGGGTTCGTGGGGGGCTTGGTCGGCATCGCGTTGGTGCGGGAGCTCGGCGTGCTCGTGGCGGCGATCCTGATGGCGGGGCGCAGCGGCTCGGCCTTCGCCGCGGAGCTGGGCACGATGAAGGTGAACGAGGAGATCGACGCGTTGGAGACGATGGGGCTTCGCCCCGTGCGCTTCCTGGTCCTGCCCCGGGTCCTGGCGGGGACGCTCGCCCTGCCGATGCTCGCGCTCTTCGTGACGTTGGCAGGGCTGATCGGCGGCGGGGTCGTGATGGGGGTGCTCGGCTTTTCCTCCAACTACTACATCAACCAACTGCAGACCTTCGTGCATCTCAACGATTTGTTGGGCAGCGTGGCGAAGTCGTTCGTCTTCGGCTTCTCGGTCTCGGTGACGGGGTGTTGGTGCGGGCTCCGCGCGGGGCGCGACGCGGGCGCGGTCGGCACGGCGACGACCGCCGCGGTCGTCTTGGGAATCGTCGGCATCGCCGTGCTCGAGGGCATCTTCTCCGTGGTCTTCTATGCGATGGGGTGGTGAGATGGCGGACGTCCCGGCGATTCGTTGCGAGCACGTCGTCACCGGTTATGCCGGGGTCCCGCTCATGCGTGACGTCTCCTTCGACGTCGCCCCCGGCGAGATCGTCTTCATCCTCGGCGGGTCGGGGTGCGGCAAATCGACCCTGCTCAAGCACATCATCGGCCAGGAGCCGCGCTTGGGGGGGCGGATCCTGCTCTTCGGGGAGGACTTGGAGGCGGCGACGGGTGCGGCGCGCGACCGTCTGTTGCGGGTTTTCGGCATGATGTATCAGAGCGGCGCGCTCTTCGGCACGCTCACCGTGCTCCAGAACGTCCTCCTCCCGCTCGAATCGTTCACCCCCTTCCCGCCCGCGTTGCGGGAGACGGTCGCACGGATGAAGTTGGCGCAGGTGGGCTTGCTCGACCGTGCGGATGCCTACCCCGCGGAACTCTCCGGCGGGCAGACCAAGCGCGCGGCCATCGCGCGGGCGATGGCGCTTGACCCGCGCATCCTCTTCCTCGACGAGCCATCCGCGGGGCTTGACCCCATCACCTCGGCGGGGATCGACGCGCTCATCCGATCGCTCTCGCGCGAACTGGGCATGACCGTCGTGATCATCTCTCACGAGCTCGCGAGCATCAACGCCATCGCCGACCGGGCGATCTACCTGGATCGCGCGGCGGGGGGCGTCCTCGACCAAGGGACGCCGGAAAGCCTTCGCACGCAAAGCCCGCATGCCGTCATCCGTGCCTTCTTCAACCGCGCCGCCACACCTGGGAGCCATTCATGACCGCCGCCAGACAACATTTCGCCATCGGTCTGTTCACCCTGCTCGCCCTTGCGTTGCTCGCCGTGGGCTGCGTGCTTTTCGGCGGCGGCTCGCTGACGTCGCACGAGGTGCTTTTCGAGACCTATTACAACTCCTCGGTGCAGGGGCTCGACATCGGCAGCCCCGTCAAACTCCGCGGCGTGCAAATCGGGACCGTCCGTGCCATCGGCTTCGCCGGCACGCGTTACGCCGACCGCCCGGAGGTCGCGACCACCCCGCAGGACAAGTTCCATCCGCTCACCTACGTCCGCGTCGTCGGCGCCATCGACCTCGACCGGCACCCGGATTACGATTCCGACCGCCTCGCCGCGATGGTGGCGCGCGGGCTTCGCGCCAACCTCGCACTCCAAGGCATCACCGGCCAGCTCTTCGTGAACCTCGATTTCCCGCGCAACGGCGCCCCCCGCCCCGAACTGCTCCCCTACCCTTGGACGCCCGACAACCTCTACATCCCCTCCACGCCCACGACCCTGCAGTCCATGATCGCCGTCGTCCAGAACATCGCCGATTCCCTGCCCCAAGCCGTCGACACCCTCAACGCCCTTGCGAAAAACGTCGATGCCGTCATCCAACGCGCCAACATCCCCAAACTCACCGCCTCTTTCACCGCGCTCGGCGATTCCCTCAACCGGCAGACCCAAACGCTCTCCGACGCGCTCGAAAGCATCGACCTCAAGCGCCTTTCCCAACATCTCCAGACTCTCGCCGACAATCTCGCCGAAACCTCCGGGACCATCCGCAAGGAGCTCCCGCATCTTTCCAAAGACCTCGGCGAGACGCTCGCCCAGACGCAAGCGCTCCTCCGGCAGGCCTCCGAATCCCTCGCCACCCTCCGCGCCGATGTCTCCGTGCGCGTGCCCTCCGTCGCCCGCGATCTGGACGAGACGCTCGCCGCCCTCGCCCGGACAGCCGCCGCCACCGAGGCGCTCGTCCAAGAGCTCCGACAAAAACCCTCGCGCCTCATCTTCGATTCTCCCCTCGACGAATGACAGGAGCGTCCCCATGCCACGCCTCGCCTCCCTCTCCCTGCTTCTCCCCCTCCTGCTAGCCGCCGGATGCCTCGGCACCGCCCAGGCCCCGCGCCGCTACACCGTGGCTGACCCCGCGCCCGACCGCCGCCCCTGGGGCCCCGACCTCACCGTCCGGACGGCCCCCGACCTTCGCGCCGCCACCGCCCCGCTCCTCTTTCGCGCCGACGGGTCCGTCGCCACGCTCCGCTCCCTCACCTACTACGCCTCGCTGGAGGTCGCCATCGACCGCGCCATCCGCGAAAGCATGGCGCCGCCCCCCAATGGCGAGACGCGCCTCCTCGTCCGCGACTTTTGCGTGGATGAGCGTGGCGACGCCCCCGTGGCGCGCGTGACGATCGAGGGCCCCCGCGGCGCCAAGACCGCGACCGAACCGCTCCCGCCCGCCGCGCCCCCCGGGCAGATCCGCGCCGCGCTGGCGCGTTGCCTCCAAACGGCATATTCGCAGGCGACCGCCGCCCCGACCGAGTGACAACGCCATGCGCCACCGTTTCCATCCCGGAGCCTCACACGACCGCACGCTCCTCCTCTTCGCCGGATGGGGCATGGACGACGCCCCATTCCTGGAGCTGCTCGGGCCCCATGACACCCTGGTCGTCTGGGATTACGCCGATCTCTCCCCGTTGCCCGAGGCGATTCTCGGTGACCGCCCGCTCCACCTGATCGCCTGGAGCATGGGCGTCTGGGCCGCCACGCAGACCCTCCCGCGCGAACGCCTCGCCTCCGCCACCGCCGTCAACGGCACCCCGTGGCCCATCGACGCCACACGCGGGATCCCCCCCGCCCTCTTCGATGCCACGCTGGCCAACCTCTCCGAGGCCGGCATCGCCCGTTTCCGCCGCAGAATGTGCGGCGCCGCCGCGCTCGGGGAGTTCCTGCGCCATGCCCCCCAACGCGACGCCGACGATCTTCGCTCGGAGCTGCAGGCGCTCTCCGCGGCCATCCGCACACGCCAGGAACGCCCCTTCGCCTGGGATCGCGCCTATGCCTGCGCGGACGACCGGATCTTCCCGCCCGCCGCCATGCGGGCAGCTTTCCCCGACGTGCGCCTCCTCCCCGGCGCGCACTGGGCTCCCGAGGTCTTCCGTGCGCTCTTGGAGGGACGTGCCCCGTGAGCGCGCGCGAGGCGTTGCTCATCGCCCGTTTCGCGCGGGCCGTCGCCACCTACGAACGGCAGGCGGCCCCCCAACGCCTCGCCGCCGAACGTCTCGCCACGCTCATGGGCGAGCAATGCCACACCCTCGCCCCACGGATCCTGGAGATCGGATGCGGCACCGGTCTGCTCACCCGCCTCCTCCTCGCCCGTTTCGCCCCCACGGAGCTCGTCGCCAACGACCTCTGCCCGGACATGGCCGTCTGTTTCGCCAACGTCCCGCGTGTCCGTTTTCTGCCTGGCGACGCACGCACGCTCGCTTGGCCGGGCCGCTTCGACGTCATCGCCTCGGCCTCCGCCGTCCAATGGTTCGGCGACCTGCGCGCCTTCGCCGAACGTTGCGCGGAGACGCTCCCGCGCGGTGGCCTCCTCGCCATCTCGGCCTTCGGGCCGGAGACCCTGCGTGAGACCCGCGTGCTTTCCGGGCGCGGCCTCGACTACCCATCCTTCGATGCCTTCGTTGGCGCCTTCGCAAGTGTTTTTGAGACCCGTGCCGCCGAGCGCGACCGCCTCACGCTCGCCTTCCCCGACGCCACCGCCGTGCTTCGCCATCTCCGCGAGACCGGCGTCACCGCCACCGGCGGCGGCGAACGCTGGACCCGTGCCCGCCACGAGACCTTTTCCGCCGCCTACGCCCGCACATTCCCGCACGCGGAGGGAGGCGTCGCCCTCACCTACGAACCCTTCTGGTACGTGGGGGTGCGCCGATGAGGGTGTGGGCCATCCTGTCGGCGGCGTTCCTCGGTGGGCACGCCCTCGCCGGCGAGCTCCTGCTGTCGCCTTACCGCGCCAATGGCTGGGCCGACGACCTCACCCTCCCCGCGCACACCGCGATCCCGCTCGCCGACGACGAGCGTCCCGGCGTCTGCGACCTCTTCCTCCGCGTCGACGCGCTATGCGTGCGCATCGCCCGCAGGGCCCGCGCCCATGCGCTTTGGACCGCGCTCAACCGCGAGGACGCCCCGCCGCCGACGGACGAGACGTGGCGCTTCGAGCTTGTCTGGCTCGGCCGGCGCTATCCGTTCGATGAGGATGGGCGCTTCGCCGTGGATCGGCGTTTCGTCCGCCCCGAGGACAATGAGGTGATCGCGCGTTTCGAGCAGTTCTACCGCGCACGTCTGGCCGCGCTCAACCTCCATGCCAAGCCGCCGCCACGACCGAAACCCAAGCCCGAGCGCCCGCCCGTCTTCGCCGGCTTCGAGGCCCCACGTTACCAAGAGCACGACGCGCTCATCGCCCGGCTCGTCCACGCCTTCAACGCCGACCCCGCCGCCTGGGCCGGCGCCGACGAGGGGGTCGCGGTCGATATCCCCAAACTCTCCCCCGCGCTCGTCAAGTCCCTCATGATCGAGGAGACCGGCGGCAACGGCGAACGCTCGTTGGCCGCCTGGGCGTGCGACCCGCTCCAAATCAACGTCCCCGGCGACTGGGCCGAGGAAAAAGCCGCGCTCGGCCTCGACAAGCCGACCGCCCGCAACGAGGGTACCCTCGAACAGAACCTCCGCGCCGGCATCCAATTCTTGGTCCGCAAGGGGTTCGGCGCCTCCGGGCGCGCCATCGCCCACCGTCCGGACGCTTATTTCGATTCTTGGCGCGAGGCGCTCCAACGCTACAACGGCCGCAAGGACCTCCTGCCCGATGGCCGCCCCTACAACGTCGCCTACGCGGAGCGCGTCCTGCGACGCGCGCGCCACCCCGACGAAATCGTCCCCATCGCGAGCGACCACCCATGACGGACATCCCCTCGGACCCGCCCACGGGGCGACGCGTCGCCTTCGCCGTCTACGGTTGCCGTCTGAACCAAGCCGAGGCCGAGGCTTGGAAGGCTTCCCTCGCCCAGGCCGGCGCGTGCCTCGTTCCCGCCACCGAGGAGGCCGACATCCTGTGCGTCCACACCTGCGCCGTCACCGCGCCGGCCGCCCGCGAGGCGCTCCGCGCGATCCGGGCCTTCCGTGCCAAAGACCAAGGGCGCCGCGTGCTCGTCAGCGGGTGCGCCGCCGCGCTTCTGCCCCCCGGCCTCGCCGACTGCGTGATCCCCCATGCCGAGAAGGCCCAGTGGCTCGAACGCGTGCTCGCCTTTCTGCGCGGGCTCGGCGCCCTTGCCCCCCTCCCCGCCCCGCCCCCACCCCGCCGCACCCGCGCCTCCCTCATCGCGCAGGATGGGTGCGACGCGTTCTGCGCCTACTGCATCGTCCCCCATATGCGCGGCGCGCCCGTCTCCGAACCGCTCCCCGCGTTGCTCGCGCATGCCAAGTCCTTGATCGACCAAGGCTACGCCGAGATCGTCCTCACCGGTTGCAACCTCGCCCTCTACCGCGACCCCATCTCCGGCGTGGGGCTCGACGGGCTTCTTGCCCGCCTTTGCGAACTCCCCGGCGAGGGGCGTTTCCGCTTGGGGTCGCTCGAGCCCTGCGTCATTGACGACGCCGCCATCGCCCGCCGCATCGCCGCCTCCGGCGGTCGACTCTGCCCTTTTCTCCATCTACCCATCCAGACCGCGTCCGACACGCTCCTTGCCCGCATGGGACGCCCCTATTCCGCCGCCAAGCTCCGCGCCGCGCTCGACGCGATCTGCGCCACGCTCCCCGCGCTCGGCCTCGGCGCCGACTGGATCGCGGGGCTCCCCGGCGAAAGCGAGGCCGACCATGCCGCGACGCTCCGTCTGCTCGCCGACTATCCCTTCACCGGCGCGCACGTCTTCCCCTACTCCCGCCGTCCCGGCACCCCCGCCGCGGACTTCCCGGACCAACTGCCCCCCGCGCGCATCGCCGCACGGGCCACCGCGCTCCGTCAGGCCGCCGCGCAGACCCGTGCGCGGGCCTTGCGCACGTTCATCGGCCGCCCGCTCACCGTTATTCCCGAGACCTGCCGCGAGGGCCATTGGGTCGGGCACAGTGCGGAATACCTCCGCTGCAGGCTGTCCGCGCCCGCCACGCGCGGCCGTCCCACGCCCTTCACCCCCACCGCCGTCCGGGGTGACTGCCTCGTGTGAGCGCGCCCAGACAGGCCGCCCCAACGCCGAAAGGGGATCAGCGAAACGAGAAACGGTAACCGGGCGCATCGGGCTCGGTGGGTCTCACCCATAACTCGAAGTCTCGGACGGCATAGGCGCCCGCGGCGAAGGCAGGGGCGAAATCATCGAGGAAAACGCCATTGAGGGAAGGCGTGCGGCCGCTGGAATGCGTGGCAAGAGGACCGATGAGGAACTCGTCCGCACCGCTGTCGGACGTCCACCGGCCATACGTGAAAAGCGGCTCGGCAGGAAGCGGCTCAGTAGGGGTGCGCCGCCAGAGCTGGAGGAGCCCGTAGGCGCCGGAGACGTTGAGCGTGTCGTTCCAATCATACCATCCGGGGAGACCGGCGGGAAGGGCGGGTGTGCCGTCGGCGGAACCCGCGGAGCCCGGGCAAAATGCCGCGAAACAATCGGCGGAGCCCTCGGGAAGGGCGTTGGAACAGATCCGCGCGTCGGCAAGCGGCATCTGGGACGCCACGGCGGGCAGATCGAGGATGCCCTCGGGAAGCGCCTCGGCGTCCGCGGAAACCCAGACGTGGCGGACGGGGCCGCCAGGGCGGGCAAGCGCGAAATACCACGCCACGCGATCATGCGGAGGGACCTCCGCACCGACCAAGGCCGCCTGCGCCTCATCACGGGATGCAACGGCACGTGGCAGCCCCTGCGGCGCCCAACGGACGCGGACATAACCATCGGCCTCGGCGACGTTCCCGGCGGCGCCACGCCCGACAGGGACAAACGTCCGCGTGACCGTTTGTGCCACGTCATCCCCCGCAGGCACGGCGGTGACGGCGAGGGTGGCCTCACCCCCTAGCGCAAGCGGCATGGGAAGGAACCCCGTGAGCGTGCGCCCATCCTCGGAGAGGGTGAGCCCCGTGGCAGGGACGCCATCAACGGCAAGGGAAGCGTCGGCAAGACGGATGTTCCGCCCTAAGACGACGGAGACGCGCGAGAGGTCCCCCTCCGGGGCGAACGCGTCGCGGACGGTGAGCGTGCGCCCTTCCAACGGGAGCGCCTCGACGGCGGCGGCCCAAACGGCGGCCCAACGGTCATGGCCGGCCTGGTTGGGGTGGAGGTCGTCAAGGAAGAGCGGGTTCGCGCCACCCTCCCCCGCAAAACCGAGCGCGGCGCGAAGATCGACGAAACGGATCCGTGCGCCATCCCCGAAGGCGGCACGGCCAGACGCGTTGAGTGTGCCAAGGACACAAGGGACCTCCTGCCCCGCGACGGCAAGCAGGCGCTCCTCGCAATCGAAGAGCGCCGCGATGGCATCGTTGTAGGCGGGGCGGAAGGGGTCAGCGGCATAGTCGGCGGCGGTCTGCCCGCGCGTGGCGGGGATGGTGGCAACGAGCACCCACGCGTCCGGGCGCTTGGCGATGAGGCGGCGGACCAGCGTCAGCCACCGATCGAACGCGACGCCCGGCTCCTCCCCCGCGTCGTTGGTACCGATGAGCAGGGTGATGACATCCGGGTGGCCGGCGGCATCCAAGAAGTTGTCGATGCCTTGGAGATAGCCCGCGCGATTGCCGGCGGTGGAGATCCGCTGGCCGCTGATGCCGTTGTGGCGGCGGCAAGCGGGAAGGGTCGGGGCGTTGGCGGCGGCGAGCTCGACGGAATAGAGATCCTCCCAGAAGCCGGCGGAGCGGACATTGCGCCCCGCGGCGGCAAAGGCATCGAAGAAGGGTTTGCGCCAGTTGGCGCCATTGGAGGAACCATGGGTGAGGGAGTCACCCATCGGGAGGATGATGAGGTTATCCGGATCGCGGCGGACGGCAAGAAGCAGGGCGCCGCCATCGCACTCGCTTTCGGCGATGGCGCCAGGGAGATCGGACCGGGCCAGGATTTCCTCCAGGCGGCCGGCGGGATCGGGTACCCCCTCGGGCAGGGCAAGCGCGGCATACGTGCCCTCGGGCAGGAGCGCGACGGAGGTGGCGTCCACGGCAAGGGGCGGTGCGGCGGATTCCAGACGCGTGCATCGCGCCCCGGCTGGCAGGGTGAGCGTGCCGCCTTGGGCAAAGGCGCGGAGCGCACCATCGGAAGGCACGCCACGGAAGACGGCCACACGCTCAAGGGTGAAGTCGAGCCCGTCCGTGTCGGCGTTCACGAAATTGCCGAAGGCGATGCGATCGGCCTTGATGCCGGAGCCTTGCAGACCGGTCACGGCCGTCCACGCGGGCGAGCCGCCGTCGCACGGGAAAACGGTCATGCGGGCGGGCTTGGTGCCCGTGGTGAGGGCCACGCAGACCGAGCCTTGACCCGTGAGCGCGGCCGCGGGCGGGAAGACCGTGCAGGGGGCCCACACCGCATCCCCCCACGTGCCGGTGAGGGAATCGGGGGTGCGCAGGGCACAGCCGACGCCGGTGGTGCCGTTGCCGACATGGATGAGCGGTTTGCCGAGCGGCGTGTCGGGCACCCCACGCACCACGGCCACGACGGTCATGGCATCGGCGGAGTCGTACCCCACGTCGATGGTCTTGCCGAAACGGATGGTGGGCGCGGCGCCCGTGCCCATGCGCAGGCTCCCATCCTCCTCCACGTGGCCGTCGCCATGCTCCAACCGCCACGCGGAGGCGTCGGTCCCGTCAAAGGCGAGGGCCACGTGCGGCGGCGACGCGGTCTCGGCAGAGAAGGCGCGATCGCCCCAGGCTGCCCAAGGCCCCGAGGCGGGGGCGGCGAGTGGTCCGCCTGGCTCGACCCAAACCTCCAGAAGGCGATATTCGTAGGCGGCGGGGGCATAGGCGGCGTATCCGGTGAGGCGAGCGAAGAAGGTCCAGTCATGGACGGCATCGATCTGCGTGCCGAGATTGTCGCGATGGGTGACGAACGAGCCGATTCCGGCATCATCGTCGATGCCGGAGCGGAAACCGTTGTAGGCCAGGAGCATTTCGGCGGCGGGGTCGGCGGAGGTGCCGGCGGCGCCCTCGCGGATCCGGGCCACCTGCAGGCAACCATAGCCCGCGCCGGCGGTGTTGAAGGTGTCGTTCCAACCGTACGCGCCGGGCGTGGCCTCGGCGGGGAAGGAGGCCGCGTCGGCGCCGGTGTAACCCAACGGGGTGATTTCGACGATTCCGCGGCCGCCGGTCACGGTTTTTGCGAAATTGCCACGATTGCCGAAGACGGCGAGGTTCCCGACCTCCGCCTTGATGGGCGCGGCGCCAAGGTCAGGGAGACCGACCCGTGCGGGATCGTTCCCGAAAGGACCGGCATCCATCGAGACCCAAACGAACTGCGGGGGCAGGCCGGGGCGCTTGAGCTCCAGGTAGTAGGCCACGCGACGGATCGGGCCGGCGGGCACGCCGACGGCAGAAGCGTCCTCGGTGCCAAGTGCGGTGGCGCCGATTCGGACAAACCCCTCGCGGAAATCCGCCGGGACGTTCTCCGCGGCGCCGGAGCCGAGCAACTCGATTGCGGCGGACGCTGCCTCCAAACGGGTTTGCCCGTGAGTCAGCGTGGCGGAGGCCACGGCACCATTCCGGAAGGGCGTGGCGCAGGGAAAGACCAAGACATGGGCATCGTCCGGATCGGGCGTGCCATCCGTGAGGGTCGGCCCGCCATCGAGCCTGAGCGTGGCACCGGCGAAGTCCGCGGCGAAGCGGTTGAGGCGCACCCGCACCTGCCCGGGGACGCCGTTGTGGAGGTGGACGATGGCAGGGGGCGCGGCCTCCAACGCGGCGATCGCCTCCTCGAAGGCGGGGAGCCACGCCTCGGCAACGCGGATACTGCCGGCCTCGTTGGGATGGACACCATCGGGCTTGAAAAAGTTCGCGTCATAGGCATCCCCGAACGCAAGGCGGCAGACATCGGCCAAACGGACGTTCGGCCGGTCGAAGGGCGCGGTGCCCGCCTCGGCGGCGGCGCGGACCAAGTCGTTGAAGGGGCCGAAACGCCCGTCCGAGGCGTTGCCGGGGACGACGGGCAGGAGGGTGGAGACGAGCACCTGGCTGTGCGGCCGGAGGTCGGCGAGTCGGCAGGCCAACGCGACCCACGCGTCGAAAACATCATGGATCCCGGCGGGATCGTCGGAGGGAAGGAAGGAGAGGTCGTTGATACCGAGCATGAGGGTGATGACGTCGGGATGGCCGGCGTGCTCCAACGCGCTTTCGACGTTGAAGAGGTGCGCGCCGTATTTCCTGCCGGCGACGGGACGGATGAGCCCCCCGTAGAGGCCGCAATGCCACGCCCACGCGGGGTTCGCCTCCGCCTCTTCCGTGCCTTGGTGCCCCGTGCGGAAGCCGACGGAACGCACCGTCCGACCGCCATCGGCGAGTCGTCGCCAGAGTTGGAAACGGTAACCGCCGCGACTGTTGGCGTCGCCTCGGTCGGGGTGGCCCATGTCGCGCTCGCCCTCGGTGATGGAGTCGCCCCACGGCATCCAAAGAAGCGCACGGGACGCCCCTTCCGCGGCGACGAGCGGGAAGGCCAGAAGCGCACAGAGGAGCGCAACGCCAATGCAACGATTTTTCATGTCAGGCCTCAACGGAGATACGGCGCCAAATCGATGCGCTCGAAAAAGATCTGGTTGTTGGTTTCGTAGAGCACGCCCAGCGTCTCGGAATCCAGCAGGCAGAGCGAGACGTACCCCTGCCCGCCGGTCTCGCCCGCATGGAGCATGAGCGGGTTGTCGAGGTCCCAGTCCACGCCCTCTTGGCCGGCCTCGGGGTTGGCGGCGGTGATGTCGCGCCCGAAGAAGAGGGCCAAGCCGGCGCGGGTGCCGGGGTCGGTCTGGTGGGCGAACACGTAGCGCCCCACCCCGTCCGCCCCCACGCCGATGCGCAGGCAGGAACCCTGCACGTGGATGACGTTGGGGACGGAGGCGAGTTGCCTCCACGTCTTGAAATCGGTCGTGCGGAAAAAGAGGCGGCGGCCCGCACTCCAATTGCCGCCCTTGGACATCATGAGCCACGAGCCGTCGTCCAATTCCATCACGCAGTTTTCCTGCGCGTTGTGGGGCGCTTGGGCAAGGGTCTTGGGCGTGAGGCCGGTGGTCTGCCAGGTTGCGCCACCGTCGGTGGAATAGGCGGCGCAGCACTGCGCGTCGCCGGTACCGTTGTTCACGAAGGCCTGGACGGGGAAGACGAGCGTCCCCCGCGGCATCCCCGCGCGGCCGATCCGCGTGACCATGCCATGCCCCGGGCCCGCGAGGACGCCGCGCCCGGGGTGGACCGACTTGCCGATGCCCGCGAGGATATCGGCCTTGACGGAGCGCCGCCCCTCCCACGGCGCGTCGGGGTCGGCGCCGCGGGAGTAAAGCACGCAGTCGTTGCGCGCGCTGTCCGTGCCGGCGTAAGAAAGCCCGCCGCCGGTGATGGCCATCAGCCAGTAACGTTCCCCCTCGGGGTCGAAGAGGATCGCGGCGTCGCCGATATCCATTTCCTTAGTAATCCGGGCCTGGTCGGCACCCAAGGGATAGGAACCGTCGTTGGCGCGGAAGTTGTCCACGTCCACGGCCAGGCGCGGCTTGCCCCACGTGCGGCCGAAGTCCGCGCTGAAGGACTCGCCCAGGTCGATGCCGCTGAGGCGGAAATCCCCCAGGTCGCCGCTGCCGTAGCGGACGTCATAGACCGCCACCACCCCGCCCGCGCCATCGGTGGCGAGGGCCGGGATCCGATAAATGGTGGCGTCATACCCTTCCGGCGTCCGCTCCGAGGCCAGGGCGCTGTCCGCGGGCACGAAGCCATCCTTCACCAAATCGTCCGCCACCACGGCGGCGATATGCGCGGTCGTGCCCGTGCCGCCCCACGTGCCCGCGGCCACGGAGACCGAGCCGTTGACGTCGGTCGGGCCCGCGAGGGTGACCTGCGCGCCGTCCGTCACGGCAAGCCCCGTGAAGGTGAGCGTGCCCGTAGCCGCCGCGCCCTCGGGCGTCTCGAGACGTGCGGCATGGGCCACGCCGTCGATCGTCAGCGTATAGAGCCCGCCGGGGACAAGGCCCGTGCCGGAAAGGGTCAGCGTCAGCGTCGTCCGCCCCGCGGCGCCAAGATCCGCCGGATCCCCCGCGAAGGCGAAACCCAAAAGCGTGGCCGTACCCGAGCCGGCCGCGAGGGGACGCTCCGCGGGCGCGGCGGGCCGCAGGTCGGCCAAAGGCCCCGGCGCGCCGGCCGTTTCCTCGGCGCGGACCTTGAGGAAGGGGAAGCCCGGCGCCGTCGCCTCAAGCGTCGCCCCCGCCGCGACCGGCGCGGGGAAGGCGGCCAACCGCTCCCACGCGCCATCGAGCGTCCGCGCGCCCAGGAGGGCAAGCGCGCCGTTGCGCAAGGCCGCCGTCCCCTCCGAAAGCGTCACCGACACGCGGTCGCCGACCTCCAGCCGCCCGACGGCGACCTCCGCCGCGCCGCCCTCGTCCATCCCGAACGTCCACAGCGCCAACGCGGCGTCGCGGTCGCCCAGCCGCTCGCCGTTCATCGAGACCTCCGGCACGGTCAGGGCGCCGCGCACCCGAAGCAGATGCAGCAACGGCCCGACGCCAAGCCCGCGGAGCGCGTCGGGCACCTCATAAAGCGCGGCGACCGGGTTCTCCGGCGCGGCCGCCTCCGAGAAATCCACCCGCACGGCATGGAGGCGCAGCCCCGCGAGCGGCAGCGCGCCCGTCGCCGCCGCCCCGATCGTGACCGCCGAGAGCGACGCGCCGTTCCATTTGATGCCCGGGGCCGCGGCCAAAAGGCGGCCATCCTCCCACAGCGCCGCGCCGCCCGTGGCCGAATAGGTGATTGTCCAGAGATGGCGCCCCGCGGAGGGAACGCCCAACGTCTCCGTCCCCGAATGCGTCTGCGTCCCCTCATAACGGATGGGGTGGCCCTCCGCGCACGCCTCGGCCTGCGCCGTGAAGACCTCCCCGGCGCCGCGCGTCATCTCCCAGCCCACGAGCGTGCCCGTGGCGCCCTCGGGCAGCGTCGCGTCCACCGTCACCGTCATTGCCGCATGGCCCGCGCCGAAGCCGGAAAGGCGGAGCGCCCCGCCCGACAAGACCAACTCCGGCTCGCAGACCGGCGCGGCGGGCAACACCCAGCGCGCCGCCGCGTCCGTGCAGACGAACGGGCTCTCCGCGACGCCCAGGCGCAGCGTCGCGGCGTGGACCGTCAGCCCCGCCATCGGCGAATCGGGCGCGTCCGAGGCGTCGTTGCCAAAGGTGAGGAACGGTACCGCCGTCCCCGCCCAGACCAACCCGGGCGAGGCGTAGGCCAAGGCCCCGTCCACCCAAACCCGCGTGCCCGAGGTGGCCGAATCGCGCGCCGCGCCCCCCACGTTCGGCCGCGCGGAGTCATAGGTCAGGCGGATGTGGTGTCGGCCCGGCGCGAGGGCGAGCGACTGGCTTCCGTGCGTCTGCTTCCAACCGTCGTAAAAGGCTGAGAGTTCCCCCGCCGCGCGGCTTGCGATACGCACCTCGTGCGCGCCGGAGCGGAACCCCAGGAGCGTCCCCGTCGCCCCCTCGGGCACCGACACCTCGGCCGTCAGCGTGAAGGCCGTCGTCGGCGCGAAGCCGCCGACGGCCAGCGGCCCGCCCGCCAAGGTCAGCCCGCCATCCGCCCCGACCGTCGCGTCCGCGGGGATGAGCGGCGCCGCGTCCGGGTCGTCGCACGCGAAGCCCGCGAAGGCGGGGGCCTTCCCCCCGATGAGCAGCCGGTTGCCCGCCACCTCGGGATCCTGCCACACGCGCACGTAATCGATCTCGTGGGTGATGGGATAGCCCGCGCCATCCGTCGGCGGGTCGTTGGCCATGCTCCCCAGCGCCAGGTTCAGCACGAAGTGGAAAAGATTGTCCGCGAAGGGCGTCTCGCCGCTCTGCGGGGCCACGAGCGCGCCGGGGTCGCGCACAAGCACCGGTTCCCCGTCGAAGGTGATGGCCAGGCGTTCGGGCGTCCACTCCAACCCATATTCATGCCAGGCCGCCGCCGCGAGATCCGCTTGGTCCAAATCCTTGCACAGGAGCGTCTCGCCGTCCATCTTGTAGGCCGCGCCCGTCCACGAATCGCCCCAATGCAGGGTGGAATGGATGGTTTGGCGCGCCTGCGCGGCGGCCTCCGCGCCGTCGCCGTCGCGCGTCGCGTACTCCATCAGGTCGATCTCGCCGCACTGCGGCCACGGGACGGTGGAGACCGCCCGCCAGAACGCCTCGGCGTCGTCGAGATCCGCCGGCGGCGTCTGCGTCGTGCCCAGCATCCAGATGGCCGGCCACGCCCCCGAGGCGACGCTGAAGCGCGCCCGAACCGCCACCCGCCCATAGCGCATGGAGAACTTGCCGAAGGAGTTCACCGACCCCGAGGCGTAGGGCTTGGTCTTGGTGTAGCTCCTCCAATCCTCCCAGCCGTTCTTGCCGTAAAAAGGGTTCTGGTACCCCGCCTCGTCAAAGGTCGCCGTCAGCCGCAGCACGCCGTCCGCGACCGTGAGGGTGGCCGGATCCGCGCGATAGAGCTGCGCCGCGCGGTCGTTCCGGACCAACCCCTGCTCCGCCGTCCAGCGCGCGCCATCCAGCGCCACCCCCTCGAACTCGTCATGCCAAACCAGCACCTCCGTCGCCGAAACCAGCGATGCGGCGAACGGAACCAGAATGAGCCCAAGTCCGCGCATCGACCTCTCCTTAAATCCAAAACTATATCACGCGCCTCGCCGGGCGGCGATGGAAAAGGCGTCCCCCGCGCCGACGCCGACGGGAGGACGCACCCCCGGTTCACGCCATCCTGCGCCGAAGCGCCGCCCCCGCCACGCCCAACGCCAGCACCGCCAGCGCCGTCGGCTCGGGCAATGCCGCGAAGTCCGCGCCCGTCGCCGCACCCTCCGCGAAGTAGAGCGTGCCATTCTCGGCAAGCGCGAAGGAAACCGTGTCGAGCGCCAGATCCGTCCCCGTCCAACCGCCCGTCCAATAGCACCCCGTCTCCTCGGCCCCGACCTCGGCCAAACCAAACGTCTCGCCGTTGATGTTGAAGGAGACCAACGCCAATTTGCCGCCGTCGGCCTCATCCACCTCGAAGACGATCCCCACCACGTTCGTCCCCTCATGGATGCTCCCACGGGAATAAAACGTGTTGGCGTTGCCGCGATAGAGCCGCCCCTGATCGTTGGCCCCCGCCACGCCAACGGCGAGGTACGCGCCCGAATTGGCGGAGGAGGTCAGCGTCAGGCGTGGCCCGCCGGTCTGCGTGTCGCCGACCGTGAAAACGAGCGCTACCGAGAACGTCGTGCCCGAGGGCTCGGAAAGCAACGTCGCGGCGGAGACTGTCTCCCCTGCCGACGCCGCGGTCTGTCGCCAATCAAGCATGGCCGCTTGGGCGCATCCAAACGCACCCATCAAGGCCAACGCGAAAAACACCTGCCGTCTGTCCATGTTGCGCTCCTTTCGGTCACCACGGGGTTCTCGGCGCCCCCGGCATCATTCATCTGCGCATAGAATACCACCCCCCCCCTACACGTCAAGACTTTTTTGCCATCCGTGGTGTGTCATAGGAAATTGCACCAAAGCCAAAGTCGCTATCCTTCCTATGCGTCCTCTTGCCTCGGGGGGCGCACTTTCAATTGACACATTGCGCGTCACCTCATCACTTTGCCCAACAAGGCTTGGTAGGTGTCGATCACGTCATAGACGACGTTCTCGCCGCTGATGGCCCTGAAGTGCTCCCGGGCACATTGGATCTTGGCGTCCTCGATCGCCTTGAGCTGCATGGTGCGCATATTCCCCTTCGTCTCCGCGACGAAATAGATATGCTTCACGCTTCCTTTGTAAAAGGCGATGGCCCAGTCCGGGGTGTACCGCCCGACGGGGGTGGAGATGTGGAAGGCACGCGGCAACTTCACATAGACGGCGACGTTCGCGTCCGCGTCGAGCGCCTCGGCGAAGTCGCGCTCGACGTCGGAGTCATAGAGGATGTGGTCGTACAGGTGATGGTTGGCCTTCATGGCGTTCACGCCGAGTTTGCCCTTGAGCGTCGGTTCCGTGAAGAGTGTCGTGTCGTACCGGTCACCCAGCGTGTCGTAGGCGATGTGCTGGACGATCACCGTGGCCTTCGCGTCGTTGATCAGCTCCGCCGCCTTGATGATGAAGGCCTCGGGGTTTTCCTTGAATTGGTCGAAGACGGGCTTCTCGATGCCGGTCAGGATGGCCACGACGGCTTTCCGCGTCAACCCCGTCTCACCCACCAGCTTCCCGATGAGGTCATACTTGACGGCGCCGCGTGCGCGGACGCGTCTGCCGCCGCCGTAAACGGTGGTTTCGGTCTTCGTGAAGGCGCGTCCTTCGTCAAGTTCCTCCCTCGATTGGATCTCTTCCTTCTGTTCGCCGCCTTCGACCCTGAAGAAGACCTTGGGCACACGGAGGTCACGGTTGAGCGCCGCGATCGCGTTCCGCACAAGCTCGTCGGTGTCGAAGTCCACCACGTACGCGGATTTGGGGCAGATGCGCCGCCAGAGTGCCTGGAACTCCGGCAGGGCCAGTTTGTCGGGATCGACTTTCAGCTCCACGTTCTTGTCGAAGGCGTTCTCCGGCCGCAGAGCGCGGGCGTCGTAGACGGAATCGAGGATGGCGAGGATGGCATCGCGGCACCCGGCGACCTCCTCGGCCACCTGGATCGCCCCGTTCGCCTTGTCGGCGTGGTATTTGTCCGTCAGGGTACCCTTGCGGTCGACGTAGCCATTGACGATGAGATCGTAATGGATGGCCTGCGCCAACGCGCCGTCCACGACCTGCTCGTTGCCGTCCTTGTCCACCAACGTCCTGCCCTTGAAGAGTTCCGCGGTGACGGCTTTGGGCCGGTAGGCGACGGCCTCCGCCAGCTCCGACTGCAAACCGCGCACGAAGCTGTCATAACTCTCGTTGGCGATGACCGTCAGCATATTCACGGCATGGACGTCGTCGCCCAACACGTTCTCGTCCATGCGCTCGCCGTCTTGGTTCACGCAGAGGCGCAGTCCGCGCCCCACCTCCTGGCGCTTGCGGACGTTGCTCCCGCTTTGCTTCAGGGTACAGATCTGGAAGACGTTCGGGTTGTCCCACCCCTCGCGCAGGGCCGAATGGGAGAAGATGAAGCGCACGGGGGAACGCTCGGGATCAAGATCGAGCAACAACTCCTTGTTCCGCATGATGAGGTCGTAGGCATCGCAATCGTCCGCGGTCCCCTCCTTCTTGTCCGTGATCACGCTGTTGATGGCGTGCCCCTTCTTGTCGATGGAGAAATAGCCGCTGTGGGTCTTGTGCGCGGGGATGGCGTCGAGATAACGCTGATACGCCCCTTCGCCCAGCTTCTCCTGCATCTCATCGAGGGCGGCCCGATATTCCTCCTCGAAGATCTCGGCGTAGGGCCCCGCCACCTCATTGCCGCCTGCGTCGTACTGCTTGTACTTCGCCACCTCGTCGATGAAGAAGAGGCTCAGCACCTTGATGCCTTTTGGGAAGAGCTGCCGTTCCCGCTCGATGTGGGAGAGGATGGTCTCGTGGATTTGGATCCGGCGGAGTTGGTCGTCATTGCATTGCCCGGCGATTTTCCCGACATGGAGTTTGAGGCCATTCAGGAACGCGACGGAATTGTCCCGCCCGTCAATCCCATCGCGCAGGACGATGAAATTGGCCTTGTACTCATCGAGTTCGCCGGAGAGGTCGTAGAGATTCTCCCCGCCCTTGACCGTTATCGGCCGTTTCCTGATGCCCGCCGCGCCCTTGACGTCAATCCACAGCGTCGCGGTGGGGTCGGCCTTGGAGAGATTGACACGCTCCAGATAGACATACCCCTCCGTCGCCGTGCTGTTCTCCTCGGTGATGCCCTTGACGGCGATTTTCTTCACCAACCGCTTGTTGTACGCCTCCAACGCATCCAGCCGGTAGACCATGTTGTAGATGGCGTTATCCTTGTGCGTGGCGGAATAGCGCAACGTCAGCAACGGCCGGAACTGCCTGAGCCCGCCCTTCGTCTTCTCGCCCTCCACCGATTGCGGCTCGTCGATGATCAGGATGGGGTTCGTCGCGGCGAGGACGTCGATGGGCCGGCGCGACCGGAAGGAATCCATCTCCCGGAAGATGATGGCCGTGCTCTTGTCCACCCGCTTCCCCTGCCTCAACTTCTCCTCCGCCTCCTCAAAACGGTTGCACGCCTGCGCGTTGATGATCATCACGTTGATGGCGCTGTCGGAGGCGAAGCGGTCGATCTCGCTGAGCCGCGCGGAGTTGTAGACAAAGAACCGGATCTTCTTCCCGTATTCCTCCGCGAAATGCGCTTGCGTCATTTGGAAGGATTTATGGACGCCCTCGCGGATGGCGATGCTCGGCACCACGACGATGAACTTGCTCCACCCGTAGTGCTTGTTCAGCTCGAACATCGTCTTGATGTAGGTGTAGGTCTTCCCGACCCCCGTCTCCATCTCGATGGTCAGGTTGTACCTCCCCTCCAGCCGCTCGGAGGGCTTGATCCCGTTCGCCCGCTGCACCTGCCGCAACTGTTCCAGGATCTTGTCCTGCAATCCCGGCAAGACGGGCTCGTTGCGCCAGCCGGTGAAATCCGCCTCGTCGAAAAGCGTGGGGTCATAACCGCGCCCCCGATCCATCAGATACGTGGGCGTGAGATACGGTTGCCCCGCGAAGACGTCCACCACCGCCTTCGCCGCGTCCGCCTGAAACTTCTGATGCTTGAACCGCAGCTTCATGCGTCCCCCCCCCCTCAAAGCACGCGGACGCGCTTGGAGATGTCGTCCGCGTCCTCGGGCATGAAGCGCTTGAAGATCTCGAAGACGTTGATCTTGGCGGGGCTGTCCGCGAAACCGCTGTCCCGGAAGACGGCCCGCAACGGCTTGCGCCGGGCAATCGCCGTGACGACGCTCTCCGGAATCTTCTCCTCGAAGCACGCGATCAGGTCGCCGTCGTTGTAGACATGGACGGCGCACCCCTCAATCTGCTCCACCGTGTAGGGCAACCCAAGCGGCAGCCCCCACTCTAACAGGCACCCAAAGAGCAGATCCAGGGCGCTCCGATCCTCCTTGATGTTCGATTCCAACTTCGCGAGTATGCTTTGGTCGTAGTCCTCCGGCGCGTAAAAGACGTCCTTCATATTGCTGTCGGCCAGCTTCAACACGCGGAAGCCCACATCCAGCCCCTTCGCCTCTGGATGCTCCTGCCGGATCTTCTCCCCCGCCCGCCGAATCCGCTCCTTGCCAATCTCGCAAATAGTGTTATACCCCCCCCCCGACTACACTACTCTTCTTGTCGCACGGCTCCGGCAACTGCACCATGATGAACTTCCGCTTCCCCCCATCCTCCGCGTTCAACTGCATCACCGCATGCGCCGTCGTCGCACTCCCCGAGAAGAAGTCCAAGACGATACTTTTATCGTCTCCTACCGATTCAATTAGCTTTTTCACTAAAGCAACAGGTTTCGGAAAACTGAAAATATCCTTCCCAAATAAAGCAGCTACTTCTGTATTACCATCTTCATTTGTTCCCACATCATAATATGCTTTTGTCAGAAGCGTGCGGATTTTCTTGACGCGTTCCTCATTGTTTAGCCAATATGGCTTGAACTTCGTTCCTTTTAGTACAATAATTTCATTCTTCGCTAACAGCTCGTCAAACTTTTTCTGACTATAGCGCCATTCCCCTTCCAAACTAAACGCCTCTTCTATGACACCATTTTTCACCGTAACGTTCGTAAGTAGTCGGACTAAGGTTTTCTCGTCCCGATAATCACCAGCAAGATATGTTCCATCTTCAAGTCGTGTACGGATTCTTTCACCAGGAAAATTGAGCACCGCCCGTTTATTCCCAGTATTATAAAAAGGATATGGTTTGTTCTCTTCCGGAACATCCTCCGCCACACTTAAAACGACTTCTTCCACCCTGCGATAACATAAAACATATTCCGTAATTCCTCTCACTTGCCCGTCAAGATTACTAGCTTTTCTCTTCTTTTCCCAAACAAACTGTGCCACGAAGTTGTCTGCGCCGAAGATTTCATCGCAGAGATGTTTGAGGTTGGCCTGTTCATTATCGTCAATAGAGATAAAGACAACGCCATCTTCCGCCAGTAAGTTTCTCGCTAGCATAAGGCGGGAATACATCATGGAGCACCAATCGGAATGGAAACGGCCGTTGGTGTCGGTGTTGCGGAAGAGGCGGTTGTCTTCCTCGTCGGAGGCACCCATCTTCGCATTCTCTTCCTGTTGCGAGCGCATGAAGTTGTCGGCGTAGATGAAGTCGTTGCCGGTATTGTAGGGCGGGTCGATGTAAATCATCTTGACCTTGCCGAGATAACTCTCCTGGAGGAGCTTGAGGACCTCCAGGTTGTCGCCCTCGATGTAGAGGTTCTCGGTGGTGTCCCAGTCCTTGCTCTCCTCGGGGCAGGGGCGCAACGTCTTACGGATGGATTTGTTCGCCTCCACAAGGGCGGCCTTCTTGCCCACCCAGGTGAACGCATAATGCTCGGCGCCCTCCACCACCGCCGGCGACAGCATCTGCTTGAGTATCGCAAAATCAATCCCGCGCGTGACCTTCCCCTTTTCGTCCCGCATTTCCGTGACGCAATTCGGGAAGAGCGCCGCGATCTTCTCCACATTCCGCGCCGTCAAATCCGCGGTTTCCTGCTTCATCTTGTCCATGATTGTGCTTCCTTCACGTTAAAGGGTTTCGGCGGCGTTGCGCAGTTTCTTCAGTTCGGTGTTGAGTTCCAGGCGGCGGTTGAGCTGTTTTTCGCGGCGGAGGCGACCTTCGAGGAGGGTGATCTGGCGCTCGAGTTTGCGGCGGCGTTCGTCACGGGCGATGGCGTCGCGGAGGGGCTCGGCGGGGGAAGCGGCGGTCAGTGCGTCGCCGGCGATTTGGCGGACGAGGCTTTCGTAGAGGGCGTCGAGGGTGAGGCCTTCGAGGCGAAAGCGGAGGGCGTCCTCGGGCATCCAGGGGGTGCGGTAGTAGCGGCCGACCCTGAAGGCGTTGGCGCCGGTCGCGGCGGCCTCTTTGTAGCCGATGCAGGCTTGGGCTTGGCCTTCGCAGGCGAGGACGAAGAGAAGGTGGTAGGGGATGGCCTTGTCGATGAGGCGAAGGACCTCCTCCGTGAGCGCAGGGGCGGTGAGCTGGATCTCCAGGACCTCGATCTCCCTCACGGCATCCCCGGGGGCGAGGTTGAGGGTCTCCGCGGCCAGTTTGGCACGCCAGCGGATGGCCTTGATTTGCTCCACGAAGACGCGTTTGAGCGCAGGCGGGATGGCGAGGTTCTCATAGAACCTCTGCTTGGGGATGCGTTTGTCGAACGCGGTGGATGCGGGCAGGCCATACATAAGCGACAAGTTTTATTTTACCACAAGGAAACAGATCAGCTCGAAGTCGTCCAACCCGGAGACGGCGGAGAGGAGGGCGGAGGTGCCGCCGGCGTGGAAGAGGCTGTCGATGTCGCTGGACTCCTTCACGTCGACAATCGAGGCGATGGCCTTGGAGAGGAGGGCGGAGACGGCCTCCATCTTGCGGCCATCGTCCGTCTCTTGGTTGAAGCGGCGGCAGAGGTCCATCAACGGCTCGCTTTTGCCGCGGCAGAGCAGGCGCATGGCGTCCAGCAGACGCTTGGGGTTCAGGTAGTCGCAGACGATGTCGCCCCCTTGGCCGACGTAGACCATGTAGAAGGGATGAATGCGGTTGCGGTTGTCGATGTTCACGCTGTCGTTGACGTTCCGCAAGACGAAGATCACGCCGGGGGGCAACTCCGGGGCCTGCCCGACGACAGCGTGCAGGCCCTTGGGCGCGGTCTCGATGTCGCCATGGCGCTTGAGGTGGTCCAACAGGTCGAGGCGGAACTCGTTCAGCCCCAGATCCATGATGGAGATGCCGTTGCCCATGTCCTCGATGTCGACGACCTCCTTCTGCAGGCGTTCGAGTTGGGCGCTGCGGTATTCAAGGTCGCCCTTCTCCTCCGCGTTGATGGGGTCGTCGTCGCCGGTGGCGGTCATGACGGTGATTTTCATGCGGGTCTCAACGCGGCTTTTCAGGTTGATGTAGGCGTCGAGGTCCATATCCGGCCAGAAGTTGACGAGCTGGATGCGGGCGTTTTTGCTGCCGATGCGGTCAATACGCCCGAACCGCTGGATGATGCGGACGGGATTCCAGTGGATGTCGTAATTGACCAGATAGTCGCAGTCCTGCAGGTTCTGCCCCTCCGAGATGCAGTCGGTGGCGATGAGGATATCCAACTCCTCCGGGCGGCCCGGCATCAGGATGTCCTTGCCCTTGGAGCGCGGGGAGAAGCAGGTGAGCACGGTGTTGAGGTCGGCGCGAAGCGTCCTGAGGGTGGTCTTGCCTTCCACGGAGCCGGTGATCTCCGCCGTCTCCAGGCCGAAGCGTTCCTTCGCGAACGCGGCGACGTTCGCATAGAGGTAATCGGCGGTGTCGGAGAAGGCGGTGAAGATGAGGAGCTTCCGGTTGCCGGGATTGATGGGGTGCTCGATCTTCCCCTTGATGAGCGTCAGCAAGGCCTGCAACTTAGCGTCGTGCTCCGGCGTGATGTCGGCCACCATCCGCGCGAGGCGCCCCAACGTCTCGGCGTCCTTTTCCAGCTCCCGCCGCCACGAGACGCGATCCATGTCGGCGAGGTCGATCCGCACCTTCCGCCCGACCGCGAAGAGATCGGTGTTCTGGTCGTCCTCATCGAAGTCCCCGCACGCCGAGAGATCCGCCAAGTCCAAGACGCGCGCGCCGGCCCGGTAACCGTCGATCGTCGCAAGGGTCTCGTCGATCAGCGCCCGGACGCGGCCGACCGTCAGCCGGAAGGCATGGACGGAACTCTCCAGGCGTTTGAGCAGGTTGACGCCCATCAGGTGGCGGATCCCCTCCTCGCGCCCTTGCTGGGTGAGACTTTCGTGCCCGCGACGGGAGAGATCCCGATACTTGTCGCGCCGCGACGGCAGGATATAGTTTGAGGGCGTGTAGACGGCCAGGTTCAGCGACATCAGCGCCGCATAGATGGCGTTGTGGCCGGCCGCGCCGTCCAGATCCGTCAGGCGGGGCCGCAGGGAGAGCGGCGGGAGCCGCTCCGGGAAACCGCCGATGGCGGACGTGTCGTAGTATTTCGCGATATGCTTCCGGGAGCGGGCGATCGTCACGCTGTCCAGCAACTCGAAGAAGTCGAAGTCCAGCATCCGAAGCAGGGCATCCGTCGTCCGCCGCGCGGCGGGGAGTTTGCTCCAGACGTTGAAGGCCTTCTGCGCTTGCCGAAAGACCTCCTCGACGCCCCGCGTCGTCGCCAGCTTTTGGCCGATCTGGCCGGGGTCACCCTCGTAGGCGAGCGCGAGCTGGTTCCTGAGATCCGTGAAACGATTGTTGACGGGGGTCGCGGAGAGCATCAGGACCTTCGTGCGGACGCCCGCGCGGATGACGGTGTTGAGCAGGCGCAGGTAACGGTTCTCCCTAGCCTCCTCGCCGGAGACCGCGCCGCCGTTGCGGAAGTTGTGGCTCTCGTCGATCACGACGAGGTCGTAGTTCCCCCAATTCAGCCGGCCGAGGTCGATGCCGTTGGAGGTTCCTTGCGCCCGCGACAGGTCGGTGTGGTAGAGCACGTCATAGCGCAGGCGGTCGCCCGCGATGGGATTGTTGACGTAGTTCCCCTTGTAGGTGTTCCAGTTTTCCGAAAGCTTCTTGGGGCAGAGGACGAGCACGGACTTGTTGCGGTTCTCGTAGTACTTGATGACGGCCAGGGCCGTGAAGGTCTTGCCCAGGCCGACGCTGTCCGCCAGGATGCACCCGTTGTACTTCTCCAATTTGCCGATGATGGCCAAGGCGGCGTCGCGCTGGAAGGCGTAGAGCATCCCCCAGATCTTGCTCTCCCTGAAACCGGTCGCCTCGTTGGGCAACTCATCCTCCGAGACGTTGTCCAGAAACTCCCTGAAGATGTTGTGGAGGGCGATGAAGTAGATGGTTTCCGGCGCGTTCTCGCGGTAGGCCGCGGAAATGGCTTCGATCACGACATCCGTGACATCCTGCAGGCGCTTCTTGTCGTTCCAGAGTTGCTCGAAGAGGGTGAGGAAATAGCGCGCGTTCTCGTGGGCCTCGGTCCTCTGGACCGGATAATAGACGTTGTTCCCGCGCTCACAGCCGAGGTCGACCGTGGTGAAGCCGTTGAGGGGCATATAGGTGCTCTCGTCCACCGTCATGAACCCCATCATCTGCTCCTGCGTGACGTTCGACCTGAAGGTCGCCTTCCGCCGGATCCAATCCGCGCACTCCCTGGCGATTGCCCGCTGCGTCAGCTCGTTGCGGAGCCGCACCTCGAACTCGGTGCCATGCAGGCTGCGCTCGCGGGCCAGGCGGGGGATGTAGAACTCGCGCTGGGCCTTGGGCGTCTTCTCCGTGACGAAGGTCGGCGACGTGAAAATGAAGCGCAACCCCTCAATCCCCTCAAGTTGCCGCTTGAGTTCCTGATAGGCGTAAATCGAAAAACAGGCGGCCGCGATCGAGAGTTTGCTCCCACGGCGGATGCCCGCGAGCAAATCCTCCTTGACGGTGGCATTGACGTTGTCGATTATCCGCATGTCAGCAACTTACCACAAAAAAACACCAACACAAAAACTTCCACGCCAATGAAACAGACCCATTACGGGGCCGAATCCCCCACATTATAGCACAGGAACCGGCTTCGAGATTCCCGCGATCGCCGCTTGCCACCGGTATCCGGCAAAAATTACGACGCTCATCCCCCACGCGCAGGCCGCCCCCGCATTCTCATGCCCTTCCGGACACCACTTCCGGACCGCGATTTGCTTCTCGTACCAGAACGGATAGCTGGGAGCGCGAGCCGGGAGGGTTTGGGGCGAAAGCCTAAGGGGTCTGACCCCAAACCCTAAGTCAACTATATTTTTTGTTGGATGGTAAGATTTTTGAGAGGAGTGGTGTATCAGGGCGTTTAAGGGGGTGGATAAAAGGGCTGAAGGAGGTTTTTAAAGAGGGGAAAAGGAAAGGATTGCCGCAGTTTTCAGAGGAAACAGAAAAACACCAAGAGGCCATTCTGGTTGAATGGCCCTTGAAATGGGAAGATGGGCTT
>CALXMV010000026.1 GCA_944389565.1 uncultured Kiritimatiellota bacterium
GAGCTGGCAGACGGGTTCGTCGCCGAACTTGGCCTTGTAGGCGGCGGTGATGGCGGCGGCGATCTTGTCCGCGGCGGCGGGGTCGACCAGGAGGCAGCAGCTGCCGCCGAAACCGCCGCCGGAGAGGCGGGCGCCGTAGACCTCGGGGATGGTCTTGGCGGTGTCGACGATGAGGTCGAGTTCCTCGCAGGAGTTCTCGAACCAATGGCGGCTGGATTCGTGGGAGTCGAACATCAGGGCGCCGAAGGCCTTGACGTCGCCCTGCTCGAGCAACGCGGTGCCTTGGAGGACGCGCTCGTCCTCACCGATGGGATGGGCGGCGCGCTTGGCGGTGGTCTCGTCGAGGCCGTCGCGGTAAAGCACCCACTCGGCCATGGTCACGTCGCGCAGGTGGGTGACGGGCTTGCGGAGCACCTTGGCGAAGTGCTGGGCGGCGTCTTCGCAGGCCTTGCGGCGGGAGGCGTAGGCACCGTCGACGAGGGCGTGCTTGGCATTGGACTTCACCATCATGAAGGAGACGGCGGGGCCCATGGAGACGGTCTCGAAGACGTTGGTGCGGAAGTCGCTCTTGACGAGGCCGCCTTCCTGGCCGTACATGGAGGAGGCTTGGTCAAGGAGCCCGCAGGGGCAACCGGCGAAGGTGTGCTCGGCCTTCTGGCCGATCTTGGCGAGGGCGGTTTTGTCCTTCTCGATGCCGTAGAGCTTGGCGAGGGCGAGGGCCGTGCACATCTCAAGGGCGGCGGAGGAGGAGAGGCCGGCGCCGAGGGGGATGTTGCCGAGGAACATGCCCTTCCAGCCGTGCTTCGCGGCGGCGGGGTTGCCGTCAAAGAGCCAGTTGAAGGTGCCGTTCACGTAGTTCTGCCAGGTCATCTCCTTGGCGGGGGCGCAGGTGGAGGTGGTGAACGTCGCCGTCTCCATGAGGTCGGCGGCGGTGAGCTCGCAGGTGTCGTCGGCCGAGGGGATCACGGCAAAGAAGGTGCCTTTGTCGATGGCCGCGGAGAAGACGTAGCCTTCGTTGTAGTCGGTGTGGTTGCCGAGCACCTCGATGCGGCCGGGGGCGTAGGCCACGATCTGCGGCTTCTGGCCGTACTTGGCTTCGAACTTGGCGATGAGTTCGTCGTAGATTTCCTGATTCTGCATCGTTCGACCTTTCGTAAGGGGGGTTGTGGGGTTACTTGACGAGTTCTTCGATGTTGGCCGCGGGCTTGGAGAAGCCCACCGCGTAGACGAAGATATAGGCGAGGGCCAGGCCCGGCACGATGAAGGAGACCATGTAGGAGAAGTTGTCGCAGACAACGCCCTGGATGACCTGGAAGATGCCGCCGCCGACGACCATCGTCATGAAGAGACCGGAGGCCGCAGCGGTGTATTTGCCGAGCTTTTCGGTGGCGAGGTTGAAGATGGCCGGCCACATGACGGAGGCGCAGAGTCCGCAGAGGGCGAAGAAGACGGCCGCCAGCGGCACCTCCACCATCCGGACGCTGAAGCCGCCCTCGGTGGTGATGCCCGGCATCTGGGCCGGGACCCCGGTCGTCGCCGTGCCGGCCACGATGAAGAGAATCGCCGCCAGCGTCGTCACCGTCATCATCACGCGCGAGGAGACCTTGCCGCCGATGGCCGCGCCGATAAGACGCCCGATGAACATCAGCAGCCAATAGACCGCAACGACGGAACCGGCGATCGCGGCGGCGTTGCCGGTGGCCGCGAGCGGGCCGCCCTCGGAGGTGAGCCACTGGGTCATCACGCCGGGGATGCCGGCCTCAACGCCCATGTAAGCGAAGATGGCCAGCACGCCGAGGAGGCAGTGGCGGAAACGGAGAGGGGCGAAGGCGCCGATCTTCTCCGTGACGACGGCCTGCTCGGGATCCTTGATGGCAATCAGGGAGATGATGACGAAGGAGACCGCGAAGACCGCGAGGGCGATGTACATCAGCAGGTCGCAATCGGCCATCGTGGTCTCCGCCGTGACCGCGCCGATAAGCGAGCCGACGATGAGCGGCGTGACGGTGGCGGTCAGCGAGTTGAAGGTCATGCCGGCCATGTTAAGCTGGTTGCCGCGCTTGCCGCCGCCGCCCAGGAGGTTGAGCATCGGGTTGACGACCATGTTGAGCAGACAGGCCGAGATACCGCCGATGAAGCCGCCCACCAGGTAGACGCCATAGGGCAGGGCAACGCCCCCATCCATCGGCAGCTTGCCGGAAACCAGCTGGACGGCCATGGCCACAAAGCCGGCCGCGATGCCGATGAGCGCGGTCTTCTTGTAACCCACGCGCCCGAGCAGCTTGCCGGCGGGAATGCCCATAAAGAGATAGGCCACGAAGACCATCGCGTTGCCCAGCATGGCCAGCATGGTGGAGTTCTTGATGGCCTCCTGCGCCTTCCAGACGTTGGAGAGCGGTTGGCCGAGGTAGGTGACGAACGCGATCATGCCGCAGAGGAACATCATCGTGACGACGGCAACCCAATTGATGCCGTTCTTTGCTTCAGTGCACATTGTGGAATGCTCCATTGATGGTGGGAGAGGTTAGCGCTTGGGGAAGCGGTATTCGGTGACGGAACGGAGTTCCTGTCCCGGGCGGAGGATGACGGTGGGGAAGTCGGGCCGGTTCACGCTGTCGGCGAAATGCTGGGTCTCGAGGGCGACGCCGCCGCGGCGGCAGGTGGGGCCCTCGGGGGTGGCGAGGCCATCGGGGATGTAGTTGCCGGTGTAGACCTGCATGCCGGGCTGGTCGGTCCAGACTTCCAGGGCCAGGCCGTCGGGCGCGGTCAGCGTGGCGGCATAGGCCAGCTGCCCCTCGGGATGGTCGAGCACGAAGTTGTGGTCATAGCCCGCGCCGTAACGGATCTGGTCGTCGTCGGCATCCACGGCCTCGCCCAGACGGCGGGTGGCGGTGAAGTCGAAAGGCGTCCCGGCGACCGACGCGAGCTCGCCCGTCGGGATGAGCCCGGCGTTCACGGGGGTGTAGCGCGCGGCATTGACGCGGAGGGTGTGATCGAGAATGTCGCCCCTCGCGCAGCCCTTGAGGTTCCAATAGGCGTGCTGGGTCATCGCCACGGGGGTCGGCGCGTCGCAGGTGATACGATAAACGATGCGCCAGGTGTTCGCGGGGGTGAGGACGTAGAGCACCTCGGCATGGACCGCGCCGGGATACCCCTGGTCGCCGTCAGGAGACTCCAACGCCAGATAGAGGCACGCGTCGTCCGGGCCGTAATAATCCTGCCCATGCGCCCACTCCGGGATGAGCGACTCCGTGCCTTGGAAGAAGGCCCGCAGTTTCCACATCTTGGCGTTGAAGCCCTGCTCGCCGCCGTGCAGGGCGCAGGGGATGCCGCCCGGGGCGTTGTTCGTGGCGAGCGTATAGTCCTTCCCGTCGAGCGTGAAGCGTCCCCCCGCGATACGGTTGGCCACGCGCCCGATGAGCTGGCCGTAATAGGGTTCTTTGATCCACCCTTCGAGCGTGTCGGGCCCCACGATGACGTTGCGCGGCTTGCCATCCGGCCCCGGCACGACAAACCGCCGCACCGTGCCGCCATACTCCAACACCTCCAATTCCGCGCCAAGCCCGTTCTTCAGCGTATACCGCAGGACGACCGTCCCGTCCGGCAACTTGCCGAACTGCTCGACTTCCACGGTAGGATCCGGTTTCTGCGCGTCCTTCTGTTTGTCCATGAACACCTTCCTTTTGGTCTGTGGAGAACTTACATGAATTATATGATACTCCCCCCCATCCCCGAAAGCAAGCAAAAAATATGGCCGGCGGCACACGTCGCGCCGACACGTCACCCCGGGGGCGGATCGGGCCGGGGCGAGGCCGCGGCAAACGCGTCCCGGGCCATGCCGCCCCAATGCGCCAGGCGGGAAGATCGCGTTTGTCCCGGCTTGACAGCGCGGAAACGCCCATGTTAAAGTGTCCGCGTTACGTTTGCGGCGTTGTTTGCCGCAGGCGTTTTGCCGGGGGATCCGGGCCGTGGGCGAGGGTCTGCGGCCATGGAAGCCTAAACGTCGGGCGAGACATCCGCCGCCGAGCCCAAGCCGGAAGACTGGAGGGAAGGAAGAGATGGGAATCCTGATGGACGCAATCGTCTTTTTCGCTTTCATCGCGTGCGTGCTCTTTGTGGGTTTCTTCAAGAGCCGAAAGACCAGGAGGTCCGAGGCGAGTGCGGAAGACTACTTCTTGGCGGGGCGCGGCCTCAAGTGGTGGATCATCGGCTTTTCGCTCATCGCCGCGAACATCTCCGCCGAGCAGTTCGTCGGCATGAGCGGCCAAGGCGCCGGCCTTGAGGGCATTTCCTGCGCCTCCTGGGAATGGACCGCCGCCATCACGCTCGTTGTCGTCGCCTTCTGCTTCCTGCCCTACTTTCTGAGGACCGGCATCACCACGATGCCCGAGTTCATCGAGATGCGCTTCAACCATGTGGCGCGCACGCTTATGACCCTCTCGATGATCGGCATCCTTGTGGTCGCCTCGCTGATCGGCGTGACCTATGCGGGGTCGCTCGTCATGTGGCAGCTTTTCAACGAGTTCGGCATTTCCGTCGGGTTCTCCGCCTGCTGCGTCATCATGTCGTGCATCGCCGGCGCGTATGTCCTCTTCGGCGGGCTCAAGGCCTGCGCGTGGGCCGACCTCATCCAGGGCGCCGCGCTCATCGTCGGCGGCGCGATCATCGCCTGGATCGCCTGCCGTGCCCTGGGCGACGCCACCGTGGCCACGAGTTTCGCCGAGCATGGCAGGGAAATCGCCCTCGACCCCGAGATGGGCTTCCTGGACCGTTTCAATCTTCTCAACGAGCCCAAGATGCATATGGGGCCGGCCAACACCACCGCCATGACCTGGACCGTCCTCATCATGGGCATCTGGATCCCCCACTTCTACTATTGGGGGCTCAACCAATACATCACCCAACGCCTCCTGGGCTCCGGCTCCCTCGCCGAGGGCCAGAAAGGCATCGTCCTGGCCGCCGCGCTCAAACTCCTCATTCCCTTCATCATCGTCATCCCCGGCGTCATCGCCTTTAACCTCTTCGCGCCCGACATGGCCGGCCTGCAGGCCCAAAAGGTGCGTCAGGCCATCGAGGTGACCGAGGGCAGGGCCGACCACCGCGGCATCCAACCCTATGGCGAAAACGATCTCATCCTCTTCGCCTCCGGCGTCGACACAAGCGCCTGGACCGAATGGCAGACCGCCGCGGACGGCGAGAAGACGCGCGTCACGCGGCGCCTCACGCCGGCCGATTTCGCCTGGGTCGCCAAGCACAACGCGCCCATCCTCGCCCGTCTCGCCCAAGCCTATCCCACGGCCAGGCTGACGGATGGCGGCGCCATCGACCAAAAGGCCATCGCGGGGCTCTCCGCCGCCTCCGGCACACCCGGCGAGATCGCCATGCGTACCGGCGGCAACGTCAGGATCGTCACCAACACCTATAAGTTCGACGGCGCGCTCGGGCTCCTCATGAAGGCCGTCCGCGAACGTTGCGCCCCCGGCGTGCTCGGCTTCATCCTGGCCGCGCTGCTCGGCGCCATCGTCTCCTCCCTGGCCGCCGTGCTCAACGCGACCTCCACCCTTTTCACGATGGATATCTACCAGCGCTACCTCGCCCCCAAGGCCAGCCAGGGCAACCTCGTCCTCACCGGCCGCGTCATCACCGTGCTCCTTGTGGTCGTCGGGTGCGTCGCCGCCGCCGCGCTGAACAGCGACTCCATCTTCGCCTATATCCAGAACGTCCAGTGCTACGTCTCCCCCGGCGTGCTCGTGGTCTTCGCCTTCGGCCTGATCAACCGCTCCGCCGGCCGCTGGGCGGGCACCTTCGGCCTCATCGTCGCGCCGATTCTCTACTTTTTCCTCGACAACTACGGCTGGCGCTGCTTCCCCGACTTCTTCGTCTCTTGGCTGCAAAGCTTCGGGTGCGCCAAGACCGAGATGCATTACCTCATCGCGGCCTCCTACACCCTCGTCATCACCCTCATCCTGCTGACGGTTTACGGCCTCATCTTCAGGATGCCCTCCAAAGTCACCTTCGCGCGGAAGACGACCCTCGACATGACGCTGTCCAAGCCCGCCCTCGCCTTCGGCATCGTGGTCTGCGTCGCCACCGTGGCGCTCTACGTCGTCTTCTGGTGACCGCGGGGTCTCTTTGTGCCCCCGGGGCCGATTTGGTACAATGCGGGGCATGATTTGGATCACCGGGGACAAACACGGGGACTTCGCCAAGGTCGACGCCTTCTGCAAGGTGCGCAAAACCTCGCGCGCGGATATCCTTGTCATCCTCGGCGACGCGGGCATCAATTATTACGGCGACGCGCGGGACACGGCCCTCAAGCAGCACCTGGCGCAGCTGCCCATCACGCTCTTCTGCGTCCACGGCAACCACGAGGCACGCCCGGAGACCGTGCGGGGCTACGCGCGGGAGGAACGGTTCGGCGGACGGGTTTGGGTGGACCCACGCTACCCGAACCAGCTCTTCCCGGAGGACGGCCTCCTCTACGACCTGTGCGGGAGACGCGCGCTCGTCGTGGGCGGCGCCTACTCGGCGGACAAATTCGCGCGCCTGCGCAACCACTGGTCGTGGTTCGAGGACGAGCAGCCCTCCCCGACGATCAAGGCCCGCGCCGAAGGCGCCTTGGCGGCCGTGGGCTGGCAGGTGGATGCCGTCCTCACCCACACCTGCCCGGAAAGCGTCCTGCCCCCAGGCCGGGTGGATTCCCTGCGGGCGCGCTTCGGGATCGTCGACCTCTCGACCGAGCGCTGGCTGGAAAGCCTCCGCGCGCGCTTGGCCTTCCGCCGCTGGTACGCGGGGCACTGCCATCTCGACCTGTCCGCGCCCCCCTTCGTCTTTCTCTATCACCGTTTCGAACCCTTCGACCCCTGAAAGGAGGCCTCCGTGGCCGGCGAATACGTCTTCAACCTCCAAAACGTCACCAAGCATCACGAGAAAAAGGTCATCCTCGACAACGTGAACCTGGCCTTTTTCCACGGCGCGCACATCGGCGTCATCGGCGCCAACGGCGCCGGCAAATCGTCGCTCCTCAGAATCCTCGCCGGGCTCGACAAGGATTACATGGGCACCTGCCAAGTGGCCAAGAACGTCAAGGTCGGCTACCTGCCGCAGGAACCCATCCTCGACCCCGACAAGACCGTCCAGGAGTGCGTGATGGAGGGCGTGGCCGGCGCACAGGCCATGCTGGAGAAATACGAAGACCTCTGCTGCCGGCTCGACGAACCCGGCGCCGAGGAGGAGATGGCCCGTCTGCAGGAGATCATCGACGCCAACGACCTCTGGAACCTCGACCACCAGGTGGAGCTGGCGATGGAGGCCCTCCGTTGCCCCGCCCCCGAGGCCAGGGCCGGCGACCTCTCCGGCGGCGAGAAGCGCCGCGTGGCCATGTGCCGCCTGCTCATCTCCAATCCCGACGTCCTCCTCCTCGACGAGCCCACCAACCACCTCGACGCCGAGTCCGTGGCCTGGATCGAGGCCTTCCTCAGGAAGTTCAAGGGCACCCTCATCGTCGTGACGCATGACCGCTACTTCCTCAACAACGTCACCGAGTGGATCCTCGAGATGGACGCCGGGCGCACCTACCCCTACAAGGGCAACTACGAGCAGTGGCTGGAGCAGAAACAGGCCATGATGGCCGCCCAAGCCAAACAGGCCGAGAGCCGCCGCAAGATGATCCAGCAGGAACTCGAATGGATCCACACCAACCCCTCCGGCCGCCGCGCCAAGGGCAAGGCCCGCCTCGCCCGCTACGAGGAGCTCGTCTCCCAGCAGGTCGACACCCGCGAGGAGGAGCTCAAGATCCAGATCCCCCCCGGCCCGCGCCTCGGCAACCTCGTCGTCCGCGCCACCGACCTCTGCATGGCCTTCGGCGACCGCATCCTCTTCGAGCACGTCAATTTCGACCTCCCCCGCGGCGGCATCGTCGGCGTCATCGGCGCCAACGGCGCCGGCAAGACCACCCTCTTCAAGCTCATCACCGGCCAGCTCAGGCCCACCGCCGGTGAGCTGCGCGTCGGCGAGACCGTCGTCCTCAGTTACGTCGACCAATCCCGTGAGGCGCTCGACCCCAACCACACCGTCTACGAGGAGATCACCGGCGGCGGCGACTTCGTGAACCTCGCCGGCAAGGGCCTCATGAACGGCCGCGCCTACTGCTCGCGCTTCAACCTCCGCGGCGCCGACCAACAGAAAAAGGTCGCCGTCCTCTCCGGCGGCGAGCGCAACCGCGTCCACCTCGCCAAACTCCTCCGCTCCGGCGGCAACCTCCTGCTCCTCGACGAACCCACCAACGACCTCGACGTCGGCACCCTCCGCTCCCTGGAGGAAGGCATCCAGGACTTCGGCGGCTGCGCCGTCGTCGTCAGCCACGACCGCTGGTTCCTTGACCGCATCGCCACCCATATCCTCGCCTTCGAGGGCGATTCCAAGGTGCGCTGGTTCGAGGGCTCCTACTCCGACTACCACGAGATGCGCCGCAAGGAGCTCGGCGACGACGCCGACCGCCCCCACCGCATCAAGTTCCGCCCCGTCCACCACTGAGGGAGCCCCCATGCGCACCGGCATCGGCTTCGACACCCATCGGCTCGTGGAGGGCCGCAGACTCATCCTGGGCGGCGTGGCGATCCCCCACCCGCTCGGGCTCCTCGGCCACTCCGACGCCGACGTCCTCACTCATGCGATCATGGACGCCCTCCTCGGTGCGGCGGCCGACGGCGACATCGGCCAGCACTTCCCCGACACCGACCCGAAGTGGGCCGGCGCCGACAGCCTCGCCCTCCTCCGCGCCGTCGTCGCCCGCCTCGCCGCGCACGGCTGGCGCGTGGGCAACATCGACGCCACCGTCCTCGCCGAACGTCCCAAGCTCGCCCCCCACATCCCCGCCATGCGCCAACGCCTCGCCGACGCGATGGGCCTCCCCGCGGACGCCGTCTCCGTCAAGGCCACCACCGTCGAGGGGCTCGGCGCCATCGGCCGCCGCGAGGGCATCTCCGCCCTCGCCACCGCCCTCATCGAGCGCGCGCCATGAGCCGGCCCCGTGGCCTTGCCGGCAAGTGGCCCTGGGCGCTCCTCGGGGTCATGTTCTGCTGCGTGCTGGCGATGAACGTCTTCTGCCTGCCTTTGCACGACGAGCTCAGCTACGCCTTCCAGGGACAGAGCACCCCCTGGGAGGGCGAGGTCCCGCGGGTCGCCTCCCTGGGCGATATCCTCCGGCAGCAGATCGGCGACTATCTGCACCGGGGGAACGGACGGGTGTTCGTGCATGGGCTGGTGGCCGTCTTCGCGGGATTCCGCCTCTACCCGCTCTTCGACCTCTGCAACACCCTGATGTGGTTCGCCTTTGTCTGGCTGATCCTGCGCGAGGGCCGCGTGCGTTGCGCCGACGCGCGCACCTTCGCCCTCGGCGCGGCGGCCGTCTGGTGGTTCCTGTGGACCTCCGCCACCTGCTCGATGAACGCCGCCTTCGCGGTCAATTACCTCTGGACGGCCACGGCCACGCTCGGCATGATGGCGCTTTGGCGGCGGCTGACGCGCTGGTGGATGGTGCCGGTCGCCTTCCTCTACGGTTGGAGCCAAGAGGCCTTCGCCCTGCCGATGGTCGCCGCCCTGGCGGGGGGAGCCCTCATCCGAAGCCTTGTGGGGCGGCGCCTCACCCTGACGCCGCGCCAGGCCGCCGCCTGGTGCCTGATGGCCGCCGGCGTGTGCTTCCTGATCCTCGGCCCGGCCTCGGCGGGCCGCGCCGCGGGGATCCTGGGCGAAGGCTTGGCCGAGCGTGCGCTCTCGGCGCTCCGCGCGAACGCCAGCGCGGTGCTTCTGATCTGGCCCGCCGTCCTCGCGGCAGGCCTGGCCTGGATCCTCTGGGCGCGGCGGAAGGCCCTCCCCGCGCACTTCCTGGACTCCTTGGAGTGGTGGCTTTTCCTGGCGGCCTCCTATGGGCTCCTCTGCGTCGTCGGGGCCGATGCGGTCGTGCGCTTGCTCCTCCCGCCCTGCATGGCGGCCTTCGTCCTCATCCTCCGCGACCGCGACTGCCTCGCGCCGCTCCCCCGCGAACTCGCGCGCTCCCTTCTCGTCGTGGCGACGTCCGGGATGGTGGCGGCCGCCGTGGCGCAGACCGCCTTCGGGTGCAATTTCCTGCGCATGATCCGCCTCTACCGCGCCGACCCCCAGGGCATCACCTCCTGCGCCTCCCTCCCCCCCGGCCCCCTCCTCTACGCGACGGACCAAAGCCTCGACACCGACTGGAACTGGCACCTCATGCTCCTGCGGCGCGAATGCGGCCACCCCCGCCCACCCGCGATCTTCACCCCATGGCTCTACGAGACGCTCTACGCCGCGCCCGAGACCTTCTTCGCGGCGGCAAGGCCGCTCGATGGGACGGACCTCCACGTCGCCGACCGCCTCCCGTGCGCCGTGGCCAAACGCGGCGACGCCCGGCTCACGCCGCGCCAGGCCGCCGCGCTCGACCGCCACTTCGCCGCCCTCCGCGCCACGGAGCCCACCGGCTTGGCGAGCCTCGTCCCGGGACGCTTCGGCAAGATGTTCCCGCCCCCCGACGCCATGCTCCGACTCCCCGACCACGCCTTCACCTTCACGGCGAAAGACGGCCGCACCTACACCCTCTTCACCCCGCGCGGCGCCACGGCGCCCTGAGGGAACCGCCCCGGTGCCTCCCCGCGGAGGCACACGCACGCCAACGCCATCAAGACGTCGCGACCCTCCGGCCTCCGATTTGCTATAATGAAAGGTCGATGGAGCTGGAAACGCAGTTATACGTGGTCGCGACGCCGCTGGGCAACCTGGGGGATCTCTCCCCGCGGGCCAGGGAGGTCTTGGCCGCGGCGCCGGCCATCGCCTGCGAGGACACACGGCGCACCTGGCAACTGCTCTCGGCGGCGGGGATCCCGAGGCCGGCCACCTTCTTCAGTTACAGGCAGGGCATCGAGGAGGAGGTCTCGCGGCGGATCGTGGGGCTCGTGCGCGCCGGGACGCCGGTGGCGCTCTGCTCGGACGGCGGCTACCCCGGGATCAGCGACCCGGGCTACCGCGTGATCCGCGCCTTCGCCACGGCGGGCCTGCCCTACACGGTGGTGCCGGGGGCCTGTTGCGTGGAGCTGGCCTTGCTCCTCTCGGGGTTGCCGACCTCGAGCTACACCTTCAAGGGTTTCCCGCCGCGCAAGCCCGGGGCGCTGAGACGCTTTTTCGAGGCGGATCGGGAGGCGCCCCACACGTTGGTGTGCCTGGAATCCCCCTTCCGCGTGGGTGCGAGCCTGAAAGCCGCCTTGGAAACCTTGGGCGACCGCGAGGCCGCGGTCTGCCTGGAGATGACCAAGGCGCACGAGCGCGTCCACCGCGGCACGCTCTCGCACCTGGCCGAGACCTTTGCCGGCAAACCGCCGAAGGGCGAGGTCACCTTCGTCATCGCGGGGGCAAACCCCAAGTTCGACCACTCCCAGGAGAGACACGATGAGGCATAGCCATCTCTTGGCCTTGGCCGTGACGGCATCCGCCGCGTTGGCACAGGCCGACACCATCACCACCGTGAACGGTGACATCATCCACGGCACCATCCAGCGCCTGCGCAACGGCAAGGTCGCCATCGAGACCGACTTCGCCGGCACCCTGCGCATCCCCCGCGAGAAAATCAAGCACGTGGAGTACGACCCGCGCGAGGGCACCCTCTTCGCCCGCGTGGACGTGGAGGACAAGGCGAAGGAGGAGGTGCGCCTCGGCCGCGACGCCGAGGGTAACACCGTGCTCATCCCCGTGGACGAAAAGCGCAAGGCCCTCGCCCTCTCCGACGTCGCCACCCTCTGGCCCTCCGGCACCGACGACCCCGATTACCCCCCCATCAAGCGCTGGGCCTTCAGCCTCTCCTTCGGCATCACCGGCAACGCCGGCAACACCAAGGACTTCACCGCCAGCGCCTACGCCGACGCCGTGCGCACCGGCGAGAACACCACCCTCAAGATCTACGGCTCCTACAACAAGACCCGGAGCGACCACGCCACCACCGCCGAGCAATACATCGCCGGCCTCGACTTCGAGCACCGCCCCACCGACGTCGTCTCCTGGTACGCCCGCGACGAGATCCAGCACAACCGCTTCAGCGACTACTTCGTCTACAACGTCGCCGCCATCGGTTACGGCCACTACCTCATCAACCACACCGCCCCCGGCGGCCGCACCACCAAGCTCCGCGCCCGCCTCGGTCTCTCCCACATCCACACCGAGCACTACACCAAATCCGCCGGCGGCGGCCGCCTCACCGAAAACGACATCGGCCTCGACCTCGGCCTCCTCTTCCAGCACACCTTCAAGTGCGGCCTCGGCTGGCAGACCGAATTCACCTACACCCCCATGATCGACGACTTCGCCGACGGCACCCTCGTCCACGAAACCCGCCTCACCTACACCCTCCGCCAGCTCCGCCGCATCAACCGCCACCTCACCGACATCGCCCTCGAAGCCGGCATGCGCAACGAGTACAAGACCCAGCCCGACCCCGGCTACTGCAACACCGACACCGCCTGGTACATCCGCCTCAAGAAAACCTGGTAAGAAAGAAGGTTCCCATGACCCCGCTCAAACTCGGCGTCAACATCGACCACGCCGCCACCCTCCGCCAAGCCCGCGGCGTCGCCTACCCCAACCTCCCCGAAATCGCCCGCCTCGCCGAACAGGCCGGCGCGCACGGCATCACCATCCACCTCCGCGAAGACCGCCGCCACATCCAAGACGCCGACGTCTACACCCTCCGCAAGACCCTCACCACCCGCATGAACCTCGAGATGGCCAACAACCCCGACGTCCTCCGCGTCGCCCTCGACGTCGTGCCCGATGAGGTCTGCCTCGTCCCCGAGCGCCGCCAGGAGCTCACCACCGAGGGCGGCCTCGACGCCGCCGGCCAGCTCGATGCCCTCCGCCCCACCGTCCGGGCCCTCGCCGCCCAAGGTACCCAGGTCTCCCTCTTCGTCGCCCCCGACCGCCGCCAACTCGACGCCGCCGCCGCGCTCGGCGCCCCCTACGTCGAGCTCCACACCGGCGCCTACGCCAACGCCGCCGGCGACGCCCTCCGGCGCGAACTCGACGCCCTCCACGAAGCCGCCGCCTACGCCGCCACCCTCGGCCTCAAGGTCAACGCCGGCCACGGCCTCACCATGGACAACGTCAATCCCCTCCTCGACATCCCCAACCTCGACACCCTCAACATCGGCCACTCCATCATCGCCCACGCCCTCTTCGTCGGCATCGGCCAATCCGTCCGCGACATGCTCGCCGCCATCGCGCGCTAAGCGTGCCGCCCACCCAAAAAAAGAAAGCCCCCGACTTGCCGTCGGGGGCTTTCTTCATGCGGGCACGCTCAATGGGCGTGCCCCTCGCGAATCCTGCGGAAAAATCCGTGGAGCAACAGCGACGCGAGGGGAAGAAGCGCGACGAGGCCGGGAAGATGGTCATGGCCGTGTGCGGGCACGGTGAGGCCGGGGATCCGGACACACCCCGCCAACGGGAAGTCGATGAGAAGCCCCATCCCAACGGCCACGGCCACGACCGCGACGACGAAGCACGCGGTGGCGCGCCAACCGAGTTGGCGCCCCAAGACGAGCAGGGCGGCGACGTGCGTGGTGGGAGCGCAGGCCATGAAGACAAAGGCCGCGCCGGGGGAAAGCCCCGCCGCGATAAGGTTGGCCGCCACGGGGATGATGGCCAAGGAACAGGCATAGGTGGGGACGCCGACCAGGACGGCCAAGGCATAGGCCGCGGGCAAGGAGAGCCCCGTCAGCGCCTCCTCGGGGACGGCCACGCCGATGAGCGCGGCGATGGCCGCGCCGGCGAGAAGCAGAGGCGCGAGCTCGCCGGGCAGATGCACGAAGGCGTAGCGCGCGGCGTCGCGCAGACGCGTGCGGCGATCGGCGAACTCGTGGTGGTGGGCCTCGCCATGCTCGTGGGGATGCCGTTCATCGTGGTGGTGGCAGGCGCAGAGCGCCACGCAGTCCCCCTCCAAATCGGCCGGCTCGCGCGGCGGCGGCTCAGGGCGGCCAAACCGGCTGACAAGCCCGCCGGCAAGCAAGCCGGCCAGCACGGCGCCAAGGAAGCGAAGCGCGGTGAGCGCGGGCCCGAGGATGGGCCAACTGAGCAAAAGCGCGTCGGTGCCGGCCTGCGGGGTGGAAGCCAGAAAGGCGAAGACGGGGGCCTTGCGGGCGCCGTTGCGTCGGAGGGCCAATCCCACGACAAGCACGCCGCAGGAACAGATCGGAAGGGGCAAGCCGAAAAGGGAGGCCTTGAGGATGGGGAGCGCGCCAGGGCCGCCAAGATGACGGCGCATCCACCGTTCGCTGAGGAAGGCGGAAAGCAGGAAGGCCAGCGCGAAGCCAATCAGCAGCCACGGGGCCATGTCCAGCCAAATGTCGAAAAACGCATGGAGGAACGCGTGCATATGGGAGACCTCTCAGTCCAAGCCGGCGAGGCGACGCGCCAAAACAGGCAACCCCGGGTCGCGCGCACCGAAGGTGACGAGCGCGGCGCCCGGCACGGCCAAGGCCCGCAGACGCGCCTCCGCGGCGGCAAGGTCGGCCACCGGCTCGGCCGGGCAGGTCAGGCGGGCAAGCAGGGCGTCGCTGCCGACGGAACGATCGGCGGTCCCGCCGGCGTCGTAGACCGGAAGCACGAGCAGACGGTCGCACGGCCGCACCACGGCGTCGAACATCGCGGCCAAGGCGTCAAGCAACTTGCGCAAGGGGGCGAAGCCATGCGGCCGCCACACGGCGAAGACCCCGGCAGGGAAGGCCGTCGCGAGGGTGCCCCACGCGGCGGCGAGTTTCTCGACGTTGTGGGCATAATCGTCGATCACGCACGCCCCGGCGCAGGAACCGACCCGCTCCAGTCGCCGCCGCACGCCACGGAAGGTGTCCAAGCCCGCCTGCAAGGCATCCGCCTCGCACCCAAGGGCAAACGCCATCGCGAGGGCGAGTTTGGCGTTGGCCACATTGTGCGCGCCGGGCATGGGGAGCCGCCACGCACGGCCGCGCCAGACAAAGCGCGCCTCCCACCCCATGCCGGCCGGCGGCGGCTCGGGCGGCTCATCCGTGGCGTCGATCACGATGCCCGTGGCCTTGGCCTTGAAATCCGCGAAAAGCGCCTGTGCCTCGGCGCGGGGGAAATGGTCGCTGGAGGCGTTGGTCACGATCGCATGGGTGGGGGCGAGCGCAAGGAGCGATTTGTCGGACTCATCGGCCTCCGCCACCATGAGCCCCCCGCGCGAGGATGACGGGCGCACCGACCCGACACGCGCGCCATCGGCCTCCCACCCCACCACCTCCGCGCCGTTGATGACGAAGGGGTCGCGCCCGCAACAGGCCAGCAAATGCCCCAAAAGCGCGGTGACGGAGGATTTGCCGCAAGTGCCGGTGACCGCCACAAGCGTATGCCCAGCGGCAAGCGCGGCCAACGCCTCGCTGCGATGGAGCAGGCGCAAGCCCAACGCCCGCGCCCGCACGAGATCCGGATTGTCGGCTTCGATGGCGGTGGAATAGACGACCGTCTGCCCCGGCGCCACCCCCGAGCCATCCTGCGGGAAAAGCGCGACCCCCTGCCGACGCAACGCCCCAAGCGCGGGAGTCTCCCAACCATCCGACAACAGCCGGTCAGACCCCGCCACGCGCCACCCGCGATCCAGGAACGCCTGCGCCAACGCGCTCATCCCCACGCCGCCAATGCCTATCAGATAGATATCCATGCCGCGTATTATAGCACGGTGCCGCGACGCGGAGAACGGGGAAAGAGACGCGACAATGGTGTCCGACAAAATTGCGGTGCTTATCCCCACGCACAGGCCCACCACATTCCCATACCCTTCCGGACACCACTTCCAGGCCGCGTTCCGTTTCTCGTGCCAGAGCGGGTGGCTGGGAGCGCAAGTCGGGAGGGTTTGGGGCAAAACCCTAAAGGGTCTGACCCCAAACCCTAAGGGGTTCGCCCCAAGAGTCGGGAGGGGTTGGGGCAAACCCTAAGGGGGCTGGCCCGAAAATCGGGGTGCCGCGATGGGCATGGGATGGCCTGTGGGGGTGCGCCGTTGCCATCCCCGCCACATCCCGCACCGTCAGGGGCGCTCCCGACGGGCTCAGACGTCCCAGCGGTGGCGGGATGACACCGAGGCCGTTGGCGATGCGCAAGGATCTTCCGCTCTTCCCACTTTCCCCGGATACCATCGGAAACGCGCAACCGCCATCCGGCCTTCCCCCACGAAACGGTCGTGCGACAAAAAAAAGCCCCGCCGGAAGGCGGGGCTTTTCGGAAGACACGCTTGGTCTCACTCGGCGATGGTGGAGGAGAGCGTGTCGGAGGGCGAGGAACCGGCGCTCATCGCGGAGGCGCCCATGCGGCCATCGGTGGCGGTCTTCAGCGGACGGCCGGCGGGATCGACCAAGCGGGCGGTGAGGAAGACCAGGAGGTTGCGCTTCTCGCTGTACTCGCCGGTGGAGCGGAAGAGGAAGCCGATGAAGGGAAGGTCGCCCAGGATCGGGATCTTGTCCTCGAAGGAGTTGCGCGTCTCGGTGATCAAGCCGCCCATCACGACCGTCGAACCGTTGTAGACGGAGAGGTAGGTGCTGATCTCACGGAAGTGGAACATCGGCTGGGGCATCGAGACCTGGTAGTACTCGACCTCGGCCGAGGTGACCACGCCGCCGGTCATGCCGTATTGGATGTAAGGCACCTGCATGCCGTACTCGAAGTCGCCGAGGTATTCCACGACCTTCGGGTTCACGAGGAGGTTGATCATCTGGCCTTCCTGGGAGACCTCGGGGATCACCTGGAGGGAGACGCCGACATCCTGCTTCTCGAAGGACTGCGGCTCGACGGCGAACTTCACGGGCGGGGCCTGGACGTTCACGCCGCCGCCGACGCCGCTGATATTCCAGCTGTTATCGTTGTTGTCGTCGTTGTTGTCAAGCTCGGTGACGTCGAACTCGGTGGGGTAAATCCACTCGGTGACGACGCGGATCATCGCCTCCTGGCCCGGGCGGGCGAGCACCTTCGGGCTGGAGAGCATATCCGTGTCGGTGCGCTGGGAGAGCATATGGAGGATCAGGGAGATATCCATCTTGCCGAAGACGGCGGAGAAGCCGAGGAACTCATCGTTCGGGGCCAAGGTGGACTCGCTGAGGTTGATGCGGTTGGCGTAGGTGGCGCCATCGCCAAGGAAGCGCATCCCGTTGTTGAAGGAGCCGCCATGGACGGCGACGTTGGCATCGCCGGTGCCGCCGAAGGAGGAGGAACCGGGGCGGAAGACGTGCGTGCCGCCCGCGCCGATGCCACCGGCGCCGTTGGCGTTCGCGCCGGAGGTGATGTCCGAGGAGGCCCAGTCGATGCCCGAGCCGATGGTGCCGACGATGTCGCTGTTGAGGCTCCACTCGAAGCCAAGGGAGTTCAGGTCATCCTGGCTGACCTCGACGAAGCGGGCCTCGACCTCGATCTGGTAGGGCGTGACGTTGAGCTCTTCGAGGAGGCCCTCGAGCAGGGCGAGGTTCTCAGGCGTGTTGGTGACGCGCAGCTTGCCGATGGAGGAGAGGTAGGCGATGCGGGCGTTGCCCTCAAAGGAGACGCCAAGCTCCTGGAAGAAGGACTTCAGCATCTCAGGGGTGGTGCCGGCGCCAGGGGATTCCAACGAGGAGGACCCCATGCTGCCCCAATCGTCACCACTGTCGCCGAACCCGCCGGAGGAGGAGGTCTGCAGGTCGGACTGGACGCCGCTGATCTTTTCGAGGAGGCCGCTCATGACGTTGTAGGTGCGGGTCTCCATCTTGCCGTCCACGTAGGTGTTCGGCACAATCACGACGGTCTTACCCTTGATGATGTACTTGGAGCCGGTGACCTCGCAGACCATGTCGAGGGCGTCCTTGAGGGTGACCCACGGCATGTTGATGTTCTGGATGGGGGGCAGGCCGCCGGAGGAGGCGGTGGTGTCGGTGGCGAAGGGATCGGCCTCGGCGGCGGCATCCTGCGCGGGCGCGGCGCCGGTGCTCATGTTCAGCACGAAGGCGACGCCCTTCTCCTCGGGCGGGAGTTCGGGCTTGTCGTACGCCTTGGACATCTCGGCGAAGATCTGCACGGCATCGGCCAGCGTGCTCGGCGGGCGGATGGAGAACTCGGGGAGGCGGATGCTCTGGAGCTTGGCGAGGACGGCCTGTGCCTCCTTCTGCCCGGCGTCGTCGACGGCGGTCTGCGTGCCGGTGGAGACGGTAGGCGCGTAAAGCTCCTCGGAGTTGCGGCCGAGCGCGCCAAGCGGGGTCCAGTTGGCCTCGACCTGGGCAATCATCTCGGCGTGCGTGGAATCCTTGAGCGCGTTGTAGCGGGCGCTGTTGCGCTTCTCGATGCGGTCGCGGAGATTGATGGCCGCCTCGTTGTTGGGATCGTCACGAAGGATAATTTCGAGTTGGTCGTTGGCTTCCTGATACTTGGCCAGATGGTAATAGACCGTGGCGCGGCGGAAACGCTCAAGGATGGCCAGACGGCCTTCCTGGTAGGACTCTTTGGCGAACTCGGGCAGAACGGGCGTCGGGCGGACTTCCGGAGGACGGTTCATCTCGGCCTGGATGGCGGCGACCAGCTCGGCGGCGTTGGGGTGCCCCTCGCGCATGACCTGCTGGGCGAGGTCAAGGGCCTCGGCGTAATTGTCGTCCACGAAGAGGGACTGCGCCTGACGGAAACGTGCCTCGCGGATGCCGTTGTCGCACTCGGCCTTGAGCGGAAGGTTGGCCTCGTGCTCGCGGAAGTATTTCTTGGCATCGGAGTACATCTTGATGGCGGCCTTGTACTGGTCGAAGGCCTTGCCGGGCTCGGGCGGGGTGGTCATGAGCTGGCGGGCCTTGGTGAGGCACGCCTGAGCCTGGACGTCGAGCCCTTGGTTCTTGAGGCGGATGAGCATTTCGAGCTCGTTGAGTGCGCGATCCTCTTCGGTGACGGCCTCAAGGGCGGCCGTGTCATCGCTCATGCCGGCGAGAAACCCCTCGGCGGCAGGCTCGCCCTGGGCGGGCTCCTCGGCGGCGGGCTCTTCCTGGGCGGGTTGCTCGGCGGCAGGCTTTTCGGCCTCCTTTTCGGGCTTGGCGGCGGGCTCTTCCTGAGGTTGGGCGGCGGGCTCTTCCTGCGCGGGCTGTGCGGCGGGCTGCTCGGCCTCCTTTTCGGGCTCGGCGGCGGGTTGCTGCTGAACGGGGGCCGGGGCGGGTTCCGCCTTCGGTTCGGCCTCAGGCTCGGCGGCCTGTTGCCCGCCGCCCGGGTTCGCGGCCGGTTCCTCGATCAAGTCCCCCAGGAGGAGGTCGAGGTCGTCGTCCTGCGCGAGGGCGTAACACGTCGCCCCGGCGATCATCACGCCGACCATGGCATAGCGCACAAAGTGTGTCATAGCACGTTTTCTCCGCATTTAATTGGGTCTTGCCCAAAACCAAATCGTGATGTCAGTATATCCCAACGCAACGATTATTGCAACTCAAAAACCTTCTTGTCCGCATTTTTTTGGATACGGACGGTCTTTTTGGCGGCATCGACCGCCAGGACCGTGAAGGTTTCGCCCTTGACCGCAAAGGTTGCGCCGGGGGCAACGACGATGGGCTCAACGCCCGGAAGCTCGAAGGCGATCTCGGCTTTCTGCTCCAAGAGCGGCTCGCCGGGCCAATCCGCGTTGTTCGCGTCGTAGAAAACGATGGTGGCTTTCTTGCCGTCGGCCTTGCGCTCGAGATCGATGGTGGATTCGTTGACGAAGCGCACCTGCTTGTGCTCGCCGATCTCGACCCGCCGCAACGGCTTCTCGTTGTAACGCACGAAGCGGAAACCGGAGGCGGCGATGTCCTGGCCGTCGTTGGCGCGCAGGGAGGTGGTGCCGACCTGCCCGTCCTGGGTGACGGAGACGAAGGTGATCTGGAAGTGGCGGACCGGCTTGCCGTCGGGGCCGACGGAGGGGGGGAGCTCCATCTTGCCGGTGGCACGGAGCGGGACCTTCTCGCCTTGGATGGCCTTGAGGGCCATGCGCGTCTCGTAGCCGGGATGGCTCTTGGGGTCGGCGGGGTTGGTCTTGGCCTCGTATTCCTCGATGTTGGTAAAGCCGTCGCCGTCCTTGTCGGCGTCGGCGTCGGCGGCGTCCTGCGGGTTGAGGCCGTAGGTCTGCTCCCACTGGTCGGGGAGGCCGTCGCCGTCGGAGTCGACGGTGGAGAGGTCGATGGTCTTTTCCTTGGGCTGTTCGGCGCCGCAATCCGCGAAGACGCACTTCTCGGCCTCGAAGGGGATGGGGCGCGCGCATTTGACGCAGAGCAGGCGCCGCGCGGGCGTGAAGAGGTTGGGGAGGGAGGGGTCGTTCCGGACGGTCAGGAGCGCGGCGGAGGCGGGCTTGGCGACTGCGGCGAGGAGCGCCTCGTCGGCCGTGTGATCCTGCGGCGCGATCTTTTCGGTGGAGGGTTGGCCGACCTTGATGCTGTATTCCTCGACCTTGCGCTGTTCCTGCAGGCCGGAGAGGATGAGGTAGAGCAAGGAGACGAGCAGGACGGCCAGAACGGCGACCGCGGCGAGGCGGTCATATTGCCGCAGGAGGTTGGATTGGGCATTCGCCATGGCTTACTTCCCTTCCTTTTCGGGAGCCGTGGGCGCGGGCTCGGGTTCGGGCGCGGCGGAGTAGACGTCGAAGCGGAGGGTGACCTCCAGCGGCGTGGCGCGCTCGGGGTCGGAGACCAACCGCTCGGCGGGGGTGGCGGTCGCGAAGAGGGCTTCGTCGGCGGCGGGCTTGCCCTGCGCCTGGGCGGCGGCGCGACGGCTGGCGTTGGTGCGCGCGGACTGCCGTTTCTTCGTGAGCTCGTCGACCCGTGCGGCGAGGGAGACGGGCGTGCGCGCGGAGAGGTCGGTGACGACGACGAACAGCGCGTTGGTCGTCAGGGCGTTGAGGCTCTTGGCCACCGTGGCGTAGGGGGCGGTGAAGCGGATGGCGTAGGTCTCGCGGGTGACGCCGTCCTTGGCGAGGACGGGGTCCAAGGCGCCGCCGAGCACGGGCTTCGCCTCCTCGTCCTCATCGCTGGAGCGGCGGCGGCGACGGCTGGTGGTCCGCGTCTCCTCGGCGGGTTTCGCGGCGGCGGCGTCGAAGGTCTCGCGCTCGACGGCGGTGATGGAGACGGCGCCATTGTCGAGGAGGAGGTCGCAGACGTACTCGATGACGGCGAACTGGGCGGCGAGGCGCGGGACGTTGGCCTCCGCCGGCATGGTGCCTTGGACGACGTAGCTCCCGAAAGAGTAGTCCATGACCTGCTGCTGGCCGGCGACGATGAGCTGGGGCTGGCGGTCGTTGAGCTCGCGGACCGTCTGGCCGATGCGGGAGACGAACTGGGAGGGGGTCTCGCCGCGCGGGTAGTCAAGCCCATGGGTGAGGAGCGTCCGGGCCTTGTCGGCCCATGCGTCGGCGGCCTCGCCGTCCGCCACGCGGATGTCGCGGTTGGCGGCGGAGGGATAGGGTTTGACGCCGTTCTGGCTGTCGATGGTGTTTTCGGCGGCGGTGCGCGCGGCCTTGGCCTCGTTCATGGCGCCGACCTGCATGACGAGGAGCGCGGCGAGGGCGACGATGACGAGCCCGCAAAGGGCACCCGCGATGATGAGCGTCAGTTTCTGCTTGGGATCCATCGTGAATTACCTCCTGCTGCGACGCGCCTTGCGGCTGGTTTGCGCCTGCGGCTTCGGGAGCTCGCGGAGGGTGGCGGTGATGTCGAACGAGGTCAGCCAGTCCATCTGCGTCTTCTTGCTGATGGGGATGTCCTTGGTGTCCGCGGCGAAGACGGGCTGGGCGGCGAGCGCGGCGGCGACGGTCTCGTCGATGGTCTTGCCCTTGGCGGAGAGGCGGCCCTCGATGTCCCGCCAGACGGAGACGGAGAGGTTGAGGCCTTGGAGCGCCGTGCCCTCGCGCTTGGCGGCGAGGTTGGTGACCCAGAGGCCGTCGGGGATGGCCTTGTCGACGGCGACGAGCATCTTCATCCAGGCGGTGCGGCCGTTGAGGAGGGCGCGGTAGGCGGCGGCGCGGGCCTCAGCCTCCTGCGCGGCCTTGTCGGCCTTGTCGTAACGGGCTTTGAGCGCCTCGTAGCGGCCGATGCTGGACTGCGCGACCTCGCACTGGTCGCGGTAGAGCGAGCCGAGGCGGCCGACGTAGATGAGCCAGATGCCCATGATGACGACGAGGCCCGCGGCGGCGATGGCGAAGAAGGGGAGGCGACGGCGGAACTCCTTGCGGGCCACGACGTCCTGCGAGACGAGGTTGATCTCGACCGGGCAGGTAAGGCCGCGGCGGAGGGCCATGCCCACGAGGACCGGCAGGGAGAAGGCGTCGCGCCCGAACTGGTCGGCGTCGACGCCCGTGGGGTAGCCCACGGTGATGAAGGGGTTGAGGAAGTCGGCCTCGACCTGCAGCTTCTCCTCGAAGAAGTTCTGCATGTAGGGGAGCTGGGAGGCGCCACCGGAGAGGAGGACGCGCACGGGGGCGTTGCCCTCCTGCTGAGAGCGGTAGAAGGCGATGGAGCGGGAGATTTCCGCGTTGAGGCGGGTCATCACGTTGCGGATGACCTTGGAGAGCCTGTCGTCCTCCGGGTCAGCCATCGCGAAGGCGCCGCCCTGGGCGACAAGGCCGCGCTCACGCTTGAGGGCCTCGGCCTCCTCGAAGGAGATCCCGAAGGTCTTGGCGATCTCGGCGGTGATGGTGTTGCCCGCGACGGGGATGGTGCGGTAGAAGATGCGGTCCTGGTCGACGAAGACGAGGTTGGTGCACCGCGCGCCGATATCGACGACGAGCGTGCATCCCTCGGCGTCGGGGTAGTTGAAGCGGACGGCGTTGTAGATGGCCACGGGGGCGACGTCGACGAGCTCGGGCTCGCATCCGGCGTTGATGAGGCCGCGGCCGATGGCGCCCACGAGGTCGGCGCGGGCGGCGACAATCATGACGTGCTGCTCGCCGGCGTCGGGCTGGCCCACGAGGGCGTCGTCCCAGATGGCCTCGGAGAGGGGGAAGGGAACGTTCTGCTCGACCTCGAAGCCGATCTGCTCGCGCATTTTCTCGGGGCTTTCGGCGAGCACCTTGACGAAGCGCGGGAAGGCCATCTGCCCGGAGAGCGCGACGAGCGTGCGTCCGGGGCGGATGCCGGAGGCGGACATCATGCCGCGGAGCGCCTGTTCGAGCTCCACGCCGAAGGTCTCGGGCGTGTCGGCCGCGCCGTCGGGGAGGTCTCCGAAGGTGTAACGCAGGAGGTTCGGCCCCTTGCCGGGCCTCACCTCGAATTCGGCCAACGCCAAGCGCGTCGCGCCGATGTTGAGTGTCAGGATACGTTCCATAAAGCGTCTCTCGCGTGTCATGCCCCCGCGGGGGCGAGGCTTACTCGGCCTTGACTTGGTCGTAGTACTGATCGCCGGCCATCACGAAGGGGGTCATCGAGCGGTCGCGGAGGATACCATCGCGGCGGACGACGCTGTCGGAGAGGTTCTCGATGCGCTCCCACCAGGCGGCCATGTGGGCCTTACCGTCGGCGCCCTTCTCGACCATGATGCTCTGCAGGTCCTTGCCGTCGATCTTCGCGCCGCCGGCGAGCTCGGTCATGATCTCGCCCTGCTGGATGCCGTTGACCTTGATCTGGACGGAGAAGACCATGGGCTCGCCGTAGATGGAGACGGAGGCGGGCGGGACGCAGACGGCGGCGTAGTGCTCGCGGCCGGGGGTGATGGAGGTGTAGGTGATCGTCTCGGTGAAGAGGGAGTAGAGCTGGCGGGGGTTGTCCCAGCCGATGGCGCCGCCGGCCTGCTTGGCCTGGCGCGCGACGGTGGCGGCGCGCTTGGACTTGGTCATGTCGTAGAGGAGGGCATAGGTGATCTCGACCTCGGGGATGGCGAGGATGGGCTTTTTGGCGCCGGCGGAGTCGGTGCCGATGCTGGCGACCTGGTAGGCGACCTCGAAATAGTGCCAGCCCTTGACGTCGTCCTTGGTGTAGCTGTCGGTGTGGTTGATGCGTTTTTTCCACTTGGCATCGGCCTGCGGGGCGGGCGTGGTGTAATCGCTGTCGCCGCCGACGCCGGAGATCTCGCGGATGCGAATCATCTGGTCGGGGGCGGACTTGCCGCTCGCCCCGCGGCGCTGGGCCAATGCGCCATCCGCGCAGAGCGCCACGACGGCAACGGTCATCGCCAATTTCCAAATCGCTTTCATCGGTCACTCCTTTCAACCGGCCCGAGCGGGCCAATCACCATGTTGACTGCTCACAGTATACCGCGCGGCTCCCCTCCGCGTCAAGGGTTTTATGGGGGCCCCGCGCAATTTTTTGCGTGAGGCCGCCCGTGCCCGATCGATCCCCGGCGGCGCAGGGCGCGGCGGGGAGGGCGCGGGAGGGGACGGTGCCGGCGCATGGCCCCGCACACGGGCACGGGGCTTGATGCGTCCCTCCTCTTTCTCCGTGCACGTAAAAAGGTATGCCTTGCCCAAGCCTGTAAGCGACTGGCTTGCGCAAAGCGCAAAAAGGCGATGGCGCTCCCATCACGTGCGGATCTGCATGGCAAAAACGCGTGACGCGAGTCCCGCGAGGCGAGAACGATCCGTTTTCATGGGCGGGGCCGGGGCGCCTTGTGCTATACTGCGGGGCATGAGACGCATCGTGATGACGTTGGCGCTGACGGCGGTGGCCGCGGCCGTGCGGGGCGCGACCTTTCGGGCCGCGGATTATGGGATCGCGCCGGGGCGGGCTTTCCGGGCGGAGGACGTGGCGCGGCTGGTGGCGGACGCGCGGCGGGCGGAGGGCCCGAAGACGATCGTCTTCGGGCCGGGTGTCTACGACGTCGGCCCGGGGCAGTGCCAGCGGCGGACGTGGTTCCTCTCCAACCATGACCAGCAAAACCCCAGGCAGGTCTTCCTGCCGCTGGAGGGGATGCGGGATCTGCGGGTGGAGGCGCGGGGGGCGACCCTCAATCTGCGGGGGCGCATCATCGCGGCGGGGGTCTGGGACAGCGCGCGGGTGACGCTCGAGGGGCTGACGGTCGATTACGAGGTGCCGCCGCTGACGCAGGTGACCTTCACGGCGGTGGCTCCCGAGGCGCGGACGGTCACCTTCGCCCTACCGCCGGGGGCGAGACCGTCGTTCGAGGGGACACGGCTCTTTTTCGAGGGGCCGGACTTCCGGGAGTCGCCGGGCATGGGGATTCTCTTCGAGGCGGATGGGCGCATCGCCTACCGCACGGCGGACGTGGGCTTCGATCTCGGCCAGGTGTCGCGGAACGCGGACGGCACCTTCACGGCGGCGGCTTGCGCGCACCGCGCCTTCAGGCCCGGGCAGCGCATGGCGTTGCGGTCCTGGGGGCGCACCGCCCCGGGCATCGTCCTCTCCGACTCGCGCGACGTGACGATCCGCGACGTGACGATCCACTACGCCGACGGCATGGGCGTGCTGGGCCAGAACACCGAGGGCATCGCCCTCGAACGCGTGCGGGTGACGCCCAACCGCGCGAAGGGGCGCCTCTTCTCCACCCAGGCGGACGCGACGCATTTCTCCGGGTGCTCCGGGCTCATCCGCTGCGAGGCGGGGGAGTTCGCGGGGATGATGGACGACGCCATCAACATCCACGGCACCTACCTGCGCCTGGAGCGCCGCGTGGACGACCGGACGCTGGCGTGCGCCTATGCGCACGGCCAATCCTACGGCATGGCGTGGGGGGCCGCGGGCGAGGCCGTCGCCTTCGTCCGCGCCCGCACGATGGAGCGCGTCGCGGGGGCGGACAACGTGCTCGAGCGCGTCGCGCCGCTCGACGCGGAGACGGTGCGGGCGGGAGCGAAGCGCCTCCTCCTCACCTTCCGCGACCCGCTGCCGCCGGAGATCGACCCCGCCAGGGAGCCTTTGGGCGCGGAGAACCTGACCCGCACGCCGCGCGTGGACTTCATCGGCAACCGCGTCGCCGACAACCGCGCGCGCGGGGCGCTCTTCTCCACCCCCAGGGCGGTGCGGTGCCTGAACAACCTCTTCGACCACACCAGCGGCAGCGCCATCCTCCTCTGCGGCGACTGCAACGGATGGTACGAATCCGGCGCCTGCGCGGACGTCCTCATTCAGGGGAACGTCTTCGTGAACGCCCTCACCTCGCCCTACCAATTCACCGAGGCGGTCATCAGCGTCTGCCCCGAGATCCCCGACCTCGCCGCCCAGCGCCGCCGTTTCCACTCCGGGATCCGCATCGTGGGCAACACCTTCGTGGCCTTCGACGCGCCCCTGGTCTTCGCCAAGAGCGTCGCGGGGCTGACCATCGCGGGAAACCGCCTGGTGCGGAGCACGGACTACGCGCCCTATCATCGTAACACCGATTGGCTCACCCTCCGCGCGTGCGACGACGTGCGCGCCGAGCCGCCCACGGAGGCCCCCTGAGGCGCCTTCCCGCCGCGCCCTGCCCAGCGACGTCCGCGCTCGCCCAAAAGGCTTCTCCGCGCGGGGATTTTTTGATATGATGAAGGGCATGAGAAGGTTTTTGGGTTTGATCGCGTCGTTGGCGGCGGGGACGCTCCTCGCGACGCCGGTGATCGACGTGACGGTCGAGGGCGTGGCGCGGCAGTCGCTGACGCTGGGCGGGGTCACGGCCACGGGCGGCGCGGGGCGGACGTTCGCGGCGACGCTGCGGAACGATCTGGCGCGGAGCGGGTGGTACCGCGTGACGGACGGCTCGGCGCAGGTGCGCGTGACCGGGAGCGTCGCGGGCGAGGGCCCGGTGGCGGAGAACCTCGCCGTCGCGTGGCCGGGGAAGCGTTTCGCGTGGGCGCGCCAGGCCGGGAGCGCCGAACAGGGGCGGCGCCACGCCCATGAGCTGGCCGACGCCATCGTGCGGGAGACGACCGGCGAGCGGGGCATCGCGCAGAGCCGGTTCGTGATGGTGGCGAAGACCGGCACGCGCCGCGACGGCCAGGCGATCGAGGACCTCTACCTCTGCGACTACGACGGCCACAACCTCACGCGCCTGACGAACGACGGCGCGCCCATCGTGGGGCCGCGCTGGTCGCAGGACGGCCGGAGCGTCTATTTCACCAGCTACCGCGACGGCTACCCCGCGGTCTACGTGGCCGACACGGCGACGAAGGCGGTGCGCAAGCTGGCGGCCTTCCGCGGGCTGAGCACCGGCGCGACCCCCTCGCCCGCCGACCCCACGAAGGTCGCGCTCATCCTCTCGCACCAGGGCAACCCCGAGCTCTACGTGATGGACGTGCCGAGCAAGCGCCTCACCCGCCTGACGGAGACCAAGCTGGCGGCGGAGGCGAGCCCCGCCTGGTCGCCCGACGGCAAACGCATCTGCTACGTCTCCGACCGTTCCGGCTCCCCGCAGCTCTACGTGGTGGACGTGGCGACGAAGGCCACGCGCCGCCTGACGCTCAAAGGCGGCGAGAACGTCCAGCCCGACTGGGGCCCCAACGGCATCGTCTTCGCCACCAAGCGCGGCTGCCCCTACCGCATCGCCCTCATCGACCCGGACAAGGGCGAGGCCTCGATCCGCTTCCTCACCCCCGTGAACGACCAGTACGAATCCCCCTCCTGGGCGCCCGACGGCCGCCACGTGGTCACCAGCCGCACCCAAGGCCGCCAAGCCTCCATCTGGGTGCTCGACGCCGCCGAGCGCGGCGACGCCCCCTACAAACCCTTTTCCTCCGGCGCCGGCGCGCAGTGGCTCAACCCCGCCTGGAGCAAATAACCCGCCACCACAAGGAAACCCCCACCATGCGTATTCCTCTCTGCCTCTCGATCGTGGCCGCAGGCCTCTTCCTCGCAGGCTGCGCCACCAAGACCCCCGGCGACGGCACGGCCTACGGCGACGACGCGTCCCTCGCGGGCGGCGACCTGAGCGTCGACCCCAACGCCGCCGGCTACGACCCGAACGACCCCAACGTGGGCGCCTTCGCCGACCCCGCCGCCGGCACGGGCAACTTCGAGGACCGCTACGCGCGCGTCTCCGACGCCGGGCTCGAACCGCTCCTCTTCACCTTCGACAGCTATACCCTGCCACCCGACGAGCTGGCCAAGGCCGACGCCGCCGCCCAGTACCTGCTGAACAACCCCCAGCACGTCATGATCATCGAGGGGCATTGCGACGAGCGCGGCTCCAACGAGTACAACCTCTCCCTCTCCGAGCAGCGCGCCGGCGGCGTGCGTGACTACATCCTCGCCTACGGCATCGACCCCGCCCGCCTGCAGACCCGCGCCTTCGGCGAGGAGAAGCCCGCCGACCCCGGCCACACCGAGGAGGCCTACCGCCTCAACCGCCGCGCCGAGTTCGTCCCCTACAAATAAGCCCCACGCCCCCGTGCCGGCCCGGTCGCCCGACGCGCCCGGGCGGCGCGCACGCTTGCCATGTCCTTCGCCGAAACGCTCGTCATCCTCCTGGTCGCCATGATCGTCCTGGGGCCGAAGAAACTCCCCGGGGCCGCGCGCAAGGTGGGCCACTGGATGGGAATGGTCCGCCGCGCGGGCGATGAGTTCAAGCGGCAGATCATGACGATGGACCAGCAGGTGGAGGACCGCCTCAACCGCGCCGACGACGCCCTCGACCGCCTCGTCCCCACCGACGAGGAGATCGCCCAGGAGGCCGAGAGCCTCGCCGACTCGGTGGACGAGGCCTTCGGCGCCCCACCCACCGAAACGCCCGACGACGCCTTCGACGCCCCGCCCACGCCCACGGTCGCCCCCCCGCCCCCCACGCCCGCTGGCCCGCCGCCCGCGGAACCGCCCAAGCCGCGCTCGCTCGGCCTCTCACCCACGCCCCCCGCTCCGGCACGGGGGAAGGAGGCGCCCCGTGGCTAAGCGCCCCCCCACCCCCCCCAACCCCCCCGCCACCGCCAAGCCCCGCGACCGCGCCGCCGCGCTTTTCCGCCGCCTCTTCACCGAGACGGACGAGGACCGTGCGCACGAGGAGGAGCTGGACCCGCCGCGTCCCTTCATCGAGCACTTCATCGACCTGCGCGACTGCATCGTGCGGTGCGCCCTCGCCTGGGTGGCGGCGATGCTCGCGATCGCCCCCTTCGCGCCCAAGGTCATCGCCCTGCTCCAGCTGCCCTTGCGCTCGGCGGGGCTGGAGGGCAAGGTCTCCGTGCAGGGGCTGGAGGTGGGGACGGGCTTCTCGGTCTTCATGACCACGATGCTCTGGGGCGGCACGATCCTGGCGCTCCCGGCGCTCTTCTACTTCATCGCCCGCTTCGTCTTCCCCGGGCTGAAGCGGCACGAGCGCAACCTGATCCTCTTCACGCTCGGCGCGGGGCTCACGCTCTTCGTGGGCGGCGTGTGGCTCTGCTTCAGCTTCACGCTCCGCCTGGCGCTGGAGGCGCTGATGGCGCTCAACGCCTGGATGAACGTGCCCACCGAAATCCTCCGCGCCGACGCCTACATCGGCTTCGTCCTCAAGATCCTGCTCGCCTTCGGCCTGGCCTTCCAATTCCCGCTCGTGCTGCTGGCGCTCGGCTGGCTGGGCATCGTCAGCGCCGCGAGCCTGCGCGCGCACCGCGGCATGGCCATCATCGCCATCTTCGTCGTCGCCATGTTCCTGACGCCACCCGACCCGCTCTCGCAGATCGTCATGGCCGTGCCGATGTGCGTCCTCTACGAACTCACCATCTGGCTGGTGCGCCTTCGCGAGCGCCTGGCCGCAACCCCGGAGTGACCCATGGGCTTCGAGTCCGGCTCCCTCTCCTTCCACGCCTTCTACCTCTCCAAAGGCCTCACGCCCGACGTGATGCCCCGCTTCGCCGAACGCGCCCTCCCGCCGCTCAAGACCCTCACCGGCGAACAGCCCCTCCACGGCTGGGCGGGCCCCTCCCACGCCCTCGACGGCGACCTCACCGAGGCCCACTGCTGGCGCGGCGACTGGCTCTGGTTCGCCCACGTCACCGCCCGCAAGCAGGTGCCCCCCAGCTACCTCCGCGCCGCCACGATGGCCGAGCTCGAGATCGAACGCCGCGCCCGCGACGTCGAGTTCCTCCCCCGCGCCGCCAAGACCGAGGTGCGCGAACGCGTCGCCGAGGCCCTCCTGCGCGACGCCCAGCCCGCCTTCGCCTGCATGGAGTGCGCCGTCGACCTCCGCCGCGACCGCCTCCTCGCCTCCGCGCTCAACGACGCGGCCATGCAGACGCTCGGCCCCTTCTTCCGCGAGACGACCGGCGTCATGCCCGTGCTCTGCTGCCCCGAGTCCGCCGCCTACCGCCTCCGCGGCATCGACGCCAACACCCTCGAGATCCTCAACCTCTCCCCCAATCCCGACCTCCCCAAGCCCCCCGACGTCCCCCTCGGCACCGAGTTCCTCACCTGGCTCTTCCACCGCTGGGAGCGCCAATCCGCCGTCTTCGAGCTCGACGGCCGCGAATGCGGCCTGATGTTCGAGGGCCCCCTCATGGTCTCCGGCGACGACGCCCCCGGCTGCCACGAGACCGTCCTGCGCAACGGCACCCCCCTCGATTCCCCCGAGTTCGGCATCGCCCTCTGGAACGGCAAGCGCCTCCGCCGCGCCAAGCTCACCCTCACCCAGGGCGACATCGTCGCCTCCGCCACCGTCGACGCCCTCGACTTCGCCTTCCGCTCCCTCAAGGTCGACCCGCCCAAAAAGTCCGCCGACGCCGCCCCCGGCCGCGAGCCCGACGCCCTCCAAGGCCTCCCCTCCCTCAACACCCGCGCCGCCAAGGCCGCCCAAGCCGCCGAGGAGGGCCCCGACGCCAAACGCAGACTCGCCGTCGACGAACGCCTCGACCGCGCCGCCTTCTACGTCGACGCCTTCCTCCACCTCTACGGCCAATTCCTCGCCCGCCGCGAGGACCCCGCCGCCTGGCGCGCCGACCTCGCCGAGATCCAGGCCTGGATCGCTACCCGCTCCGGCCACTGACCCACGCGCGGCGCGAAAGAAAAGCCCCCGGCCGACCGGCCGGGGGCTTTTTTCGTGCCGGCGCGCCTCACGCCGCGCGGCGGCGGAGCGCGAGCCCCGCCACGCCCAAGGAGGCCATGGGTGGATGCGGCCAACGGGAGGGGTTGGGGGCGGAAGTCGGGAGGGTTCGGGGCGAAACCTCCCAAGGTCTGACCTGAAACCCTAAAGGGTCCGACCCGGAAGTCGGGAGGGTTCGGGGCGAAACCTCCTAGGGCTCGCTTCGCGCGACGGGCCCCAGTCTGAAAACAATCGCTTGACAACGGGGGGGGGGGTATATGATAATGTGGTGCCACTTTCCCATTGTGGGAGGGCTCACCAAACCAAGCATGACGAAGGAATGACATGAAGCACTTTGTTTGCGCCTTGGCGCTGATCGGCGCCGCTTCCCTCCAGGCCGTTGCGTTTTCGTGGACGGGCACCGAGGGCACCACCACCACCACGACGTACGGCTACAGCTCTGATTTCACCGTCTCGCCCTCCTCGTCCTTCTCGATGGTGGTGACGCTCAACGTCTCGGCCTACGCGGCCAACCAGAACTGGAACCTCATCGAGGTCACCAACGCGGATGGGTCCGAGGGGTTCCGTCTGCGCGTCGAGAAGCAATGGATGTTGCTGAAGTGCAAAGAGGGCGACAATTGGCTGGACGCCCACAACGCCGACGGCAGCGGCAACATCTCATCCACCCTGAACACCAATCCCGGCGTCGTGCGGGTGGCGATCACCGTGAACGGGGACACGATCCGCGTCGCGATCTCGGACAAGGACGCGATCTTCATCAACACGAACGAGGCCGACTTCTCGTCCCTGACGGATTGGTCCATCGGCACCTCGGTCGCGGGGGTCTCCCTCGATTCGATCGAGGTTTACGACGGGGTGACCTGGTCGGACGAGGATCTCCGCGGCGCGACGGTCCCCGAGCCGACGGCGCTGGCCCTGCTGGCGCTTGGCGTGGCGGGGCTCGCCCTCCGCCGCCGCGCGGCCTGAACGACATCCGAGCCCTTCCCGCAGAGGCGCTCCCGCGATGCGGGGGCGCCTTTTCGCCAAACGGCGGGCTCTTCAGAGTTTTTAGTGGGTCGGAGTGGAAGCGCGGGGGAAAGTATGGTAAAGAGGGGACATGAAAACGA
>CALXMV010000027.1 GCA_944389565.1 uncultured Kiritimatiellota bacterium
GTCGTCTTCATGTCCCCTCTTTACCATACTTTCCCCCGCGCTTCCACTCCGACCCACTAAAAACTCTGAAGAGCCAGCTTGCGAAGACCGACCCCTTGGGGTTTCGGGCCGGCCCCTAGGAGGGTTGCCCCCAGACCCTCCCGACTTTGGGGTCAGACCCTTTAGGGTCTCGCAGGAAAGGGGGCCGGAGGGGCGTCAAGACGCACGCGTCGGCAAACTTCCAAAAAACGTTCACGGGGGGTGATTTTTTGCTATCATTTCACGAACGATGAAACGAGGAGACCAGAGAGACCCGCGCGGGGGCTTTGCGCTGATCGCGGTGATTTGGACGATCGCGGTGCTGAGCCTGATCGTCTGCTCCTTCTCGTTGGACGCGTACATGGAGGGGAAGGCGGCGACGTACGTGCGCAACCGCAACCAGGCGACGGCGCTGATGGAATCCGGCCTGACGCTGGCGGAGCTGCTGATGGAGCGCCAGGAGCAGGTGACGGGCGAGGAGACGGAGGAGGAGGTGGCGAAGGACCGGTGGATCGCGCCGGCCATCCGTCTGCAGCGCGGCCAGCGGGTGGAGGTGTCGCAACGGCTTTTCCGCGACGAGGACGGGCATCTGCAGTTCGAGACGGCCGACGTGACCGCGACGACGAACGCGGTGCCGGACGCGGAGATCTTCGTGGCCATCGAGCCCGAGCCGGCGCGCTGGAACATCAACAAACTCACGCGCGCGGGGCTCGGCGACAACGCGGACCTGGTGTGGGAGCGGATCCTGACCTTGGCCGGCGTGCCCGTCGAGGACCAGGGCGAGCTGGTGGATTCCTTTTACGATTGGGTGGACGAGGACAGCATCGCCATCTCCTCCGAGGGTGCCGAGAGCGATTATTACGAGATGCTCGACCCGCCCTACGCCTGCAAGAACGGCCCCTTGGACACGGTGGGCGAGCTGGCCTACATCAAAGGGTTCAGCCGGAATGGCGGCGTGCTCCTCAAGGGGGGCGTCTGGAACCCCGACGCCGACCCGGAGCGCCAGATCGCCGTGCAGGGCATCGCGCACCTTTTCACCACTTACGGCGAGGGCAAGATCAACGTCAACGCCGCCCCGCGCGAGGTGCTCCTGACCGTCCCCTGCCTGGAGGATTCCGACGGCCTGATCGTGGACACCATCCTGGAGGAACGCGAGGGCCTCAACGCCGACAGCGCCGACGCCTCGCACCGCGTGCGCCAGGAGAGCCGCGGGAGCGCCGCCAGCCTCGGCGCCGCCGCCATCAAGGATTACCATTTCACCGACCTCTCCGACTTCACGGCGCGTATCCCCGGCCTGTCCCAGGAGGACGTGAGCATCTACCTGACCGTCGATTGCGACATCTACAAGGTGGAGCTGGAGGGGCGCGTGGGGCGCGTGCGGCGGCGCGCCACGGCCGTCGTCCAGCGCGGCTCCTCCGGCGGCAAGTCCTCCTCCGGCAGCGCCACCTCCGCCTCCGGGGGCACCTCCGCCTCCGACCTCGTCATCTTGCGTTGGCAAGAGGAAACCTAAGCGCATGGGAACTCATCGCACATGGGCCTGACCAAACGAAACAGATCCAAAAACCTGCCGGAGCGCCTCCCCTGCGTGCCGACCTTCGACACGGTCTGCGCGCTTCGGACGTTGCCCCCCGAGGCGGAGGAGACCCTCGCCGACGCCGTGCGTCTGGAGGCCGAGGCGATCTCGCCCTTCGAGGAGGGCGCCTACACCTTTTCCTACGAGGTCATCCGCCGCCGCGCGGAGGGCATCGACGTCCTGGTGGCGGCCGCCTCCGACGCGGTGCTCGACGGCCATGGCCATGACCTCCTGCGCGAGGCCGGGCTTCTGGGCGCGCTCCGGCTCGACCTTTCCGCCCTGGCCTGGGCGCGGGCGCTGACCGAGCGCCGCCCCGACCTGCGCCAAGGGCTCCGCCCCGTGCTCGTGCGCGCCCCCGGCGAACAGCTGCTCCTTGCCCTTTCCGACGGCGTGCCCGTGGCCGTGCGCGGTTTCGCGCCCGACGTGCCCGACACGCTCCTCGCCCGCGAGGCGACGATGCTCCTGGCGCGGCTCGGCATGGAATCGGGGATGGGCGAGCTCGGCGCGGGGCTCTGCCTCGCCGAGACGCCCGAGGCTGCCGCGCCGTTGCGCGACGCGCTCGGGCAGGACCCGGAGTTCGCTCCGCTCGGCGCGGAGGAGGCCGAGGCCGCGCTTCAGCGTGGGCTGCGCCTACGCGCGGAGGAGGCCGGGGCGACCTTTGACCTCACCCCGCAGGCCTGGCGCGACGAGGCGCACGCCGCCCGCCAGAAAACGGCGCTCGTCGTGGGGGGATCCGTCCTCGGCGCGGCTTGGCTGATCTGCGCGCTGACGCTCTTCCTCCTGCCGCGGATCTACGGCAAGCTGGCGGCGGACGTCACCGCGGAGCTGAACGCCCAGCGCGCGGCCTACGAGGAGGTCCTGGCGTTGCGTGAGCGCGTCACGCTCATCGAGCGTTATCAAGACCGCAGCCATTCGGCGCTGGAGATGCTCCGCCTGCTCTGCGAGGACAAGGCCGAGAACGTCGTCTTCCTCTCGCTCACCTACCGCCAGAAGCAGGAGGTGCGCGTGACCGGCCTGGCCGACGACACCTCGGATGTCTACCGCCTCAAGGACGAGCTGCAGAAGGACCCGCGCATCGCGACGGTGAACATCAACCGTCTGACGCAGGACGCGAAGACGCGTCGCCAGCGGTTCGACATCGAGATTCTTTTCCCCACCCAGTCGGAGGGCTCGGAATCATGAGCGCGCTTTCGCAAAAGGATCAGAAACTGCTCGGCGTTTTCGTCGTGGTGGTGCTTCTGGGCGTGCTGGGGCTGTGGTTCCCGAAGGCCAAGCTGGCCTGGGAGACCCAGCGCGACCTGTGGCGCAACCAGCAGACGCGCCTGGGGCGCGAACGCGCCATCATCGCCCTGCGCCCCGAGATCCAGGCGCGTTACGACGCGCTCAGCGCCGCGATGCCCACCTTCCCCGAGGGCCGCTCCGTCGACACCCACTGGCTTCCGATCATGGACAACACCGCCCGCGCCAACGACCTCAACATCGCCCAACGCTCCATCGGCGGCGAGGAGGTTTTGGGCGACGTCACCGAGCTTACCCTCGAATGCCGCGATTGGTCCGGCCGCCTCGACGCCCTCGTCTGGTTCCTCTATGACATCGAGACCCGTGACGACGCGATGATGGACATCCGCGCCCTCACCGTCCGCCCCAGCACCAAGAACCCGGGCCTCCTCCAAGGCACCTTCACCCTCAACTGCGCCTATATGCGCCAGCCCGCAGAATAAGGATTTCCCATGCGCACCCGTCCCCTCGTCCTGCTCTTGCCCCTGTTGCTCGCGGCGGCCGCGCTCCCCGCGCAGACGGTTCGCCGCGCGCCCTCCATCACCGGCAACCGCGCCGTCGCGCCCGCCGCGCGCCCCACCGCCACCCAGCAGCGCCAGGCTGCCGCGCAGGCCGCCGCCGCGCAGGCCGCCACCTCCTCCACCGAGGTCGCCAAGCAGCTCGCCACCGCCGAGCGTGGCAAGGGCGGGCGCCCGAAACTGAAGTTCGACAACGCCCCCGCCGAGCTTTTCCTCCAGATCTACTCCCAGGTCACCCACCGCACCCTCCTCACCTCGCCCGACGTGCCCAAGGTCACCATGTCCCTGCGCTCCACCGACGAGGACAACTGGTCCGATGCCGAGTACCTCCAGGCCATCGAGCAGCAACTCCAGCTCAACGGCATCGGCCTCATCCCCGTGGGCGAGCGGTTCGTCCTGGTCGTGCCCTTCAAGACCATCGGCCAACAGGGCATCAAGACCTTCCTGGAGTTGCCCGAGGGCGGCCGGCATCCCGAGCAAGGCCAGCTCGTCCGCCAGATCCTCACCCCCAAGAACATCTCCGCCGAGGAGGCCCAGAAGGCCATTGAGGGCTTCAAGCGGCCCGACGGCACCATCCAGTATCTCGAACGCACCAATTCCCTCCTCGTCACCGACACGCAGGAGAACGTCAACCGCATGATCGAGATCCTCGAGTTCATCGACAAGCCCATGCCCGTCCTCGAGGAGGTCAACGTCTACGCCATCAAGCACGCCAAGGCCGAGGACATCAAGAAGGCGCTCGAGGAGTTCGTCGCCGCCTCGCAGGAGACCGAGCAGACCACCCGCCGCTCCGTCGCCGCGCCCCGCGTCGGCAACTCCATCGGCGGCGGGATGCGCCAAGGCACCTCCATCACCCGCACCCTCCCCGGCGTCACCCGCCCCCAACCCCAGGCCCCCCTCCCCGCCGAGACCGCCGACGCCCTCGTCTCCGACGCCGACCGCGGCATGATCCGCGGCAAGGTCCAGATCATGGCCGACGAACGCTCCAACCAGCTCATCATCGTCACCCGCCCCTCCAACATGGAGTTCTTCGAGCGCATCATCAAGGTCCTCGACGTCGAGACCGCCCCCGAGATCGCCGTCGAGGTCATCCGCCTCAAATACGCCCAGGCCGAGACCGAGGACTCCGACAAGGGCGTCGCCGACCTCCTCAACGAGCTCATCGACACCTCCTCCTCCCGAAACAACGACAACAACAATAACAACAACCGCAACAACTACCGCGGCGGCAACCGCAACCTCACCCGACAGGCCCAGCAGGTCCAGAACAGCCTCCCCTCCGAGACCAAGTCCCGCATGGGCGAGCTCAAAAAGGAAAACATCAAGATCCTGGCGGACTCCCGCATCAACGCCGTCATGGTCATGGCCTCCCCCTCCGACATGGCCGCCATCAAGGAAATCATCGCCGCCATGGACGTCCCCGTCGCCCAGGTCCTCATCGAGACCGTCGTCCTCAATGTTAGCTTGGGCGATGAATTATCGACCGGCATTCAGTGGGTTAAGCGCGTGGGTTCAGGTTCGCGTTACCGCGACTCCTTCGGTGGTGGTGGCATTCGGCCAGATGATGGAGCCTCCCCTGGAAACCTTTTCGATGAATCAACCTCTGAATCCAAAACAGAGAATGATGATGATGAAGGCGCGACCGAGACCGTGACTAAAACCGTGCGAAATATCGCAGAGAATATCGGTGCTATCTCTGGCGGTGCGCAATATTATGGGACTATCAATAAGTTGAACCTTGATTTTCTCATTCGTGCTGCGTCTAGCGACAGTCGTACGAAGATTCTGACCTCGCCCGTGCTCATGACGCAGGACAACAAGGAGGCCACGCTTGAAAACACCGAGTTGGCCTATCTCTACAACGGCATGAAATACATGGGCTATTCCGGCAACTATAGTTCCGGGTATCAGCCCGACATCTCCCAGGAGGAGATTGGCCTCACCATCACCGTCACGCCGCGCATCAACCCCGATGGCACCGTGGTGCTCGACTTTGAGGAAACCTTCCAGAACCTTGGCAATCCTCAAGAAGTTCCAGGTTCGGGAATCGATGGTTCTTCTTCGCGTTGGCCGTCCCCTGTTACACGTAAGATTTCTGGTTCTGTGGCAGTGGATAACGGACAAACAGTTGTTATCGGAGGTTTGGTTCGTCAAACCAAAACAGAAACTGAGTCTGGCATTCCAATTCTGAAGGATATCCCTTGGATCGGCAAGTATCTATTTGGATATACAGATTATTCTGATGACCGTGATGAGCTTCTTGTCTTCCTCACCCCATACGTCTTTAAGAACTCTGAAGAGGCTCAGGCTGAGGCGAAGCGTCGCAAGGATTATCTCGATGCAGCTGGCGTTTGGAACAAGGGCTGGTCGAACTCTTCCATCGCCGACGTGATGGACGAGAAGGAGATGCTCCGCCGCGAGAAGCTCCGCCGCGCCTACGAGGACGAGCAGTTCGAGGCCAGCCGCGAGCGGATCAAGGCGCGGCGGGAGCACGACCGCAAGATGCTCGATCTGCTCGAGGACTCCATCCGCATCAAGAGCGAGGAGCTTGAGGATGAGCGTGAGGATCTCACGCCCGCCGAGATCAAGGACCGCGAGCGCGAGATCGCGAACGAGCGCGCCATGCGGCGGGCGCTCGTCGAGGAGATCGCCACCGACGAGGCCGCCGCCCGCGCCCAGCCGACCGAGACCATCCAGGCCGCCCCCGCCCAAGCCCCCGCGGCCCCGGCCACGCCCCCTTCGCAGAAACAACCCCAAGAGCAGCCCGCCCCGCTCCTCCGCCCCATCGCGGCCGAGGAGGCGCTGCAGGAGAGCGCACGATGAGTACCCTCAATCTCACCCCCGAACAGATCGACCAAGTCCGCGCCTGGCTCGCCGATGGCGCGTCGCTGGGCGATGTGCAGAACAACATCCGCACGACCTTCGGGCTCCATCCCACCTTCTTCGACGTGCGGATGCTCGTGATGGATATCGGCGCGCAGGTGAAGGACAAGGAGGCGCAGGTCGACGCCGACGACGTCACCAAGGCCAAGCTCCCGCCCAAGCCCGGCGAGGAGGCCGCGCCCGCCGCCCCTGGCGCCGTCAGCGTCACCGTGGACACCATCCAGGCCATCCCCGGCGCGCTCGTCTCCGGTTCCGTCGTCTTCTCCGACGGCGAGAAGGCGCGCTGGTTCTTCGACCAGATGGGGCGCTTCGGCTTCGAGCCAGAGCTTCCCGGCTACCAGCCCTCCGCCGAGGACTCCCGCGCCTTCCAGACCCAGCTCCAGACCGCACTCTCCCAGCGCGGCTACTGAGGAAACGCGGTTTGCGCGGATCGATGGCGTTTTTCGGCGTGCTCGCGCACGCCGTTTTTATGGCGCTTGCCCGAGCGTGCGCCGGCGCGCCCCAAATCTGCTTTAATCTGCGTTTTCTCTTAGTTGTGATCGTCCCCTGCGGCGTGCGGGCCGAGCAGCCGGTGGCCGTCTCGTTCATGGGCGGGTACGACCCGGATCGACCGGAGAGCGCCGTCACGCGGCAGATCGTGGCGTTGGGCCAGGAACGGCCCGAGTTGCGGCCGACCAAGTGGGGCGGGTTGTGGCTTCCTGGCGCGGGCGGGCGCTCGCCGCTCCTGCTGGCGATGGCCGGCGGGAACGCGCCCGACATCTACCAAGTGTGGTTCCACATCGCCCAGAGCGACATCCGCAACGGGTTCCTCATGCCGCTCGACCGTTGGCTCGGGCCCGGCGGTGGGCGTTGGGCGGGGTGGGGGCGCGTACCCGACCTGTGGCGGCGCGTCGCCACGGGGCCGGATGGGCGCGTCTACGCCCTGCCCGCGGCCTCCGTGGCCTATTACGGCATCGTTTACCGCAAGGATCTGGTGCGGCAGGCGGGGCTTGACCCCGAGGCGCCGCCCGAGACGTGGGAGGCTTTCTGGCGGTGGTGCCAGGCGCTCACGCGCCCGGGGCGGGCCGTGCCCGGCGCGTTGCGCGGGCAACGGGCCTTCGGCGTCTGCGAGGCGCCGTGGAACTGGTTGCCATGGATGCAGAGCGCGGGTGGTTCGCCGGTGGTGCAAAGCCGCGTCTCGCCGTTGCGCGGCATCGCCTTCGAGTTCCCGATGGAGGCCACGCGTTGCGTCACGCCCGAGGGGGAGGATCTCTCGGAGGTCGCCCCCACGTGGCGCGCGGCCTTCGATTCGCCCGAGGCACTCGCCGCCGCCAGGTTCCTGCGACGGCTTGCCTGGGCGCCGTGGGTGCGCGACCCCGAGACGGGCGCGCCCATCGACCTCACGCCGGCCGACGTCGCGTCCGGCGAGGTGCGTGTGGGCGATCGCGTCGTCCGCTTCGCCCCAGGGGACGTCATCGAAGGCGTCGTCCGCAAGTTGCCGCTCAACAACGACCCCGATGCCTTCATCCGCGGCGAGGTGGCCGCCATGTTCGCCGGCACCGAGGCCATCGAGCGCATCACCGGCGATGGTGGCCTCCCGCCCGAGCTCATCGGCATCATGCCCTTCCCCGCCGCACGGGCCGGGCTGCCGCGCGTCTTTCAGGCCCACCGTCATTTCTGGGGGATCAGCGAGGGGGTCGACCGACGGCCCGAGGCGGAGCAGGACCTCGTCTTCGCCTGTCTGGAGCGGCTCGCCTCCCCCACGCTCAACGACGCCCACATCCGCCAGCAGGTGCTTGAGGGCAACGCCCGTTGGTGCCACCCCGAAGACCTCCGCCGCCTCGGCCTCGAAGCCTATCTCGACGAGATCCCCCCCGCCATCCGCCGCCTTTACGGCGATCTTGACGCCGGGCGGATCGTCGCCCGGACGGAGCCGTTCGTCGGGTTCTGGCAGGGGGTCAGCGACCTGCTCCAGCGCCGTCTGTTGGGCTTGCTGCTCTCCGAGGCGGGGCGCGACCTCGACGTCGCCGTCGCGCTTCGCGCCATCAACGACGACGCCAATCGCGGCCTCATGTTCCGCGTCTCCGAGGAGACGCTCGACCGTTCCCGCCCGCTGGCGCGCGCCATCCTGGCGGGGCTCGTCCTGCTCTTCCTCGGTTTCCTCACCGTCAAGGTCTGGCGGCTGCGCCGGGCTCGCCCCCGGCTTGCCGAGCCGCCCCGCGCGGCCGTTCCGCGCGTCGCCTGGCTGATGCTCGCCCCGGCTTTGGTCTCCATCGCGTTGTGGAGCTATTGGCCGCTCGCGCAAGGCATCCTGATGGCCTTTCGGGACTACCGCATCGTGGGCGAGAGCCCTTGGGTGGGGCTTGACAACTTCATCCTCGTGGCGACCGACCCCGGGTTCTGGGCCAGCGCCCTGCGCACGTTGCGCTACGTCGCCCTCACGTTGCTCCTCGGGTTCCTGACGCCCGTCGCCTTGGCCATCCTCCTCACGGAGATCCCGCGCGGCAAGATTTTCTTCCGCACGCTTTATTTCCTGCCCCACCTGACCTCCACCCTCGTCATCACGTTGCTTTGGCAGGAGATGTACGACCCCACCGAGAACGGGATGCTCAACCAACTCCTCGCCGCGTGCGGACTCCCCGCGCAGACGTGGCTCCAAGACCCCGCGTGGGCGATGGTCTGTTGCATCCTGCCCGGTGTCTGGGCCGGGGCCGGCATGGCCTCGCTCATCTACATCGCCGCGCTCCAATCCCTCCCGCGCGACACCATCGAGGCCGCCGCCATCGACGGCGCGGGTGTCTGGGGGCGCTTCCGGCATGTCCTTCTGCCACAACTCCTGCCGCTGATGGTCATCAACTTCGTGGGGGCCTTCATCGCCGCCTTCCAGAGTATCGGGGGGATTTTCCTGCTTACCTTCGGCGGGCCCGGCGACGCCACCAACGTCCTCTCCCTGGCCATCTGGAAGGAGGCCTACAACAATCTGCGCATGGGCACGGCCACCACGATGGCCTGGTTCCTCGGCGTCGGCCTCATTGCCTTCACCTACCTCCAATTCCGCATCCTCCGCCGCGTCGAGTTCCGCCGTGCCGAGGAGAACTGAGCCGCGCGGGGGAGGGTCGCGTGCGCCGGGCGTTTTTGATAGAATACAAGGAATTATGAGCGATGTCTTCCCCATTTCGTTGAAGCGGCCGTTGGTCGTGTTCGACATCGAGTCCACGGGGCTTTCCCCACGTTCCGACCGGATCATCGAGTTGGCGGCGTTGCGGTTGAACCCGGACGGTTCGCGCGATGACCGCGTGTGGTTGCTCAACCCCACGGTCAAGATCCCCGTCGATTCCATCGCCATCCATGGCATCACCGACGCGGAGGTGGCCGGTTGCCCCACCTTCGCCGACAAGGCACTGGAGATCTACACGTTCTTCGAGGGATGCGACCTGGCGGGTTTCTCGGTGGCCTACTTCGACGCGCAGATCCTCAACGAGGAGTTCCTGCGGTGCGGCATCCGCGATTTCCATCCCGAGGCGCGGGCCGTGCTCGACGCCCAGAAAATCTACCACAAGCGTGAGCCGCGCGACCTGACGGCAGCCTTGCGTTTCTATTGCGGCAAGGATCTGGGCGCGGCGGCGCATGGCGCCCTAGCGGACGCGCAGGCCACGCTGGAGGTCATCGAGGGGCAGTTCGCCCGCTATCCCGACCTGCCGCGCGACGTGGAGGCCATCGACCGAATGCTCAACCCGCCCGACCCGTTCAACGTTGACCGCCTGGGGCGGTGGCGGTGGGTGCGCGGCGAGGTGGTCGTCAATTTCGGCAAGAAGAAGGGCACGCCGCTCCGCGCGCTCGCGGCGGATCGGCATGATGGGCAGTCGTTCCTCAAGTGGATCGTGCGTGGCGATTTCCCGGAGGACACGCGGGCCGTGGCCGAGAACGCGTTGCGCGGGATCTTTCCCGAGAACGGGCCCGCGGACCCGAAGATGTGAAGAAGGAGGAACCATGCGTGATGTGACGGATTTCATGCGCCGTTTTTCCGAGACGGGCGAGTATCGCACGCCCCCGGAGGCGCTCGGGCGGCCTCGGCGGAACGGCATCCTCACGTCGTTGGCCTACAATGTCCGTGCGCTCGGCGGCTCGATGGCACGCGGCGGTTGGCTGGCGCGCAAGCCGGGGCGCTTCACGGATGCGCGCTGGCAGGAGTGCGGCCTCCATCTCTTTTGGGAGACGGAGCGGATGGGGACGGAGGTGATCCTGGAAGGGTTCTCCGCGCTCAAAGGCATCGGCCCGGCGGTGATCGTCTCCAACCACATGAGCCTTTACGAGACCTTCGCCTTCCCGCCGTTGTTGCTCGGCTTTTTCGATGACGTGGCCATCGTGCTCAAGGAATCGCTCCTGCGCGTCCCCTTTTTGGGGCGCACCTTTGGCACGCGCAAGAACATCCCGGTCGGACGCTCGGATCCGCGCGCCGACCTCAAGTTGGTGCTGGAGCGCGGGGAGGCGTTCATCCGTGACCAGCACGCCGCCGTGATGCTTTACCCGCAGGGCACGCGCCAACCCTATTTCGACTGCCACCATTTCAACACCCTGGGTGTCAAGTTGGCGCAAAACGCCGGGGTGCCCGTCGTGCCCGTGGCGGGGCAGACCGCGTTCCTTGGCGTGGGGAAATGGACGAAGGACTTCGGGCCCGTGGACGTGACCTGCCCCGTGCGCTTCGCCTGCGGGCCGGTCATCCCCGTGACGCGCGCCACGGCGAAGGCCGCCCAGGCGCAGTGTGTCGAGTTCATCGCCTCCACGTTGGAGAAGTGGGGGAAGGTCGAGGTGCGGCGATGAGGCGGCTCGGGGTCTTCCTGCTGGCGCTTGCCTTGGCCTTGCCCGCCTCCGCGCAGTTCACGATGGCGGAGTGTTATGAGGGCGGCGTCATCACCAACCGCTTCGGCGAGACGATGCCGATGCGGCTGTGGCGGCATTACAAGCCCGCCGACCGTCCGGTGCCGGTCGTCGTGCTGCTCCATGGCAGCGGTGAGTGCGGCCAGGACAATTCGGCGCCGCTCAGGGCCTTCGGCGCGATGCACAACACGATCCTGCTCGACGACGAATTGCCGCCCGCGCTCTACGTCATCCCGCAATGCACGAGGGGCAACCCGTGGGTGCGCGCCATCGCCTTCAAGCCCGATTACCGCCAACCGCGCTATCCCGCCCCCGCGCTTCGGACCGTCAAGGAGTTCCTCGACCAACTCGTCGCCGAGGGCACCGCCGATCCTGACCGCCTCTACATCGGCGGCTTCTCGCTGGGCGGTTTCGGCACGTGGGATGCCATCCAGCGGTGGCCGAACACCTTTGCCGCGGCCGTCCCCGTTTGCGGCGGCGGTTCCGTCGAGGCCGCGGCGATCACGAACGCCGCCACCACCTCCATCTGGGCCTTCCATGGCTCGAAGGACCCCGCCGTCCCCGTCGATTGCTCCCGGCGCATGGTCGCGGCGCTCAACCAGACCGGCGTGGCCGTGAAGTACACCGAATATCCCGGCGCGGGCCACCCGATCTGGGATCGCGCCTTCGCCGACTCGGCCATGTGGCGTTGGCTCTTCCGCCAGCGGCGCGGGAAGGTCGAGGAGGCCGAGGGCGGGGGCTCCATGCTCGGCGATTTCTTCAGGCAACTCAAAAGTTACGTCACGCCCGAATGAAGTGCGGGGCGGGCACAAAAAAAGCCCCGGCCGTGTGGCCGGGGCTTTTTATTTCATGGAGGGCAGGACGATGCCGCGGAGGATGACGCGCTGACAGAGCAGGAAGACCGCCGCGGTGGGGATGGAGATGAGGACGAACCCCGCGAGGGTCACCCAAGGCGTCCCCGCGAAGGTGCGGCTCATCTGGTAAAGCCAGACGGAGAGCGTCCAGTGGCTCTGGCGTTGGCAGACGAGCAGCGCCCACTCCCAGGAGTTGTAGGCGGCGATGAAGGCGTTGAGCGCGTTGACGGCCAGGATCGGGGTGGTCATGGGCAGGGTGATGTGGCGGAAAATCTGCCACTCGCCGGCGCCATCGATCGTCGCCGCCTCGTAGAGTTCCCGCGGAAGCGCGTCGAAGAACCCCTTGAGCACGAAGATGGAGAGGCCGTTGGCGACGGTGGGGAGGACGAGCGCGGCGAAGGTGTTGAGGAGGCCGAGCTCGCGGATGAGCAGGAAGCCGGGGATCGCGGTGACGGCGGCTGGGAAGGCCATCGTGGCCAAAAGAAAGAGCAGGATGGCCTCGGTGTGGCGCAGGCGGAAGCGCGAAAGCGCGTAGGCCGCCAAAGGATTGACCGTGAGCGTGGCCACGATGGTGAGCGCCACGAGCACAAGCGTGTTCCACCAGGCCCGGCCTCGCAGGAAAAGAACGTCGCAGACGGTTCGGTAGTTGGCCGTCATGTCGCGGAGCAGGAGGCCCCAGCCGGCCTCGTCGAAGGTGATGGCATAGGCTTGGGCAAGCGGGATGGGGATCTCGCGCCAGTCCGTGGCGGCGAAGGGACGGCCATGGGCATCGCGGTAAACGGCGTTGAGCGCGGCGAAATCGGCGTAACGGGAACGCAGGAAACGTTGCCACGCGGCCTCGGCGGAGTCGGGGCGGAGTGCCTCGGCGGGAAGCGTGGCGACGAAACCGCGCCAGAGCGCGCTGTTCTCGTATTCCGGGACGGGGAGCGCCGCCAGCGTAGAGGGCGCTGGGCGCCCCGTGAGCGCGGCATAGCCCTCGGGGGTCCGGCAGACGGTCCGGAGGTGCCGCGTCCAAGCGGTTCGCACCCCCGGCGCGGCGACGTCCACGCGGAGGAGGCGGCGTGGGTAGGCGGTCTCGACGAAGGTCCGCCATGCGGGGTCGGAGGGATCGCCCGGGAAAAGCGCGGGGGGGAGGTCACGTTCCGCGCGAAAGCGTTCCCAGCGGGGGGCGAGGAGCCAGGGGCGCGTGCGGGTGTAAGGCTGCGCACCGGCGCGGCAGTGCACCTTGAAATCTTGCCAGAGCGCGGTCTTGGGGTCATCCGAAGGCCAGTCCCAATCGGGGTAATGGAGCGGGGCACGGGCTTGGGCACGGAAACGGATGGCATGGAAGCTGTTGTAGCGAATGGCCCAGGAGCGATTGAGTGCCTCCAACGCCACCTCGGGACCTTGATGGTCGGTCTGGGCCTCGAAGACTTCCCGGACATAGGGGGCGACCTCCCGCTCGTCGTAAGCGCAGATGGAGTTGCGCGGGTCGTATGAGCGATTGAAGTCCGCATAATCGGTGGCCATGGCACGCCAGGCGGCATGGGTGGCAGGGTCGCGCAACCCTTCGAGCCAGCCATGGGCCCAAAGCCGCGCGGCAGGGTCGGCGGCGACGGTGCCCCACGCGCCCCATGCGGGTGGCGCGTCAGGAAAGAGATCGCGTGGGAAGGTGGGGTGGAAACTCGATAACACGCGCAGGAAACGCCCCTCTGGCGTCCACACCGAGCGCAGGACGGGCGAATGGTCGTCATAGTCGAACCGCCCTGCCAAGGACCCGGAGAGCATCATCAGGAACGGCCACACCATCGTCACGGCGCCAACGATGAGAAAGAGGTAGATGGCGCCCAGCAACGCGCGTGCGCCAAATCGCTTCCGTTCCGTCGGCAACAGCAACATATCCGGCGGTCAGGCGAGGAGGACATGCCTCCCGGCGGCGAGCAATTCGGCCGGGAGCGCCTCTCCCCGGGGCGCGATGAGCAAGTCGTAGGAGGCGGGGGGCGGCCAATCGATGGCACCCGTGCAGTTCGCCACGGGGCTCACCAGACGGTAGCGTTTGGGGAGCGGCCCAGACCACCCGCGGCCTGGCAGCAGAAGCAGGGTCGTCGGCCAGCCGGGTTTCCCGTGACTCAGCGCGTCCCAAGCCTCGGGGAGCGGGATCTTCCGCCCCGGCGCCCACACGAAGACCACGGTGCGCGGCGCGTCGGTACGCCCCGGCACCCGGCGCAATGCCTCCCCGAGCAGGCGTTCGCCGGGCTCGCCCTCCAACTGTCGGGCATAGTAGGCGTCCAAACGCTTGCCGAGGGGCGGCCCCGGTGCGTACCCCATCGCGATCAGGTCTTTGCCGGTCACGGCGCGTGGCGGCAGGACAGGCTCCGCGGCGAACCCCGCGAGCGTCTTCCGCGCCAGGTCGTAAAGGCGGAGATCGGCGTGCGAGGCGAGGCAGTCCAGACGGTGAAGCTCCAACTCCAGATCGATGGTCGGTCGTCCAAGGAACTTCCGCATGGTGGATCGCCGCATGTGCGGCAATTCGATGAAGTGCATATGGTTGCGCACGGCCGCGACGACCGTGTCGGTCAGCGTGCGGCTTTCCTTCAGGCGCGTGAGGATGGTCTCGGTCATTTCCGCGCCGACCTCGGCGTGGCGCGGCGTGCGGAAGAACGGTGTCCCATCGGCACGAGTCCCAGTCTCCAAGGTCGCCGGTTTGCCGATGTCGTGGAGCAGGAGCGCCCAAGCCAGCTCCGCGGTGCGCGGCGCGGGGGCGAGGTCGAGCATTTTGAGCGTGTGTGTCCAGACGTCGCCTTCCGGATGCCACTTTGGGTCCTGCTTGCAACCGTACAACGGCAGGAGCTCGGGCAGGGCCATCGTCAAAAGCCCCCCCGTGCGCAACAGCTCAAGCGCCACGGAGGGTTTGGGCGCCTCGCAGAGCATTCGGACGAGTTCCGTGCGGATCCGTTCGGCGCTGACGTACCCGAGGTTCGGGGCCTCGGCTTTGAGCGCGGCCCAGGTGGCGGGATCGATTTTCCATTCGCACACTGCGGCGAAGCGCACCGCCCGCAGAAGGCGAAGCCGATCTTCGCGGAAACGTGTCGCCGGATCGCCGACCGTCCGCAATACCCCGGCGCGCAGATCCGCCACGCCGCCCACGTAATCGATCACCCGCTCCGCGATGGGGTCGTAAAAGAGGGCGTTCACCGTGAAGTCGCGGCGTTGGGCGTCATGCTCGGCGGTGTCGTAAGTCACCGCCTCGGGGTGGCGGCCATCCTGGTAACCGCCGTCCGTACGAAAGGTCGCCACATCAAAGTTCGTCCGGTCCTGCGTCACCACCATCACGCCGAATTGGCGCCCCACGCCGACACTGTGGCCGGCGAAGAGCGACGCCACCTGATCCGGTGTCGCGGAGGTCGCGATGTCGATATCCTTCACCGGTGCGCCACGCAACGCGTCGCGCACGCACCCGCCCGCGAAGACCGCTTGATACCCCGCCTCCCGGAGGCGTCGCACGATTTGCCGCGCCTTCCCGGACAATGCCGGGTCCGCGCCCTCGAAGCTCAATGTTCCCATGTCGCGATTATACCATATGGCCACGGAAGGTGGCGATGGCGGCATGGAGGTCGGCAAGGGTGCGCAGACGCATGAGATTGCCGCGCATGGCGTTCGCGCCTGGCATTCCCTTGAAGTAACGGAAGAGGTGCTTGCGGAAGGTCAGCACGGCGGCTTCTTCCGCGGAGAGACGGGAAAACCGCTCGGCCAAGGCACGATAACGGAGTTCCAACGCCAAATGCCGCTCCGCCAAGGCGCAGGGATCGACACGGCGAAACATGAAAACCCCTGGGTTGTCCAGCGCGGCGCGGGCGATCTGGATGCCATGGACGCCTGTCGCGGCCATCGCTTCCGCGCTTGGGCGATCGGTCACCGAGCCATTGCCATGGATGGGCAGACCCTCCGCGGCGGCGACGATCTCGCCCAAGGCCCCAAGGTGCACGGCGCCGGCGTGACCCTGCGAGGTGTAGCGGGCATGGAACGTCACCGCCGTGACGCCGGAACTACGCGCGATCGATAAGACTTCGCGCCAGACGGGTTTGGCGGGGTGGGGGCCTAGGCGCGTCTTCAGGGTCACCGGCAGACGGATGGCACTGACGATTGCGTCGAGGATACGGCCGAGCCTCGGCAGATCAGTGAGGAGCGCCGCGCCGGCGCCTTGCCCGGTGATGCGGGGCACGGGACAGCCGGCGTTGAGGTCGATGCCCTTGAACCGCCCCGTCGCCTCGACCCGTCGCGCGGCCTCGGCCAAACGCGTCGGGTCGGCACCGTACAAATGCGCCCAAGGGTTTTGTTCTTCCCCGAAAGTCTCCAAGAGGAAAAGCGTCTTCTCGGCGCCACGGCAAACGCCCTCGGCATTGACCATTTCGGTGTGGGTGCGGGCGGCACCGCACGCCTCGCACAGCACCCGCATGGGCGGGGACGTGAACTCCGCCATCGGCGCCAAAAACAACGGGATCGGGAACGCGCCTGCCATCGCGTCTCGGGTCAGCGTTTGCGAAGCCAGCCGAAGGTCCCGCGGGTGGCCGGAACCGCGGCGTCCCCACCATCGCTCTCGCCGGGGGCCGCGCCGATGGGCAACGCCCGCTCCAGTTCCTCGATGCGGCGGATGAGCTGCGCTTGGACACGTTCGTAATCCTGGTGCTCGCGTTCACGCGCGGCGCGCTCGCGCTCCAAGGCCTGCGCCGTCTCACGTAATTTCTCGTCGAGCGAAAGCGAGTCAAGGGTTTGCCGCTCGGCTTGGCCGAGCTGGGATCTCAATTCGCGCTCACGCCCCTCCAATGCGACCAAGCGTTTCTGCAGCTCCGTCTCGCGTTCGCGGCCCTCCCGCAACGCCTTCTCCAACGCGGCCACCCGCGCTTCGCCATCGCGGCGCACCAGGACGGATGGGACGTCGCGGGGCTTGCCGCGCAGGGCGTTGGCCAACATGTCGGCAGGCGTCTCGCCGGTGAGCCGGCGGATTTCCGCCAACCTGTCGGCGAAGGCGGCCGCACGGCGGCGCGAGAGGTCGCGCAACGCCTCGGCCAACCGATCTTCCTCTTCCTGCCAGGCCCGCAACGTCTCGGCCTCACGCGTGAGGACGGCGAAGAGCGCCTCGTCGGCGTCGTTCGCCTCGGGCCGTGGGGTGGCCGCGCGGGCGGACTCCAACGTCTCGATTCTTTGGCGCAACGCGCGCTCACGGGCGTCTGCCGCCTCGGCGGCTTCCTGCGCGGCCTCACGCAGATGGTCGCGCTCCAAGCGGAGCGCCTGGAGCTCCGCGGCCAACGCGGCGGGCGATTCGGCGATTGTCGCGCCGGTAAGCTCGTCTTGTCGGGCCTCGGCCTCACGCCGGAGTTCCTCGATGCGGCGATCCTTCAGGCGCAACTCGCGTTCCAGGAGCACCAACCGCTGCCGCGTCTCCTCAAGTTCCTGGCGGTTGGCCTCGGGTGGTTGCGGCGGGGGAGGCAAGGGCAATTCCGCGCAGGCAGGCTCCTCCGCCGGCCCCTCCGCGAGATGTGCCCCTCGGGGGAAATGGCCCTCGGCCAAGAGCCGCTCCGCGGCGGCTTTCGTGAGCGGCCCATAGGAAGGTTTCCCGGGGATGGCCACATACCAGGTCATCCGCAATTCCGGGAGGGTTTCGGCGGGGGCCCAGGTTTCTCCGTCGGCGGAGATCTCGAACCCTGGGAGGACCGCCCCCTGGCTGGCCCACTGTGCGAGCAGATCGGTCGGGATGTTGGCGGAACGCACCGTGCCGGCGGCGTCACGCAGCGTCCAACGGCGCGTGTCCTCGCCCATCAGTCGTTCCCCATGGCGGTACGCTCGCGGACGGCGAACACCTCGTCCTCGGCCTCCAGCGTGCGGATCATCGCCGTGCGGAGGCGCTCACGGATCAGCTCCATCTCCGCTTGGGCGTTCACCAACGCGGCCTTGGCCACGATCAGCTCCCGCTCCCAACGATCCTTCATCTGCGCCAACTCGGCCTTCAGACGCGCGTTTTCCTCGCGCAATGCCGTCAATTCGTCGGTCATGACTGTCTCTCTCCTTAAAAAGCGATTTTCGCGCCGAGGCGTGCCGCGCGGATGAGCCCGGCCTCCTGCCGCAAGGACGGATCATCCGGCGCCAATGTCTCCGCGAGCGCCAAGGCTTCCGCGCGTCCGTCCGCATCGCCCAGCTCGTTCCGCAATTTCGCGGCGATGAGCGCGGCCTCGGCGTTTCGGGTCTCGCGGGCGCAACGCATGGCCTCGCGAGCGGCCGCGGAGATCCGACCGGACGCGTAAAGCCCGTTCACGCCCAGACGCCAACGCGCCACCGTGTCGTCGTGCAATGCCCCTTGCCCTCGCTGAAGCTCCGCCACCAAGAGGTTGTAACGCGTTCGCAAAGGGAGCGGCCAAGCGGTCGTGTCAAAGTCGTAAAGCCAATCCGTCGCGTACGCGGGTTTCAGCGCCTCGGCCAACGTCAAGGTCGCATCCGCCATCGTCGCGACGTCCCAATCGTCGCGCTGCTCCCCCCAAGCTTCTAGGAAACGCCGCAACTCACCGTGTTGCGAACCCTCCGCCGTGGCCATGCGCAAATCCAACGTTCGCCGCCAAAGCCGTCCTTGCGGCACGTAGAGGCCATCGGCCTGCGCCACGAAGCGCCTCGCCTGATGGAAATCGCCCGCGGCGAAAGCCGTGTACGCCTGCTGTCGCAATGCCTCGTCGTGGCGGACGTCCGTCATCCGCACGCACCCGGCGAACGCCACCGCGGCAAGCGCGACAATCGTCAATGTCGTCCTCATCATGGTGCCGCCATTGTAGCATATTTCCCGCATGGGGGCGTCACGATTCGATGTGATTCTTGGCACGTCGGAGGCGTGCGACGAGATGGGGGATGGTCTGCCCGCCCACCTCGTCGAGGGCGACCTTCGCTTGGACGGCAAGGCAGAAATCATCGTCGATCGAGGACGTCTCGCAGAGGGCGATGCCGGGCGGGAGTTGCTCGGCGATGGAGAGCAAGGCGAGCGCGACGTCGTGGGAAGGCTTCTCGCCGTCGGTTTCGATGGCCAAGGCGATTGTGAGGTAAGGTTCGCCCCCGCATCGCTCGTCCTTGGCGAAACAGAGGGAGACGGAACCGGAGTGGCGTGCGTCCAAGGCATATTCCCAATAGAAATCCTCGCCCGTCTTCAGGATCAAGTCGTGATGGACGCATTCGCGTCTGAGCCAGGCCTCCACCATCTGGATGAGCTCGCCTTGGCGTTCGGGGGTGGGGAGGTCGATGGTCATGGCGTCGTGATGCTTTCTCTGAGGACAGGCAGGATGTCCGTTCGGAGGGTCTCGTCCAGGTCGAACAAGGCGAACCCGCGGCAACCGGCCTGCCGAGCGGTCTCGATCTGCCGCATGGCCTGCACGGCGGAGAGGCGGCTCTCGGAGGCCGTCACGCCCACGCCGCTGACGATTCGCGCGGCGAGGCGCGGATCGGCCGTCTGCGTGCCCAGCCAATCGGAGAGCCGGGCCGGATCCTCCGTGTAATTCATGGGCACGGCCACGTCGATGAGCCCGGCGCGGAGCCAGGAGAGCCAGTCCTGCCCCACGCTGTCCACGCATGACGGATACTTGCCATAAACCGCGGCGGAGAGCGCGACGGCCGGCTTGTTCGCATGGAGCCAGGCACGGACGCCTTGGACGGCATCGGCGAGTTGCTCGGCGCGCCACCGCAGGAAACGTGCCCGTGCCGAACCGTTCGCGTCTGTGACGCATTCCGGCCACCCCGCTGCCTTGCCCGCCGTGGCCTCGAAACGCGCCCGTGTGCGCGGCCCGAGGCTTTGCGGCAGACCGGGGAACCGGATGAAATCCAAGTGGATGCCATCGACCTCGTAGTTGGTCGCGATTTCGCGAACGGAGTCGACGAGCCGCTGGCGGACGGCGGGGTGGGTGGGGTCGAGCCAGTTCAGATCCTGCCCGGCGGGATCCTGGAGCGTCCAACCGCGTTTCTTGAAGCCCCGCACCGCCTCCGGAGAGGCCGCCCGCTCGCACGAGAACGCCAACAGCCAGGCATGGACGCGCAGACCGTGCTTGTGGCAGGCCGCGACCGCCTCGGCCAACCGATCCCGCGAGCCCTTGCGCGGCAAAACGCGCGAGGGATAAAGCGCGAAGGCCGCACCGGCCACATTGACGTAGACATCGGTGATGCCATGCGCGGCCAAGGTCGCCGCCGTGCGCCCCCAATCGTCCGGCCACAGCCCCTGCCCGGAATGATCCCAGACGGCCCGCGTTTCGTCGAGCGGCGCGTGGAAGGTCTTGCCGTAGACGCGCGATACGAGCGTGCGCAGGTCAAGCGCCGCCTGGTATGCCTCGGCGCCGCCTTTCCGCAAGGCGCGCTCCGTGGCGGTTTGTTGCGCGCGCATGAGCGTCAACGCGCGCTCCATGCCACGCGTCTCGGCCAGCTCGCGCGGCAACCGGCGCAAGCGTGCGGAGAGGGAGCCATCACGGAGCGGCTCCAAGGCCTCGTCGCGGACCGTCCGCGCCGCGCGTTCCCAGACGCCCGGGATGCTTTCGGCGGCGATGGCCAGCACGAGCCGACGCTTGTCCGCCTCGTCGCCATCACCCGTCAGCACATGGGTCATCCAGTAGCTTCCCCTCACGGTTCGCCACCATGCGACCTCCGTGGGGCGCCCCGCGGCATTGAGCCACCACGCCATCGGTTTGACGGCGGCGGAATCGCCCGCGCGCATCGCGAAAAGATTGTCGCTGGTTTGGAGGATTGCCGTGGGCGCGCCGCGTGGCCGATTCTCCAGGAACCGCATCGAGCGCCATGGGCCGTTTCGCCGATACCCGGCCGCGCGCAACCCGAAGAGACGCGCCAGATCGTCGGACCCGGAATAGCAAACCACGAAGCGCTTGCCCGCGGAAAGCCCCGCCCGCACCTCCGCCAACGTCTCCTGCGGCGGCGTGTGGCAATCCACCAGGAAAATCAGCGAATGCCCCTGCCGTGCGGAGAGATTCCCCTCCGCCACCAAGTCCGCCTCGACGCCGGCTTCGGCGTACCACCGGCGGATGTGCCCCGCCAAGGCCTTTGCGTACCCGCGCTCGCTCGCCGCCACCGACCGCTCCGGGTAGACCACGGCGATCTCCGCGGCCCAAACCCCTTGCGTCAGTATGCCTGCCGTTAGCAGAAGGAGGAACGAGAGCGCACGGATCATCAGGCTTTATGCCGATAAATGATGCGACCCTTCGTCAAATCGTACGGGGAGATTTCGAGGGTCACCTTGTCCCCCGTCGCGATTTTGATGAAGAATTTCCGCATTTTGCCCGAGATGTGGGCCAAGACCTCGTGGCCGTTTTCCAGCCGCACGCGGTACATCGTCGCGGGCAGCACCTTCACCACCACGCCATTGACTTCGATCGCATCGTCACTCGCCATAGAGTCGGACTTCCTTGTTGATTGTGCGTTCCGCGCCTCCGAGCGAGGAACAGCGATAAGATACCACACCCGCGCCACTTCCGCAACCCAAGGGGCAAAAAAACGTGACAATGGACACCACCCAAGGGGAGGGGGCGCCCATCGGAAGAGACGTTGTTCAGACGGCGAGGCGGGCGAGGGGGGTGAGGAGTTTGACGGCCTTGCCGTCGGCCACCAGGATGGCGCGCGAGGTACGGAAGGTGATCCACTCGCCTCCTTGGCGGATACGCATGAGGCCGGGAGGACAGGCGGCGACCATCGGCTCGTGGCGGGCCATGACACCGAGTTTGCCGACGGCGGTGGTGACTTCCACCTCGGTGATGTCGTCACCCTCGATGAAGATGCCCGAAGGGGTCTCGATGGAGAAGTGGAAGGGCGTCTCCATGCGTCACCTCACTTGGTCTCGGCGGCGAGTTTGCGGGCTTTCTCGCGGACGTCGTCGATGGAGCCGGCCATGTAGAAGGCGGCCTCGGGGAGGTCGTCGCACTTGCCGTCGAGCACCTCGGCGAAAGAGCGGATGGTGTCTTCGAGCTTGACGAACTGTCCGGGGATGCCGCTGAACTTCTCGGCCACGTGGAAGGGCTGAGAGAGGAGGCGCTCGACCTTGCGGGCGCGGGCGACGGTCATCTTGTCGCTCTCGCTGAGCTCGTCCATGCCGAGGATGGCGATGATGTCCTTGAGCTCCTTCGCGCGCTGGAGGAGTTGCTGGACGCCGTTCGCCACGCGCATATGCTCCTCGCCGACGATTTCGGGCGCGAGCATGGAGGAGGTGGAGGTGAGAGGGTCCACGGCGGGGTAGATGCCCTTTTCCACGATGGCGCGGGAGAGTTCGGTGGTGGCGTCGAGGTGGGCGAAGGTGGTGGCTGGCGCGGGGTCGGTGTAGTCGTCGGCGGGGACGTAGACGGCCTGCACGGAGGTGATGGAGCCGGCCTTGGTGGAGGTGATGCGCTCTTGGAGCTCGCCCATCTCGGTGGCCAGCGAGGGTTGGTACCCGGCGGCGGAGGGAATGCGCCCGAGCAGGGCGGAGACCTCGGAGCCGGCCTGGGTGAAGCGGAAGATGTTGTCGATGAAGAGGAGGACGTCCTGATTCATCTTGTCGCGGAAGTATTCGGCGACGGTGAGTGCCGAGAGGGCGACGCGGGAACGCGCGCCCGGCGGCTCGTTCATCTGGCCGAAGACCATGGCGGTTTTGTCGAGAACGCCCGCGTCGGCCATTTCCTGATAGAGGGAGGTGCCCTCACGCGTGCGCTCGCCGACGCCGGCGAAGACGGAATAGCCGCCGTGCCCCATGGCGATGTTGTGGATGAGTTCCTGGATGAGCACCGTCTTGCCCACGCCCGCGCCGCCGAAGAGGCCGATCTTGCCGCCGCGGCGGTAGGGGGTGAGCAGGTCGATGACCTTGATGCCGGTGACGAGGATCTCGGCCTCGGGGTTCTGGTCGGTGAAGGCGGGTGGCTCGCGGTGGATGGGATCGCGCTCGTCGCACTGCACCTCGCCCTGGCCGTCGATGCCCTCGCCGAGGAGGTTCATGACGCGCCCGAGCGTGCCCTTGCCCACGGGCATGGACATGGGGCGCCCGAGGTCTTTCACCTCGGCGCCGCGAACCAACCCGATGGTCGAGCCCATGGCGATGGCGCGGACGCGGCAATCGCCGAGGTGCTGGGCCACCTCGAGGACGAGGTTGAAGGGTTTGTCGTCGAGCAGGGGATTGGTGGTGCGCAGGGCGGTCTGGAGGCGGGGGCGGATACCGGAGTCGAACTCGATGTCGACGACGGCGCCGAGCACCTGAATCACGTGCCCGATGTTTTCCTTGGTGGTCTGGGTGACGTCTGCCATAAGGTGTGTCCCTTCTCAGTTCAGCGCCTCTGCGCCGGAGACGATTTCGGTGAGTTCGTTGGTGATGGCGGCTTGGCGGGCGCGGTTGCGCTGGGTCTTGAGCTCTTTGATCATGGCATTCAGGTTCATGGTCGAGTTGTCCATGGCCATGACACGGGCGGCGAGCTCGCCGGTCGCGGAGTGGAGCATCGCATAGTAGAGCGAAAGCTGGATCCAGAGGTAGACGATGTTCTCCAGGAGTTGCTCGTCGTTGGGCTCGATGAGGCCAGGCAAGGGCATGGGCTCGGCCTTGACCTTGGGGACGGGCGGCCGGGCGTCGGGGAGGAGGCGCTCGGTGCGGCAGTCGTTGGTCATCGAGTTGACGAAATGGTTGGAGATCAGCCAGATTTCGTCGTAGAACCGCCAGTGGAAGAGGCGCATGACGCGCTTGGCGATACGGTCGGAGTCCCGCACGTCGGGGTGGCTGGAGGCGGGGAGCACCTTGGCGATGCCGGGGAAGTCGTTCTTCAGGACCGAGTAGGCCTTCTGTCCGACGTAAAAGTGGTCGATCTTGGCGGCGCGCGCGGCGTGTTTGGCGTGGAACTCCTTGACCGCGCGGACGACCGCGGTGTTGAAGCCGCCGCAGAGCCCGCGGTCGGCGCTCATCACCACCAGCAGGATTTTGCTGTCCTTCTCCGGCGGGGGCAGCAGGATCCGGTTTTTGGCGAAACGCGGCTGCTTGGCCACCTCGGCCAAGGCGAAGAGCGCGCGCGTGAAGCCCTCGGGTTTGGAGAGCTCGCTTTGGACGCGATGGAGATGGGAGCCCGCCACCAGCTTCATCGTGCCGGTGACGCGCCCCATGCTGGCCATCGAGGCCAGGCGTTCGTTGTACTCGCGCAGGCTGGGCATGGCGCTTTATTTCCCGGTCTTCTGCTGGAAGGGCTCCAGCGTTTCCCTCATCAGGCCGTCGAGGAGCGCCTTGAGCTCGTCGTCGAGGACAGGGCTCTTGCGGAAGCGCGCATCGTAGGCTTGGCCGGTCTGCGTCTCCTGCAACGCGGCGCCAAGGGCCTTGAGGGCCTGCGGCAGACGCGCGACGGGGATGCGCACGAGCCATTTGTTGGTGCCGGCGTAGAGGATGGCGACCTGGTGGGCCACGGACATCGGGCTACCGGGCATCTGGCGGATGGCGTGCATGAGCGCGCGGCCGGTGGCCAACTGTTCGAGCGTGCCCGCGTCGAGATCCGACGAGAAGGAGGAGAAGGCCTCAAGCTCGCGGTATTGCGCAAGAAGCACGCGGAGCGGGCCGGCGACCTTCTTCATGGCCTTGAGCTGGGCGTCGCCGCCCACGCGGGAGACGGAGATGCCGGGGTTGATGGCGGGACGCTGGCCCTCGTGGAAGAGGCCGGCCTCCAGGAAGATCTGGCCGTCGGTGATGGAGATGACGTTGGTGGGGATGTAGGCGGAGATGTCGTTGGCCTGGGTCTCGACGATGGGCAGTGCCGTCATCGAGCCGCCACCCTTCGCGTCGGAGAGTTGCGCGGCACGCTCCAACAAGCGGCTGTGGAGGTAGAAGACGTCGCCGGGGAAGGCCTCGCGCCCCGGCGGGCGGCGCAGGAGCAGAGACATCTGGCGATAGGCCTGGGCGTGCTTGGTGAGGTCGTCATAGATGACCAACGCATGGCCGCCGCGGTTCATCCAGTACTCGGCCATCGCGCACCCGGCGTAGGGGGCCAGATATTGCAACGGGGCGGGCTCGGAGGCGTTGGCCAGGATGATGGTGGTGTAGGCCATCGCGCCGGCCTCGTCGAGCTGCTTGTGCAGCGCGGCGACGGTAGAGAGCTTCTGCCCCACGGCCACGTAGAAGCAGTGGACGCCCGTCTCCTTCTGGTTGAGGATGGTGTCGACGGCGATGGTCGTCTTGCCGGTCTTGCGGTCACCGATGATCAGCTCGCGCTGGCCGCGGCCGATCGGGGTGAGCGCGTCGATGGCCACCAACCCCGTCTGCAAAGGGGTGTCGACGTTCTTGCGCTCGACGATGGAGGCGGCGGCGGCCTCGACGGGCATCTGCGCGTCGGCGGCGATGGGCCCCTTGCCGTCGAGCGGGCGGCCGAGGGCGTCGACGACGCGCCCGGTGAGCGCCGGGCCGGCGGGCACGGAGACGACGCGCCCGGTGCGGTGGAACCGGTCGCCCTCGCGCACGTTGATGTCGCTGTCGAGCACGGCCACGCCCACCACGTCCTCTTCCAGGTTCAGTGCCAGGCCGGCGACGCCGTTCTCGGTCTCCACCAACTCGTTGTACATCACGCCGTCCAAGCCGTCCACGCGGGCGATGCCGTCGCCCACGCTCAGCACGGTGCCGAACTCGGAGGTGTCGATACGCTTATCCGTGCTCTCCATGCGTTGGCGCAGGAGCGCGGAGAGTTCATCGGGCTTCAATTGGGTCTTCATGGTGCGAAATCTTCCTCACTGTGCGAAGGCTTGGCGCAGGCGGCGCAGGCGCCCGGCCAGGGAACCGTCAATCTGGGTGTGCCCCGCGCGGACGATCAGCCCGGCGCCGAGCGAGGGATCGGTGCTGACGTTCAGGCGCGTCCGCTCCCCGTACGCCTCCAAAATCCGTTTGCGGAGGCTTGCCTCGGTGGCCTCGCTCGGCGGCGCGGCGAAGACGAGCGAGACGTCCACCCGCCCCTCCGCCTTGTCGGCGAAGCGGCGGAAGGCGCGGATCACCGCAGGGATGGCCGGCATCAACCCACCCAAGGAGAGCGCTTCCAGCAGGGCCACGGTCGGCGGGGCCATCGTGTCACCCCACAGGGCGTCGACCGTCTCGCGGTGGGCGGCACGTGGCATACTGTGGAAGCCCCGCGCCCAATCGCGCAACGCCTCGGAGCCTTTCCACTGCGCCGCCAACGCCTCCATGTCCTCGCGCACGCGGTCGAGGCAGCCCAGATCCTGGGCGGCCTGGACGAGCGCTCGGGCGTAGGGGCGTGCGGCTTCCTCGTCGTTGTACATCCCGTGGCCTCACTGGAACCGCACGTCGGCGGCGATTTGATCCTGATAGGCTTGGCGCTGGGCGTCGGTCAGCAAGCCGGGGAGCATCCGATCGAGCGCCTTGGCGATTTCGCCGCCGGCCTGCTCGGAGAGTTTGCGCAGAGCAGCGGCGCGTTCGTCGGCCATGTCGGCCTCGGCGGCGCGGCGCTTGGCGGCGATGGCCTCGCGCGCCTCGCTTTCCAACTCGGCGACGTGCTTGCGCGCGGCCACCGCCATGGCGTCGGCCTTGGCGCGGGCCTCGCACTCGGCGTCGGCCACGACCTGCTCGGCCTTGGCATCCGCCTCGGCGGCGGCCTTGCGGGCGGCCGCGGCGTCGTCGAGCGACGTGCGGATCTCCTCCTCGCGGCTCTCAAGCCAGTGGAGGATGGGCTTCCAGAGGAACTTGCCCAGCACCACGAACGCGATGAGGAAAGCAAGCCACGTGCAGACGATGACCGTCTGATCAAAGCCCATCACGTTGCCGGGCGCCTCCGGCTTGTCGGGCTGCCCGGTTGTCTGCGTCGTCTGCGCGACCATCGCGTCCCCTTTATTTGAGGAAGGCGACAACGACGGCGAAGAGGGCCACGCCCTCGACCAGTGCCGCGGCAATCAACATCGCGGTTTGCAGTTTGCCAGCCATCTCAGGCTGGCGCGCCATGCCGTTCAGGGCGCCCCAAGCCGCCAAGCCAATGCCAATGCCCGCGCCGACGGCCGCAAGACCCGCACCGATCGCACTCATGCCCATGTCCGTGTTCCTCTCTGTCTGTCAGTGTTGGGGATGAACCATCATCCCGATGAATACCGCAGCCAACATCGTGAAGACGTAAGCCTGCAGGAAAGCGACGAAAAGCTCGAAGAGATAAAGGCAACTCGCAACCAGCACCGTCGGCGACGCGAAGAGGCTCCCCACGATGGCCGTCATCGCGGCCATGATGTAGAGCATGATGTGCCCGCCCATCATGTTGGCGAAGAGACGAATCATCAACGCCATGGTGCGCGTGCAAAACGAGATGACCTCCATGACGAACATCAACGGCCCGAGGAGTCCCGGCAATCCCTTAGGCATGAAGGCCGCGCCCAACCCACGAATCCCCCCCCTCCTTGCCGTCGCCGCCAAAGCCACCGCGAAGAAGACAAGCGCCAACGCGCCCGTCACGTTGATGTTGCCCGTGGCGCATGAGAAGAGCGGGATGAGCCCCAGCAGGTTCGCCATCAGGATGAAGAGAAAAAGGGTGCAGAAGAAGGGGATGAAGCCACGGCCCGAGCCCTTGCCGCCGAAGTTCGGCTCCACCATCTCGTCGCGGATGAAGACCACATACTTCTCCATCAGCAACCCGAAGCCGCTCGGCACACGCCCAATCCTCCGCCGCGCCACCACCGCCAGCACCACCAAGAGAAGCACCACCACAAAGAGCATCACCACGTCAAAATGGAAGATGGCCAACCCCTGATGCCCCAGTTCCGAAAGCCAATCCGCGTGCGTCCCCGCGTCCGGTGTGCCCCAGTGGTGCAACACATGGTGCTCCACGTACTTCTGGAAGGCGATCAAGCGTTCTTGCATGGTTCGGCTACCTCAAGGAAAAGATGATTTAAGTGTACTCCTTTTACCTTCCCGCCGTCAAGTGAAAAAAACGGGAAAATAACAAAAGGTAAACCTGCCAAAGGCGGGGTGGCGTGCCAGGTCCGCGGGGGCGTGACGAACGCCCGAGGCGGGGTGTCCGCCTCGCCATCCATCCGAGTCTCACCCCGACCATGCGCATACTTGCCCCCAAACCCTCCCGACTTTGGGGCAAAACCCTCCCTGCTTTTGGCGGAAGGCGAGTTGCTTTGGTGGTTGCGGGGGCGCCCCAAACGCGGTGTCGCCGTTTTGCTATAATCCCCCGCCATGAAAGCGCAAGACGTAACGGTGGTATCGACGACATTGCCTTCGCCGGAGGCGGCGGACACGCTGCTGGAGCTGTTGGACGGCGACTCCTTCACGCCGACGGTGTGGGAGGATGTCGAGACGCATGCGGCGCGGCTGGACATCTTCTTGGAGGAGTCCGGGCGGGCGGAGGAGGTCACGCGGACGTTGCGCGAGACGGCGCGTTTGGCGGGGTTCGCGGTGGAGCCGACCATCGAGACCTTGCCGGCGGCGGATTGGTCGGAGGCGTGGAAACGGTTCTTCCACGTGGAGCATGTCTCGCCGCGTGTGGTCATCCGGCCGTCGTGGGAGCCCTATGCGCCCGCCCCGGGGGAGGCGGTGGTGACGCTTGATCCGGGGATGAGTTTTGGCACCGGCAAGCATCCGACGACCCGCGCGTGCCTGGCCTTCCTGGACGAGTTGGCCCGGGGTGACCTCGCCCGGCCGGTGCTGGACATGGGGTGCGGCAGCGGCATCCTCGCCATCGCCGCGCGGAAACTTGGTTTCACACATGTGCGGGGGTTCGATTACGACCCCGACGCGGTGGCCGTGGCGCGGGAGAACGCTGTGCTGAACGGGGTGCGCATCCCCTTCGAGCCGCGCGATCTGGCGGCCAACCTCGACCAAGGGGCGGTCGTCTTGGCCAACATCCTGGGGCCCGTGCTCATCGAGCACGCCGCGGAGGTCGCCTGCGCGGTGCTCCCGGGCGGGGCCTTGGTGGCCTCCGGCATTCTGGAGTCGCTCTATCCGGAGGTGCGGGCGGCCTTCGAGGCCCAAGGCCTGCGCGAGGCACGCTCGCTCCTCATCGGCGAATGGCGCACCGGCCTTTTCCTCAAACCCTGACCTATCCTGAATCCCTAACCCATCCCTGACCGGAGTCCCATGCAACTCTTCCTGGCCATCCTCACGCTCGTCTTCTTCTCGTTTCTGCCGCTTCTGGAGCTTCGCGCCTCGATCCCGATCGGGTTCTTTGCCCTGCACGCATGGTTTGGCGTGTCGCTGGCGTGGTGGTGGGTGGTGGCGATCTGCGTGGCGGCGAACATCCTCCAGGGGATCGTCGTCTACGAGATTCTCCTGCCCATCCTGGCGCTGTTGCGCAGACATTGGACGTGGTTCGCCACGAAAGTCTGGCCGCACGTCGAGAAGCGCCAAGAGAAGTTGCGCCCGGTGGTCGAGAAATACGGCGAATGGGGGTTGGCGATTTTCATCGGCGTCCCTCTGCCTGGGACGGGTGCGCTGACGGGGGCGGTGGGGGCCTTCCTGCTTGGCTTCGACCGGCGCCGTTTCTACCTCGCCAACGCCGCCGGCGTGCTGATCGCGGCCGTCGCGGTCACCGTGCTGTGCCTGCTCATCCAAGAGGGCGCCGTCGCCGAGGATTCCTGGCTGCGGTCGCTCTTCCTCAACGAGAAGCTCATTCAGCACTGACCCTGCGGCGGGCGCACCCGGCGTGTCGGGATGGCTTGGGTGGGATCCTCGGGCCAGTAATGCCTCGGATATCTGCCGCGCAGGTCTTTGCGGACGGTCGCGTAGCCATCCGCCCAGAAACTGGCGAGGTCGGAGGTGACCTGGACGGGGCGTTGCGCGGGGGAAAGCAGGTGCAGCAACAAGGGGACGCGCCCATGGGCAAGACGCGGGGTGGCCTTGAGTCCGAAAACCTCCTGAATGCGGACCGCGACGTAAGGTTGCGTACCTTCGTAGCGCACCTGCATCCGTGAGCCGCTGGGCACGGTGAAGTGGGTGGGTGCCTCGGCGTCAAGTTCGCGCATGGTGTGGCCGCTCTCGGCGAGCGCCGCGCGCAGGACGTCACCAAGCGTCTGCCCGGGTAATGCGGCGAGCCGGTCGATGAGCGTGGCATCGTCCAGCGCCGGCCAACCTTCGTCCGGCAAGGCCCCGCGCAGGAAGGCGATGCGGTCGGCGAGGGCGCGGCATGGGGCGTCCCAGGGGAGGCCCAGATGGGCGAGCCTGCAGCGTTCGGCCTCGGCGCGCGCCTCGGGCGGGATTTCCCGGAGCGGGCGGGCGCGCAAGACGATCGCGCCGACGCGCTCCTCCTCGGCGGCGACGATGCGGCCGCTGGCCTTGTCCCACTCCACCCGCGTGTGACGCGTGCGGGGGAGGAGGTCGAGGTCACCCTCGGCAAGCGGCGCGGCCCAGAGGATTCTGGCCTCGGCGTCGCCATCGCTCATGCGGGCGGCGACCAGCCATTCGGCGCTGAGGAGCGGCGAGTCGGGGGGGAGCGCGGCCCCGAAGCCGGCCGCGAGCAGGTAACGGCCCGTCCCGCCGCGCCGGTGTGCCAAATGCCCAGGAAACGCCCAAAGCAGGTAGGGCACGAGCGCGTCGGGCGAATGGGTCGGCGTGGGGTCGCGCCCGCCGGCCCACCGTCGCGCCAACTGCCAGATCTCGCGCGGCCGTTCGCGGAGCGTCTCCTCGATGACGCGTCGGAAATCCCCCAAGGCCCGCAGACGGGGGAGGCGCTCCCCCTCGGAGAGGATGGCGGCCAGGAGCGCACCGCCGGCGGGATCGACCTCGCGCATCCGGATCATCATGGCGGCGAGCGCGGGATGGACGGGAAACCGCGCCATCGCCCGGCCCAACGGCGTGAGGCGCCCCGCGGCGTCGAGTGCGCCGAGCGCCCGAAGCGTCGTCTGCGCGTGGGCCCAGGCGCCGGGGGGCGGCGGGGTGAGCCACGGCAGGCCGTCGCCGCCCCATTCGGCGCACAGTAGCGCCGTCTGCGTGAGGTCCGCCTCCAAAATCTCCGGTTGGGAGACCTTGGGCAACGTCAGGTTCTCGCGCGCGTCCCAGAGGCGCAGGCAGATCCCGGGGCCGAGACGCCCCGCGCGCCCGGTCCGTTGGGCGGCGCGGTCCAGCGGGATGCGCCGCGTGACAAGCCGCGTGAGGCCGTTGCGCAGGGTGAATCTCGGCACGCGCGCCAAGCCGCTGTCGACCACCACGCGTATTCCCTCGATCGTGAGCGAGCTTTCGGCGATGGAGGTGGCCAGCACGACCTTTCGGATGCCCGGCTCCGGCGGGGCCACGGCGAAGTCCTGGTCGCGCCGGTCAAGCGCGGCGTAAAGCGGGGCGATGCGGACATCCGGCGGCAGGTCGGCCGCGCGGAGCGCCTCCGCGGCCGCACGGATCTCAGCCTCCCCCGGCAGGAAGACCAGCACGGAGCCATCCTCCTCGCGCAAGGCGCGGAGGGTCGCGGCCACGGGCGTGACGCCGGGCAGATAGCGTGTCTCCACGGGGAAGGCCTCGGCCGGCAGGTCGATCCGCCGTGCGCCGGGCAGGACCTCCCCCTGAAGCGTGGCGGACATCACCAACAGACGCAGATCCGGCCGTAGCGCCTCCCGCACCTCACGCGTCAGTGCGAAGGCGACGTCAAGCGGCAATGCCCGCTCATGGAACTCGTCGAAGATCACGAGGCACACGTCGGCGAGCTCCGGGTCGTCCACGATACGCCGCGCGAGCAACCCCTCGGTAAGGAACTCAATGCGCGTCTCCGGGCCGACGCACCGCTCCAGGCGCACCTGCCAACCGACCGTCCCACCCGGACGCTCGCCAAGCCGTTCGGCGATGAACTGCGCCGCCCGCCGCGCGGCCAGGCGTCTCGGCTCCAACACCAGAATCTTCCGCCCCGCCAACCACGGCTCGCCCAGCAATGCGGGCGGCACGCGCGTCGTCTTGCCCGTGCCGGGCGCCGCGGAGAGCACCACCGGTTCGTTCGCGGCCAACGCCGCCTTCAAGCCCGTCAAATCCAATCGCATGGGCAAAAGCATAGCAAAATCGCACGCCCGGGGCAGAGCGCAGGGCAAACGCATAAAAATCAAGGGAAGAGTAGTTGCTCAAGTGTCGAGATGTCGAAGGAAGCTCTGAAGCGTTT